>NZ_JADWYQ010000046.1 GCF_022414575.1 Streptomyces sp. MUM 178J | reverse complement strand
GGCGCGGGCCAAGCAGCCCGTGGCGCTGTTCGCGGCCGTGGCGATCGTCGCGGCCGGCATCGGCGGCGGGGCGTCCGCGCTGGTGCAGGGGCTGGCCGGCGGCAGCGGCGACGGGACCGGCGGAAACGCGGTGGCCGGGACCAATGTGTCGCAGAGCAGCAAGGGCACCGTCGCCGGGGTGGCCCAGGCCGTGTCGCCGAGCATCGTGGAGATCAGCGCGAGCTCCGGGAGCGGACAGTCGACCGGCTCCGGGGTGATCATCACCGAGGACGGCGAGATCGTCACCAACAACCACGTCGTGGCCGGGGCCTCCTCGATCCAGGTCCGGCTCGACGACGGCAGGACCTACGACGCCGAGATCGTCGGCACGGACTCCGCCAAGGACCTCGCGCTGATCAAGTTGGAGGGGGCCGGAGGCCTCAAGGCGGCGGCGCTGGGCGACTCCGACAGGCTCCAGGTCGGCGACGAGGTCGTGGCGATCGGCTCCCCCGAGGGGCTGACCGGCACCGTGACCAGCGGCATCGTCTCCGCGCTCGACCGGGACGTCACCGTCTCCCGGGAGCAGGACCATGGTCAGGGTTACGGTCAGGGCCAGGGCGGGCAGCGCGGCTGGCCGTTCGAGTACGGCGGGCGGCAGTTCAACGGAGACACCGGCTCGTCGAAGACGACGTACCAGGCCATCCAGACCGACGCCTCCCTCAACCCCGGCAACTCCGGCGGCGCGCTGATCAACATGAACGGCGAGGTCATCGGGATCAACTCCGCCATGTACTCGCCCAGCGCCGCGACCGGCTCCACCGCGGGCAGCGTCGGCCTCGGCTTCGCCATCCCCGTCAACGACGTCAAGGCCGACCTGGACGCCCTCCGCTCCGGATCTTCCACCTGACCGGCCGGGACGGCGTGCGAGGCTGAGGGCATGACTGCTACCGGTGAAGGCGGGCGCATCCTGATCGTCGACGACGAGCCCGCCGTACGCGAAGCCCTCCAGCGCAGCCTTGCCTTCGAGGGGTACGACACCGAGGTCGCCGCCGACGGCGTCGACGCCCTCGCACGGGCGGAGTCGTACGCACCCGACCTGGTCGTCCTCGACATCCAGATGCCCCGCATGGACGGGCTGACCGCGGCCCGCAGGCTGCGCTCGTCCGGCTCGCGGGTGCCGATCCTGATGCTCACGGCTCGCGACACCGTCGGCGACCGGGTCACCGGACTCGACGCGGGCGCGGACGACTATCTGGTCAAGCCGTTCGAGCTGGACGAGCTGTTCGCCCGTATCCGCGCCCTGCTGCGCCGCAGCTCCTACGCCGCGGACACGGGCACGGCACCGGACGACGACGTCCTGTCCTTCGCCGATCTGCGGATGGACCTGGCGACCAGGGAGGTCGTCCGCGGCACGCGACGGGTCGAGCTGACCCGCACGGAGTTCACCCTGCTGGAGCTGTTTCTGGCGCATCCGCGCCAGGTCCTGACCAGGGAGCAGATCCTCAAGTCGGTCTGGGGCTTCGACTTCGAGCCGAGCTCCAACTCGCTGGACGTGTATGTGATGTATCTGCGCCGCAAGACGGAGGCGGCGGGCGAGCCGCGCCTGGTGCACACGGTGCGCGGGGTGGGCTACGCCCTGCGCGAGGGGTCGGCCGCCGAGTGACCGGTCCCGTCCGGCGCTTCCGCGCACTGCCGCTGCGCTCCCGGCTTGCGCTGCTGGTCGCCACGGCGGTCGCGGTCGCCGTCGCGGCGGTGTCGGTCGCCTGCTGGCTGGCGACCCGCGCCCAACTGCACAACGAGCTCGACACCTCTCTGGAGAACACCAGCGCACCGGCGGGCACGGTGCGCTCCGCCATCGCCGCGTGCAACTCCAGCCGGGCGGAGGAGGCCTCGCCCGGCTTCGCGTACATCCAGGTCGTCTGGCCGGACGGCCGGCGCTGCGTCGCCCCTTACCAGCAGCCGGTCAAGGTGCAGGAGGAGGACGTCGCCGTCGCCGCGGGCGCGCTGGAGAGCTCGCTGCACAACAGCACCACGGACGGCGGTGTGCCGGTACGCGTCCACACCGAGCGCATCCCGCTCGGCGCCCGGGGCCCGGTCGCCGTCTCCGTCTCCCGCCCCCTCACGGAGATCGACGCCTCGCTCGACCAGCTGGCAGTCCTGCTGAGCGTCGTCGCCGGCGTCGGCGTCGTCGGCGCGGGCGCGGCGGGCCTGTGGGTGGCCCGCACCGGGCTGAAGCCCGTCGACCGGCTCACCGGCGCGGTCGAGCACATCGCCCGCACCGAGGATCTGACCGTCCGCATCCCCGTCGAGGGCGAGGACGAGATCGCCCGGCTGTCCCGCTCCTTCAACTCGATGACCGCCGCGCTGGCGTCCTCCCGGGACCGCCAGTCGCAGCTCATCGCGGACGCCGGCCATGAGCTGCGGACCCCGCTGACCTCCCTGCGTACGAACATCGAGCTGCTGGCCCGCAGCGAGGAGACGGGCCGGGCCATCCCGGCCGCCGACCGCACCGCGCTGATGGCCTCGGTGAAAGCGCAGATGACGGAGCTGGCCGCGCTCATCGGCGACCTCCAGGAACTGTCCAGGCCCGACGCCGCCGTGCCTGGTCCGCTGAGGGTGGTCGGACTGCACGAGATCGCCGGCACTGCGCTGAAGCGGGCCCGGCTGCGCGGCCCCGAGCTGGTCTTCGAGGCGGAGCTGCAGCCCTGGTACGTGCGGGCGGAGCCGGCCGCGCTGGAACGGGCCGTGGTCAATGTGCTGGACAACGCGGTGAAGTTCTCCCCGCCCGGTGGCACGGTCGAGGTGCGGCTCGCGGACGGCAAGCTGACGGTGCGGGACCACGGCCCCGGCATCCCGGAGGACGAACTGCCGCACGTCTTCGAGCGGTTCTGGCGTTCTCCGTCCGCCCGCTCGCTGCCCGGCTCCGGTCTCGGTCTGTCGATCGTGGCCCGTACGGTGCACCAGGCGGGCGGGGAGATCGCCCTCACCCGCGCGGAGGGCGGGGGCACGCGCGCCTCTATCCGCATCCCCGGGGCCCCGACCCCGCCGCCGGACACCCCGTAGGGGGCCCTCCGGGCGATGGCGCTCCGGGCTGCCGTGCGAAGCCGCCACCTCTCCGGGACCCGGCCGCCGCCTCTCCGGGACCCGGCCGCCGCCTCTCCGGGACCGCGGGGCGGCAGCCCGCGCGGTCCCTCCCCCGCAGCAGGAGGGAGGTCAGTTGTGGCGGATCAGCGACTCGACCAGACCCGCACTCGTGTTGGGGTAGTCCATGGGGACGACGCCGAGCCCCGTCCAGCCGGCCGCCTCCGCGCCGTCGAGGAAGGAGTGGACGCGCGGGTTGAGGCGGTCGGAGTTCCAGCGGGGCGGCAGATACGCCGAGGTGCTGACGTAGTTGACGTACAGCCTGCCCGGCTGCCGCACGGCCTTGCGGAAGTGCGCTTCGATCTTCGGGTACTTGGCCCAGGGTTCGGCCATGTAGTCGTCCTGGATGTCGAACAGCGCGCCGTCCCCGTACCGTACGCCGGGCAGTCCGCCGTTGTCGGCGAGCAGCACCACCCGGCCGCGGGCCTCGCCCAGCGCGGGCAGCCCCGAGCCGATGCGGAACAGTCCGCGCCAGCCGCGCCGGTCCAGGTAGTCGTCGAAGACGGCGCGGAAGACGGCGTCGCTCTCGTTCGAGTACTCCTGCTTGACGCGCATGAGCACGGTCTCCGACGGATGCGCCCGCAGGAAGTCGCGGCAGGCGATCAGGACGTCGCCGAACATCATGTGCTGGAAGGCCGCGCCGTGGTGGATGGCGAAGGAGCCGTCGATGGCGCGGCAGCGGATGTCGAGGAACCGGATGCCGCCGTCGAGCTGCTGCGCGATGGTCGTGTTCTGGCACTCGGCCCACGGCCCGCCGTGGCGCGCGGCGGAGTCATGGGTGCCGGGGACGGTCAGCGTGTGGAGGGCGGTGGCGTCGCCGTGGCCCGCCATCCAGTCCCGGGTGGTCAGAGTCCGAACGCGTCGCGGCGGTGCGGCGGCCGACGCGAAGGGCGCGCCGATCAGGGTGGTGGCGGTCAGGGCGGCGGTCGTGGCCCCGACACCGGCGAGGAAGCTCCGTCGATCTATGTGCATGTCCATGCCCATGGTGCGGAGTATGGCGCGTGCACATCAAGAACGGCAGGACCGTGCGCCGCCGGAATCCGGCACGGGCCTGCTCACCCGCAGCGAAGGTCGACCCGCCACTCGCGATGCTCACCGCACTCGCCGAGCGGACCGGCGTGCCCCGTTACCTGCAGGCGTAGCCCCTGCTCGGCCAGGATCGGCACCCCGGCGCCGTGCCTAGACCGTCACCGCCAGCAGGTCACGGAACGCCTCGACGCCCTGCGGCGTCACCTCTACCGCGCGTCCGGAGCCGACCCGCCGCAGCCACTGCCGCTGCAATGCCGTGGCGCACAGGGTCGCGCCCAGCGCTCCGGCGAAATGTGGTCGACGCTCCGTCCAGTCCAGGCAGTTCCGTACCAAGGGGCGCCGGGCGCCTGGGGGCTGCTCGTATCCCAGGGCATCGGCCAGCCATGCCCGGCCTGCCGCGGTGACGGCGAGCCCGGAGTCGGCAGAAACCAGCCCTCGGGCGATCATTGCGTCTGCCAGGGTCACGCCCAGCTGCCCCGCCAGGTGGTCGTAGCAGGTGCGGGCGCGGGCTTCGGCGCTGAGCCGCACCGATTCGCGCAGATTCTGCGGACGCGGAGTGTCCGGGGCGTACGAGGCGAGGGCCTCGACGAGGGCGGCAGCCTCCGGCCCTGCCAGCCGGACGTAGCGGTGCCGGCCTTGGCGTTCCTCGGTCAGCACTCCCCCCTCGATGAGGCGGGAAAGCTGCTCGCTGGCGGTGGAGGGTCGCACTCCCGCATACCGGGCGAGCTCGCCTGCCGTCCAGGCACGTCCGTCAAGCAGTGCTTGGCAGAAGACCGACCTGGTGCGGTCGGCGAACAGGCCGGCGGTCTCGGCGAGCGAAGGCATGCCGCCATGATGCCGCAGGGACGGTTCGGGCAGCGCCGAACCGTTCCGCACCTAGCGTCAGGGCCATGACGCACACGATGCATGAATTCAACCGTCATACGGACGTGCGCGCGGCGCTTGCCGACCCGGCGCTGGTCCCCGAGCTGCCGACAGCGGACCGCGGTCCCGTGGGGGCGAGTGTCGCGTGGCTGCGGGCCACCGTGGCCCGGTTCAGTTCCGGTGAGCCGCATCGGCGCCGCAGAGCCTTCGTGGAGACCGAACTCGCCCGGCTGGAGCCCGCCGCGCTGCGGAGCGCGGCGACGGCCGGCGCTGACGGGGAGGTCCAGGTGCGGCTGGTTCATGCCCTCGCCGAGGCCCTGGAGATGCCGGAGTCCAGAGAGGTCGCGGAGGCGGTGAGCATCGTGGCCGGGGCCTACTTCGGGGGTGCGGACCCGGCCGCGGACGAGGCCGTGGCCCGGCTGGTGGCGCTGCTGGCGCCAGAGGACGCGGACGAGTCCGCTTTGGAGGCCGCCGCCAACCGCATCGGTCTGCTGGTGCAGGCGTGCGCGGCAACGGCGGCACTGGTCGATGCCGCGGCCGGCGGTGACGTACCGCTGGCGCGGGTGCTCCGGGAGACTCCACCGGTGCGAACCATGCGTCGCATCGCCGCCCGTGCCACCCGCGTCGCCGGACGGGACATCGCCGCTGGCGATGTGGTGCTCTTGGATCTGGCAGCCGCACAGAGTGCGCATCCCGTACCGCTCACTTTCGGCGCCCCGCCCAGGGTCTGCCCCGGCCGGGCCCACGCTCTCGCCCTGGCCGACGGCCTCCTCCAGCGACCGCTGACCGCATTCGCCGATCTGCACCATCAGGCCGCCCCGCTGTTGTTGCCCAACGCCTGGGACTACGCCTCCGCCGCCGCCCTGGCGGTCCAGGGCTTCAACGCGATCGGCACCACCAGCCTGGGCGTGGCCGCGGCCCTCGGCCTGCCGGACGGAGCGGCCGCCACCGCAGCGGCGACCGTGGCGCTGGCCCGCCGACTCGGGCGGGGCACTTTCCTGTTCACCGTCGACGCCGAAGGCGGTTTCAGTGACGACCCGAAGGAGGTGGCCGAGCTGGCGCGACGGCTGTACGACGCCGGCGCGGCGGGGATCAACCTTGAAGACGGCCGCTCGGACGGCACCCTCGCTTCCGTCGAGCTGCATGCCGCGAAGATCGCTGCCGTCAAAGCCTCCGTACCCGCACTGTTCGTGAACGCCCGTACCGACACCCACTGGCTCGGATGCCAGGAGGAGAAGACCGCAGAGCGCCTCGCGGTCTACGAACAGGCCGGGGCAGACGGGGTGTTCGTGCCGGGCCTGTCGGATCCGGACGGGATCGCCGCCCTGATGGGGACCCTCGTCGTGCCGCTGAACATCCTGTACACACCGACCGGCCCGGACCTTGCCGAGTTGGCCGCGCTGGGCGTGCGCAGGATCAGTCTCGGTTCGCTGCTTTACCGCAGAGCTCTGGCGGCGGCCGTGACCACCGCGACCGACATCCGCGACGGCCGGTCGACGGACCTCAGTGCGCCCTCGTACTCCGAGGTGCAGGCGACTTCGGCACTCCGTGCAGCCGACGGTCACACGCAAAGAGGGGGCGTCGGACCGTGCGGTCCGACGCCCCCTGAGCCGTTTGCTTTGAGCCGTCTTACTCGATGACCGTGATCCGGCCGCCCGCCGGCGGGTCCAGCGGCTGCTCCGGCGACGAGTGCGCCGCCAGATACGCGTTGAACATCTCCAGGTCGGAGACGCCGACCAGCTTGTTCGTGTGCTCCTTGAAGACGGTGAAGCCGTCGCCGCCACCCGCCAGGAACTCGTTCATGGCGACCCGGTAGGTCTTCGACGGGTCGATCGCCTCACCGTTCAGCTTCACCGAGTCGACGACGATCCGATCGGCGCCCGACTTGGTCAGATCCAGGGTGTACGTGAAGCCCTCCGAGACCTGAAGGATCTTCGGGGACTCCTCGTTGGAGCCGCTGACCTGCTGCTGGAGGGCGGTGATCAGCTGAGCGCCGGTCAGATCGACGACGTTCATCATATTGGTGAACGGCTGCACGGTGTACGCCTCGCCGTAGGTCACCACACCGTCGCCCTCGTCACCCGAGGCCTTGTGGACCAGATCGGCGCGGATGCCGCCGGGGTTCATCAGCGCCAGCTGGGCTCCGCCCTTGTCGGCCGGAGCGAGCCCCTCGAGTTGGGCGTCCGCGATCAGATCGCCGAGCGGCTTCTCCGGCGTGGTCGCGCCACGGCCGTTGATGTCCGCGGAGATATGGCCCTGCGGGCGGCTCGCGATCGGCACCGCGAGCTCGTTCCAGCGCTTGATCAGCCGTGTCATGTCGGAGGCGGGGGTCTGGTCCCGGCGGACGACATGGTTGGCGGCCGTCGGGTTCTTCCCCTGCGCATGCTGCTGCACCCACCACCACGGCAGCCACTTCGGCAGCTTCGCCTGCCGCCACTTGTCCGTCTTCACCGCCGTGCGCACGATGTCCTTGGTGCGGCGGTCGTAGGTGAGGGTGGTCTCCGTGTAGAGCCTGCCGTACGAGGCCGCCGAGGTGACCAGGCGCGGCTTGCCGGCCGGGTCCGGGATGGTGCACACGTACGCCTGGTGGGTGTGCCCGGTGACCAGCGCGTCCACCTTTGGGGTGATGCCCTTGGCGATGTCTGCGATCGGGCCGGAGATGCCGTCGCCGGCGCCGGGCGAGTCGCAGTCGTAGTTGTACGACGACGAGGCGGGCGAGCCGCCCTCGTGGATCAGCGCGACGATCGACTTCACGCCCTGGCGGTCCAGCTCACGGGCGTACTTGTTGATCGTCTCGATCTCGTCGTGGAACTTCAGGCCCTTGATGCCGTTCGCACTGACGATGTCCGGAGTGCCCTCCAGGGTCACCCCGATGAAGCCGATCTTGACGCCGCCCTTCTTCCAGACGGTGTACGGCTTGAGGATCGGCTTGCCGGTCTTCTCGTTCGTGACGTTGGCCGCGAGGTACGGGAAGTCCGCGCCCTTGAAGGTCTTCCCCTCCTCGAAGCAGCCGTCGACCGGGTGGCAGCCGCCCTTCTGCAGCCGGGCCAGCTCGGTCGCGCCCTCGTCGAACTCGTGGTTGCCCACGCCCGCCACATCGAGGTCCAGCTTGTTGAGCGCCTCGATGGTGGGCTCGTCATGGAAGAGGCCGGAGATCAGCGGGCTCGCGCCGACCATGTCGCCCGCGGCCGCGGTGACGGAGTAACGATTCTTCCCGCGGGCCTCGCGCAGCGAGGCGGCCAGATACTCGATCCCGCCTGCCGGTACGGACGTCACCGTCCCGTCCGGCTGCGTCTCCTTGACCGTGCCGGAGGAGCCGGACGGCGGCTCGAGGTGCCCGTGCAGATCGTTGAAGGACAGCAGTTGCACATCGACCGTGCGAGAGCGCTGCCAGTTCCCGTAGTGACCGCGGTCGCGGTCCCGGCCGCGGTCGCCGTCCTGGCCCCGGTCGTGCGCACCTGCCGGCACGGCGGCGACGAGCGCCCCGACGGTGGCGATCCCGGCGGCGACGGCCAGCGTCCGCCGCGTGCGCCGCGACCGCCGGTGGGCGCGGCTGTGTGGAGTTGTCGCTGACATCTGTCCCCTTGTCAGTTCAGCGTGGCGTGAAGGCTGCGAGCGGCAGCCTAGAGTCAACGCGCGTAGCGCAACAGGGGGTAAGGGTTACATCCAGGTTGCGAGATCTCCGCCGTACTCTCGATGCATGACCATTGACGCAGTCATTCCGGAGCCGGGCCGACAGATCCAGACGCTCGACGAGCTGACGCCCGAGCAGGCCGAGGCAGTCCTCGAGCTGCTCCGCGAGTCCGCCCGGGCAGACGGCATGCAGGCCGTCTCCGAGCAGGGCCGGCTGCAGCTGCGGGGCGGAAAGCGGGAAGGCGTACGGCACTTCCTGCTCACCGTCGAAGGCGAGCTGCGGGGATACGCACAGCTGGAGGACACCGACCCGGTCGAGGCCCCGGCCGCCGAACTGGTCGTGCACCCGGCGCACCGGGGACGCGGGCACGGGCGGGCGCTCGGCACCGCGCTGCTCGGGGCATCCGGCAAGCGGCTGCGCGTCTGGGCACACGGCGGGAAATCGGCCGCCCGCCATCTGTCACAGGTCCTCGGCCTCACCCTCTTCCGCGAACTGCGGCAGCTGCGGCGGCCGTTGACCCCCATGGACATCCCCGAGCCGGTCTACCCGCCCGGCGTGACCGTCCGCACCTTCGTGCCCGGCGAGGACGACGCCGCCTGGCTCTCGGTGAACGCCCGCGCCTTCGCCCACCACCCCGAGCAGGGCTCGCTGACCCAGCGCGACCTGGACGACCGCAAGGCCGAGCCCTGGTTTGACCCCAAGGGCTTCTTCCTCGCGGAGCGGGAGGGGGAGCTGATCGGATTCCACTGGACGAAGGTCCACGCCGAGGAGCAGCTCGGCGAGGTGTACGTGATCGGCGTGCTGCCCGAGGCCCAGGGCGGCGGCCTCGGCCTGGCCCTCACCAGCCTGGGCCTGCGACATCTGGCCGCCCAGGGCATGCCCGCCGCGATGCTGTACGTCGACGCGGACAACACGGCCGCGCTGACGGTCTACGAGCGGCTCGGCTTCACCACGCACGAGGTGGACCTGATGTACCGCACGGAGACCTGATCCCCTGGGGGCCAGGGCGGCCACCTGAGCCCCTGGGCCAGGGCCGCCGGCAGCCCCTGGGGCCCCGGGCCGTCACAGCCCCCGCCGATCCTGGCCCCGCCGATCCCGGCCCCGCGCGGGACGAGCCCACGGCCTGCGGGGACCGGGCGGGACGAGCCCACGGCCCGGGCCGCGAGGCCACGGCCTGCGGGGACCGCGCGGGACGAGGCCGCGGCCTGGACTGCGAGCCCACGGCCTGCGGGGCCCGCGCGGGGCGACCCCGCGGCCTGGCCCCGCGCGGGGCGAGCCCGCAGCCTGTGGAGAACCGGACCCGCTCGGTTCCGGCGGGCCGTGCAGGGGCCGCCGCCGCTGGGTCCCCGACCACCCCCACCCCCCGGGGGCGTGCGGGTCCAGGGAGCCTGAGGGACGGATCCGCCCTCGTAGACCGGGCCCCGCGCTGCCAGGACGTCATGTCGTCGTTACCGGCCATTCAGCCTCCCTTGCGACCCTCACTCAATGCAGCCCGCCGTGCCCGCCTCCCCCAACGGGAGAAATCACCTCACGTCGGCCCCCTCCGACGCGCCTGAGCCGCCCCCGGCGCGGAACAATGGGTTCATGAGCCAGCAGCCCGCCGAGGTCCCGGTCCAGCAGTCCCAGCCGCCGCAGCCGTCCGTCGGTTCGATCGCCGCGCACCGTCCGCACGCCACCGCCGCCACGGTCTCCGACCTGGAGCCCGACATCGACGCCGACCTGGACGGATACGAGGTCAGCAACGGGAACGGGCCGGCTGCCAAGCACAGCGGCGACCTGCCGGAAGGCCGGTTCCTGGACCGCGAGCGGAGCTGGCTCGCCTTCAACGAGCGGGTGCTGGAGCTCGCCGAGGACCCGAACACCCCGCTGCTGGAGCGGGCGAACTTCCTCGCGATCTTCGCGTCCAACCTGGACGAGTTCTTCATGGTCCGCGTCGCCGGGCTGAAGCGCCGCATCGCGACCGGAGTCGCCACCCGTTCGGCCTCAGGGCTGCAGCCCCGCGAGGTCCTCGACCTGATCTGGACCCGCTCGCGCGAGCTCATGGCCCGGCACGCCGCCGCCTACCAGCAGGACGTGGCCCCCGCCCTGGCCGACGAGGGCATCCACATCATCCGCTGGCCGGAGCTCAGCGAGAAGGAGCAGGCGCGTCTGTTCACGCTGTTCCGCCAGCAGATCTTCCCGGTCCTCACCCCGCTGGCCGTGGACCCCGCGCACCCGTTCCCGTATATCTCCGGCCTCTCGCTCAACCTCGCGGTCGTCGTCCGCAACCCGGTCAGCGGCCACCGCCACTTCGCCCGGGTGAAGGTCCCGCCGCTGCTCTCCCGCTTCCTGGAGGCCTCCCCGCAGCGGTACGTCCCGCTGGAGGACGTGATCGCCGCGCATCTGGAGGAGCTGTTCCCCGGCATGGAGGTGCTCGCGCACCATATGTTCCGGGTGACCAGGAACGAGGACCTGGAGGTCGAGGAGGACGACGCCGAGAACCTGCTCCAGGCCCTGGAGAAGGAGCTGCTGCGCCGCCGCTTCGGCCCGCCGGTGCGGCTGGAGGTCGAGGAGTCCATCGACCCGTACGTCCTGGACCTGCTGGTCCGCGAGCTGAAGATCTCCGAGTCCGAGGTCTATCCGCTGCCGGGCCCGCTGGACCTCACCGGGCTGTTCGGGATCGCCGCGCTGGACCGGCCCGAACTGAAGTACCCGAAGTTCATCGCCGGCACCCACCGCGACCTCGCCGAGGTGGAGTCCGCCTCCGCCCCCGACATCTTTATGGCGCTGCGCGAGCGGGACGTCCTGCTGCACCACCCGTACGACTCCTTCTCCACCTCCGTGCAGGCCTTCCTGGAGCAGGCCGCGGCCGACCCGGACGTACTGGCGATCAAGCAGACGCTGTACCGCACCTCCGGCAAGTCCCCGATCGTGGACGCGCTGATAGACGCCGCCGAGTCCGGCAAGCAGGTCCTGGTCCTCGTCGAGATCAAGGCCCGCTTCGACGAGCAGGCCAACATCAAGTGGGCGCGGAAGCTGGAGGAGGCCGGCTGCCATGTGGTCTACGGCCTGGTCGGGCTGAAGACGCACTGCAAGCTGTCGCTGGTGGTCCGGCAGGAGGGCGAAACGCTGCGCCGGTACAGCCACGTCGGCACGGGCAACTACCACCCGAAGACGGCCCGGCTGTACGAGGACCTGGGGCTGCTCACCGCGGACCCGCAGGTCGGCGCGGATCTGTCGGACCTGTTCAACCGGCTGTCCGGCTACTCGCGCCGGGAGACGTACCGCAGGCTGCTGGTCGCCCCCAAGTCCCTGCGCGACGGGCTGATCTCCCGCATCAACAAGGAGATCGCGCACCACCGGGCCGGACGCCCCGCCTCCGTACGCATCAAGGTCAACTCGATGGTGGACGAGGCTGTCGTCGACGCCCTGTACCGGGCATCCATGGCGGGCGTGCCCGTGGACATCTGGGTGCGCGGGATCTGCGCGATACGCCCCGGGGTCACCGGGCTGTCGGAGAACATCCGGGTCCGCTCGGTCCTCGGGCGCTTCCTGGAGCACTCCCGGGTCTTCGTCTTCGGCAACGGCGGGGAGCCCGAAGTGTGGTTCGGCAGCGCCGACATGATGCACCGCAACCTCGACCGCCGTATCGAGGCGCTCGTCCGGGTCACCGACCCGGGCCACCGCGCGGCCCTGAGCCGGCTGCTGGAGACGGGCATGTCCGACTCCACCTCCTCCTGGCACCTCGGCCCGGACGGAGCCTGGACCAGGCACGCCACGGACCCCGACGGCCAGCCGCTGCGGCATGTACAGGAGATGCTCATTGACGCCCGGAGGCGCCGGCGTGCACAGACCTGAAGTTTCCCGGCAGGACCCTCCCGCCGTGATCGAACCCCGCTCCACGGGGGGCGGGGACCCGTCGGGGTTCCCGGGCCTGGAGACGGACACGGCCGGCGAGGCCCTTGCCCGGTACCTCCATGCGCAGGCGGGGGATTTTCTGCGCAGCCTGCGGCTGCACGGCGAGAGCGGTTCGGACACGGCCGCCACCGCCCAGGCGGCGCTGACGCTGCGGATGGCGGCGCGGCGCATCGGCGGGACGCTGCACACGTTCCGGCCGCTGCTGGACCCCGTATGGGCGGACGAGCTGCGTGCGGAGCTCTCCTGGCTGTCCGCCACGCTCGCCCAGGAGCACGCCTGCACCTCCCGGCTGTCCCGGCTGCTGGACGCCCTGTCCCGCCTTTCGGGCGCGGTTCCGCTGCCCCCGGCCCGCGCGGAGCTGCCCCCGCCATCCCCGGGCCACACGGAGCCGACCCCGCCGACCTCGGGCCACACGGAGCCGACCCCGGGCGGCGCGGGCGCCGGAGGCCCCGCGGCCTGCACACGGGACCCGGCAGCGGCGCCCCGGGGGGAGAGCGGCGACACGGACGGCGCCGGGAGCGCGGCCGCGGGGGCCGACGCTGCCGGAGCGCCCGCCGGACCACGCACCGCACCCGAAACACCCGCCAACGAGGCACCCGACGGCAAGGTCCCCGCCAGGCCACGCACCGCACCCGAAACACCCACCGGCGAAGCGCCCGACGGCAAGGTCCCCGCCGGACCGCGCACCGCACCCGAAACGCCCACCGGCGAGGCACCCGCCGGCAAGGTCCCCGCCGGACCGCGCACCGCACCTGAAACACCCACCGGCGAAGCACCCGACGGCACCCGCACCTCGGGGGCGCGGACCTCTCCGGCGGCCCATCCGACGACCCGGACGGCACGGAGGGTGGTCACGGCCCAGGCCGATCCCCCGGCGGCCTCCGCCACACGCCCCCCTGCCCCTCCCCTCGCCGATCCCCCGGCGGCGGCCGAAAACCATCCCTCCCGCGGGGAGCAGACCGCATCGTCCCGCCGCGCGGGAGTCACGTCCCGCACGAGCGCTCCGGCATCCCAGGCCAGCCGGACGACCACCGGCACCGGCTCGCTCACCGTCGGCGCCGCCCGTGCCGGGGCGCTGCTGGAGCGGCAGCTCACCCTCGCCCGGACGCGCGCCCACTCCGCCGCGCTGCAGGCGCTCGGCTCGTCCCGTTTCCACGCGGTCGCCGACGCCGTCGCCGTCCTCGCCTCCGAGCTGCCGCTCGGCCCTGCGGCCGGAGCGTCGGCCGCCGAGGCGCTCATCCGTCCCGCGCAGCTCGCCGAGCGGCGGCTGCTGGACGCGGTCGCCGTGCTTCCGCTCGCCCGCGCGGCCCACCCGTACAACGCGGAAGCGCTGGTCCACGGCCTGTCCGCGGCGCCGGCGGGCGAGGCGCAGGACGCGCCCTGGCATCAGGTGCGCCAGCTGCTGCGGCTGCACCGGTACGCGCGGGAGGTGCTGCATCCGCAGGCCGCCGATCCGGTGCTGGGCCAGGCGGGCCGGGTTCTTGACCGGCACCGGGACGCGGCCGAGGCCGCCGAGGCCGCCGCGACGGCGGCGCGCACTCCGCGCATCGCCCCGGCCACCGCCTATGCGCTGGGGGTGCTGCACGCGGACCAGCGGCATGAGGTGGAGGCCGCCCGCTTCGCGTTCCAGCAGGTCTGGCTGCGGACGCCCGTCACGGCCACGGTGTCATGAACACGCACCGCCCCGAGACGGGCCGCGACGCGGAGACGGGCCATGAGGTGGAGACGGGCCATGACACGGAGACGGTCCTGGCGGCCGGATGCGTCCTGTGGCGGCGTTCCCCGCACGGCTACGCCCAGGGCACCCCGTACGTCGGCGAGGGCATCGAGATCTGCCTCGTACACCGCCCGAAGTACGATGACTGGTCCCATCCGAAGGGGAAGCTGAAGCGCGGCGAGGACGCCCTGGCCTGCGCACTGCGCGAGGTGCTTGAGGAGACCGGCCACCGCTGCGTCCCCGGCGCCCGGCTGCCCACGGTCCGCTATGTCGCGACCGGCCGCCCCAAAGAGGTCCGGTACTGGGCGGCCGAGGCCACCACGGGCTCCTTCGCCGCGGGCCACGAGGTCGACCAGATCGTCTGGCTCCCCCCGGCGGCGGCCCGTCACCGGCTCACTCAGCCACGTGACCGAAAACTGGTGGATGCGCTGCTGGACGCGCTCCGCTCGGCCTGACGGCGCCCCCCCGGGGGGCGCGTGACACGACTTGACCGCGGCGTGACGGCAGTCGCCGAGCCCCTTCCGTTCCGGCCCGCCCACACCTGCACAACAGCCTCATAACGGGCCGGACACGGAACAGCTACGGAACCCCGAATGACCTCGACCGCCCGGCACCAGCACCCAGCCGCCGAGCACGGTTCACCTTCCGTTCACTCTCCCCGGTTTGCCACTTCACCTGATCTGCCTAATTTCAGCCGTACACGGTGACCAGCGCACTGCGGCACCACCAAACCCCGACGCACGCCGCCATACGTTTCCGACATCGGTCTGCGTCACGGCGGCTCCTGGAAGGAACACCCGAAAGTGAAGCTTCAGCGCAAGAACGGACTTCGCGCGACCGCGCTTGGCGCCCTCGCCGTTTCCGGCGCCCTGGTTCTCACGGCGTGTGGTTCGGACGACAACACCGGCGGCAGCGGCACCGGCGGCAACAGCGGCGAGAAGACCACGGCCGCGTCGAACATCGACTGTGGCGACGCCAAGGGCCAGCTGCTCGCGGCGGGCTCCAGCGCCCAGAAGAACGCCATGGACCTGTGGGTGAAGAACTTCCAGGCCGCCTGCTCCGGCGTGGAGATCAACTACCAGGCGATCGGCTCCGGCGGCGGCATCACCAAGTTCACCCAGGGCCAGGTCACCTTCGCAGGCTCCGACTCCGCCCTGAAGCCGGACGAGGTCACCGAGTCCCAGAAGGTCTGCAAGGACGGCAAGGGCATCAACCTCCCGATGGTCGGCGGCCCCGTCGCCATCGGCTACAACCTGCCCGGCGTGGAGAACCTGGTCCTCGACGCCCCGACCCTCGCCAAGATCTTCGACTCGAAGATCACCAAGTGGAACGACGAGGCCATCGCGAAGCTCAACCCGGACGCGAAGCTCCCGGACACCGCGATCCAGGCCTTCCACCGCTCGGACGAGTCCGGCACCACGCAGAACCTGCACAAGTACCTCAGCACGGCCGCCCCGAACGAGTGGAAGCACGACCCGAAGTCGAAGTCGTGGCTGGCTCCCGGCGGCCAGGCGGCCAACGGCTCCTCCGGCGTCGCGGCGGCCGTCAAGGGCGCCGAGAACTCGATCGGCTACTTCGAGCTCTCCTACGCCACCGCCCAGTCCATCCCGACCGTGAGCATCGACACCGGCGCCGGCGCGCCCGTCGAGGCCACCACGGAGAACGCCTCCAAGGCCATCGCCGCCGCCAAGGTCAAGGGCACCGGCAACGACCTGGCCCTGGAGCTCGACTACGCCACCAAGGCCGAGGGTGCTTACCCGATCATCCTGGTCACCTACGAGATCCCCTGCGACAAGGGCAACAAGGCGGAGACCCTGCCGACGCTGAAGGCGTTCCTGAACTACACCGTCAGCGAGGAGGGCCAGAAGGTCCTCGCCGACGCCGGCTACGCCCCGCTGCCGACGGAGATCGCGGCCAAGGTCCGCGAGATCGTCCCCACCCTGTCCTGACCCCGACCGGGGCCGGCCGGTTCCTCGCACACCCGTGAGGGACCGGCCGGCTCCGGCATCCGGTGCACCGCCGCCAGGAGCCGCACAGCTCCGCAGACCGGAGAAAACCGATGGCAACAACTGCTCACAGCGAAGTGCCGCCCCCCAAGGGGCCGGCCATAGAGACCACCAAGACCAAGAACAAGGTCCGCCCGGGCGACCGGGTGTTCCTGGGCCTCTCCCGCGGCTCCGGCATCACCCTGCTGGTGATCATGGCCGCGATCGCGGCCTTCCTCACCTACCGCGCGGCCCTCGCGATCTCGAAGGACGAGGGCAACTTCTTCACCACCTTCGAGTGGAACCCGGCCGGCGACCCGCCGGTCTTCGGCATCGCCGTCCTCGCCTTCGGCACGGTCGTCTCCTCGATCATCGCCATGGTGATCGCCGTGCCGGTCGCGGTCGGCATCGCGCTTTTCATCTCGCACTACGCGCCGCGCAAGCTCGCCGCCCCGCTCGCGTACGTCGTCGACCTGCTGGCCGCCGTGCCGTCGATCATCTACGGCCTCTGGGGCGCGATCTTCCTCGTCCCGTATCTGGGCGGCCTCAACAAGTGGCTCGACCAGTACATGGGCTGGACGTACATCTTCGACAAGTCCAGCCCGGGCGTCGCCCGCAACCTCTTCACCGTCGGCATCCTGCTGGCGATCATGATCCTGCCGATCATCACCAACGTGACCCGTGAGGTCTTCCTCCAGGTGCCCAGGATGCACGAGGAGGCCGCGCTGGCTCTCGGCGCCACCCGCTGGGAGGTCATCCGCATGTCGGTGCTGCCCTTCGGCCGCTCCGGCATCATCAGCGCCTCCATGCTCGGCCTCGGCCGCGCGCTCGGCGAGACCATGGCCGTCGCGGTCGTCCTCTCCCCGAGTTTCCTGATCTCCGGGCATCTGCTCGACCCGGGCGGCGGAACGTTCGCTCAGAACATCGCCGCCAAGTTCAACGAGGCGGACGAGTTCGGCCGCGACGCCCTGATCGCCTCCGGTCTGGTCCTGTTCGTCATCACGCTGCTGGTCAATGGCGCGGCCCGAATGATCATCGCCCGCCGCAAGGAGTACTCGGGGGCCAACGCATGATGAGCCAGACCATCCAGGACCGACGCCGTCCGGCCGCCGTCCAGCGCGTCAACCACCTCTCGCACGCCCGTCTCCCCCGCTGGGCCCAGCCGGCCATCGCGGTCGCCTCGATCGCCGCAGGCTGCGGCATCGGCCTCGCGGCCGGCTGGCACAGCAAGGTGCAGTGGGGCCTGCTGGCGGCGATGATCTTCGTACTCGCCAGCTTCGTGATCACGACCCGGGTCGAGGGCGCCCGGCAGGCCAAGGACCGGGTGGCCACCAGCGTCATCTGGGTCTCCTTCATCCTGGCGATCGTCCCGCTGCTCTCCCTGTCCTGGGTCACGATCAGCAAGGGCATCGAGGTCCTCGACCCGTACTTCCTCACCCACTCGATGAACGGCGTCCTCGACGCCGCGCCCGGCGGCGGTCTCTACCACGCGCTGCTCGGCACCATCGAGCAGGTCGCCCTCGCCGCCCTGATCGCCGCGCCGATCGGCCTGCTGACCGCGATCTACCTGGTCGAGTACGGCGGCGGGACGCTGGCCAAGGCCATCACGTTCTTCGTCGACGTCATGACGGGCATCCCGTCGATCGTCGCGGGTCTGTTCATCCTCGCCACCTGGAATCTGATGCTGGGCTTCGGGCCCTCCGGATTCGCCGGCTCGCTGGCGCTCGCCATCCTGATGATGCCGGTCGTGGTCCGCTCCACCGAGGAGATGCTCAAGCTCGTCCCGAACGAGCTGCGCGAGGCGTCGCTCGCACTGGGCGTCCCCAAGTGGCGGACTATCCTCAAGGTGGTGCTCCCCACCGCGATCGGCGGCATCACCACGGGCGTCATGCTCGCGGTCGCCCGCATCACCGGTGAGACGGCTCCCGTGCTGCTGCTCGTCTTCGGCACCAAGCTGATCAACCCGAACCCCTTCGAAGGCGCTCAGGCGTCCCTGCCGCTGTATGTGTACGAGCAGTACGCCGTCGGCACCGACGCCTCCATCGCGCGTGCCTGGGCCGGCGCCCTCGTACTGATCGCCTTCGTCATGCTCCTCAACCTGGTGGCCCGCGGCATCGCCCGCTGGAAGGCCCCGAAGACCGGCCGCTAAGGCCATCTGGAAGTGATTTGAATGGCCAAGCGAATCGACGTCAGCGGCCTGACCGCCTACTACGGCTCCCACAAGGCGATCGAGGACATCTCGATGACCGTGGAGCCCCGCTCCGTGACCGCCTTCATCGGCCCGTCCGGCTGCGGCAAGTCCACGTTCCTGCGCACCCTGAACCGCATGCACGAGGTCACCCCCGGCGGCCGTGTCGAGGGCAAGGTGCTGCTGGACGACGAGAACCTGTACGCGTCCGGGGTCGACCCCGTCGCCGTACGCCGTACGGTCGGCATGGTCTTCCAGCGGCCCAACCCCTTCCCGACGATGTCGATCTACGACAATGTCGCGGCGGGCCTGCGGCTGAACGGCAACTACAAGAAGAGCCAGCTCAACGACATCGTCGAGAAGTCGCTGCGCGGCGCGAACCTCTGGAACGAGGTCAAGGACCGCCTGAACAAGCCGGGCTCGGGCCTCTCCGGCGGTCAGCAGCAGCGTCTGTGCATCGCCCGCGCGATCGCGGTCGAGCCGGACGTGCTGCTGATGGACGAGCCGTGCTCGGCGCTGGACCCGATCTCCACGCTGGCGATCGAGGACCTGATCGGCGAGCTGAAGGAACGCTTCACGATCGTCATCGTGACGCACAACATGCAGCAGGCGGCGCGCGTCTCGGACCGCACGGCGTTCTTCAACCTGGCGGCCGTGGGCCAGCCGGGCAAGCTGATCGAGATAGACGAGACGGAGCGGATCTTCTCCAACCCGTCTGTCCAGGCGACCGAGGACTACATCTCGGGCCGCTTCGGATAAGTCAACCGGTCACGGGACCGAGGCGGGCCCGGGGACGCGACGGCTGACGGCGGCGGCAGGCAACCCCTGACGCATCGCCGGCCCCCCGGCTCACCGGTCTCCTCAAGTACTCGTCTCGCGGTGCTGCATGGCGGTGCCACCGCAAGACGACAAAGGGCCCGCCCCCTCACTCCCTGAGGGGGCGGGCCCATTCCTGTACGTCTGCACGGGTCCGTCGGCCGTACGCGGCCGCTCAGCCGGACACCGGCCACACCAGCCCATAGCCCAGCGCAGCGACCACCGCCGCCATCGGCATGGTGACACTGCGCCCCCCGGGGGACAACCCCCGGACCCCCAGCAGCACCCGGGCCCGCCGGCCGTACGCGGCCGCTCAGCCGAACACCAGCCACACCAGCCCATAACTCAACGCAGCGACCACCGCCGCCATCGGCATGGTGACGAACCACCCGAGCACGATGTTCTTCGCGACGCCCCACCGCACCGCGTTCACCCGCTTCGTCGCGCCGACGCCCATGATCGCCGAGGTGATGACATGCGTCGTGGAGATCGGCGCCTGGAACACCAACGCCGAACCGAACATGATCGACGCACCGGTGGCCTCCGCCGCGAACCCCTGCGGCGGATCCAGCTCGATGATCTTGCGTCCGAGCGTCCGCATGATGCGCCAGCCGCCCGCGTACGTGCCCAGGGACAGCATCACCGCACTGGCGATCTTCACCCACAGCGGGATCGGGTCGCCGAAGTCCTCCACATCCGCGATGACCAGGGCCATCACCACGATTCCCATGGTCTTCTGGGCGTCCTGGAGACCGTGACCGAGCGCCATACCGGCCGCGGAGACCGTCTGAGCTATCCGGAAGCCGCGCTTCGCCTTGTGCGGGTTGGCCTTGCGGAAGATCCACATGATCCCGGCCATGACCAGATAGCCGGCCAGCAGACCCACGATCGGCGAGACGAACATCGGGATGACGACCTTCTCCACCACCCCGCTCCAGATCACCTCCGTGCCGCCCGCGAGCGCCGCGCCCACCATGCCGCCGAACAGCGCGTGCGAGGACGACGACGGCAGCCCGAAGTACCAGGTGATCAGGTTCCAGGTGATCGCCCCGAGCAGTGCCGCGAAGAGGATGCCCATCCCCTTGTTGCTGGCCTCGGGTGTCTCGATCAGGCCCTCGCTGACGGTCTTGGCGACCCCGCTGCCCAGGAAGGCGCCCGCGAGGTTCATCACCGCCGCCATCAGCAGTGCGGCCCGGGGCGTCAGCGCGCGAGTGGACACCGAGGTGGCGATGGCGTTCGCGGAGTCGTGAAAGCCGTTGGTATACGTGAAGAAGAGCGCGACCCCGATGGTCACGACCAGGGCAAAGGTGTCCACTAGGACTCAGGACTCCTTGACCGCGATGGTCTCCACCGTGTTCGCGACATGCTCGAACGCGTCCGCAGCCTCTTCCAGCACATCCACGATCTGCTTGAGCTTGAGGACCTCGATGGCGTCGTACTTGCCGTTGAAGAGGTGCGCCAGCAGCTTGCGGTGAATCTGGTCGGCCTGGTTCTCCAGCCGGTTGACCTCGATCCAGTATTCGGTGAGGTTGTCCATCGTCCGCAGATGCGGCATGGCCTCCGCCGTCAGCACCGCCGCCCGCGCCAGGACCTCGATCTGCTGCTCGACGCCCTTGGGCAGCTCCTCGATCTGGTACAGGACGACGAGGTCGACGGCCTCCTCCATGAAGTCCATGATGTCGTCGAGCGACGATGCGAGGGAGTAGATGTCCTCGCGGTCGAACGGCGTGATGAACGAGGAGTTGAGCTGGTGGAAGATCGCATGCGTGGCGTCGTCCCCGGCGTGCTCCGCTGCCCGCATCCGTTCCGCGATCTCGGCCCGGGCGGAGGCGTCCGCCCCGAGCATCTCCATCAGGAGCTTGGAGCCCGTGACGATGTTGTCCGCGGATGCGGCGAACATGTCGTAGAAGCTCGTCTCCCTGGGGGTCAGACGAAAACGCACGTGGGGTCCTCGGGGTGCTTTGGGGTGGGTCAGGGTGATGCTAGGCGCATCATCCGGCCACGGGTAACCGGCAAGTCCCCAGTGTCGCCCATCAGGCACCGAGATCAGCACGGGGGCCCGCCCCGTTCTCGCACGATTCGTTACGATATACCCACGAGGGGTATCGGATCCCTTTCGGACAACGGGAGGACGCGATGACGACCACCAAGGCGGCCGGCCCCCCGGTCACCGAACCAGCCGACAGCCCCGTCCAGGCCACCGGACACGACGCCCGCACGGACCGCACGGACCGCGCCGAACGCGCCGAACGCGCCGAGCACGGCGACGACGCGGCGCACGGCGACCACGCGGTGCACGGGTACCACAAGCAGAAGGACGAGCACCTCAAGCGGCTTCGCCGGGTCGAAGGCCAGATCCGCGGCCTCCAGCGGATGGTCGAGGAGGACGTCTACTGCATCGACATACTCACCCAGGTGTCCGCGTCGACGAAGGCCCTGCAGTCCTTCGCGCTCCAGCTCCTGGAGGAGCATCTGCGCCACTGCGTCGCGGATGCGGCACTGAAGGGCGGGGACGAGATCGACGCGAAGGTCGAGGAGGCGACGAAGGCGATCGCCCGTCTGCTGCGGACCTGACGACGGGCCCGGGCTGAACCCCGGGCCCCTGCAGGCCCCTTGCCGGTCCTCGCGCCGGGCCCCCGCCTGGCTCTTGCCGGGCACTGCCCGGGCCCCTTGCCGGTCCTCGCGCCGGGCCCGGCAGCCCGGGTCACTCCAGGGCCGCGAGGAGCGCGGAGCGCTCGGCCGCCACCTTCAGGACCTCGTCGATGCGGTCGGGGCTGAGCCGTTCCTCGTCCGCGGCCGACGCCGCGATCATCAGCTCACCGCACAGCTCGATCTCGGCGAGGGCCACATGGTCCTGGACGGTCGCGGTTGCGGTTGCTGTCACGGTTGCTGTCAGGGTCGCGGTTGCGGTTGCGGTCGCGCTGCTCGGGGCCACGTGCACTCACCTCTTCCTGCCGTGCGTTCCCACCATGCCTTCGTGCGGCGTACGACGCTGCTCACTTGCTCCGCTGACGTGCCAACGGCCGGTTTCCCAGGGTAGGGAGAGATACACGCGCGGCGCATGACACGTCTGGACCATTTAAGCCCTGATCTTCCCTGAGTAAATATCCTTTTTGTCTGGCAGTTGCACCGTGACAGGGGAACCGAAGTCATAGAGCAGGGTCGTCGAGGTGACATCCACCGTGCGCCCCTCGTTGACAAAGCTGAACCGGTGGCGCACTTTGCGCAGCAGACCCTTCTCGTCCACGTACGCGTCGAACGGGACCGTGTCATTGGCGAACCCTTTCGCCGCCGCGGCGAGCGAGGCGCGCGCATGCGGCTCCGCGGCCTCGGCCGCCAGCGCGATGTCCGTGGTGCCGCGGTAGTGCCGCACCGTCGCGCCCGACAGCTTCTCCTCGCCCACGTACTCGATGTCCCGCGCGCCGCGCAGCAGCTCGGCGGCCGCCAGCGGGTCGGTCGCCCCGCCCGTGACGAGGTTGCCGTCCTCCAGGGTCGCAGTGTCGACCCGGACCCACTTGTCGGCGGGCACGCCCGCGCCGCGGTTCTTCATATACAGCGCACCCGGCGTGAGCAGTTCGGTGACCGGGCGCCCCGCCTCCGCTCCCGTGGGGTCCTCGGGCAGCACCACGGTCAGCCGGCCCATCCGCCGTACGAAGTCGTAGCCGCCCTCGCCCCGGATGGTGAGCCGGGTGCCTCCCGACGCCATCTCCATGGACGTACGGGCCAGGGCGCTGCCCGCCCCGGTGAGCTTGTCCGCGGCCTCACGCACCTCGCCGGGGGAGCCGTCACGGGACCGGTCACCGCGCGCCGCGCCCTCGGCGACGGTGTCCGCGCCGCCGGAGCAGCCGACGGCCGCCGCCGCGCCCAGGACGGCAGCCGCCACGGCGGTGATCGCCCGGGTGTCCGCCCCGCCCCTGCGCCTGTGCTGCTGCACTGCCATCGCCTGCCAACCCCCAACGCCCGGCCGCGGTCTGCCGCCTTTTCCTGTACGAGACCCCTCCCGCCCGCTTTAACGACGGCCCGGGGCAAGCCGTCACGCGGCGTCGACGGGGTGCGGCGGGCGCGCGCCCGAGTACCGTTGGACCGTGCCTCAGCCAGCGCCCCGCACCGATCTCCCGGCAGCGCCGCCCGCACCGCCGGACGACCCGAGACACGACCCGAGACACGATCCGCGACACGACCCTCGTCACGACCCTCGTCACGTCGCCGGAGACGACGCCGCGACGCACTCCGCCACGACCACGGAGACCGGCTCCTTCGCCCACGCCCACTGCTCCTGCGGATGGCGCGGCCCAGCCCGGCGCTCGCGCGAGCGGGCCCGGGCCGACGTCACCTTGCATCTGCCACCCCCGCCGACACCCGCCTGACCCCCGGAGGCCGCCATGGACCGGCGTACGCTTCTCATCGCCGCCGCGGCGGCCGCCGCGACCGGCTGCACCGCGACCACCGGCGGCACGGCCACCGCCACCCCCGCCCGCACCCCTCCGCCGACCGGCACCCCAGGGGCGTCGGCGCCCGCCGACTGGAACGCGCTCGCCCGCGGCTTGGACGGCGAACTGATCCGCCCCGGCGACGCCGAGTTCCCGACCGCCCGTCTCCTCTACAACACCCGCTTCGACAGCCTGAAACCGGCCGCCGTGGCGTATGTCGCGGGCGAGGACGACGTCAGGGAGTGCCTGGCGTTCGCGCGCGCCCGCGCCGTCCCCGTGGCGATCCGCAACGGCGGCCACTCCTACGGGGGTTGGTCCTCCGGCGACGGCAGGCTCATCGTCGACGTCTCCTCGCTCGACGAGGTGGCGGCGGACGGAACCGTAGGAGCGGGGGCCAAACTGATCGGCGTCTATGACTCCCTGGCCGGCCACGGCCGCACCATTCCCGGCGGCACCTGCCCGACGGTCGGCATCTCCGGCCTCGCGCTCGGCGGCGGCCACGGCGTGGTCTCCCGGGCGTACGGGCTGACCTGCGACAGCCTCATGTCGGCCACCGTCGTCACCGCCGACGGCCGGGTGCTGACGGCGGACGCGGACGAGAACAAGGACCTGTACTGGGCGCTGCGCGGGGCGGGAGGCGGCAACTTCGGCGTGGTGACGCACTTCCGCTTCCGCACCCATCCGGCCCCCGCGACCGTCGCCGCCTTTCTGACCTGGCCCTGGTCCAGGGCCGAAGCCGTGCTGGACGCCTGGCAGCGCTGGGGCCCCGACCAGCCGGACGAGATCTGGTCATCGCTGCAACTGTCGGCGGGCGCGGGCGGAGTCACCCCCACGGTCGCCGTGAACACACTGTCCCTCGGCACGGAGGGCGAGTTGCAGAACCAGGTGGACCGGCTCGTCGACCGGGTGGGCGCGGCCGCGACCAACGTCGCCTTCCGGAACCGCAGTTTCCAGGATGCGATGCTCGCGAACGCCGGCTGCCTCGGGCTCACCGAGGACCAGTGCAGGCTGCCGGGCGGCACCCCCGGCCGCAGCCCCGAAGGAACACTTCGGCGCGACACCTACTCCGCCGCCTCCGACTTCTTCGACCGCGACCTCGCCCCCGCCGGGCTGCGCACGCTGATCGCTAGGACGGAGGCGTTCACCCGGATCACCGCGGCGCAGGGCGGCGGAGCGGGCAGCCTGCTGCTCACAGCGCTCGGCGGCGCGGTCAACCGGGTGGACCCGCTGGCCACGGCCTTCGTACACCGCCGCTCACGGGTGCTCGTCCAGTACATCGCCTCCTGGCGGGCGGGCACTCCGGGGGCGGCGCAGCAGTCCTGGCTCGGCGACACGCATGCCGCGATGCGGCCGTATGCGTCGGGGGCTGCGTACCAGAACTACCCCGACCCCTCGTTGAAGGACTGGCGGCAGGCGTACTACGGCCCGGCTCTCGACCGGCTGACCCGTCTGAAGCAGCGGTACGACCCCGACCGGCTGTTCGACTTCGCGCAGGCGCTTTAGCGGCGGGTCGCCCATCCGCCGCTCAGGCGCTGTAGCGGTCGGGCCGTCCATCCGCCTCGCAGGCGCTATAGCAGTCGGGTCGCCCATCCGTTCTTCCGTCCCGTCACGCCGCGAGGTCGTTCTCGCAGGAGTCGGGCCCGCCGGTGCGCGGCTCCGGGACGCCGAAGGACTCCGCGGCACGCCGGCCGCCGTCGGGGCCGGCCCGCCGGGACCGTACGAGCCGCCCGAACCGCTCGGTCGCCGCGACCGCCGACACGAACGGGGTGAGCAGCGCGAGCGCGAGCGGGGCGAGCAGCAGGGCGACGGCGGTGCCGAGGGCGAAGCCGCCGATGACGTCGGTGGGGTAGTGGACGCCCATGTAGACCCGGCAGAAGCCTTCGGCGAGGGCCAGCCCGATGCCCGCGAAGCCGAACTTCCGGTGGGCGAGGAAGAGTCCGGCGCCGACGGCCATGGCCAGCGTGGCGTGGTCGCTGACGAAGGAGTAGTCGGCCTTGCCCCCGATGAGGACGTCCAGGCCCTGGTGTTCGAGGAAGGGTCGCGGGCGTTCCACGAAGCCGCGGATCGGGATGTTGACGAGGAGCGCGACGCCGGCGGCCAGCGGTGTCCAGATCAGCCCGGCCACCGCGGAAATCGAGTCCTCGGGGGTGCCGCGCCGCCGCACGCTGAGCCAGCACCACAGCACTGTGAGCACCAGGGCGAGGAGGATTCCGTACTCCCCGACGAACGTCATGGCGCGGTCGAACCACGAAGGCGTGGCCGCGGTCAGGCCGTTGATGTCAAAGAGCAGACCGACATCCGGGTTGCCCCCGTCGACTGCGAGTCCAGCCATCTGCTGCGACATCTGCTGCGACCCTGCCTTCGCTTGCCTGAGCTGCCGTCTCTACGGAACGGCCGGTCTCGTCCGCGCGTTCCGGTCTCCACGGAATGATCACGATGACGTTATCCAAGAGATACGGAAACTCGGTTCACGACCGTCAGTCGGCCGCGGAGGACGACGGCAGATCCGTCGGCAGCGCCTTGGCGCCGTCCTCGGTGACCCTGGTGGCGCCAAAGTAGTCGGGAGTGTCGATCTTGTCGAAACGGATGACCGCTCCGGTGTACGGCGCGTTGATCATGTACCCCCCGCCCACATAGACACCCACATGCCGGATGGCCCGGGAGTTCGTCAGATCGTCGGAGAAGAAGACCAGATCGCCCGGGAGCAGTTCGTCCCGGCCCGGGTGCGGTCCGGCGTTGTACTGGTCGTTCGCCACGCGCGGCAGCTCGATGCCGACGGTGCGGTAAGCGGCCTGGGTCAGCCCTGAGCAGTCGAACCGCCCGCCGTCCTCAGGTGTGCCCTCGCCGCCCCAGAGGTACTTGGTGCCGAGCTTCTGCTGGGCGAAGTAGATGGCCCCGGCGGCCTGCCGCGAGGGCTGGACCCGTCCGGCGGGCCGGGCGAAGCTCTTCTCCAGGGTGCGGATGACCTTCACATAGTTCTGCGTCTCGCGGTACGGGGGCACGCCCTGGTACTTGATGACGGCGTACGCGCCCGCGTTGTAGGCGGCCAGCATGTTGGACGTCGGGTCGCCCGGCACGTCCTTCACATATTCGGCCAGCTTGCAGTCGTACGAGGCTGCGGACGGAATGGCGTCAGCCGGGTCCCAGACATCGCGGTCCCCGTCCTTGTCGCCGTCGACGCCGTGCACAGCCCAGGTGCCGGGGATGAACTGCGCGATGCCCTGCGCGGCGGCATGGCTCTGCGCACGGGGGTTCCAGCCGCTCTCCTGGTACAGCTGGGCGGCGAGCAGCGCCGGGTTGATGGCGGGGCACAGGTTGCCCCACGTCTGCACGAGCCCCTGGTACCGCGCGGGCACGGCCCCCTTGGCGAGCGCCACCGCTCCGCTCTTGCCGGCCCCGCCGATGAGCCCGGCGGCGGCCGCGTACGTCCCGACGACGAGCAGCGCGACGAAACACAGGCACAGCCCGACGCAGGCGCCCCCCACTGCCCAGGCCTTCCGCACCGTCAGCCACCCTTCGGTCACAGCGGAGTCAGCTCAGCAAGCCAGTGTAGGTGGGTCGCCGGCGCGGCAGGAGAGGGACGGTGCGGCGCGGAGGCGCACACACCCGCGCGCCGTCAGCCGAGGCGTCGTGAGGCCCGCCTCGATCGTGGACCGGGCGCACACACCCGCGCGCCGTCAGCCGTACCGGGGCAGCAGTCCGGTGGCGAGGGCGAGCGAGAGGGGCTCGGGCACGGGGATGTCGTCGCCGTAGCGCCCCTGATGCACGCCCTGGTACCGGCCGCCCTCAGGACGGTCGTACAGCGTCCAGTCGCCGCGCCGGGGATCGACGACGAGCAGCACGGGGACGCCGTCGCCGGCATACCGCGCGACCTGCTGCTCGTCCGCCCCCACCTCGACGGCCAGGGCGACATCGTGCGGGTCGGCGAGGGTCTCGTCGCTCGCGCCCCATTCCGCGGGGAGCACGGCGAGGTCGGCGGTCACGGCGTCCCCCATGCCGCCGCCGCGCCCGCGAATGGACACCACCTCGTACGCGACGAGCCCCTTGTGCACGTCCGCGTCGATCTGCCGCCGCAACACCCGCACCACTTCCGCATGCTTGCCGCGCCTGGGCTGGTGCATGTCCGCTCCTTCCGCCGGCCGGGGGGCTCCAGCAGCGTAGCGACGCCCCGGGCCGGTTCAGCCGCCCCGACACTCTGCCCAGAGCAGCTTTCCCCCGCCCTCCCCGAAGAGCCCCCCGTCCCCGAGGGGATACGCACCGAGCCGATCCGCGTACGCCTCGACGATCCGCAGCCCGCGCCCTCGCTCATCATGCGGGGCCGCGTCGGCCGCGGGTGCGCCTCGGAAGGGCGGCGGGATGTCCGGATTCCCGTCCCACACGCTGACGCGGAGCCGGTCGGGCTCCATGGACCGCAGCCGGAGGGTATAGGGCCCGTCGGAGTGCAGATACGCGTTGACCACCATCTCCCCGGCGACGGCCTCCGCGGCCTCGGCCACCCAGCCGCCGCCCATGCCGTGCGCGGCGAGCACGGTCCGCAGCGTCTGGCGGGCGACGCCGGGGGCGCGGGGGTCGTGCGGGAGTTGGAGTGTGTAGGCCCAGGGCGGCGTTACGGTTGCCATCGGAAGTCTCCTTCGCGGGGCGGATGTTGGAGGCCCGGTGGCTCTGCCGCTGCTCTCGCGGTGCACTTCCGGGCGTCGTCCTGGCACAGACGCTACGGCGTTCCATGGAATACATTCCATGGAATCCATGGATTTGATGCCTCGATACGCCCAGAAGAGTGACCCGGACCAGGGAGCAGTTGATGAACCCGAGCACCACCCCAACGGCCCGGCGGCGACGACTCGGAACCGAACTCCGCAGGCTCCGGGAACGCGCCGGGCTCACCGCGACTCAGGCCGCAAAGCTGATCGGCGGCAACCAGGCACGCATCAGCAATATCGAGGCCGGCCGCTACGGCGTGAGCGCCGACCGCGTGCGAACCCTGGCGTGCCACTACGACTGCCCCGACCAGGCCCTCGTCAACGCCCTCGCCTCGATGACCGGTGAACGCAGACGGGGCTGGTGGGAGGAGTATCGCGACGTCCTGTCTCCAGGCCTGCTGGACCTCGCCGAGCTTGAACACCATGGGCACGCCCTGCGCACGGCCCACACATCAGGCCTCCCCGGCTTGCTCCAGATCCGCGAGCATGCGCTGGAGATCTTCCGCCAGGTGGTCCCGGAACTGACGCAACCGGAGATCGAACACCGGCTTTCGTTCCGTATGAAGCGCCAGGCCGTACTGCACCGGGACTCCCCGCCCCCATATCAGGCGATCATCCATGAGGCCGCTCTGCGCATGAGGTTCGGCGGCCCTGACGTCGCCCGGCAGCAACTGCGTCACCTGCTCGCCATGGGCGAGCACGAGCACATCACCGTCCGAGTGATCCCCTTCGCGGCAGGGGGCTACCCCGGGGCAGGCCAGCACATCTACTACGTACACGGACCGGCGCCGCGGCTCGACACGGTCCAACTGGACCAGTCCCACGGCATTACCCTCCTCGACGCCGAGGCTCAACTCGACAAGTACCGCCGAGTGCTGGAGCGGCTTGAGAACCTGGCACTGCCCCCTGCCGCCTCCCGTGACTTCATCCACACCATCGTCAAGACCCCGTGAGGAGCCCCATGCTGTCCGCCAGCTGGCAGAAGTCGTCGTACTGCGGCGAAGGCGAGTCCTGCATACACATCGCACACGCCGCCGTCGACCACACGGTCAGACTCACCGAGAGCGGCGACCCGGCCGGGGTCATACTCTCCGCCACCCCCCACGCCTTCGCCGCACTCCTCGACGCGGTCAAGGAGAACCATGCCTGACGTGCCCGCCGACCTCGACTGGATCCGTGCCGCCCCCGAGGGGGCCACCGGCCCCGGCCCATGGATCGAGGTAGCGTACGGT
Organism: Streptomyces sp. MUM 178J; assembly: GCF_022414575.1. GTDB lineage: Bacteria > Actinomycetota > Actinomycetes > Streptomycetales > Streptomycetaceae > Streptomyces > Streptomyces chengmaiensis. The sequence continues at coordinate 20,286 of NZ_JADWYQ010000046.1, read as the reverse complement.
GAGGACGACGCGGTCTATCTGCGGGAGACGAACGATCCGGACACGGTCGTGACGACCACTCGGCGCAAGTGGGACGCCTTCACACGAGGCGTCCGAGCTGGGGAGTTCGATCACTTCGCCGAGCCGTAGACTGATGTGGCCACAGGCCGCTTCCGGCCAAGCTGCGACCCCAGTCGAGTGGTCTGGACCAGATTCGACTACTCTGTGTCACACAGCCACAAAGGGCTGAGGTCAGACACCCACCGGCGACCACGGCGGGGCAAGCAGCACAGGAGCACAAGTGAAGAACCTGGCGAACGCAGCCAGCACGAGCAACGCGCACACCACGGGGAAGAAGTCCTCGCGCCGCTCCGGCGACGCGGGCGGCACGGTAGCCACCCTGACATTCATCGCCCTCCTGGCGGTCGCCGCGGGGCTGCTGGGCTACATGGTGGCTATCCGGTAATCGTGCAGACTTCCGGCCCGCCCCAGTCACATAGGCGGGCCGGAAGTCACCTATTCGGTAGACATCCGGGTCAGTGCCATACGAATATGCCGAGCATTGGGCAAAGCTCTGCATCATGTCGCACACCAACGAGAGGCCGGACAGCGTCTCCTGGTACGAGGACCTGCTGAACGAGGTCAAGGAGACCGTCGCCCGTCCCCATGCCCGCTCGCGAACCGAGACGTACTGGGAGATCGGCCGCTGCATCCTCCGCCACAAGCTGGAGGCCGACTGGCACACCAAGGCCGTGGACCGGCTCTCCGCCGACCTGAGAACGGCGTTCCCCCGTCAGCGCGGCTTCTCCCGCCGCAACCTGCTCTATATGCAACAGATGGCCCGAGCGTGGCCGGAACCCATCGCCCAAGAGCCCGTGGCCCGACTCCCATGGGGCCACATCACGGTCCTGGTCACCCATCTGAAGACCCGCTCCGAACTGGACTTCTACGCCACCGCCGCCGACCGCCACGGCTGGACCCGCGCCACGCTGCAACGCTCCATCGCCCAGCGCCTGCACATCTCACGCAACCTCGCCGACACCCTCGCCACCAGCCTCGTCCGCTTCCTCACCGAGCTGGGCCTCGGCTTCGCCTTCGTCGGCCGACGGCACCCCGTCACGATCAGAGGCGAGAAGTTCCACATCGACCTGCTCTTCTACCACCTCAAGCTACGCCGCTACGTCGTCTTCGAACTCCGCACGGAACACCCCACCCGCCGCGACGACACCGGCAGGCTCGGGTTCTACCTGGAACTGGTCGACCATCTGATCCGCGCCCCGGACCGCGACGACGCGACCCTCGGCCTCCAGCTGAACACGGCCGGCGCCACCCCCACCTGCCGCATCGCCCTCCGGGGCCGAACCCACTCCCCGGCGGTCAACACCTACGCGGCCCTGCCCCCACGCGTCCGCACCCACATGCCCACGGAGGCCGACCTGCTCCGCCTCACCCAGTCCGTCCTCGACGAATACCCATGACGTCCGGCGATTCAGCCCTACGCTTCCGGGCTTCGAGGTGCACTTCGAACCGCCGCTGATCAAGTAGGCCAGCTGGCCCGTCGCCACATCTCCTCGAACTCAGCCCGCTCGATGACGGACGCAGAGAACTCAGGCTGCGCCTGAACATCCTCGATGGGGCCTACCGGGATCTCACTCAGACCAATCTCGGCGGTATCGTGAAGCGAATCTGCCCTCAGGACGCGCCCATCACGGTACTCCTGAACCTTCCGCACCTCATACCCGTCATCGCCAATCTCGCTATACAGCACCACAGGCTCCTCTTGGAACTCATGCCTCCAGTACACCTTCCAGTGCTCCATCTTCCTAGCTCTTTCCGTGACGTACGACTCTTCCGGTCAGATCCAAGGGGCCATCGTTTGGGATCACATATACATCCGGGCGCTCCACTGAGCGCATTACCTCGAGTCCGCGCACGTCAATCTCGAAGAAATAGCCGAACTTGTGCCCCGCCCACGGAACTCGGACGAATGCATAAGAGAGCTGCCCAGGCGTCTTCGTTCCAGGTTCTATGTCTGACATGTATTGGCCATCGCCGAATCTAGCATCCTTGGGGTTGCTCGCTTTGATCGAAGGCCACATCTCACCGCTACCAAGGATTCCGTCGTACCCGGCCTCGTTCGTGTAGTGATACAAAGAGCCAAGCTCCTGCTCAGGCACCCGTTCTACACGGTAGGGGCAGAGCTCAGGTGCCAAACCAAGGGGGTCCGCCCAGGTGTGGGGGTTGTGGACATACGTCGCCGGGTTTGGGGCCGGGCCGAGGCCCAGGGGGTCCGGGGTGAGGTAGCGGGCCGTTTCGGGGTCGTAGTGGCGGAAGTAGTTGTAGTGGAGGCCGGTTTCGGGGTCGAAGTACTGGCCTGGGAAGCGCAGCGGTGTGTGGGCCGTGGCGTCGGAGTTCCAGGCCGTGGTGCCCCAGAGCGTCGTGCGGGTGCGCCAGGCGATCGTGCCGGCTTCGTCGATCAGTTCGGTCGGGGCGCCGACCAGGTCGGTGACGATTGTGAAGAAGCGGCGGTCGATCTCCTCTTGAGGGGCGTCCGCCGCGGTGATGCGTTCCGTCTGGGCGATGGGGCGCAGGCCGTCGTGGTCCCAGGTCAGCGTGACCGGGTTCGGCAGCGCGGCTGAGGTGGTGGTCTCCTCGCACAGGGTGGTGCCGTCCCAGACGAAGGCGACCTGCTCCAGAATCGTTTCGCCGTCGGCGGCCAGGCGCTGCTTGGCGGTGCGGCGGCCCAGCGGGTCGTAGCGGTAGCGCCAGCGCGTACCGTCCGGGGTGGTGACGGCTGTCAGTCGGTCCTCGGCGTCCCACTCGTACCGCCAGGTGTCCGGCTTGCGCGAGAGCCGGGTCTTCTGGCGGAGGGTGATGCGGCCGAGGGCGTCGTGTTCGTAGCGGACGTTTCCGGCGCGGGTGATGCGGGTGCCGGTGTAGGTCCGGGGTCCGGCAGCCTCCTGGCCGGGGTGGTTGGCGGGCCAGGCCGCCTGGGTCTGGTTGCCCGCCTCGTCGTACGCGTACCTCTCGGTCCAGCCGTCCGCGTGGACGGCGGTGACCCGGCCGGCCGCGTCGAGGTCGAAGCGGCGCGCGCCGCCGAGCAGGTCGTCGATGCCGACGAGATGGCCGTCGGCCTGGTAGGCGTAGCTGCGCCGCTGGAGGGTGCGGCCGCGGCCGGTCACGGTCTGGCCGGTCAGCCGGCCCAGGTCGTCGAAGGCGCTGGCGAGCGTGACGGTCTGGTCGACGCGGCGCGCCACCTCCCGGCCGGCCGCGTCCCGTTCAAAGGACAGCTCGTGTCCTGAGGACGTCAGGGAGGCACGGCGGCCTGCCGCGTCGTATGTCCATGTGCTCACCGCGCCGGACGGCGTCGTCCGCGACGTGCGGCGGCCCAGCTCATCGTGGCCGTGGGAAACCGTACGGCCGTCCACCGTCTCGGACTTCAGACGGCCGTACCGGTCGCGGACGTAGGCGATCGTCGTGTCCGGCCCGGCGGCCTCCGCCAGTTGGTCGGACAGGTCGTAGGCGAACGTCGTGACCGCGCCGTCGGCGTTCTTGCGGACCACCTGGCCAAGCGAGTTGTGCTCGAAGCGGATGCTCTGGCCCAGGCCGTTGACCCGCCCGGTCAGGCGGCCCGCCGCGTCGTGCTCGTAGGCGAGGGTGCGGTCGTCGAAGTCGGTCTCGGATATCAGACGGCCCGCGGCGTCGTACTCGTATGCCCAGGCCAGCCCTTGCGGGTTGGTGACGCCGATGAGCCGTAGATCGGTGTCGTGCGTGAACTCGTAGCGCACGCCGTCGGGGCCGGTACGGGCGGTCAGCAGATCGAAGTGCGTGTACTCAAACCGGGACACGCCGCCCATGGCGTCGGTGTGGCTGGTGCAGTTGCCCTCGCCGTCGTACGTCCAGGACTGCTCGCTGCCGTCCGCCTCGACCCGGCGCGCAAGCCGCCCCTCCGCCGTCCACTGCAGGCGGGTCACGGCCCCCAGGGGGTCGGTGACGGCCGTCGGGCGGCCGAAGGCGTCCCGCTCGAAGCGGGTGACCGCGCCGAGCGGGTCGGTGATCTCGACGGGCAGTCCGGCCGCGTCGTTGCGTATTCGGGTGGTGTGGCCCAGCGGGTCGACGACGGCCGTCAGCCGGCCCGCATCGTCGTACGCGTACCGTGTCGTCGCCCCGGACGGCGCCGTCGCCGCGACACGGTTGCCGCGGTCGTCGTACTCCTGCCGTACGGAGTTCCGGTCCGGGTTCGTCACGCGCACCGGCAGGCCGAGGCCGTTGTACTCCGCGGTGGCCTCCCGCCCGTCGGGGCGCACCACGCGGGTCAGCCGACCCGCCTCGTCGTAGTCGAAGCGGGTGGTGTGGCCGAGCGGGTCGGTCCGGGAGAGCAGCCGGTTGTAGCGGTCCCGCTCGAAGCGGGTGACCGCACCGAGGGGGTCTGTCTCGGCGACGATCTGGTGGGCGTCGTTGACGAGATAGCGGTGGACCGCGCCGCTTCCCGTGGTGGCCCTGGTGACGCGCAGACCGGTCTCGGGGTCCGTGCCGTCGTAGTCGAGGCGCAGCGCGACATGCCCGGCGACTCCGCCTTCCGCGATGCACCGGTCCCGGTCGTCGTATGTGTAGTCGTAGCGGCTGCCGTTGGTGTCGGTCCAGGACGTGACGCGGGCGCGGTCGTCGTAGGTGAAGCGCAGTGGCAGGCCGGAGGAGTTGACGACCTCGGTGAGGCAGCCGTCGGCATAGCCGTAGCGGAGGATCTCCTGGTCTCCGCCGTCGGGGGCGGCCCCGGCCAGGTGGAGGGCGGTGATCCGGCCGTCGTGGGCGGTGAGGTTCAGGCGGTATCCGCCGCTGTGGACGATCGAGGTCGGGGCGCCGGTGTCGGGGTGGTACTCGTAGGTGATCCAGTTGCCGTTGCGGTCGTCGACCTGCGCCAGCAGCGCCAGTTCCGCGCCGTTCGGGGTGACGGTCGGAGAGACATTCGGGAAGAGGGTCGGGGTGAAGTGCCAGACGCGGCCGGTGTCCGGGTCCGTGACGGTGTAGTCGCCGTCGGGGTCCCGGTCGAGGGGCCAGCGCGGGCCGTGGCTGGGCAGGACCGGAACGCCGGGCGCGGGATGCGGATAGGACAGCAGCAGGCCGTCCTCGCAGACGAAGACGACGCCCTGGGAGTCGATTTCCAGCCGCTGGTCGGCGGTGGAGGACCAGGAAGGACCGAACCAGCGGCCCGCCCGGTAGTCGGAGGCCACGCGACGCCGGAAGGCCAGCGGGAGCGTGCCGGGCAGCGTGATGTCCGTCTGCGGCAGATACATCGCGCCGGTGGCCAGGTCGATGGGGTCCGAGGGGCCGTTCTCCACCGCATTGGACTGGCGCGAGGGCTTGGCCGGGTCGTCGCCGACTCCCTTGCGGGCGGCGGACTCGACGCCTTCCTTGAGGCCGTTGCGGGCGCCCGCGCCGGCGAGAGTCCTGCTGCTGCCCACGCCCTTGGTGCCGATGAGTTCCGGGATGAGACGTCCAAGAGACTCGGAGCCGTCGGCCTGGAACGCCTCCCAGGCGTTCTTCAGCGCCCGGTCCGGGTTGGCGACCGTGGAGGCGAGGCCGGCCAGGGTCATGTTGACGCTCTTGTAGTACTCCGCCGGGTGGGTCAGGTTGTACCCGTCGATCGGGTTGACGCTGCGGACGAAGTTGATGATTCCCGCAGTGCCCTTCACGATGCCGCCGCCGAAGTGCATCATCTCCACGCCCTGCGCGACGCCGTAGTCCGCCAGGTCGAACTTGGCGCGCTCCAGGCCCGTCGGCTCCTTCGGCGCATGCGCCAGCGCCGCCGTGACGGCGGACTTGGCCGTGTCGCCGGCCTCGTTGCGCTGGCGGCGGGCCTCGTTGAGGATCTCGTGGGCGCGCTGGCGCTGCGCGATCCCCGGGTCGGTGAAGGCGGCGGGCCTGGGCAGCGGATCGGGGCCGTTGCGGGCGGCGTTGTACGCGTCGACCTTCTCGTTGTACGCGTCCGCCGCGGTCTTGGAGGCTTCCTGGCCCTTCTTGTAGAGGGCGATCGCCTCCTTCGCCTGGCCCTGAGCCCACCGCACGGTGTAGGCGTACGAGTCGAGCGCCTTGGCCGCGTCGTTGAAGGCGTCCGCGGCCTTCATCCACTCTCCGGGGTGCGTGGCGAACTTCTCGCGGAACGCGTCGGCCGCCTCCCCCTTCCAGTGGCTGGAGTCCAGACCCTTCATGCCGCGGCCGACGTTGTTGAAGGCGTCGCGGAAGTCGCGCAGGTTCTTCACGGCCGCGGTGATCTTCGAGGGGTTGCCGTGGATCAGCTCGTCCGCGTCCTCGGTCTCGCCGAGCTGCTGTTCCCCCACCTGGGCGCCGAGCGAGGAGGCCGTGCGGTCGCCCCAGTCCTCGACCTTGTCCGCGATGCCTTCGGCGCCGACGTACTCCAGGCCGTCGCCGATCTTGTCGGTGGCGGCGTCGATTCCCTGGCCGAGCTTCTCCTTGCCCCAGTCGACGCCGTCCCGGAACTTGTCGTATCCGGCGCCGACGAGGTTCCCGAGATCGTCGATGCCGCCCATCAGCGTCCGCCCCAGCCCGGCTCCTCAGCCCGCTGCACCGCCGCGTCGGACGGGTCGAGCGTCTCCTTCAACTGCTCGTCGACCGCATCGCGCAGCTTCGGATCGAGTGCGCCCGAGGTCTCCATGGAGTCCAGCAGCGCGTCCTCGACGTCGTACGCCGTGTCCTTCCAGGTCTGCTTCACCTCGGTATGCGCCTGCTGGAACGATTCGGCACTCCAGTCGGCGTCGTCGAACACGCTCTGTCTGCTGATCTCCTGCCACGACTTGGCCTTGACCTCCTCCTCCGACAGATGGGGGTTGCCGTTCAGGGAGTTCGCAGCGATCTTGAAGGTGTCCTTGACGTACTGCTCCTGCTCATGGATCGCACCCGCCGACAGCCCGACCGCGCTCGCAAACCCGGCGCCCCGCTGCATCAACGCCCGCACGCCCCACTCCCAGCGCTCACAGAACGTCTCGAACTCCCCCGTCAGGCCTGCATGGCCCAGCTCCAGGCCGCTGAGCGCCAGATCCGAGAAGCCCCGGCCGGCCGACGCGTCCCCGATCATGCCGAGGTCCTTGAGCTCCGCGTACGCGCCGTTGATGCCCTTGGCGATCTGCTCCAGGGCCCCCGGGGGCGCGGCCAGATCCGGATCGTTCCCGCTCACCGCTGCTCTCCCCCGAGGTCGACCGCCGCCGCGTCCGGGACCACCCCGGCGACCGGCGGGAACAACATTCCGTCCTCACTGCCCGCGTCCAGCGCCACACCCGCCGGGACCCCCAGCATCGGCACCATCACATCGAGCAGCCGCGCGCCCAGCACGGTGCGGTACTCCCACTCGCGGCCGGGGTCGCCCTGCGCGTACGCGAACCGGGCGAGCGCCGCCTCGTCCGAGAAGGCGCAGATCCAGCGCACGCCGCCCTGTTCGGCCGACCAGAGGCTGCCGTGCGCGTCGAGCGGCACCAGTACTGCCGTACGGCGGAACTCCCCCAGCAAGGCGGCGAACTCGCGGCGTCGCGCCTCGGCTTCGGCTTCGGCCCCCGCCTCTGTCTCGGCCTCGGTCCCCGCCTCGCTCTTCGAGACGGTCCGCTGGACAGGGGGCGGTGGCGGGGGCTGGCCGCCGGCCGACCGCAGCGCCGCCTTCGAGGGTGCTGCGGCCAAGTCCGCGAGCCTCAGCGGACGTTCCGGCTCGCCGGTTATCCCGTCCTGGTCCCCACCCCGGTCCCCGTTCTCACCCATGGCGCATATCGTCACATGATCGGGTTGTCTTTCTGTCGGAATTCACGGGCGTGTCATACCGTCACGGCTTGCGTCATGACCTCCGTCACGGCTTGCGCGCAACCCCGCAGTACATCGCCACTTCCTCCGGCTCCGGGCCCTCTCCCGGGTCCGGCCGCCACCGCGTGCAGCTGACGAGGCCCGGCTCCAGCAGCTCCAGCCCGTCGAAGTAGCGGACGATCTGCTCGGGCGTCCGCTGCGTGAGCTTCGGCGTGCCGTGTTCGTTCCAGAAGGCGACGGCCTGGTCCACTTCCGGCATCGCCGGGCTGGTGATGGTGTGGGAGAGCACCAGATGACTGCCGGACGGCAGGGCGTCCATCAGCCGGCGGACGATCCGGCGCGACTCCTCGTCGTCCCCGATGAAGATGACGACGCCCAGCAGCATCAGCGCGACCGGCTCACTCAGATCGAGCGTCTTGGCCGCCTGTTCCAGGATGGAGTCGACGTCCCTGAGGTCCGCGTCGAGGTAGTCCGTACGGCCCTCGGGGGAACTGGTGAGCAGCGCGCGGGCGTGCGCGAGGACGAGCGGGTCGTTGTCCACGTAGACGACCCGCGCGTCGGGCGCGACCCGCTGGGCCACCTCATGCGTGTTGTCGGCGCTCGGCAGCCCCGTGCCGATGTCCAGGAACTGGCGTATCCCCGCCTCGCCCGCCAGATGATGAACCGAACGCCCCAGAAAGTGCCGGTCCGCCATGGCGTAGTCGACGATGCCCGGATGCAGATTGCGGATCTGGTCCCCGGCCTCGCGGTCCACGGGGTAGTTGTCCTTGCCGCCTGTCCAGTAATTCCAGATTCGGGCGGTATGCGGTCGTGAGGTGTCGATCCTGGAAAGGATTCGAGCGCTGTCATCAGCGTATTCGGTCACCTTCGACACCATAGCCAACCCCCCTGTGATGAAGGGGAGTTGCTGCGCCATTCGGCACGCGCTGGACGCACATCCTGCCGTCCGTTAGCTTCACGGAAGCAATCCGATCGCAAATACGGGGGAGGGCGTATGGCGCCCAGCGATAAATGGCAGGCGCTGCTCGCCGACGCCGAGACCGGAACGGAACGCGGCGGTACGGGCATGCGCCTGGCGTCCACCGAAGACGGCGGCAGTGGCGGGGGCAACGGCGGGGGCTCCGACTTCGACCTGAAGAGCAGCAAAGGCCCGTGGACCACCGCCTCCGGCGTCGCCGGCGCGCTCCACACCTCCTCGTCCTCCGCCCTCACCGAGTTGGAGACCGCGTCCAAGGGCGTTGCCGACAACGCCAAGGGCCTCGACTCCACTTCCGCCCTCGCCGAGGTCCTCACCTCCTGGAAGGGCCGCCTGACCGCCGTACGCAATGAATGCGACCGCCTGGAGGCGGCGCTGAAGACGGCGGGCAAGGAGTTCGGCGAGCGTGAAGTCCAGACCAGGCAGGACTGGGACCGGCAGCGGCCGCACAGCGGAAACGGGGTCGGCCCGCGGTGACCACCTGGCAGGAACTGCAGAGAATCAGCCTCAGCGAGTACACGGACGCCGCCGACGGCTGGGGCAAGGTCTCCAGCCGCGCCAACGCCGCCAAGGACCGCGTCGACAACGAGATGCTCGGCAAGCTCCGTGAGACCCAGAAGGGCGAGACGGCGACCGCGGCCATCGGCGACCTCGAACGCCTCAGCCGCAACTACCAGTACATCCACACCGAGTGCGGACTGATCCGCACCGCCCTCAACGGCCTGGCCGCAGAGCTGGAAGCGCCCAAGAACAAGCTGAAGCGGGCGCTTCAGCTCGCCGAGGACAAGAAGTTCACGGTCAAGGCCGACGGGTCGGTGCAGTACCCCGCTCCCGTACCGCTGTCCCCCGAGGGCGCCACCGCCACACCCGGCGCTCCCGTCCCTCTCCTCCCCGGGGCCGGCGAAGGCGGAAGCAACCCGAACAAGGCGCTCGCCGAGCAGATAGCCGAGGACATCGCCGCCGCCGTGCGCGAGGCGGACGAGATCGACGGCCGGTACGCGCGCGTGCTGCGCAAGCTCAAGACCACGGACGGACTCAACGTCACCGACGCGATGTTCGCGGACGCCGCCCAGGACACCAGGGACCTCCAGAAGGCGGCCGGCGACTACGCCAAGGCGTCCGAGATCCCGCAGGGCAAGTCCGCGGCCGAGAACGCCGCCTGGTGGAAGAGCCTGGACGCGGAGAAGCAGGCCGAATACGCGACGCTCTACCCGGCCTCCATCGGCGCCCTCGACGGCCTTCCGTCGGCCGTGCGGGACGACGCCAACCGCATGGTGCTCGCCGAGACCCGGGCGAAGTACCAACTGGAGCTGAACTCCTTCCCGGCCGAGCCCGCCCGGTACGTCGCCAACCCCAACGGCTCCTACCCCGCCGCCGTCGAGTCCGAGGACTGGCGCAAGTGGAAAGAGGAGTACGGCGACCGGAAGGAGGAACTGGCGAAGGGCCTCAAGGGTATGAGCGCCATCCAGAAGCGGTTCGACGCCCCGCCCTCCGAAGGCCTGCCCCCGGCCTTCCTCCTCGGCTTCGACGACAAGGGCACCGGCCGCGCGATCATCGCCAACGGCAACCCGGACACGGCCGACAACACCGCGGTGTACGTCCCCGGCACCACGGCCAGGCTGGAGGGCATCGGCGGCGACATCAACCGGATGACGGAGGTGTGGCGGGAGGCGAATGCTCAGGACCCCGGCGAGACCACCTCCACCATCACCTGGCTCGGCTACGACCCGCCGCAGAGCATCGTGCCGGAGGCGATGCAGAAGCAGTGGGCGTACGACGGCTCACCGAAGCTGAACGACTTCATGGACGGCCTCGAAGCCGCCCAGGGCGGCGCTGACGCCAGCCACACGACCGTCATCGGTCACAGCTACGGCTCTACGGTCGTCGGCGACGCCTCCAACAAGGGCGACCTGTCAGCTGACGACATCATCGTGGCGGGCAGCCCGGGCATGCTGACCGCCGAGGCAGACGATCTCGACGTGCCGAAGGGCCATGTGTGGTCCGAGGCCGCAGGCGACGACTTCGTCCCGGCCGGCGGGAAGGTTGCCGGACTCGGCGGCAGGAAGTGGGACGTACACACCTGGAACGGCATCCCCTACGACGCCGGGTACATCCAGACGGTCCCCTCGGACGAGGCCTTCGGCGCGCACCGGATGGACGTGGACACCTCCGGGCACAGCGACTACTGGAAACGGGACTCGCTGAGTCTGAAGAACCAGGCGGCGGTCGTGGTCGGCGACTACCACCGTGTGGAAGAGGACGACTGACATGACCACTCACGGCGGTCGACGCAGCGCATGGGGTGCAGTCGCCCTCACACTCGCCCTTGCGACCCTCGTACCCCTCACGACAGGATGCTCGAAAGACGTGGACGACGCACTCGGCTACACCCCCACCACGCTTGCCGTCGATGACCTGCGAGCGAAGACGAAGTCCGTGTCCAGCCAGATCTACGACATGATCGGGATCAAGGGCGGCAAGACGACGGAGCCGGGTCCCGGCATCTCCACTTGCGAGGAGGACCCCGAGCACCTCATCCTGTCCCGTCATCCCTGGTCGCTCTACGACGTCCCCCAGGATGACCTCAAACAGGGCTTCCAGCGGCTGCGCGAAGAGTTGCCGAAGCGCGGGTGGAAGATCGTCGAATACGGACCGAACAAGAGCGCGGCCAAGACGCTCGAACTCACCGCAGACTCGACGACGGAACGTTACTCGGTCAACGCCGAGCTGCACGTCGACGGTCCGGCGAGCGAGACGCCGAAGATCCTCGTCCATGTGGTCTCCGGCTGCTTCCGCGCCCCCGAGGGCACCGACCTCAACGGCGTCTACTGATGTCCACCGGGTACCGGCGAGGGGGCGGCTGACGGCCGCTCACCGCCACCCCTCTCGAACGTGCGCCCGACCCTGCGCGCGGCTGCGCCCCGCGCACGCTTCGACTGCCCCCGTCAGCCCGCAGCTCCGGCATCCCGCCGTCCACCGCGCTTCGCAGCGCCCCAAATGTGGGACAACGACAGTCATTGCCCGGAGTCACGCACCGTGATACACAGAGTGACGATAGACCTGCCTGCGCCCCGCCCCGACCCCTGCCGTCGCAGGTCAGGGCGGATGCAGTCGGTCATACGTGCGGAGATCGGGTAAAGAGACCAGCCAAGTCGGCGTACGCGGACGGTTTCATCAGCGAAGATAGAGCGACGGCCCATGCCACGGGGCAGGGGCACCGAACAACCCGACAGGGGCGGTGAGTTACATGATCCTGGCAGCCGAAAAGGGCGACATCACCACCATCATCGGAGGAATCGCCCCAAACTGGGGACCTTTCGGAAGTCTGGGTAACGAAGCCCGCGTGATGATCGAGGTCGTGATGGCGATCGCCATCCTCCTCTGCCTGGCCATCGCGATCTGGGGCGCTGCGAAGCAGCGCATCGGAGCGACGGCACTGCGCGACACGTTCAGCGCGGAACAGGGCAAGGGCCTGATCGTCGCCGGACTGACCGGCGTCTTCATCATCGGATCGCTGGGGACCTTGTTCACCATCGTCTACGGGATGGCTGTTTAACCGCCCGTCAGTCATCGCCGGGCCACGCGTCCGGGCCCGGCCACATTGAGGTTGCGTCCCCTGATGTCGAGTCACCACACCGCGACTGCGCGGAGAGCAGCACGGCCACCGTCATACGGCACCCCCACGGTGGCTTCGGCGTACCACGCGGAACAGCAGACGAGTGAGGGGGCGTACGCACCATGAGCCTCGGCGACGAGCAGGGCTACCGCGGCGAGCAGGCAGACGCCTCGCGCCAGACCCGCACCCGCCTCCCGGGCGCCCCGGCCCCCGACGTCTACGGCGGCGCCCGCCGCCCGTCCCGCAGCTCACGCTCCCTGGTCGCGGTGGTCGCGTCGTCGTCCTCCTGATCGCCGCGATCGCCTTCGCCAACCGGGGCGGGGACGGCGACGGCGGCTCCGCCTCCGCCCGCGGCGGCAACGGCGCAGGGGCAGGGGCAGGCCCCACGGCGGCCACGGGCGTCAAACCGGTGACGGGAAGGTCGGGAGCCGGAAACATCCCTTCCGGCTACGCCCACGACGAGCAGGGGGCGCAGAGCGCGGCGGCGAACTACGCGGTGGCGCTGGTCTCCGCCGACATCCTCAAACCCGATCGACGGGCCGAGATCGTTCGTCGACTGTTCGTCGCCGATAAAGCAGACGAGCTGGCTGCCAGACTCGACAAGGCCTACGACAAGAAGTTCCTCGACACGCTCGGCCTCGACGCCAAGGGCAACGCGCCGTCCGGTCTGACATACGTATCACGCACGGCACCCGTCGGGACGAAGATCACCCAGTACACGGACGACTCCGCCTCGGTCGAGGTCTGGTGCACCGGCGTGTTCGGCATGGCCGGGGTGAGCTCCACGAACCCGGTCACCAATGACTGGTTCACCATGACGCTCAAGTTGCGGTGGTCGGGCGAGGACTGGAAGGTCGAGAGCTTCTCTCAGAAGGACGGCCCCGCCCCGGTGAACGCCGACCGTACGGCTTCGGACGCTGAAGAGATCGCCAAGGCCGTCGAGCAGTACGGAGGGTTCACGTATGCCCGGTAACCCGCGACGTGCGCTCTCGTTGGGCGCTGTCTTCGCAACCGTGCAGACGGCGGCCGTGCTCATGGCGTCCCGCGCCCTCGCCGAGCCGTCACCCACATCGCCCCCCACCACGTCCGCCACACCCTCGCCGACGCCATCAGGCGCCAACGACGACAAATGCGACCTGATCGTCGGCCCCGCCCGCGACTACTGCGAGAACGGCGAAGGCGCCGGCAGCGGCTCGCGCACCGGCGGCGTCACCGACCCGGCTGACGCGCTCGACCCGCTCTCTTCGCTCGCCCGCGGCTGCGCCGACGCCGCCGCCTGGACCGTCGACACGCTCTCCAAGGCGGTGAAGTCCACGGCCACCGTGGACTTCACCAACACCACCTTCCTGGCCCAGTACGCCGTCGTCTTCGCCGCCGCCACCGTCCTCACCCTCGTGCTCTGGCTCCTCGCCGTCGCCAAGCGCGCCATCCGCGGCGTCCCTCTCACCACCGCGATCTCCGAGGCCGTCGGCTTCCTCTGGCTGACCGTCCTCGCCTGCGCCTTCACCCCGCTGATCCTGTACACCCTCGTCTCCGCCACCGACGGCGTCACCGAGGTCATCGCGGGCGGCAGCAGCGGCCAGACGGACATGTTCTTCGGGAACTTCTCCGCCGCGCTCACCAAGGGCACCGACATCGGCGGCGGGCCGATCATGCTGATGGTCGTCTCGCTTGTCACGATCCTCGCCGCCGGCGTCCTCTATCTGGAGCTGTTCATCCGGGCGGTGCTCCTGTACGTCGGCGCGCTGCTGGGTGTCGTCGTCTACTCGGGGCTCGTCGACAAGAACATGTGGGGGCACGTCCGCCGCTGGGCCGGGATCATGATCGCGGTGATCCTGGTGAAGCCCATCATCGTCATCGTGCTGGGTCTCGCCGGAGCGCTCGCCTCCGAGGACGGCCCCGACTCCTTCTCCGCCGTCGTCTCCGGGCTCGCCATCATCATCCTGGCCATCTTCGCGTCCGTGATGATCTACCGCTTCGTCCCGGGCTTCGGCGACGAGATCGCCGCCTCCCGCAACAACCGTCTCCAGAACGGCGCCGAGAACGCCGCGGCCGCCGTCATCAGCTCTCCCGCCGCCCTGGTCTCCCAGGGCATCAAGACCCACAGCGCCCGGGGCAACTCCTCGGGCGACAGCTCCAACGGCGCGGGCGGCAGCGCGGCCCGCCCCGCCAACCCCGTCAGCGGCGGCGTCGCCGCCCACAGTTCCCGCGGCGGCGGCGCGTCGCCGGCGGCGCCTCCGCCCCGCAGCGCGGGCTCGGGCCCGTCCGGCAGCACCCCGCACTCCAGCCGTAGGGCCGGCGGCTCAGGCACACACGGCACATTCGGCGCCACCGGCGCCGGAAGCACCACAGGCACCGGCACAGGCACAGGAGGTGGAGGGCGTTGACGACCCAGTCCCAACCCATCACGCCCCGCCGTACGTATCTCATCGGCCGCTCCCGGCCGAACGCGATCATCGGCAAGAACCGCGAGACCGGCGAGATCGCCCTGATCATCGCCGGCGCGTTCCTCGGCATGATGAGCGGACTGCTGGTCCCCCTCCTCTCCCTGCGCATTGTGCTGCTGATGGGCTTTCCGATGCTCGCCCTCGCCGCCGTCTACGTCCCCTTCAAGGGCCGCACCTTCTACAAGTGGTTCGAGATCAGCCGCAGCTACCGCCGTACCGTCCGCAGCGGCGTCGCGGTCTACCGCTCCGCCGCCGCAGAGTCCGGCACCCGCCTCGACGGCCGCGAGGTCGAGATCGGACCGCCCCCCGGCATCGGCCGGATCAACTGGCTCGCCGCCCCCTTCGGGCCCGACGAGATCGCCGTACTCCTCCACGCGGACCGCCGCACCGTCACCGCCGCCATCGAGATCGAGGGTCCGGGCGTCGGACTGCGCGACAGCGAGGACCAGGAAGCCCTGGTGGACCGTTTCGGCACGCTTCTGAAGCATGTCGCCAACGGAGACGGCTTCGTCACCCGCCTCCAGATGCTCGCCCGCACCCTCCCCGCCGACCCCGACGCCCACGCCAAGGACGTCGCCCAGCGCGGCGACGCACGGGCCCCGGCCTGGCTTCGCGACTCGTACGACCAGCTCCAGTCGATGGTCTCCACCTCCAGCGAGCAGCACCGCGCCTATCTCGTCGCCTGTATGCACTACACCCGCGAGCTGGCCGCCGAGGCGAACGCCATGGCCCGCGCCGCCCGCCAGGCCACCGGCACCCGCAAACTCGACAAGGACGCGGGCCTCGCCGTCGTCATGGCCCGCGAACTCACCGACATCTGCGCCCGGCTCGCCGAAGCCGACATCCGCGTACGCCAGCCGCTCGGCCAGAGCCGCCTCGCCTCCCTCGTGCACTCGATGTACGACCCCGACCACCCCATCGACCACATCCAGGCGATGACCAGGCGCAACGCCTGGCCCGCCGAACTCGACGCCATGGAGCCCACCTACCTCCAGGCCAAGACCCGCGAGTCCGCCACCCGCGCCCCCTGGTGCCATGCCACCGCCTGGGTCAAGGAGTGGCCGCTCACGCCCGTCGGCGTCAACTTCCTCGCCCCGCTGCTCGTCCACACCCCCGACGTCATCCGTACGGTCGCCGTCTGCATGGACCTGGAGCCCACCGAGGTCGCCATCGAGCGCATGCTCACCGAGAAGACCAACGACGAGGCGGACGCCAGCCGCGCCGCCAAGCTGAACCGCACGGTCGACCCGCGCGACATCGCCGCCCACGGCCGACTCGACCAGCGGGGTGAAGATCTCGCCAGCGGGGCGGCGGGCGTCAACCTCGTCGGGTACATCACCGTGTCGGCGCGCTCCCCCGAGGCCCTGGCCAAGGACAAGCGCACGATCAGGGCCTCAGCCGGCAAGTCCTACCTCAAGCTGGAGTGGTGTGACCGCGAGCACCACCGGGCCTTTGTGAACACGCTGCCGTTCGCGACCGGCATCCGCCGATAGGGGCCCAGCCATGCGAGATCCGCTGTCCGTCCTCACCGACGCCTTCACCTCCTTCGTCTTCGGCAAGGTGGAGACGACCCGCCCGCCCGTGCGCACCTCAACCGGCCAGGCCCAGGCCGTGTATCTGCCCACCGCGGCCCCCGGACTGGGCGACTCTGGCGTGATCATCGGCCGTGAGGTCTACAGCGGCAAGGGCTATGTCTACGACCCCTTCCAGCTGTACGGGCAGCAGCTCCCCGCGCCCCACTGGCTGGTCCTCGGCGAGTCCGGCAACGGCAAGTCGGCGTTGGAGAAGACCTATGTCCTGCGCCAGCTCCGCTTCCGCGACCGCCAGGTCGTCGTCCTCGACGCCCAGGGCGAGGACGGCGTCGGCGAGTGGAACCTCATCGCCCAGGAGCTGGGGATAACGCCCATCCGCCTGGACCCGATGACCGCGCTCGACGGCGGCATCCGGCTCAACCCCCTCGACCCGGCGATCACCACCACGGGCCAGCTCGCGCTGCTCCGTACGATCATCGAGGTCGCGATGGGCCACGGCCTCGACGAGCGCGCCGGCTTCGCGCTCAAGGTCGCGCACGCCTATGTCAACGCCACCATCACCGGCCGCCAGCCCGTGCTGACGGACATCGTCGAACAGCTCCGCCACCCCGAGCCGGAGTCCGCGGAGGCCATGAACGTCGACATAGACGATGTACGGGCATGGGGGCTCGATGTCGCCCTCGTCCTCGACCGTCTCGTCGACGGCGATCTGCGCGGCATGTTCGACGGGCCGACGACCGTCGGCATCGACCTCGACGCCCCGCTGATCGTCTTCGACCTCTCTCATATCGACCGCAACTCCATCGCCATGCCCATCCTCATGGCCATCGTCGGAGTCTGGCTGGAGCACACCTGGATCCGCCCCGACCGGAAGAAGCGCATCTTCCTGGTCGAGGAGGCCTGGCACATCATCAACAGCCCCTTTGTCGCCCAGCTCTTCCAGCGGCTGCTCAAGTTCGGGCGACGCCTCGGACTGTCCTTCGTCGCCGTCGTCCACCATCTGTCGGACGTCGTGGACGGTGCGGCGGCCCGTGAAGCCGCCGCCATCCTGAAGATGGCCTCCACCAGGACCGTCTACGCGCAGAAGGCCGACGAGGCGCGCGCCACGGGCCGGGTCCTCGGGCTGCCCCGCTGGGCGGTCGAGATCATCCCGACCCTCACCCCGGGTATCGCCGTCTGGGACGTCAACGGCAATGTGCAGGTCGTCAAACACCTGGTGACGGAGACCGAAAGGCCGATCGTCTTCACCGACCGCGCGATGACCGAATCAGCCGCGGAGAACCGCTCTCTGCCCGAAGACGTCCAGGCCGCGGAATGGGAGGCCGAGCGCCGCGCGGCACTCATCGAGCGACAGCAGCTGGAACTGGACGAGTCCTCGGAATCAACGGTGGCGTGATATGCCCGACCGGCACGACGAGTACGAAGCCCGGCGTGCGGGCTATGCACGCCCCGGCGAACGCGGCATCCCCGACGGCCTGCTGGTCGGCCTGCTCGCCTTCCTGCTCGGCCTGACACTGCTGGTGTGGACGGCGACGGGCCTGGCCGGCCTGTTCGCCCACGGCGCCTGGCCGAGCGGGGTCGCCTTCACCCGTACGCCGCTGGCGATGCGCGCCCTGGCCTCCGACCCGCGCGACCTGCCCGGCGCCTGGCCCGACACTCCGCCGGAGCAGCTCTCCGGGTACGGGCTGTTCTGGGGCCTGGCCGTCGGCGAGCTGATGGTGCTGGTGGTGCTGTCCGTCTTCGTCCTGGGGACGGCGGCCCGCTGGCGGGCGGTCCGCCAGGCGAAGCGGAAGATGTACGAGCGGGAGGCGACCGGGGCCCATGGTGTGTACGAGGCCGAGCCGGCGGCCGAACCAGCGGCCGAACCAGCGGCAGGACCGGCGGCCAAACCCGTACCGAAATCCGCAGCCGAACCCGTGACCGGGACCGCCCTCGAATCTCCGTCCGAAGTCGCCTCCGAAGGCGCCTCCGAGGTTGCTCCCGCCGGCGCGAGCAACTCCGCAGCGCCGCCGTCGGCGACCGCGACGCCGTCCGGCCGCCAGCCGGACGGCGCGACCGCGGACCCGCCCGGCCCGGTCCCGGCAGGCGGGCCCGGTCCGGCCGGTCAGCACCGCCGGCCGGCGGGCTCTACCGGACAGCCGACGGGCTCCGCCGCACAGGTGACGCCCGCACCCCTCCCCACCGTCCCGGCCCCCCGAACCCCCCGCGTCCTCTACGGCGGTCCCGCCACCCGCCGCCCCGCCACCGTCCAAGCGGTCCTTGACGCCGACGGCCCGGCCCTCGTCGTCACCTCGGACACGACCGTCTGGTCGGAGACGAAAGACGCACGCTCCAAGCTCGGCCCCGTCCTGGTCTACGACCCCGGGCATCTGTGCGACACGCCCGCCCGGCTTCACTGGTCACCCACGGCACACTGCGGGGATGCCGACACGGCCGCGGCCCGCGCCGCCGCGCTGCTCGCCCCCGTACGGCCGCACGCCCGCCTCGACGCCGCCATGGCGGACACGGCTCAGACGCTGCTGCGTTGCTGGCTGCATGCCGCCGCCGTGGACGGCCGCCCGTTCAAGCAGGTGCACCGCTGGGCACAGGGCGGCGGCGCCCAGGAGGCCGTACGCATTCTCCGCACCCACCCCAAGGCCGCCGCCGGTCTCGCCGGCCTGCTGGAGTCCGCACTCATCGCACACCCCGAACGCCGTGACGTGGCCCAGCAGCTGACGAACCGTGCGCTGTCCGCGCTCTCCTCGGTCCACATCCGTGACGCCTGCACCGGCAATCGGCCCGATTCGCTTTCCCTGGAATCATTCATAAACGAAGGGGGCACGCTTTATGTGGTGGGTGAACCGATTGAGGACCCCCGCACCCACCCCGGCGCCATGCCGCTGCTCACGGCTCTCGCCTCAAGCGTGGTCGAGCACGGCCGCCGCATGGCCGCACGGTCATCCGCCGGCCGGCTCGACCCACCACTGACGCTCATCCTCGACGATGTCGCGGCCGTGGCTCCGCTTCCCCACCTTCCGGAGCTGCTGACCTCAGGTCAGGACCAGGGCCTGCCGACCCTGGTCCTGCTCCGCTCCGCCGAACAGGCCCGCGCCCGCTGGCCGGAGCCGCTCCCCCAGTGACCGCGCTGCACCGAACCGACGGGGGGCTGCACCCGGCCACGCTGAAAGACCGGGCATGAGCTTCGGAACCGGCTCTCTCACAGCCCTGGAGGGCGACGTATCTCGTACTCCAGCTCTCGCGCCATGGCGTCGTCGGGCGTGGGCAACGCCTCTCCGCTTGCCACGAACCCCACACGCCGATAGAACGCGGCCGCGCGGGTGTTGTGCTCGTGCACATACAGCCGTACCCGTTCGATCTTCGGCTTGGACAGGGCCCAGGACCACTCGATCGCGGCCCGGAACAAGGCATCCGCGAGCCCTGAACCACGCGCATCGGGCCTTACATAGACCCCTACGACGTGGGCCTGATCCACCTTCGCTTCTGCCGCGAAGCTCAAGCCTGTGCCGGCCGGTTCCACCAGTACGGTCAGACTTCCGCCCCATGTTCCGTCCGGCGCCTCACCGATGAACTGGCAGGCAGGCGACTCGCCAGCTGCTTGGACTCCCCCTGCGGCCACCCGGGCCGTGCGCTCCTGCCAGAAGGCATCCGGCTTCTCGATGGCGTTCTCGTATGTCTCCAGAAAGGCGAGGGGTGCAACTGGATCCTGCAATGCGGCGAGCCTGAGCTCTCGCGCCTTGACCCACTCGTCGCTCTGTACCGCCCGAATGACATAGTCCATGCCCTGATCCTGACGACTCAGCCGGGACGGGGCAACGCAAAAAGGCCGTAGGCTCCCGGACCAACAGTCCAGGAGCCTACGGCTAAAAATTGTTCGGCGGCGTCCTACTCTCCCACAGGGTCCCCCCTGCAGTACCATCGGCGCTGAAAGGCTTA
>NZ_JADWYQ010000045.1 GCF_022414575.1 Streptomyces sp. MUM 178J | reverse complement strand
CCTGTCCCTACGAGAAGAGGACCCAACCCGGAGCAGTGGAACCCGGCGTCCACCCGAGGCGACACTCAGGCCCTCGGAATGCCCGCCATCAGCCACCGAAAGCGAAACAGTCCACCGACTCCGTCGGCGGACCGTCATGCAAGATCGAGGCTAGGCGCACAGACTGACACCACCCCCCCCAGGAGCCATACGCACCCTCAGGGGCGTCGAATGGCCCGCCACCAGGGGGAATCCCAGCAATGGGCCGTGAACGGCGCTCAGACGCTTACGTAAGTCCTTCCTGATGGGCGATGTCGTCCAGGAGGTCTTTCCGGATCTCCTCATGCTGGTCTGGCGTCAGTGGCGCAATCAAGCGGGTTGGCTCTTCCGCCTCAATTCTGGCGGTGGCGTGAAGTTCGGTGGCGTCGCCTAGGTTGATGTCGCACCGGTCCGTCAGCGGAACCCGCGTGCGACGCACTTCCGGGTTCCACACAGTAACCGTCGCTCCGGTCTCCCGTAGCCAATCCCCACGCTCGGATTCGGTCCAGCGGTTCCAGCGATCACGGAATCGCTCGCCGGTATCGATGGTCACCCACCCGGATTCGGTTTCCGGTACCGCTTCGAGTTCCGCAATTCGTGTCGCTGTGTCTGCATACTGTCGCCTGAAGCGCTCAAGTGCTTCGGGCGTTGCGTACATGCCTGCTTTTCGGTCGTCTTCAAGTTCGGTGAGGAATGCGCGCATCATGTCCAGGTCGGCACCGGTTCGATTTCCCTGATGGTAAACGCGCTCCGTGGCGTTCATCCCCCCGACGCGACTCCGGATGTCGGTGTTGACGTGCTTGCTCAGCTCTTCGGCGCGCACGCTCACGTTGGGATGCGGATGCTGCAAAGTGCCACGGCAGCGGAGAATGACTGTGTCCGGCTGGTTCTTCCCGCCATTGGTCCGCTTCAAGTTTCCTTTGCAGACTCCGCAGCGGGCAACGCCGTACAGCCAGTGCCTGCCGGCTGCGGGCTTGCGGGGAGTCGGGGGCGCGAGAGCGACCATGGCCGCCGCTTGCTCCTCTTCGCTGACGATCGGTTCCCAGACCTCAACGGGCAGGCCGTCTTCGCGGACGAGCCGCTTGGTGAGGGGGTCGATCTGGTGGCCGATGATCGTCGGAGACTCCACAATCGCGCGAATTGCGCGACTCGACCACGCTGCCGCTTTCGGTTCCTTCTTGCCGCTGTTATGAACCCGAGGGGAAGCGATTCCCCGGGACTGTAGGTCTGCGGCAATGGCGGTCATTGTGTCGCCTTCGTTGATCCGGTCCACGATTTCCCGAACGGTCTTTGCCGCTGCGTCGTCCCGGACGAGAACCTTTCCGGCTCCATCGGGATGCGGGGCGGGCTTCAACCCATAGGGAACGCGTCCCCCCGTCCATCGTCCGACCTTGTGAAGGTAGCGGCGTGCATTGCGTACGCGGGTCCGGATGTTCTCGCGCTCCCATTCGGCGACTGTGGCGAGAATGGACGCCTGCAACCGTCCGGCCGGAGTGCTCAGGTCGAATGCGTCATGAATCGATACGAGCACGGTTCCAGCATTCTCGGCGGCGCGGACCATGTCCATGAACCCGAAGAGACTCCGGGCAAGGCGGTCGATCTTCCATACGAGCACCACGTCATTGCGCTGCCACTCTTCGAGAAGGCGGGAGAGGGCCGGGCGCTTCGTCGGCTCAAGTGCTCCGCTCACTCCGTCGTCCACGTAGACGACTACAGGGGTGCCCGCCCAGCGCTGTGCCGCCAGAGCTCGGCCGTCAGCTTCCTGACGCTCGACTGACGTGCTGTCGTCGGTGGTGCGGCTCAGCCGGACGTACAGCCTGATCGTTCCTGGATGTGTGGTCACGGATGGAACGCTACCGGGAAGGGGCTTATGAAACATTCGATTCGTCGAAGTCATTGACGTTGAAGACCAGCCGGCCGCCCGCGTCCATGTACGTGCCAAAGTTCTCCGCGTGCAGATCGCCGTGGATCCACACCCGCGAGGTGCGGTCATCCAGATAGGGTCCGCCGCCTCGCCCGTCCCGCTGGAGGTCCGCATAGAAGAGACAGGCGGTGCCCCGGTAGAAGGCGAAGGCCGAGGCCGCCATCTTCCGGAACTTGACCCGGAAGGCGGCCGGGTCGGCGGCGAGCAGCTCGCCGAAGGCGGTGTCGAAGACGGCGAGTATCTCCTCACCGCGCGCTTCGCCCGAGGTCTGGTGGACCGACATCGCTGGGTGCCTCCCGGAGCGTGACGTAGGGGACAGCTGTTCCGCCCTCCCAACGCGCGAGGGCCAACCGGAGTGCCCCACGGATGTCAGTGGTGCGACGTAGACTTCAGCGCTGTCCCCTCGAGTGACCGCAGCCCGCCATCGACCGCTTTGCTGGAGGCCTCCGCCGTGGCAGCACCGTCCGACAAGCCCCCGTTCACACACCTGCATGTGCACACCCAGTACTCGCTGCTGGACGGTGCGGCGCGGCTCAAGGACATGTTCAACGCCTGCAATGAGATGGGCATGACCCATATCGCCATGACCGATCATGGCAACCTCCACGGCGCGTATGACTTCTTCCACCAGGCTGTGAAGGCCGGTGTGACGCCGATTATCGGCATCGAGGCCTATGTCGCCCCCGAGTCCCGGCGTACCAAGCGCAAGATCCAGTGGGGCCAGCCGCACCAGAAGAGGGACGACGTCTCCGGTTCCGGCGGCTACACCCACAAGACGATCTGGGCGGCGAGCAAGACCGGGCTGCACAACCTCTTCCGCCTCTCCTCCGACGCCTATGCCGAGGGCTGGCTGCAGAAGTGGCCGCGCATGGACAAGGAGACCATCGCCCAGTGGTCGGAGGGGCTGATCGCCTCCACCGGCTGCCCCTCGGGAGAGCTGCAGACCAGGCTCCGCCTCGGCCAGTTCGACGAGGCGCTCAAGGCGGCCTCGGAGTACCAGGACATCTTCGGCAGGGACCGCTACTTCCTGGAGCTGATGGACCACGGCATCGAGATCGAGCGCCGTGTCCGCGACGGCCTGCTGGAGATCGGCAAGAAGCTCGGCATCCCGCCCCTGGTCACCAATGACTCGCACTACACCTACGCGCACGAGGCGTCCGCACACGACGCGCTGCTGTGCATCCAGACGGGCAAGAACCTCTCCGACCCCGACCGCTTCAAGTTCGACGGCACCGGCTACTACCTGAAGTCCACCGACGAGATGTACGCCGTCGACTCCTCCGACGCCTGGCAGGAGGGCTGCCGCAACACCCTGCTCGTCGCCGAGCAGATCGACACCGCGGGCTGGTTCGAGAAGCGCGACCTGATGCCCAAGTTCGATGTGCCCGAGGGCTACACCGAGGTCACCTGGTTCCAGGAGGAGGTCCGCCGCGGCATGGCCCGCCGCTTCCCCGGCGGCGTCCCCGACGACCGGCAGAAGCAGGCCGAGTACGAGATGGACGTCATCATCCAGATGGGGTTCCCCGGCTACTTCCTCGTCGTCGCCGACTTCATCATGTGGGCCAAGAACAACGGCATCGCGGTGGGACCCGGCCGGGGCTCCGCGGCGGGTTCGATCGTCGCCTACGCCCTGGGCATCACCGACCTCGACCCGATCGAGCACGGGCTGATCTTCGAGCGGTTCCTCAACCCCGAGCGCATCTCGATGCCCGATGTCGACATCGACTTCGACGAGCGTCGGCGCGTCGAGGTGATCCGGTATGTCACGGAGAAGTACGGCGCCGACAAGGTCGCCATGATCGGCACCTACGGCACCATCAAGGCCAAGAACGCCATCAAGGACTCCGCCCGTGTGCTGGGCTACCCGTACGCGATGGGCGACCGGATCACCAAGGCGATGCCGGCCGACGTCCTCGGCAAGGGCATCGACCTCAACGGCATCACCGACCCCTCGCACCCCCGCTACTCGGAGGCCGGAGAGGTCCGGGGGATGTATGAGAACGAGCCGGACGTGAAGAAGGTCATCGACACCGCCAAGGGCGTCGAGGGCCTGGTGCGGCAGATGGGCGTGCACGCCGCCGGCGTGATCATGTCCAGTGAGACGATCACCGACCATGTCCCGGTCTGGGTCCGGCACACCGACGGCGTCACCATCACGCAGTGGGACTACCCCAGCTGTGAGTCGCTGGGCCTGCTGAAGATGGACTTCCTGGGCCTGCGCAACCTCACCATCATGGACGACGCCGTCAAGATGGTGCAGGCCAACAAGGGCGTCGAGCTCGACCTGCTGTCCATCCCGCTGGACGACCCCAAGACCTATGAGCTGCTGTGCCGCGGCGACACGCTCGGCGTCTTCCAGTTCGACGGCGGGCCGATGCGCTCGCTCCTGCGGCTGATGAAGCCCGACAACTTCGAGGACATCTCCGCCGTCTCGGCCCTGTACCGCCCCGGCCCGATGGGAATGAACTCCCATACGAACTACGCCCTGCGCAAGAACGGCCAGCAGGAGATCACCCCGATCCACCCCGAGCTTGAGGAGCCCCTCAAGGAGGTCCTCGGCCTGACCCACGGCCTGATCGTCTACCAGGAGCAGGTGCAGAAGGCCGCGCAGATCATCGCCGGATACTCCCTCGGCGAAGCCGACATCCTCCGCCGGGTGATGGGCAAGAAGAAGCCCGAGGAGCTGGAGAAGAACTTCTCCATCTTCCAGGGCGGCGCGCGCAAGAACGGCTACAGCGACGCAGCCATCCAGGCGCTGTGGGATGTGCTGGTCCCCTTCGCCGGCTACGCGTTCAACAAGGCCCACTCCTCCGCGTACGGACTGGTCACCTACTGGACCGCCTATCTCAAGGCGAACTACCCCGCCGAGTACATGGCGGCGCTGCTCACCTCCGTCAAGGACGACAAGGACAAGTCGGCGGTCTACCTCAACGAGTGCCGCCGCATGGGCATCAAGGTGCTGCCGCCCAATGTGAACGAGTCCGAGTCGAACTTCGCCGCCCAGGGCGACGACGTCATCCTCTTCGGCCTCTCCGCCGTGCGGAACGTAGGCGCCAACGTGGTGGAATCGATCATCCGCTGCCGCAGGTCCAAGGGGAAGTACGCCTCCTTCCCCGACTTCCTCGACAAGGTCGAGGCCGTGGTGTGCAACAAGCGGACCGTCGAGTCGCTGATCAAGGCCGGCGCGTTCGACGAGATGGGCCACAGCCGCAAGGGGCTCGTAGCCCACCACGAGCCGATGATCGACAATGTTGTCGCGGTCAAGCGCAAGGAGGCCGAGGGCCAGTTCGACCTCTTCGGCGGCATGGGCGAGGAGGACAGCAAGGAGCCCGGGTTCGGCCTCGACGTGGAGTTCTCCGACGTCGAGTGGGACAAGTCGTATCTGCTCGCGCAGGAGCGGGAGATGCTCGGACTCTATGTCTCCGACCATCCGCTCTTCGGCATCGAACACGTCCTCGCCGACAAGACGGACGCCGCGATCTCCCAGCTGACCGGCGGGGAGCACGCCGACGGCGCGGTCGTCACCATCGGCGGCATCATCTCCGGGCTCCAGCGCAAGATGACCAAGCAGGGAAACGCCTGGGCGATCGCCACCGTCGAGGATCTGGCGGGCTCCATCGAGTGCATGTTCTTCCCCGCCACCTACCAACTGGTCTCCACCCAGCTCGTCGAGGACACCGTCGTCTTCGTCAAGGGCCGGCTCGACAAGCGCGAAGACGTCCCCCGGCTGGTGGCCATGGAGCTGATGGTCCCCGATCTGTCCCAGGCGGGCAGCAACGCCCCGGTCGTGGTGACCATTCCCACCGTGAAGGTCACCCCGCCGATGGTCAGCCGCCTCGGTGAGATCCTCAGCCACCACAAGGGCAACACCGAAGTGCGGATCAAGCTCCAAGGGCCGCGCAAGACCACCGTGCTCCGGCTCGACCGGCACCGGGTGCAGCCGGATCCGGCCCTCTTCGGCGATCTCAAGGTGCTGCTCGGCCCCTCCTGTCTGGCCGGGTAGCGGCTGCTGAGGGCCGTACGCGCAAGGGGCGCGCCCAAGTGCTGGGCGCGCCTCTTGCGCATACGGCCGTCAGTTGTGGCCGAAGCGCTTCTCTCGGTGCTTGCGGGCGACATCTCCTGGATTCGCCTCGATCGCCGACTTGGCCTGGGCCTCCATCGACGACTGCTGCGCCTGCTGCTGGCCGCGCTCCGCCTGCGAAGCCTGAGCTGAACGCTGGGGCTGTTTCTTGTTCTTGTTCTTGGCCATGGTGCTGCCTCCTGGGGATCTTCGGGGCCAGGGCCGCGACCAGATTCACATACGTACCGAATCATTGCATTTTGGATCATTACTGGGTGTAACAGGTGGACGAAGGGGCTGGAACCCCTCGATCCGCCACGCCGATGATCGAGTTCCGGCCGTTAACCCTCCGCAGGTCGGGCAGACTCGAAGGAAACCCGGAACAATCCCCGGTCCGGACCTTCATCCGGAACCTCTCCGCTCCCTTAAGTCCCCGACAGAGTTCCCGAAAGAGGGTGGATCGCGTGGACCGCTGCGTCGTCCTGGTGGACGCCGGATATCTGCTGGGCGCCGCCGCGAGCCTGCTCGCCGGGGAACCGGCGCGTTCCCGGATCACCGTCGACCACACCGCCCTCATCCAGGGTCTGCGCGATCGCGCCGAAACCGATACGGAACGCCCGCTGCTGCGCATCTACTGGTTCGACGGCGCGCCCGACCGGGTGCCGCAGCCCGAACACCGCAGGCTGCGCGTGATGCCCCGGGTCACCGTCCGGCTCGGCGCCCTCACCCGCAGCGACGGCCGCTGGGCGCAGAAGGGCGTGGACGCCGCCATGCACGCGGAGCTCACCGAACTGGCCC
The DNA here is from genome assembly GCF_022414575.1 of Streptomyces sp. MUM 178J. Classification (GTDB taxonomy): domain Bacteria; phylum Actinomycetota; class Actinomycetes; order Streptomycetales; family Streptomycetaceae; genus Streptomyces; species Streptomyces chengmaiensis. Next base: position 44,595 of record NZ_JADWYQ010000045.1, on the reverse strand, counting down.
GCAACCGCGCCTGCTCGGACGTGGTGCTGGTGACCGGGGACGGCGATCTGCTGCCCGGCCTGATGTCCGCCAAGGAACACGGCGTCGCCGTCCACCTGTGGGCCGTGCAGGCGGCCGACGGCGACTACAACCAGTCCGAGGACCTGGTCGCGGAGGCCGATGAGCGGCGGGTGCTGGACCGGGCGTGGATCACCCGCGCCGTACGGGCCAAGGAGCTCACCGGCGTCTGCGCGCCCCCGCCCGCCACCCGCCCCGAGATCACCGCCATCCTCTCCGCCCCGCTTCCCGAATCGGCCCTCGCCGCCTCCCAGGAACGGGCGGCCGAAGCCGCGCGCAACGGCTCGCACGCCGACCGGCCGCCGGCCGACGGCAGCGCGTCGGCCGCCGCACCCGCGACGTCCGCCGCGTCCAAAGGCGTCCCCACCCCCAAGGACCTCGCCGGCCTGCGCGGCCCCGGGCAGCCGCCCGCCGCCGCGAGCGCGACCGGCGCCACGCTGCGCTGGTCCTCCGACAAGGGCTGGGTCGAACGGTCCGGCGGCGGAGCCCTCGGCGAACCCCCGGAGTCCGCCTCGCTGCCCACCCTCGCGCAACTCACCAGCGCCGAGCAGCGCTGGGCCGACCGCGAGGAGGACATCACCACCGTCGGCGGCGACCCCTTCGAGGTCGGACAGGTCTTCGCCCGGCGCTGGATGGAGCGCCTCCCGGACGCCCCCGAACCCGGGCAGCCCGGGCAGCTCGGCCATGTGCAGACCCTGTCCGCGATGTACCCGCGCATCCCGCACCGCATCGACGGCGAACTGCTGCGCTACGCGGCGCGCTTCGGGCTGCTCGCCCACAAGGACGACCAGATCGACGAGCACGACCGCTATGCGATCCGGGCGGGATTCTGGCGGGAGGTCGACGTACGGGCGGCAGCCGAGCACGCCCCGGCGGGGGAGTGACCCCGGTGACCCCGTAGGCTCATCCCTCGTGAGTACGGTGTGCGTGGTGCGGGATCTGGTGAAGACGTACCCCGCCGCGCGCGGCAGAAGGGGCACGCCCGGCACCCCCGAAGTGCGGGCCACCGACGGCATCAGCCTGGATGTGGAGCGCGGGGAGATCTTCGGCCTGCTCGGCCCCAACGGCGCCGGCAAGTCCACCCTCGTGCGGCAGCTGACCGGACTGATGCGCCCGGACTCGGGCGGCGTCGAGGTCCTCGGACACGATCTCGTACGCCACCCGGAGCGCGCCGCGCGGCTCATCGGCTATCTCGGGCAGGAGTCCACGGCGCTCGACGAGCTGACCGTTGCGCTCGCCGCCGAGACCACCGGCCGGCTGCGCGGGCTCGGCGCCCGCGAGGCCCGCGCGGAACGCGACGCCGTGCTCGGCGAACTGGGTCTGACGGAGCTGGCCGGACGGCCCCTGCGGAAGCTGTCCGGCGGACAGCGGCGGCTGGCCTGCGTGGCCGCCGCGCTGGTGGGGGAGCGGCCGCTGCTGGTGCTGGACGAGCCCACCACCGGCATGGACCCGGTCGCCCGGCGCGCCGTCTGGGCCGCGGTCGACCGGCGGCGCGCGGAACGCGGCGCGACCGTCCTGGTGGTCACCCACAACGTCATCGAGGCCGAGACCGTGCTCGATCGGGTCGCCGTGCTGGACCGCGGCCGGGTCATCGCCTGCGACACCCCCGCCGGGCTCAAGGAGGAGGTCGCGGGCGAGGTACGGGTGGAGCTGGTGTGGCGCGAGCGCGCCCCCCTGGACGTCCCCGAAGTCGCCGCGCTGCGTGAGTCGGCCCAGGCGTCGGGCCGCCGCTGGGTGCTCAGACTCGCACCCGACGAGGCGCGGGCCGCCGTCGCGGCGGTCACCGGCGGCGCGGCGTTCGCGGCCCTTGACGACTTCACCCTGGCGACGCCCAGCCTGGAGGATGTGTACCTGGCCCTCGGCGGACGTACGGAAGGACTGGTGAAGGCGTGAGCGTCGTACCCGCCGAGGCGGCGACCGGCCGACGGACGGCCGACGGACGTGCCGCCGGGCCCGCGGACGCCGCGCCGCTCGCGCCGCGGGCCCGGCTGCTGCCGGCGCTCGGCGCGGTCTACCGGGCCCAGCTCTCGCGGGCGCGCGTCGCCCGCATCCCGCTGCTTTTCGTCGCGACCTTCCAGTCCGTCGGGATCATGGTCCTGATGCGCGGGGTCGTCGACGGGGGCGACGAGGCGCGGGCGGTGGTGGCGGGCTCCAGCGTGCTGGTCGTCGCGTTTGTCGCGCTGAACCTGCTCGCCCAGTACTTCGGGCAGCTGCGGGCCAGCGGCGGCCTGGACCACTACGCCACCCTCCCGGTGCCGCCGGCGGCCGTGGTGCTCGGCGCGGCCGGCGCATACGCCTCCTTCACCGTGCCCGGCACCGTCGTCACGGCGGTGGCGGGCAGCGTGCTGTTCCAGCTGCCGCTGACCCATCTGTGGGTGCTCGCGGCGGTGATCCCGCTCGCGGGGGCGGCGCTCGCCGGTCTGGGCGCTGCCCTCGGGCTGCTTGCGCCACGGCAGGAGCTCGCCACGCTCCTCGGCCAGTTGGGCATGTCCGCGGCGCTGCTGCTGGGCGTGTTGCCGGCGGACCGGTTGCCCGGACCGATCACGTACGCGCGCGACCTGCTGCCCTCCACCTACGGTGTGGAGGCGCTCGCCAGGACCTTCGACGCACGGCCCGACTGGGGCGGCGTGGCGGTGGATCTCACCGTGTGCGCGGCGGTGGGCGTGGTGTCGCTGACCGTGGCGACATGGGCGTACCGGCGGGCGGCGGTCCGGTGAGGGGCGGTCGGCCGGTGAGGCGGTCCACCGTCTCGTTTGGCACGATGGCCGGGTGACTGCACCCCTGACACCTCCTCATCGGCCGACCCCCGACGACGCCGACCCCCGGCGATCGCCTCCGGAGCCGTCCACTGCCCTGATCATGGCCGATATGGACAAGGACACGGATGTGCGGGCGGACCTGCGGGACGCGGGGATCGTGCTGGCGGCGGTGACGCTCGCGGGCGTGGGCCTGGGGTTGCTGTGGCTCTGGCTGGCGCCGAGGGTGCCGCTGGTCGCGCGGGACGGAAGCGTCTTCCTGGTCGACACGGAGGGCGAGGCCGCGGTGGGCGCGGACGCCACGTTCGCGCTGCTGGCGCTGGGCTTCGGCGCGGCGAGCGCGGCCGGCGTCTTCTTCTTCCGCAGACGCGGCGGCGTGCTGCTCGTCGCCGCGCTGGCCCTGGGCGGCGTCTTCGCATCGCTGCTGGCGTGGGGCGTGGGCACCTGGCTGGGGCCGTCGCGCGACGTGGCCGAGCGTGCACGGGAGGTCGGGGACGGCGTTCAGTTCGACGCGTATCTGGAGCTCCATGCGTGGGGGGCGCTGCTGGCGTGGCCGGTCGCCGCGATGGTGGTCCACCTGGCCCTCACGGCGCTCTTCGGCCCGCGCGACCCGGAACCGGAGTGGCCTCCGTACCCTCCCGAGTCCCAGGACGGTGACGGCTCCGAGAGGGCGTGAGGCCCTTGTGGCGCGGGGCGCCGTTCCCGTAGCCGGGGGCTTCGCCCCCGGACCCCCTGCCGGGGGCGGGGCCGGCGCCCCGCCTCCGGGGACGCCGCGGCCTCGCGCCGCCGTCCCCGGTACGGTCGTCCGCCTTGGTGTCCGCGCCGCGTCGTCCCCGGTACGGCCTTCGGTCTTGGTGTCCGCGCCGCGTCGTCCCCGGTGGCCTTGGGCCTTGGTGTGCGCGCCGCGTCGTCCCCGGTACGGCCTTCCTTCCCCGGTACGGCCTTCGGCCGTGCCCTCAAGCTTCCTCTGGCGCCTCCCCTGACTCCACCCGGACTCCGCCGGGGTACTCCCGCAGAGGCACCCATAGCGGCGCCTCCCAGCGGCAGCTGTGGAGCTTGAGTACACAACCAGCCTCGCTGGGCGAATCGAGGGCGTACATCAGCCCTGCCGGCGATCGAGGCGCACTGTCAGCCCTGCCGGCGATCGAGGCGCGGGGTCCGGGGCTGAGCCCCGGTTTGGAGAACAGCCGCCCGCAGGGGGTTCACGCGGGGACCGTCCTCGGTTAAGTCCCTAGGGACGCTGCTCGAGGACGGGAGGTCCACCCCATGTCCAAACGCACCCGCAAGCGCAAATGGCGCACCCGCCGGCACCGTGCCAACCACGGCCGCCGTCCGGCCTAGTGCCGCGACCGGCCAGTGCTTCCCGGGAGGGGCACCGGTGCCCCTCCCGGCCGCCCGCCCCGCCCGCAGGGGCCGACACGGCCCGGGCCTTTGGGCGGCCGGTTCAGAGGCCGCCGCGGGCGATGGGGGCCAGCACCGCCTTCGTGAGCGTCGCCAGGTCCCCCGGCGCCAGCTCCGCCTCCAGGCCCCGGCGGCCCGCCGAGACGCAGATCGTGGGGTGGGCGGAGGCCGTGGCGTCCAGCACCGTGGGGAGGCTCTTCCGCTGGCCCAGGGGGGAGATCCCGCCGCGCACATAGCCCGTGGTGCGCTCCGCCGCCACGGGGTCCGCCATGGTCGCCCGCTTGCCGCCTGCCGCCGCCGCCAGCGCTTTGAGGTCCAGCTGTCCGGCCACCGGCACCACCGCCACGGTCAGCTTGCCGTCGACCTCCGCCACCAGCGTCTTGAACACCCGCTCCGGTCCCACGCCGAGCGCCTCGGCCGCCTCCTCGCCGTACGAGGCCGCCGCCGGGTCGTGATCGTACGCATGCAGAGTGAAGTCGACGCCCGCCGCCGTCAGCGCGGCCGTCGCCGGCGTTCCTCCGCCGCCCTTGCCGCCGCCCCGGCCGGACTTCTTCTTGCCCATGACTCCATGAACTCCCGTCAGTTGGGGCTGGTCGGCGCCCTGGTCAGTTCCACCGCGGGCAGCGAGGGCAGATGCCGGATGACCGCGGTCTCCGACCGCAGCAGCTTCAGCTCCTCCCGCAGCCGGGTCGCCGTGTCCGGCGCCTGGAGCAGCCGTTGCTTCGCCGGGGTGTCCAGCACCGCGGCCGCCGCCACCAGATAGGAGACGACCGACGGCTCGTCGGGCAGTTCGGCCCCGGTCGACAGCGACCGCTCCCGCGCCCCTGCCAGCCGCTTCTGGTAGCTGCGGAAGGCCCTCAGGACCCCGTCGGCGAGCGTGCCCGCGCCGTCTCCCGGCTCCTCCGGCAGCTCTTCGACCTCCGCGGTGAGGAACGGCCCGGTGGCGTCCACCGACAGCAGCTTGACCCGTGTCGTGCCGGTGGCCAGCACCTCGAAGGTGCCGTCGGGGCGTTCGCGGATCGTCGCCGCGTCGGCGATGCACCCGACCCGGTGGAACGCCTGGACGGGGTCCGGGCCGAAGCCCGCCGCCGGGCCCCGCTCCGGCAGCGCGGTCTGGTCGGGCAGGCCGGGCGCAGTCGGCGCGACCTCGCGGCCGTCGCGGATGGCGACCACGGCGAAGCGCCTCGGCTCGGACTCGTCCGTTTTCAGCAGTTCGCGCATCATCGAGCGATACCGCTCCTCGAAGACGTTCAACGGCAGGACGAGTCCCGGGAACAGCACCGTGTTCAGCGGGAACAGGGGCAGACGTGCGACAGTCACAACGGCGTAGCCTAATGGGCGGCGCGCCCCGCCCGTCCGGCGATCCGTCCGGCGATCGCCGCGGCCCGGCGTCCCGCCGCCACCGCGGGGCCGGGAAGGCGCGCCGACGAGTGCGCGTCGCGGACGGCCGAATGCCCCGCGCCGCGGGGCCGTGCGCCTCAGCCGCGGCGCAGCAGCCGGGAGGCCCCCGCCGCCACCGCCGTCGCCAGGATCCAGCCGACCAGGATCAGCGCGGTCGAGGCCCACTGCCAGTGGGTGTCCAGCTGCCAGTAGCCCTCCTGGCCGAGATTGATCACCGGGAGCAGCAGATCCAGCGCGTACAGGGCCGCGTTCCACCGCGGGTGCTCATCGAGTTTGATCGGCGCGGGGTCGAGCCGGGAGAAGGCCATCGCACCCGCCGCCCACAGCACCGCCATCCACAGCGCCGCCCGGCCCGGCCGGTAGCCGTACGCCACGGCCCAGTCCTGCAGATACCCCCAGAGCTTCGCGGCGAGCGGCAGCGTCTCCCGGCGGCGGCGCTGCTTGGCCAGCAGCACCTCGCGCGCGTCCGCGTCCTCGCCGCTGTTGCGGAGCACCGTCGCCAGCCGCTCGTACGGCTCGGGGGAGTACTCGGGGGTCGCGGAGGCCACCCACTCCAGTCGGCGGCTGAGCGGGAACTCCTCGTACGGGACGAGGTTCTCGTAGACGAAGCCGCCCATCGCCAGCCCGCCGGGGCCCGGCCAGCTCGCCGCCAGGTCGATCAGCGTCACCACCTTGGCGCCGTTGAGCACCACCCGCCCCTCCTCCGGCCGCTGCGCATTGAACCGCAGCTCGGGTGTGACGATCCGGCGCAGCGACAGCTCCTCTCGGGGGCTGAGCGCGAATCTCGCCCGGTGCAGATCCACCGCGTCGCCGAACCGGCCGTCGTCGAGGCGCACCCCGCCGTGGCACTCGAAGGGCTGGAGCCGGGTGCCGCGCGAGGCGCGGCCGAGGCCGAAGGGGGGTGTCGCGCCCTGGTTGCCGGTGACCTCGCTGACCCAGGCGGCCGTCAGATACAGGGTGCGCTCCACCGACAGCTGCGGCGCGTTCAGCGCGCGCCGCTCTGCCGCCGCGCGCAGCCGGCTGCCGCGCAGGCTCAGCGACACCCCGATCTTCGCGCCGCGCAGGCTGACCTCCCCGTAGGTCTCGATCAGCTCGGCCTGTAAGTCCTGCGCGACCGACAGGCCGTCCGCGGTGATCGCCCGGCCCCTGCGGTCCGGCCGCACCTGGATCTGGTTGAGCAGCAGATCGGTGCCTATCTGGGCGTCGGTGAGCCGGATGCCGTGCTCGACGCGGCAGCGCGGCAGATGCAGATCGCCCTCCGTGCGCAGCCGTGCTCCCTCCAGGCGGGGAATCGCGCAGCCGACCATGCGCACCGTCGTGAAATGCGCCTCCGGCATGAGCAGCTCGCTCTCGAAGCGGCAGCCGGTCAGCTCGACGTACGGGGTGACGTTGCCGCCGGCGAGCTTGAGCGTGCCGGAGATGTTCGCACCGCGGAGTTTGAGGGCTGCGACCCGGCCGGGCTTCGCGGACGGGCCGCTGAGCAGCAGCCGGGCCACGATGGAGGCGCGGACGCTGCGGTCGGCCCCCCACGGCCAGGGGGAGAACGGGTCGTTGCGCACCGGATCGGATTCGCTCAGATCGCAGGTGCTACCACTTCTGAAGGCTTCCCACATCCGCAGCTCGGTCGGGCTCAAACCCTCCGGCGGCCCGTCGTCCAGCGGCTCGGTCACTGCCGCCCCTCCGCTTCCGTCAAGTTCGTACAGCTGTTCTTCCCGCTGAGTGACGGACTGAACGCTAGTGGTCATGGTCACGTCGTGGGGTGGGTGGGCGTGTATCAGCCAGTGATACGGGAGACCGACGGCCTGATGGGGTCTGAGAGAATTGGTTCCGTGATCTCTCGAATCGATCTGCGCGGCGACGCCCTCCCCGAGGGCGCCGCCCTGCGTGCGCTGCTGCCCCGTGCCGAGTTCGACGTGGAAGCCGCCCTTGCGAAGGTGCGGCCGATCTGCGAGGACGTGCATCATCGCGGCACCGCGGCGCTGATCGAGTACACGGAGAAGTTCGACGGGGTCACCCTGGACCAGGTGCGGGTGCCCGCCGCCGCGCTCACCCGGGCGCTGGAGCAGCTCGACCCGCAGGTCAGAGCCGCCCTGGAGGAGTCGATCCGGCGCGCCAGGATCGTCCACCGCGCCCAGCGCCGCAGTCCGCACACCACCCAGGTGACGCCCGGCGGCACGGTGACCGAGAAGTGGGTGCCGGTCGAGCGCGTCGGCCTGTACGCCCCCGGCGGCCGCTCCGTCTACCCCTCCTCCGTGGTCATGAACGCGGTGCCCGCGCAGGAGGCGGGCGTCGAGTCCATCGCCCTGGCCTCGCCCGCCCAGAAGGAGCACGGCGGCCTGCCGCACCCGACGATCCTCGCCGCCTGCGCCCTCCTCGGCGTGGACGAGGTGTACGCGGTCGGCGGCGCCCAGGCCGTCGCGATGTTCGCCTACGGGACCGAGGACTGCGCACCCGCGAACATGGTCACCGGCCCCGGCAACATCTGGGTCGCCGCGGCCAAGCGCTACTTCACCGGCAGGATCGGCATCGACACCGAGGCGGGCCCGACGGAGATCGCGATCCTCGCGGACGCCACCGCGGACCCGGTGCACATCGCGGCCGACCTGATCAGCCAGGCGGAGCACGACCCGCTCGCCGCGGCCGTTCTGGTCACCGGCTCCGTCGAGCTGGCCGACGCCGTCGAGCGCGAGCTGGAGCCCCAGATCGCCGCCACCAAGCACGTCGAGGACCGGATCGTGCCCGCCCTCAGCGGCCGCCAGTCCGCCGTCGTCCTCGTCGACGGAGTGGAAGAGGGCCTCAAGGTCGTCGACGCGTACGGCGCCGAGCACCTGGAGATCCAGACCGCCGACGCCGCCGGGGTCGCCGCACGCGTGCGCAACGCGGGGGCGATCTTCGTCGGGCCGTGGTCCCCGGTCTCCCTCGGCGACTACTGCGCCGGCTCCAACCACGTCCTGCCGACCGGCGGCTGCGCCTGCCACTCCTCCGGCCTGTCCGTGCAGTCCTTCCTGCGCGGCATCCACATCGTCGACTACTCGCGCGACGCGCTGGCCGAGGTCACCCACCACGTGGTGGCGCTCGCGGAGGCCGAGGACCTCCCGGCGCACGGCGCCGCGATGAAGGCCCGGTTTGAGTGGAAGGTGCCCGGCCAGTGACCTTCGGCAACCGCTCCACGTCCCCCTGGGACGAACTGCCCGTCCGGGACGAACTGCGCGGCAAGTCCCCCTACGGCGCGCCGCAGCTCGACGTTCCCGTGCAGCTGAACACCAACGAGAACCCGTATCCGCTGCCCGAGCCGCTCGTCGAGCGGATCGCCGAGCGGGTGCGGGAGGCCGCGCGCGGGCTCAACCGCTACCCCGACCGGGACGCGGTCGAGCTGCGCACCGAGCTGGCCCGCTATCTCACCCGCACCGCCGGACACGAGGTGGGGCGGGCGAACGTCTGGGCGGCCAACGGCTCCAACGAGGTCCTCCAGCAGCTGCTCCAGACCTTCGGCGGCCCCGGCCGGCTCGCCATCGGCTTCGAGCCCTCGTACTCGATGCACGGCCTGATCTCCCGCTCCACCGGCACCGGCTGGATCTCCGGCCCGCGCAGCGCGGACTTCACGATCGACGTGGCGTCGGCGTCCGCGGCGATCGCCCGGCACCGGCCGGACGTCGTCTTCATCACCTCGCCCAACAACCCGACCGGCACGGCGGTGGACGCCGAGACCGTCCTCGCGCTCTACGAAGCGGCCCAGGCGGCCAAGCCGTCGATGGTGGTCGTGGACGAGGCGTACGTCGAGTTCAGCCACCGGCCCTCGCTGCTGCCGCTGATCGAGGGCCGGCCCAACCTGGTGATCTCCCGCACCATGTCGAAGGCCTTCGGCGCGGCCGGACTGCGCCTGGGCTATCTCGCGGCCCACCCGGCCGTCGTCGACGCCGTCCAGCTGGTGCGGCTGCCGTACCACCTCTCCGCCGTCACCCAGGCCGTCGCGCTCGCCGCCCTGGAGCACACCGATACGCTGCTGAAGTACGTCGAGCAGCTCAAGCGGGAGCGGGACCGGCTCGTCGCCGAGCTGCGCGCGACCGGATACGAGGTGACCGAATCCGACGCCAACTTCGTCCAGTTCGGCCGATTCGACGGCGAGGGGGCCACCCACGCGGCCTGGCGGCGCCTCCTCGACCGGGGCGTCCTCGTCCGTGACAACGGCGTGCCGGGGTGGCTGCGAGTCACCGCCGGCACCCCCGAAGAGAACGACGCGTTCCTCGATGCGGTTCGCGCACTGAAGAAGGAGCAGGGCTCATGAGCCGCGTAGGAAGAGTCGAGCGCACCACCAAGGAGACCTCGGTCGTCGTCGAGCTGGACCTCGACGGCACCGGCAAGGTCGATGTGTCGACCGGGGTCGGCTTCTTTGACCACATGCTCGACCAGCTGGGCCGGCACGGCCTGTTCGACCTCACCGTGAAGACCGACGGCGACCTGCACATCGACAGCCACCACACCATCGAGGACACCGCCCTCGCGCTCGGCGCCGCGTTCAAGCAGGCGCTCGGGGACAAGGTCGGCATCTACCGCTTCGGCAACTGCACCGTCCCGCTGGACGAGTCGCTCGCCCAGGTGACGGTGGACCTCTCCGGCCGCCCGTACCTGGTGCACAGCGAGCCGGAGAACATGGCCCCGATGATCGGCGCCTATGACACGACGATGACCCGGCACATCCTGGAGTCGTTCGTCGCGCAGGCGCAGATCGCCCTGCACGTCCACGTGCCGTACGGGCGCAATGCGCACCACATCGTGGAGTGCCAGTTCAAGGCGCTGGCGCGGGCCCTGCGCTACGCCTCGGAGCGAGACCCGCGCGCGGCCGGAATCCTTCCCTCCACGAAGGGCGCGCTGTGACAGGGCTGTCGACCGTCCTGATCGCGGTCGGTCTGTTCCTGGCCGGCGGCGCGTACTCCTTCTCCAAACAGCAGATGCCGAAGGGCGTGATCATCCTGCTGGCGCTCGCCTCCTCGATGTGCCTGCTCGCCGGGGTCCTGCGAATCCAGGGAATCTGGGGGTAGCAGCAGCATGAGCACACCGAAGAAGGTCGTCGTCCTCGACTACGGCTTCGGCAACGTCCGCTCCGCCGAGCGTGCACTCGCCCGCGTCGGCGCAGATGTCGAGATCACCCGTGACTACGACGCCGCCATGAACGCCGACGGGCTCCTGGTCCCCGGCGTCGGCGCCTTCTCCGCCTGCATGGAGGGCCTCAAGCGGGCCCGAGGCGACTGGGTCATCGGCCGCCGGCTGTCCGGCGGCCGCCCGGTCATGGGCATCTGCGTCGGCATGCAGATCCTCTTCGCCCGCGGCATCGAGCACGGCGTGGAGAGCGAGGGGCTCGACGAGTGGCCCGGAACCGTCGGACCGCTGAAGGCCCCCGTCGTCCCCCACATGGGCTGGAACACCGTCGAGGCGCCCGCCGACAGCCGGCTCTTCGCCGGCGTCGACCCCGACGCACGCTTCTACTTCGTGCACTCCTACGCCGTGCACGACTGGGAGCTCCAGATCACCAACCCCGCCATGCGCTCCCCGAGCGTCACCTGGGCGACGCACGGCGAGAAGTTCGTCGCCGCCGTCGAGAACAACGCCCTGTGGGCCACCCAGTTCCACCCCGAGAAGTCCGGCGACGCCGGCGCCCAGCTCCTCACCAATTGGATCGAGACTCTCTGATCATGGCTCAGCAGCTTGAACTCCTCCCCGCAGTCGACGTCCGCGACGGTCAGGCCGTCCGCCTGGTGCACGGCGAGTCCGGCACGGAGACCTCCTACGGCTCCCCGCTGGAGGCGGCCCTGACCTGGCAGCGCGCAGGCGCCGAATGGCTGCACCTGGTGGACCTGGACGCCGCCTTCGGCACGGGCGACAACCGTGAGCTGATCGCGGAGGTGACCGGGAGCATCGCGGGTCACGGCATCAAGGTCGAGCTGTCCGGCGGCATCCGCGACGACGCCTCCCTGGCCGCCGCGCTGGCCACCGGCTGCACCCGGGTCAACCTGGGCACCGCGGCCCTGGAGACCCCCGAGTGGGTCGCCAAGGTCATCGCGCAGCACGGCGACAAGATCGCGGTCGGCCTGGACGTCCGCGGCACCACGCTGCGCGGCCGCGGCTGGACGCGCGACGGCGGCGATCTGTACGAGACGCTGGCCCGCCTCGACTCCGAGGGCTGTGCCCGCTACGTCGTCACCGACATCGCCAAGGACGGCACACTGCAGGGCCCCAACCTGGAGCTGCTGCGCAATGTCTGCGCCGCCACCGACAAGCCCGTCGTCGCCTCCGGCGGCGTGTCCTCGCTGGACGACCTGCGGGCGCTGGCCTCCCTGGTGCCGCAGGGCGTCGAGGGCGCGATCGTCGGCAAGGCCCTGTACGCCAAGGCGTTCACCCTGGAAGAAGCGCTTGCGACGGTGGCCCGCGCATGACCCGCTCCGTACGCCGCATCGGCTCCGACGGCCCCTGGGAGGAGGCCTTCGGTTACTCCCGGGCCGTCGAGCTGCCCAACGGGATGGTCCTTGTCTCCGGCTGCACCTCCGTCGTGAACGGCCACGTCGCCGCCGGCGGCCCGTACGACCAGGCCGTCACCGCCTTCGGCGTGGCGCTGGACGCGCTGAAGGAGCTCGGCCTGCGGGCGGAGCACGTGGTGCGCACCCGCATGTACATCACCCACGCCCGCGACGTGGACGAGGTGGGCCGGGCCCACAGGGAGCTGTTCGGCGAGGTCCGCCCGGCCGCGTCGATGCTCATCGTCGACGGCTTCGTCGACCCCGGCCTGATCGTCGAGGTCGAGGTCGAGGCCTACCGAGACCCTGAAGACAGAGGAGGCGACGGCGCATGACTCTCGCGATCCGAGTCATCCCCTGCCTGGACGTGGACAACGGCCGGGTCGTCAAGGGGGTCAACTTCCAGAACCTGCGCGATGCGGGCGACCCCGTCGAAATGGCCAAGCTGTACGACGCCGAGGGCGCCGACGAGCTGACGTTCCTCGACATCACGGCCTCCTCAGGCAACCGCGAGACGACATACGACGTGGTGCGCCGCACCGCCGAGCAGGTCTTCATCCCGCTCACCGTCGGCGGCGGCGTCCGCTCGCCGGAGGACGTCGACAAGCTGCTGCGGGCCGGCGCGGACAAGGTCGGCGTCAACACGGCGGCCATCGCACGCCCCGAACTGATCCGGGAGATCGCCGAACGCTTCGGCCGCCAGGTCCTGGTGCTGTCGGTGGACGCCCGCCGCACCGAGACGGGATCCTTCGAGGTCACCACCCACGGCGGCCGCCGCGGAACCGGCATCGACGCGGTCGAATGGGCCCACCGCGCGGCGGAGCTGGGCGCGGGCGAGATCCTGCTCAACTCCATGGACGCCGACGGCACCAAGGACGGCTACGACACGGAGATGATCGCCGCCGTGCGCAAGCACGTCACGGTCCCCGTCATCGCCAGCGGCGGCGCGGGCCGGCTGGCGGACTTCCCCCCGGCGATCGAGGCGGGCGCGGACGCGGTGCTCGCGGCATCGGTCTTCCACTTCGGCGACCTCCGGATCTCCCAGGTCAAGGAGACCCTCCGAAAAGCCGGGCACCCGGTGCGCTGACGGCCATACCATGATCGCATGTTTGCGATCACGGTCTGCCGAACGGGCGGCGAGCCGGCCGAACCGGGCACGGCGGACGCGGAGCCGGGCCCCGGCCTCCGTCGGCCGGCGCGCGACGCCCCGGCACCCGGTGCGAAGCGCCGGCGTCGACGCCGCCCGGTCCGGGCACGGCCCGCCGCATGGGTCGTCGGATAGCAAAGGACGCCGCCGCCGCCGCGGCCGCGCCGGGCACGGCGGCGTCCCCTCCTGAACGCCCCGCCTACCGCGACGCCAATGTGCTGCGGTGGGCCGGCGCGTACACGGCCTCCGCCGTCGGCGACGGCGTCTACTACCTGGCCCTGTCCTGGGCCGCGGTGCGCGGCGGCAGCCCCGCCGAGGCGGGCGCGGCAGTCGCGGTCAGCGCCGTGCCGCGCGCCCTGCTGATGCTCGGCGGGGGCGTGGTCGCCGACCGCGTCGGGCCGCGCCGGGTCGTCATCGGCAGCGACGCCGCACGTGCCGTGACCGTGCTCGGGCTCGCCGCCCTGCTGCTCGCCGCCGACCCCGGCCTGTGGCTGCTCGCGGCCGTCGCCGTCGTCTTCGGGGCGCTCGACGCCCTGTTCATGCCTGCCGTCGGCGCACTTCCGCCGCGTATCGCCCCACCCGGACAGCTGGCCAGGATCCAGGGCATGCGCGGCCTCGCCACCCGGCTCGCGACCGTCGTCGGCGCGCCCCTGGGCGGGCTCGCCATCGCCGTCGGCGGCCCGGTCGCCGCATTCGGCGCAGCCGGTCTGCTGTTCGCGCTCTCGGTGCCGCTGCTGCTCGCCGTACGACTGTCCCCGCTGCCGGTCGACACGTCCGCACCCGCTCCGGCGACGCCCACCACCCCGCTGCGGGATCTGGTCGACGGGCTGCGCCATATCCGCCGCCACCGCGTGCTGGGCCCGCTGCTGGCGGTCATCGGGCTGAGCGACCTGGGCTTCGTCGGCCCCATGAACATCGGGCTTGTGCTGCTCGCGGACGAACGCGGCTGGGGAGCAGCCGGCATGGGCTGGATCCTCGCCGGCTTCGCCGTCGGCTCGGGCGCGGCCTCCCTGCTGCTCACCGTCCGGGGCAGGGTGCCGCGAGCCGGACTCGTCCAGGGCCTGGCGATCGTCGCCGGCTCCGCGGCCGTCGCGGCACTCGCCGTGGCGCCGAACGCCGCCGCAGCAGCGGCCGTCGCCGTCGTCATCGGCCTGCTGACCGGCCTGAACGGGGTGCTGTGCAACGCGCTGCTCCAGACGCAGAGCGACCCGGCCCATCTCGGCCGGGTCACCTCCGTGGCCACACTCCTCAGCCTGGGCCTGGCGCCGCTGAGCTTCCCCGTCACGGGCGCGGCCATCGCGCTGTGGGGGACCGTTCCCGTCTTCGCCGTCAGCGCGGCGATCTGCGCGGCGGGAGGCGTATACGGGCTGCTGCGCACACCCCTGCGCCGGGCGGACCTGCCGCGCTGACGCCCGCGTCTGCCGTCGGCACGGTGGGCGGAGCGGCGGGATGGGCCGCGTCCGCAACCGGGGGGCCGCCCCCGGACCCCCGGCACGGCCTGAAGGCCGTGTCCTCGAACGCCGGACGGGTCTGTTGAGCTCGCCTGCGTTTGCGGCGCGGGGGCCGGGGGCGGAGCCCCGGGGGAGTTTCCTAGAAGCCCAGCTTCGCCTCACGCACCCGCTCGATCGCCTCCTTGTCGCCCTCCAGATCCACCCGCGCCACATCCTGGCGCCCGTACATGAACATGATCAGCTCGCCGGGCTCTCCGGTGACCGTGACCACCGGCGTGCCGCGGTGCGCGACCGCCGTCTGGCCGTCCGGGCGGCGCAGAACCAGGCCGACCGGGGCACGGCGCCCCAGCAGTCGCGCCGCCTTCTCCAGCCGCGACCACAGGGCGTTCTCGAAGACCGCGTCCAGCTCGCGCGGGGTCCACTCGGGCTGCGCCCGGCGCACGTCCTCGGCGTGGACGTAGAACTCGACCGTGTTCGCGGCCTCGTCGATCTGCTTGATCCCGTACGGGGACATCCGCGGCGGCCCCGTACGGATCAGCTGGATCAGCTCCTCGTACGGCTTCGCGGCGAACTCCGAATGAACCCGGTCCATACGCTCCTTGAGCGCACCCACCACGATCCCGGCGGCCGCGTCCGGCCGCCGCTCCCGGAGCACTATGTGGGCGGCCAGATCACGGGTGGTCCAGCCCTCGCACAGGGTTGTGGCCTCGGGGCCCGCCGCCTCCAACAGGTCGGCGAACAACAGCCGTTCACGCTTCGCATGGGTCGACATGCCCGCCAGGGTACGGCGGCGGCCCCCTGTCCGCCCAGTGGACGCACCGCCGGGCGGCCACCTGAGGCGCGGCACAATGTCCCCATGACCAGCAATCTCGCCCCGGACATCGCCGCCCGTCTCAAGCGCAGCCCCGACGGGCTGATTCCGGCCATCGCCCAGCAGTACGACACCGGCGAGGTGCTGATGCTGGGGTGGATGGACGACGAGGCCCTGCACCGCACCCTGACCACCGGACGCTGCACCTACTACAGCCGCAGCCGCCAGGAGTACTGGGTCAAGGGCGACACCTCCGGCCATGTCCAGCACGTCAAGTCCGTCGCTCTCGACTGCGACGCGGACACGGTTCTGGTCAAGGTCGACCAGGTGGGCGCGGCCTGCCACACCGGGGCGCGCACCTGCTTCGACGCCGATGTGCTCCCCCTGGGCAAGTAGGGTCACTCGCCATGGACCTCGAGACCTTCCGCAAGCTCGCCGCCGACCGGCGCGTCATCCCCGTCAGCCGCAGGCTCCTGGCGGACGGCGACACCCCCGTCGCGCTCTACCGGAAACTCGCCGCCGAACGCCCCGGCACCTTCCTGCTGGAATCGGCGGAGAACGGCCGCTCCTGGTCCCGGTACTCCTTCATCGGCGTACGGTCCGCCGCGACCCTCACCGAGCGGGACGGGCAGGCCCGCTGGCTGGGCCGCCCCCCGGTCGGCGTCCCCGCCGACGGCGACCCCCTCACGGCGCTGCGCGCCACGGTCGAGGCCCTGCACACGCCCCGCGACCTGGTCTCCGGCATGCCGCCCTTCACCGGAGGCATGGTCGGCTATCTGGGCTATGACATCGTGCGCCGGCTGGAGAAGATCGGCCCGGGTGAGCGCGACGACCTCAGGCTGCCCGAGCTGACCATGATGCTCACCTCCGACCTGGCCGTCCTCGACCACTGGGACGGCACCGTCCTGCTGATCGCCAACGCCATAAACCACAACGACCTCGACAGCGGCGTCGACGAGGCGTACGCGGACGCGGTCGCCCGCCTCGACGCCATGGAGGCCGACCTCACCCGGCCGCTGGCCTCACGCCCCGCCGCCCTGCCGCCCTCCGAACTCCCGCCGTACACCGCCCTGTGGGGCGGACCCGCCTTCCAGGAGGCCGTCGAGGACGTCAAGGAGCGCATCCGGGCCGGCGAAGCCTTCCAGGTCGTGCCGTCGCAGCGGTTCGAGACCCCGTGCACCGCGGGTGCGCTGGACGTCTACCGGGTGCTGCGGGCCACCAACCCCAGCCCCTATATGTACCTCTTCCGCTTCGAGGGCTTCGACGTCGTCGGCTCCAGCCCGGAGGCACTGGTCAAGGTCGAGGACGGGCGCGCGATGCTCCACCCGATCGCCGGGACCCGCCCGCGCGGAGCCACCCCGCAGGAGGACCACGACCTCGCCGAGGAACTGCTGGCCGACCCCAAGGAGCGCGCCGAGCATCTGATGCTCGTCGACCTGGGCCGCAACGACCTCGGGCGGGTGTGCGAGCCCGGCACGGTCGAAGTCGTCGACTTCATGTCCATCGAGCGGTACTCACATGTGATGCACATCGTCTCGACGGTGACCGGCAAGGTCGCCGCCGGCCGCACCGCCTTCGACGTGCTGACCGCGTGCTTCCCGGCGGGCACCCTCTCCGGGGCGCCGAAGCCCCGCGCGATGCAGATCATCGACGAACTGGAGCCGTCCCGGCGCGGCATCTACGGCGGCTGCGTCGGCTATCTCGACTTCGCCGGGGACTCCGACACCGCCATCGCCATCCGGACCGCGCTGCTGCGGGACGGCACGGCGTATGTGCAGGCCGGGGCGGGCATCGTGGCGGACTCCGACCCGGTGGCCGAGGACACGGAGTGCCGCAACAAGGCGGCTGCCGTGCTGCGCGCCGTCCACACCGCGAACCGGCTGGACGAAGCCGGCTGAACGCGGCCGTGAAGGCCACCGGCCGGACGAGCGATCCGAGGCGTAAGGGATAGTGGGGTATGTGAGCGCAGCGTCCGTACCCCACACCGGCCCCCACGCCGACCCCGACAGCGCGGCCCCCGACACGGCGGTCCCCGACACGGCTGCTCCCGACAGCGCGGCCCCCGGCGCCGCTCCCGCGGGCAGCCGCCGCAGCCTTGCCGTGGCCCTGTTCCTCGGCGCGGTCGGCGCGGCCGTCGTGCTGCTCGCCTCCGGCCAGGTCTGGGCCGAAGGCCGGGCCCCCGTCGGCGGCGGGGCCCTGCCCCTCCAGGCCGAGGGCGGCGATGTCACCGGGCTGCCCACGGCACTGGCGGTCGTCGGCCTGGCGGCTCTCGTCGCCGTCTTCGCGGTACGCGGCGCGGGCCGGCTGCTGGTCGCCGCGTTGCTCGCACTCAGCGGCGCGGGCGCGGCCGTCGCGGCCGCGCTGGGGGCCGCCGACCGGTCCGCCCTGGACGAGGAGGCCGCCCGCACCACCGGCGACACGGCCGCCACGGTGCAGGCGCTCACCCACACCGGCTGGCCGTACGTCACCGCGGCGGGCGGTGCGCTGATCCTGCTCGCGGGCCTCCTCGCCCTGCGGTACGGAAAGTGCTGGCCCGCCATGTCCGGCCGCTACGAGCGCGACGCAGGCCCGCGGGCGCGCGGCGCGGCAGCCGTCGACCCGGACCGCCCCGAGGACCTGTGGAAGGCCCTGGACCGCGGCGAGGACCCCACCCAGGACCGGTGAGCGCGGCGCTCCAGCCCCCGGCTCACGTACCACTCCCGGCGTACGGGACAATGTCTGATGAGCACCCGGCTCAGCTGACGACAGCCTCACAACAGATCTCTGGCCTTTAGCAACGAGGAGCAACTCATGGCGGGCAGCAGCCACGGACACACCCCGGCCGCCTGGACCGGTGTCACCATCGCCTTCATCGGTTTCTGCATCGCGGGCGTCTTCATGGTCGCGGCCAACCCGCTCGGCTTCTGGGCCGGCATGGGCGTGGTGATCCTCGGCGGCGTCGTCGGCACCGCGATGAAGGCGGCGGGCATGGGCCAGCCGAAGGAGTCACCCGTCCGCGTCCAGCCGCGCGAGACCGCCGCCGCGGTGCCGGCGGAGTCCGTGGCCTCCTGAAGCGCGACGCGCACATAGGGCGCAGCCCCGGCCTGCCGGGCTGCGCCCTCGGCATAGGAACGGGGAGAATCACCGCGTGGACGCCAAGCCTGCACCCCCCGCCGTGCCCGGAGCACATCCGACGCCCCCGGAGGCCACCGCCCGGCCTGCGCCGGCGGCGCAGGCCGACGGCGCTGCCGGACCCTGGGACGGGGCCGGCAGCGCTCTTGCCGGTCCGTCGGGCGCGGGTGCGGGCGCCGACGGTCCCGCGCCCGGCCCGCCGGGTCCGCAGGGCGGCGGCCGACCGGGCTGGGGGGCGAACCAGGGGGCCCGGGGCCCGCACCGGGAGGGGGCCTGGGGGACGCATGTCCCCCGGCCGCCCGCGTCGCTCGCGCGGCGGATCGCCGCGCCCGCCGCGGCCCTGGCCTCCGTCGCCGCCGCGTTCGCCTATGTCGGCTCCGTCGACCCCAACGAACCCGGCCACTACCCGGCCTGCCCGCTGCTGACGTACACGGGTCTGCTGTGCCCCGGCTGCGGCGGGCTGCGCAGCGCCCACGCCTTCATCCACGGCGACCTGCCCACCGCACTCGGCGCGAACGCCGCCGCGGTCGTCGGCTACGGCGTCTTCGCCGTCGTCTGGACGCTGTGGCTCATCCGGTCCGTGCAGGGCCGTGAGCTGCGCGTCTCGCTCGCTCCCGGATGGTGGTGGACACTGGGAGGTGTTCTGCTGGTGTTCAGCGTGGTCCGCAACCTCCCCTTCGGAACCGCTCTCGCACCCTGAAGTCCCAGGTAGTGGGACGGGCGTCAACCGGATGCGAACCCTGCGTCCCCGTACGGATACCATCGACGTGGCTGATCCTGTTCCATCATCACCGTCCCGGAAGGGGGCCGCTCGCGTGAGTGTGCTCGACGAGATCATCGAAGGCGTGCGCGCCGACCTCGCAGAGCGGCAGGCGCGGGTGAGCCTCGACGAGCTCAAGGAGCGCGCCGCACAGGCGCCCCAGGCGCGTGACGGCGTCGCCGCGCTCCGCGGCGAAGGCGTCCAGGTCATCTGCGAGGTCAAGCGCTCCAGCCCGTCCAAGGGCGCGCTCGCCGCCATCGCCGACCCCGCCGGACTGGCCGCCGACTACGAGGCGGGCGGCGCGGCCGTCATCTCCGTGCTGACTGAGGAGCGCCGGTTTGGCGGTTCGCTCGCCGATCTGGAGGCGGTCCGCGCCCGGGTCGACATTCCCGTCCTGCGCAAGGACTTCATCGTCACCTCGTACCAGCTCTGGGAGGCCCGGGCCTACGGCGCCGACCTGGCGCTGCTGATCGTGGCCGCCCTGGAGCAGGAGGCCCTGGTCTCGCTGATCGAGCGTGCCGAGTCGATCGGTCTGACGCCGCTCGTCGAGGTGCACGACGAGGAAGAAGTCGAGCGTGCCGTCGACGCCGGAGCGAAGATCATCGGGGTGAACGCCCGCGATCTGAAGACCCTCAAGGTCGACCGCGCCACCTTTGAGCGCGTGGCCCCCGAGGTCCCCGCCGGGATCGTCAAGGTCGCCGAGTCGGGCGTCCGCGGCCCGCATGATCTGATCGCCTATGCCAACGCCGGCGCCGACGCCGTGCTCGTCGGAGAGTCCCTGGTCACCGGCCGGGACCCGAAGTCCGCCGTCGCCGATCTGGTCGCCGCCGGGGCCCACCCCGCTCTGCGGCACGGCAGGAGCTGACCGCCCGCCCATGACCGCCGCCGTGACGCCCGCTCCCGCGACGACTCCTCCCGCGACGCCTGCTCCCGCGACGACTCCTGCCGTGAGGCCCGTCGGTGTGACGACCGCGGCCGTCGCCGGGTGCGGCAGCCGCGCGCGGCGTCACACCCGGCCGGGCCTGTGCTCCGCCGGAGTCCCGGCGCGGCTGCCGCACGCCCCGCTGGCGCGCGGCTGTCGGCCCAGGGGCTGTCGCGCGCCCGCCCGGCGGGTCCACGGCCGCCGCGTCCGCTATGTCATCGGCGATGAGCCGGGCCAGGTCAACGGCATGCGATGGCGTGCCCGCGCCGCCCTGTGACCTCCGCCGGCCCCGTGTGACTCGGGGCCGGGCGCACTTCGCCCTTCGCGGGGCCCGAGCGGCACGGGGCATACGGTGAAACCAGCCCGTAGCTTCTTCAGGAGTACGTCGGATGCCTTCTGACTTCTTCATTCCGGATCCCGAGGGCCAGGTGCCCAGCGCCGAGGGGTACTTCGGCGCCTTCGGCGGCAAGTTCATCCCCGAGGCGCTGGTCGCCGCGGTCGACGAGGTCGCCGTCGAGTACGACAAGGCGAAGGCGGACCCCGTCTTCGCCGCCGAACTCGGCGATCTGCTGGCCAACTACACGGGACGCCCCAGCGCGCTCACCGAAGTGCCCCGGTTCGCCGAGCACGCGGGCGGCGCGCGGATCTTCCTCAAGCGGGAGGACCTCAACCACACCGGCTCACACAAGATCAACAACGTGCTGGGCCAGGCGCTGCTCACCCGCCGCATGGGCAAGACCCGGGTCATCGCCGAGACCGGCGCGGGCCAGCACGGAGTGGCCACCGCCACCGCCTGCGCCCTGTTCGGCCTTGACTGCACCATTTACATGGGTGAGATCGACACCCAGCGGCAGGCTCTCAACGTGGCCCGGATGCGCATGCTGGGCGCCGAGGTCATCGCCGTGAAGTCCGGCAGCCGCACCCTCAAGGACGCCATCAACGAGGCGTTCCGCGACTGGGTCGCCAACGTCGAGCACACGCACTATCTGTTCGGCACGGTGGCCGGGCCGCATCCCTTCCCCGCCATGGTCCGCGACTTCCACCGCGTCATCGGGGTGGAGGCCAAGCGGCAGATCACCGCACGGGCGGGACGGCTCCCGGACGCCGCGATCGCCTGCGTCGGCGGCGGCTCCAACGCCATCGGGCTGTTCCACGCCTTCATCCCGGACACCGGGGTGCGGCTGATCGGGTGCGAGCCCGCCGGCCACGGCATCGAGTCGGGGGAGCACGCGGCCACGCTCACCGCGGGCGAACCGGGCATCCTGCACGGCTCGCGCTCGTACGTCCTCCAGGACGAGGAGGGCCAGATCACCGAGCCGTACTCGATCTCCGCCGGGCTCGACTACCCGGGCATCGGGCCGGAGCACTCGTATCTCAAGGACGTCGGGCGCGGCGAGTACATCGCGGTCACCGACGACGACGCGATGCAGGCGCTGCGGCTGCTCTCCCGTACGGAGGGCATCATTCCGGCCATCGAGTCGGCGCACGCCCTGGCCGGGGCGCTCCGGGTCGGCCGGGAACTGGGCGAGGAGGGGCTGCTCCTGGTCAACCTCTCCGGCCGCGGCGACAAGGACATGGACACGGCGGCCCGCTACTTCGGCCTGTACGACTCCCCGGAGGGTGATGCCCAGTGAGCGAGAACACCGGAAGCAGCGGCAACATCGAACTGCTGAACGCCGCCCTCGCCACGGCCAAGGCGGAGAACCGGGCCGCTCTGATCGCCTACCTCCCGGCCGGGTTCCCGACCGTCGAGGGCGGGATCGAGGCCGTCAAGGCCGCCCTGGACGGCGGCGCGGACGTGGTCGAGGTCGGGCTCCCGCACAGTGACCCCGTGCTCGACGGGCCGGTCATCCAGACCGCCGACGACATCGCCCTGCGCGGCGGCGTCAGGATCGCCGATGTGCTGCGCACGGTCCGCGAGGCCCATACAGCCACCGGGAAGCCGGTCCTCGTGATGACGTACTGGAACCCCATCGACCGCTACGGCGTCGAGCGGTTCACCGCGGAGCTCGCCGAGGCGGGCGGCGCGGGCTGCATCCTGCCCGACCTTCCGGTCGAGGAGTCCGGACTGTGGCGCGAGCACGCCGAGAAGCACGGCCTCGCCACGGTCTTCGTCGTCGCGCCCAGCAGTCGGGACGCACGTCTGGCGAAGATCACCGAGGCGGGCTCCGGCTTCGTCTACGCCGCCTCGCTGATGGGTGTCACCGGCACCCGTGAGTCGGTCGGCGCACAGGCCCAGGACCTGGTACGCCGCACCCGGGACACCCCCGCGGCCCGCCGCGGGCTCCCCGTCTGCGTGGGGCTGGGCGTCTCCAACCCCGAGCAGGCTGCCGAAGTCGCCTCCTTCGCCGACGGAGTGATCGTCGGCTCGGCCTTCGTCAAGCGGCTCCTGGACGCCCCCGACCAGACCGCCGGGCTCGCCGCGGTACGTGAACTGGCCGGGGAACTGGCCAGGGGCGTGCGCTCACGCGCGTAAGCACAGCGCCGCCCATCACTCGAAGGGGTGGAACTGCGACCGGGGAGGCATGTTCGTGCCTCCCCGGTTCGTTTGCGGGTTGTGAGCGAGAACAATCAAGATCGAAGGCGGGCCGCTCGGGAGCGGCTCCAGCGGGAGCGCGAGCTGGAGAAGCGGCGCGAGAAGCGGCGGCGGACGCTGATCGTCGCCTCGGCGGTGGTCGGCGTCCTGGGCCTCGCCGCGGTCGTGGGCCTGATCGCCGCCAATGCCGGAAAGGACGGCGGCGACGGCACGGACGCGGGACCCGTGGTCGCGCCCGCCGGCGCGGAGGGCGAGGAGCAGCTCGCGATCCCGGTCGGCGCGCCCGACGCCCCCTCCACGCTCACCGTGTGGGAGGACTTCCGCTGCCCCGCCTGCGCCGCGTTCGAGAACACCCTGCGGGACACCATCCACGACATGACGGAGCAGGGGCAGCTCAAGGTCGAGTACCGTCTCGCCACGATCATCGACGGCAATCTCGGCGGAAACGGCTCCAAGCGCGCGGCGAACGCCGCGGCCTGCGCCCAGGACGCCGGGCACTTCGCCGCCTACCACGATGTGCTGTTCGAGGACCAGCCGCCGGAGACCGACGACGCCTACGCCGACAACGACAAGCTGATCGAGCTCGCGGGCAAGGTCGAGGGCCTGGACACGCCCGCGTTCCGCCAGTGCGTGCAGGACGGCACGTACAGCGCCTGGGTGAACGAGTCGAACCAGGCCTTCCAGGACGGCGGCTTCCGCGGCACCCCGACCGTCCTGCTCAACGGAGAATCGATCTTCCCGCAGAAGGGCGACGAACAGATCAGCGTCGAGAACTTCAAGAAATGGGTCGCGGAGGCCAACGAAGGCAAGCAGCCGGGCACCGAGGCGCCCGCGTCCCCCACTCGCTCTCCCTCGCCCGCAGACACCGGGTCCCCCGCCCCGACGGGGTCCTGACGCCCCTCCGAGGCCGGGGCCCGTTACCCATACGTTGCCGGGCGGGTTGCCGCTCGTCCCACCCGGCAAGGTAGCGTCGGTCCTGCCATGGACCTTGCCTACATTCCCAGCCCGTCGACCGGAGTGATCCACCTCGGACCCATTCCGCTGCGCGGCTACGCCTTCTGCATCATCATCGGTGTCTTCGTCGCCGTCTGGTACGGCAACAAGCGCTGGGTCGCTCGGGGCGGCAAAGCCGGCACCGTCGCCGACGTCGCCGTATGGGCGGTTCCCTTCGGCTTGGTCGGCGGCCGGCTCTACCACGTGGTCACCGACTATCAGCTGTACTTCAGCGAGGGTGAGAACTGGGTCGACGCCTTCAAGATCTGGGAAGGCGGCCTGGGCATCTGGGGCGCGATCGCGTTCGGCGCGGTGGGCGCCTGGATCGGCTGCCGCCGCCGCGGCATCCCGCTGCCCGCCTGGGCCGACGCCCTCGCCCCCGCCCTCGCCTTCGCACAGGCGATCGGCCGCTGGGGCAACTGGTTCAACCAGGAGCTGTACGGCAAGCCCACCGATCTGCCGTGGGCCCTGAGGATCACCGAGGGCGTCAACCGGGAGGCGGGGCTCTACCACCCGACCTTCCTCTACGAGTCCCTGTGGTGCATCGGAGTCGCCCTGCTGGTGATCTGGGCGGACCGCCGCTTCAGGCTGGGCCACGGCCGGGCCTTCGCCCTCTATGTCGCCGCGTACTGCGCCGGCCGCGGCTGGATCGAGTACATGCGGGTCGACGAGGCGCACCATGTGCTGGGTCTGCGCCTCAACGTCTGGACCTCGATCATCGTCTTCCTGCTCGCCGTCACCTACATCGTGCTCTCGGCGCGGCTGCGCCCCGGCCGCGAGGAGATCGTGGAGCCGGCGGCCGCCGACCGGGCGAAGAAGGCCGGGACCACGACCGCGGACGGCGACGACGGCGGAGATGCAGAGGGCGGCGAGGCAGAGGGCGGCAAGGCCGGCCGCGATGCCAAAAGCGCGGGAACGGAGTCGGCCCAGACGGGCTGACCTGCCGCTCAGGCTCCCCCGAAGCCGCCGGAACCACGGGTTCCGGCGGCTTCGCCGTCACCCAGGACGCGAGGGGTCTGGGGGCGAAGCCCCCGGGGGAGCCCCGCGGTCAGCCGGGGACCTCCCGGCGTGCCAGCGCCAGCGTCCGCTCCGCCGCCGCGACCACCGCCCCGTCCACGAAGCGCCCGTCCGGCAGCGCCACCGCCCCCTCGTCGTCCGCCGCCGCCTTCACGATCTCCTCCGCTTCCTCCACTTCCCGCGGGGTCGGCAGGAACGCCCGCAAGATGACCGGCAGCTGGCGCGGGTGGAGGGCCGCCCGGCCGAGCATGCCCAGGTCCCGGCCGTGCGCGCAGGACGCGGCTAGCCCGTCGAGGTCGTAGACGTCGGGGTAGACGGACTGGGCGGGCGGCAGCAGCCCGGCCGCCCGCGCGGCGAACACGGTGCGGGCCCGCGGCCAGTCGAGGGCGGCGTCGCCGCGCACCCCCAGCTCCGCCTGCAGATCGGCCTCGCCGAGCCCGATGCCGCGCACCGCCTCGTGGGCGGTGGCGATGGCGTACGCGTGCTCCACGGCCAGCGCCGATTCCAGCAGGGGGTAGAGGGGGACGCCCGGCGCCCGCGCCGCGATGCGCCGGATGTCAGTGGCGTGTGCGACCTTGGGAACACGTACGGCGGACAGGCCCGGCAGCCCTGCCAGGGCCTCGACGGCACGGGGGGTGTCGATGCGCACATGCACGGGAAGCGGCTGCGCGGAGGAGAGGAGTTCGACGGTGGCGTCCAGGGCGTACCGCCGTCGGCCGGGGGCGACCGCGTCCTCCAGGTCGACGATCACGACGTCGGCGCCGGAGGTGAGCGCCTTGTGCACGACCACGGGCCGGTCTCCGGGCGCGTACAGCCAGGTGAGGGGGAGGGTCATAGCGCTCCTTGGGAGCGGAGTGCGGTGATGTCGGCGGGCGAGAGGCCTAGTTCGGCGAGGACGGCGTCCGTGTCCGCGCCATGGGGCCGTCCCGTCCAGCGGATCGCGCCGGGGGTCTCGGAGAGCCGGAAGAGGACGTTCTGCATCCGCAGCACGCCGAGTTCCGGGTCGGGAACCTCGGTGACGGTGTCCAGCGCGCGGTACTGGGGATCGTCCATGACGTCGCGGATGTCGTAGACCGGCGCGATCGCCGCTTCGGCCTTCTCGAACGCCGCCAGCGCCTCGGCGCGGCTGCGGCGGGCGATCCAGCCGCCGACCGCCTCGTCGAGCACATCGGCGTGGTCGGCGCGCCCGCTGCCGGTGGCGAACCAGGGCTCGTGGATCAGATCCGGACGGCCGACCAGCCGCATCACGCGTTCCGCGACGGACTGGGCGGAGGTGGACACGGCCACCCAGCAGCCGTCGGCGGTGCGGTAGACGTTGCGGGGCGCGTTGTTGCGGGAGCGGTTGCCGCTGCGGGGCTGGACATAGCCCAGCTGGTCGTACCAGAGGGGCTGCGGGCCGAGCACGGTGAGGATCGGCTCGATGATCGCCATGTCGACGACCTGGCCCCGGCCGGTCGCCGCGCGGGCGGCAAGCGCGGTCATCACGGCATAGGCGGTGGTCAGGGCGGCGATGGAGTCGGCGAGTCCGAAAGGAGGGAGCGTCGGCGGGGCGTCGGGTTCGCCGGTGACGGCGGCGAAGCCGCTCATCGCCTCGGCGAGCGTGCCGAAGCCGGGCCGATGGGCGTAGGGGCCGAACTGGCCGAAGCCGGTGACACGGGCGAGGACGAGCCGGGGGTTGGCGGTGCTCAGCTCCTCCCAGCCCAGGCGCCACTTCTCCAAGGTGCCGGGGCGGAAGTTCTCGATGACGACATCGCTGGAGGCGGCCAGCCGCAGCAGTGTCTCCCGGCCTCCCGGCGCCGACAGATCCAGGGTGACGGCGCGCTTGTTGCGGCCGAGCAGCTTCCACCACAGGCCGATCCCGTCCTTCGCCGGGCCGTGGGTGCGGGAGGGGTCGGGCCGGGAGGGGTGCTCGACCTTGATGACGTCCGCGCCGAAGTCGCCCAGCAGGGTGGCGGCGAGCGGGCCCGCGAAGAGGGTGGCCAGATCGAGGACGCGCAGCCCGTGGAGCGGCATCGCCGCCGCTGTCATGAGCGACGTCCGGCGGTGTGCGACGCGTACGCGGCGTCGATCTCCGGCCGGTACGGCATGGACGGGGAGGCGCCCGGGCGCTGGACGCACAGGGCCGCGGCGGCCGACGCCCAGGCGAGCGCCTCCCGCATCGGACGGCCCTCGCCGAGGGCGACCGCGAGCGCGCCGACGAAGGCGTCCCCTGCGGCGGTCGTGTCCACCGCGGTCACCCGCGGGGCGGGCACGGTGAGGGGAGGAGTGTCACGGGCGGCGTACAGGCAGCCCGCGGAGCCGAGGGTGATCACCACCTCGGGGACCTGGCGCAGCAGTTCCTGGGCCGCCGCGGGCGGGTCGAAGACCCCGGCGAGGGCGGCTGCCTCGTGCTCATTGGGGATCAGCAGATCCACGGCGGCCAGCAGTTCGGGGGGGAGGGGCTGGGCGGGGGCGGGGGTGAGCACGGTGCGGACGCCGTGGCGGCGGGCGGCCTCGGCGCCGTCGAGCACCGCGCTGAGGGGGAGTTCCAGTTGCAGCAGCAGTGTGTCCACGGAGGCGATGAGGGTTTCATCGCCCGGAGCGAGGGAGGTGACATGGCCGTTGGCGCCGGGGACCACGACGATCGAGTTGCCGCCTTCGTCGTCCACGACGATATGCGCGGTGCCGGAAGGACCTTCCGCGGTGCGCAGCAGGTCGGTGTCGACGCCGGAGGATTCCAGGGTGTGGCGGAGCAGACCGCCGAAGTCGTCCGCGCCTACCGCGCCGATCATGGAGACGTCGCCGCCGGCCCGTGCGGCTGCGACGGCCTGGTTGGCGCCTTTGCCGCCGGGGATCGTGTGGAAATCGCGCCCGGTGACGGTCTCCCCTCGCTTCGGCGCGCGGGCGACATAGGCGACGAGGTCCATATTGGTGCTGCCGAGCACCGCGATGCCGGTCATGGGCTGAGTGCCTCCTGGTGGGTGAGCTGGCAGGTGAGTTGGGCGAGGGCGTCGAAGCCGATGCCGTCGAAGCCCGGGACGGAGGTGGCCAGTCGGTTCTTGAGCGGCGCGGTCCAGTGCTCCGGGAGGGCGTCCGGGCTCCCGGCGAGCAGACCGGCGAGCGACCCGGCGGCCGCCCCGATGGAATCGGTGTCCATGCCCGCGGAGACGGCGCGGCAGATCGAGGCGCTGAAGTCGCCGTCGGCGTGGGTGAGAGCGGCGGTCAGCAGGGCGGCGTTGGGGATGACGTGCACCCAGTGGTACGTGCCGTAGGCGGAGTGCAGCCAGTCGACGACGGTGTCGAAGTCCCGGTGCGCGGACGCGGTTTCGACGCCGGTGCGGACGGCTTCGGCCAGCCGGGACGACGGCGGCACCACCCGCAGCCCGGTGCGCAGGCACTGGTGTACATCGGCCGTGCCCGTGCCCGCCTCGGCGAGGGCGGCCGCGAGGAACATCGCGCCGTACACCCCGTTGGCGGTGTGGGTCAGGGCGGCGTCGCGGTGCGCCTGCGCGGCGGCGGCCGCGGGGTCGCCGGGGTGGGTCCAGCCATGTGCATCGGCGCGGATCAGAGCCCCGATCCACTCCCGGAAGGGGTTGTGGTGCACGGCGGTGAGCGGGGGCTCGAGTCCGCAGAGCAGGTTGCGGTAGGCGACGCGCTCGGCGGTGAAGGCGCGCCCGGCGGGCAGCTGTTCCAGCCAGAGCCGGCCCACGTCGGCGGTGCGGAAGCCGCAGCCGTGCCGCTGAAGCAGCAGCAGATGGAGGAGGGGGTAGTTGAGATCGTCGTCCTCGGGCATGCCGTCGATGTTCTCGGCGAGTGAACCGTCCGCGCCGCGCCGGTTCCACGGGTGTGCCGCGGCCAGTTCGGCGGGCACGCCCCGGGCGGTGAACCAGGTCGTCAGCGGCCAGTTTCCGGTTGCCCGGGCCAGCGCGCGGATGCCGTCGAGTGGGAGCTTCTCCACGGGCCTGCCGAGCAGACAGCCCGCGGCGCGGCCGAGCCAGGCGGCGTGCAGCGCGGCTGCGAGGTTCCCGTGGGAGCGGCCGGGGGCGGATGTCGGGCGGGGCGGTTCGGCGAGTGCGCGGCCGGGCGCATGCTGCTGCGCCCCGCGGCTCTCGCCACGCCTTGGGGCGTCTGGCTTTGGGTCGTCCGGGCTTGGGACGTCCGGGCCGGCGCGGGCTGTCCCAGGGGGGCGCTCCGCAGCGCCGGCGCGGGCATCGGGTTCGGAGCTCCGGCCGCTTGGACCGGGTGCGCCCGGGCGCGGGCGTGGCGGCGGGGCCGGCCAGTCGGGGCAGGCCGCCATGATCGAGGGGAGGTCGGTCGGTTCGGCCGCGGCCAGAGGGGAGGGGAGCTGTGCGAGTTCGTCCAGGAGTTCGGCGGCGAGCGTGCGCAGCTGCGGGGGCGCGGGGTGCGGGGAGGCTCCGGAGCGCGCCGGGGGCGGGCCGCCGCCCGCGTCCAGCCAGCGGCGGCGTACGGCGCGGGCATCGCGGCCGTCCTCCTCGGCCTGACGCAGCTCATGGCCGACCAGGTCCTCTGGCTGCACCCAGGTCAGGCGCAAGTTCACCTACCTCACCGGCCTCACTAGTCTCACCGACCTCACTGGCCCCGCCGGTCTTCCGCCAGCCGGGCGAAGGCGGTCTCGTGGGCGCGGCGGCGCTCCGAGTCGCGGGCGAAGATCTCGTACGCCACCTCGGTCAGCTCCCGTGCCGGGGTGTGCAGATCGAGCCGGCTGGCCTCGGCGACGGTCTTCGCCCATGTGTCGGGTACCGGGCCCTCGCCGTGGAGCGCCCCCGCCATCGCCCCCGCCATGGTGGCGATGGAGTCGCAGTCGCGGCCGTAGTTGACCGCGCCCAGCACCGTGCGCCGGAAATCGCCCCCGCCGACGAGCAGCATCCCCAGGGCGATGGGGAGTTCCTCCACCGCGTGCAGCCGGGAGGGGCGGCGGGCGGCCAGGGACGGGGCGCGGTAGTCGGGGCCCACGGTGTCGAAGGGCGCGACGGCCTCGCGGAGCGGGCCCAGCGCGCTCTCCGTGTCGCCGTGCCGCGCGGCCGTTTCGCACACCGCCTCGATCGCGGCGCGCGTGCCGTCCTTGGCGAGCGAGAGCGAGGCGTCGACCACGGATGCGGGGGTGGCGTCCGGGGCGCAGGCTGCGGCCACGGCCGCGGCGAGCACGCCCGCAGCCTCACGGCCGTAGGAGGACTGGTGCGCGCCCGCGATGTCGAGCGCCTCTCTGTACGCGGCGGCGGGGTCGGCCGCGTTGACCAGGCCCACCGGGGACGCGTACATGGCGGCGCCGCAGTTGACGATGTTGCCCGTGCCGGCTTCGCGCGGGTCCGCGTGACCGTAGTGGAGCCGGGCGACCAGCCATTTCTCGGCGAGGAAGAGACGCTGGACGGGCAGTGCCTCGGCTTCGAGTTCGGGAATCCATCGGGGGTGGGAGATGAGGTCGGGGACGAGGTGGTCGGCTACGGCGTAGGCGTCCAGGTGGTCCCGCACCGTCGTGTAGACGCGAACCAGGGCATGGGTCATCAGGGTGTCGTCGGTGACATGACCATCGCCCTTGTGGTACGGGGCGATCGGGCGGGCGGTGCGCCAGCCGTCGCCGTGCCAGGGGCCGACGAAGCCGGTGATGCGGCCTCCGTGCCGCTGGACGATCTGCTCCGGGGTGTAGCCCTCGACCGGGCCGCCGAGGGCGTCGCCGACCGCCGCGCCGACGAGGCTGCCGGCGATCCGGTCATCGAGTGATGTCATGCCGGAATTGTCCCCCCGCGGCGGTCAGTTCCGTGTGTGCCAGCAGTCCGGCGAGTTCCACGAGATCCGTGCCGGCGAGCCGGGGGAGCGCACAGCCCGCGAGGGCGCGGCAGGCGTCGCGCCAGGTGTCCGGGATGCCCCTCGCGCCGCCGACGACTCCGGTCAGCGCGCCGGCCAGGGCGGGGGCGGAGTCGGCGACGCGGGACAGACAGGCGGCCGCGGGGACGGCTTCGGCGACCCGGCCGCGGGCGGCGGACGCCAGGGCGAGGGCGACGGGGACGGTCTCGGCGGCGGCGATGCCGTAGCTGTAGACATGGTCGACGATCTGGTGTTCGAGGAGCGGGATGAGCTCGAACGCGCCCCGGGTGTTCCGGGCGAGCTTGACGGCGTGGCGGGCGTTGCGCCCGATCTCGGTGGTGCCGGGGAGCTGGGCGAGGGCGGCGTCCACGGCGGCCGCGACGTCCGCGCCGCCGAGCGCGGCGGCGACGGCGGCGGCCAGTGCGCGTGCGCCGTGCACCCCGTCGCCGTCCTGGGTGTAGCGGGCGTCGAACTCCGCGAGCGCGGCGGCCGCGTCCGGATCTCCGGGGTGCACCACGGCGAGGACAGCGGCGCGCACGCAAGCCGCGTCGTCGAAGTAGTGCGGATTGTCGTGCCCGGTGGCGGGCGGGCGCAGCCCGGTGGCGAGATTGCCCAGCCCGGCGCGTACGGAGATGCGGGCGCGCAGCGGCGGCACGGCGGACTCCACCTCGGGGGCACGGGCCGCCGCGGCGGCGATCTCGCCGGCGAGGGAGTTCCAGGCGAGGTCGACGGCGGTGCGGACGCGCGCGGCGGGGGTGAGGCCGTCGAAGACGCCGCTGCCGGCGGCGAGGACGGTCTCGGCGGCGAAGGCGGCCCACTCGGAGTCGTCCGACGGGCCGAGGCGAAGGGGTTCGGGGGGCTGGTTCAGAGCGAGGGGCACCGGGAGGGTGGTGGTGGCGTTCTGTTCGGCGAAGGTGTCCAGCTCACGGGTGAGGCGGCGGGTCCACTCGGGCATGCGGGCGGCGCGATGCCTCGCCGCGGGCCAGCCGGCGGCGTCGCCTGCGGCGAGTCCGAGGAGGAGGCCCTCGATCCGGCTTCCCCTGAGGTCCGGTCCGGTGGTTTCCCCCGCCCCGCCCCCGCCCGGAACCGGGGCAATGCCCCCGGTCCCCCGCCGCCCACGTGGCGTTCCGCCTTTGCGGTACGGCCCCGCCGCTCCGAGCCCTTCGCGCAGACGTGCAGGGGGCTCCGTTCCCCAGGCGCGGGCCGATGTCCCGCCCCGGTCCCTCTCCCGCCGCTGGGCAGCGGCGTCCCCCGGCCGACGGCGTTCGCCGTCCGCTTGCTCGCGGGCTGCTCCGTGTGGACGGGAGCGGGTCCGCGGCTCGGGCCGGTGCTCCTCGGCCGGCGGTTCGCTCAGTTCCCCGCGCCGGGACCTCCGGGGAGCTTCGGGCGGCTCGTCCGCCGCGCCCGGGGCCCCGTCCGCGGCCTCGCCCGGGGCCCGGCGGCGGGCCACGCCCGGAAGCGCGGACTCTCGCGGCCCGGCCGGGGTCTGCGGGCTTGGCGCTTCGGGGCGTGGGGTCGGGGCCTGACGCCCTGCTGGGGCCTGATGTTCTGGTGGGGCGGGACGCCCTGCTGGGGCCTGACGTTCCGGCCGGGTCGGATGCTCTGGCTGGTCGGCGCCGCCGGCGGGCCGGCGGCCGTCCTCGGCTCCGGGCGGCGGGGTCATGACGGGACCGCCACGGGGTCGGGGCCGGGGGTGAGCAGCGACGCCACGTCCAGGATGTGGTAGCCGCGCATCGAGGGCAGGCAGGCGCCGCGGACCGGGCCGATCGCCGAGGACCACTCCGAGGGGATCGCCGCGGCCCCCGCGAGCGCACCGGCGAGCGCGCCCGCCACCGCCGCCGTGGTGTCCGCGTCGCGGCCCATGTTGACCGCGGTCAGCACCGACGTACGGAAGTCGCCGCGGGCCGCGGCGAACGCGCCGAACGCCAGGCCGGCCGCCTCGGGGGCCAGATCCGTCCACGGATAGCCGCCGACCACCACAGCGGACCGGACTCCGCGCTCCATGGACAGCCGGTCCGGGTACCGGCGGCCCGCCGCCGCGACGGCGCGCCGCAGTGAGCGCGCCGTCCAGGAGTCCGTCGGGATCACGGACAGCGCCGCGCCGACGACTCCCGCCGGGGCCGCGCCCGCCATCGCCGCCGCCACCCCCGCCGCCACCGCCTGCCCGCCGTAGATCCCCTCGCCGTCGTGGCTGACCGCCCCGTCGATCGCGACCAGCCGCGCTGCCTCCGCGGGCCGCCCGGCCGCGAACACCCCGAACGGCGCCGCCCGCATCGCCAGCCCATCGCTCCACGCATGCCGGTGCTGGGCGGAGATGGGCGCGGCCAGCCCGCGCCGCAGGTTCTCCAGCGTGCCGCGCTCGCTGAACCCCGCCCCTCGGAACGGCCCTTCGTCGAGGTCGGCGATCCAGCGGTGCCAGGCATGCTCCACGTGGGCGACGGACAGCGCGGAGCCGTGCCGGGCCAGCAACAGGCCTGAGAAGACGGCGTACTCCGTGTCGTCCGTCCCCGCCGGGTCGTCGCTGACGAACCCTTCGATCCGCCCCCAGCGGCGGCGGATCTCGGACGGCCGGAGATTCTCCGCGGGCGCCCCCAGCGCATCCCCCACCGCCAGCCCCAGCAGCGCCCCCCGCGCCCTTTCCGGGAGCGTCGCCGTCGGCGGATTGCATGCAATCAACTCCATGGGCGGGTCTCTTCCGTGGGAGGCGCGGACCGTTGCCGGATATGTGCCACGCGGGACGCGCCGACGCGCTTGCCGGGGCCTGGCGTCACCCGCCTGACGCCAGGTAAGTATGCCCTGCCTTGCTGGCGCACCCCTTACATCGCGCGTATTTTCGAGGTGTTGAGGGGGAGCGGGTCCACCCGCCCGGACCCGACGCATCGCAGAGCGACGCATTCCAAGGCAAGGGGAGAGCTGTGTCCATCATCGAGACCGAGGCGGCGCTGCACGCCGCCCACCGTGACAACCACACCCACCGCGACGTCAACGGCGGCTGGCTGCGCCCCGCGGTGTTCGGCGCGATGGACGGTCTCGTCTCCAACTTTGCCCTGATGGCAGGCGTGGCGGGCGGCGCCGTCTCCCAGCAGACCATCGTGATCACCGGACTCGCCGGGCTCGCGGCGGGCGCGTTCTCCATGGCCGCGGGCGAGTACACCTCGGTCGCCTCGCAGCGCGATCTGGTCCAGGCGGAACTGGACGTCGAGCGGGTGCAGTTGCGCAAGCACCCGGTGGACGAGATGGAGGAGCTGGCCGCGCTGTACGTGTCACGCGGCGTCGAGCCCACGCTCGCCCGCGAGGTGGCTCTGCAGCTCTCCGCAGACCCGGAGCAGGCGCTGGAGATCCACGCCCGTGAGGAGCTCGGCATCGATCCGGACGATCTGCCGTCGCCGCTCGTGGCCGCGGTGTCGTCGTTCGGTTCCTTCGCGCTGGGCGCCCTGCTGCCGGTGCTGCCGTATCTGCTCGGGGCGAGCAGCCTGTGGCCGGCCGTGCTGCTGGCGCTCGCCGGGCTGTTCGGCTGCGGTGCGCTGGTGGCCCGTGTCACCGCCCGCAGCTGGTGGTACAGCGGTCTGCGGCAGCTGGCGCTCGGCGGCGCGGCCGCCGCGGTGACGTACGGGCTGGGGAGCTTGTTCGGCGCGGCGCTCTGACGCGCCGCAGAGGGCCGTCTCCGGCCCCGGTGGGCGGAATATTCGCCTCCGCGGGGTTGCGTCATCGCCCGCTCCCGCTCATCCTGGGGCAACCGGGGCGCAGGGGCCCCGGTTGCCGTCTGCCACGCATGTCGACGATCTCGACGGGCAGCGGCTCGACGGGCATCGGCCGTGCAAACGGCACACACCAGCGGTGCACGTCTAGGAGGAAGGTCCCCCTCGGAGCCCCCTTCGAGGTGAGACAGTATGCGGGAAGCCACATAAATTTTCGTTACTTCCCGGTTTCAGGTCCTTGAGCACAGGGCATGAGCCGAGAGCGCGCCGGCAATGAAGCCTGCGCTGCGCCGGTCCGGCGGATGCGATCCGCCCGACCTCCACCACTTCAGCCGCCGCTGCGGTGTCCGCAGTGTCCGCATGCTGGAATGCGCTATCCACTTCGCGAGAAGCGCTCCATCATGTAACCTGCACGAAATTTCGCGGAGGGCCAACGTCGTCCCTCGGCACGGAAACATGCCACGACGACGACGGGAGAGCCGATGCGTTCCGACGCCTGGTCGCCCATGGACGGTCGCCCCGCCCCGCAGGGGATGTACGACCCCCGTAACGAACACGACGCCTGCGGCGTCGGGTTCGTGGCCACCCTCACCGGTGTTGCCAGCCATGAGCTGGTCGAGCAGGCGCTGACCGTACTGCGCAACCTGGAGCACCGCGGCGCCACCGGCTCCGAGCCCGACTCGGGCGACGGCGCGGGCATCCTGCTCCAGGTCCCGGACGCCTTCCTGCGCGAAGCCGTGGACTTCGAGCTCCCCCGCGCCGGCGCCTACGCCGTCGGCATCGCCTTCCTGCCCGCCGAGGACAACGCCGACGACGTCTCGCAGATCGAGACGATCGCCGGCGAGGAGGGCCTGACCGTCCTGGGCTGGCGCGAGGTCCCCGTCGCCCCCGACCTCCTCGGCGCCTCCGCCCGCGCCACCATGCCGGCCTTCCGCCAGCTCTTCGTCGCCGGGGGCGCCTCCGGGGCCGAAGGCTCCGGGGGAGGCGAGATCAGCGGCATCGCGCTGGACCGCAAGGCGTTCGTGCTGCGCAAGCGCGCGGAGCGCGAGGCCGGGGTGTACTTCCCGTCGCTCTCCGCCCGCACGATCGTCTACAAGGGCATGCTGACCACCGGCCAGCTGGAGCCCTTCTTCCCCGACCTGTCCGACCGGCGTCTCGCCACCGCGGTCGCCCTGGTCCACTCGCGGTTCTCCACGAACACCTTCCCGAGCTGGCCGCTCGCCCACCCGTACCGGTTCGTCGCCCACAACGGCGAGATCAACACGGTCAAGGGCAATCGCAACTGGATGCGCGCCCGCGAGTCGCAGCTCGTCTCGGACCTCTTCGGGGACCGGGACCGCCTGGAGCGGATCTTCCCGGTCTGCACCCCCGACGCCTCCGACTCCGCCTCCTTCGACGAGGTCCTGGAACTGCTCCACCTCGGCGGCCGCTCGCTGCCGCACAGCGTGCTGATGATGGTCCCCGAGGCGTGGGAGAACCACGACTCGATGGACCAGGCGCGGCGCGCCTTCTACCAGTACCACTCCACGATGATGGAGCCCTGGGACGGCCCCGCGTGCGTCACCTTCACCGACGGCGTCCAGGTCGGCGCGGTGCTGGACCGCAACGGCCTGCGCCCCGGCCGCTACTGGGTCACCGACGACGGCCTCGTCGTGCTCTCCTCCGAGGTCGGCGTCCTCGACATCGACCCCGCCAAGGTGGTCCGCAAGGGCCGGCTGCAGCCCGGCAGGATGTTCCTCGTCGACACCGCCGAGCACCGGATCATCGAGGACGACGAGATCAAGGCGTCCCTCGCCGCGGAGCAACCGTACGAGGAGTGGCTGGAGAGCGGGATCATCGAGCTCGGCGACCTGCCCGAGCGCGAGCACATCGTCCACACCCACGCCTCGGTCACCCGCCGCCAGCAGACCTTCGGCTACACCGAGGAGGAGCTGCGCGTCCTGCTGGCCCCGATGGCACGCAACGGCGCCGAGCCGATCGGCTCCATGGGCACCGACTCGCCCATCGCCGCGCTCTCCGAGCGCCCCCGGCTGCTGTTCGACTACTTCACCCAGCTGTTCGCGCAGGTCACCAACCCGCCGCTGGACGCCATCCGCGAGGAGCTGGTCACCTCGCTGCACTCCTCGCTGGGCCCGCAGGGCAATCTGCTGGAGCCGACCGCCGCGTCGTGCCGCAGCGTCACCCTCCCCTTCCCGGTGATCGACAACGATGAGCTGGCCAAGCTGATCCATGTCAACGCGGACGGCGACATGCCCGGCATGACCGCCGCCACCCTCTCGGGCCTGTACCGGGTCAGCGGCGGCGGCGAGGCGCTGGCCGCCCGCATCGAGGAGATCTGCGCGGAGGCCGACGCCGCCATCGAGGGCGGCGCCCGGCTGATCGTGCTCTCCGACCGCCACTCGGACGCCGAGCACGCCCCGATCCCCTCGCTGCTGCTCACCTCCGCCGTCCACCACCACCTCATCCGCACCAAGCAGCGCACCCAGGTGGGGCTGCTGGTCGAGGCCGGCGACGTCCGGGAGGTGCACCATGTCGCGCTGCTGATCGGCTACGGCGCGGCCGCTGTCAACCCCTACCTGGCGATGGAGTCCGTCGAGGACCTCGTCCGGGCCGGCGCCTTCATCGAGGGCATCGAGCCCGAGAAGGCCATCCGCAACCTGATCCACGCCCTCGGCAAGGGCGTGCTGAAGGTCATGTCCAAGATGGGCATCTCGACCGTCGCCTCCTACCGCGGCGCGCAGGTCTTCGAGGCCGTAGGCCTGGACGACGCCTTCGTCGCCGAGTACTTCGACGGCACCGCCACCAAGATCGGCGGTGCGGGCCTGGACGTCATCGCGCAGGAGGTCGCCGCCCGCCACGCCAAGGCGTACCCGGTCAGCGGCATCGCCCCCGCCCACCGTGCCCTGGAGATCGGCGGCGAGTACCAGTGGCGGCGGGAGGGTGAGCCCCACCTGTTCGACCCGGAGACGGTCTTCCGCCTCCAGCACGCCACGCGCACCAAGCGCTACGACATCTTCAAGAAGTACACGGACCGGGTGAACGAGCAGTCCGAGCGGCTGATGACGCTCCGCGGCCTGTTCGCCTTCACATCCGACCGTCCCTCGATCCCGGTCGAGGAGGTCGAGCCCGCCTCGGAGATCGTCAAGCGCTTCTCCACCGGCGCGATGTCGTACGGCTCCATTTCCAAGGAGGCGCACGAGACGCTCGCCATCGCCATGAACCAGCTGGGCGGCAAGTCCAACACCGGCGAGGGCGGAGAGGACCCGGAGCGCCTGTACGACCCGGCGCGCCGCTCCTCCATCAAGCAGGTCGCCTCCGGCCGCTTCGGCGTCACCTCCGAGTACCTGGTCAACGCCGACGACATCCAGATCAAGATGGCGCAGGGCGCCAAGCCCGGCGAGGGCGGCCAGCTGCCCGGCCACAAGGTGTACCCGTGGGTGGCCAAGACCCGGCACTCCACGCCCGGCGTGGGCCTGATCTCCCCGCCGCCGCACCACGACATCTACTCCATCGAGGATCTCGCCCAGCTGATCCACGACCTCAAGAACGCCAACCCGGCCGCCCGCATCCATGTGAAGCTGGTCTCCGAGGTCGGCGTCGGCACGGTCGCCGCAGGCGTCTCCAAGGCGCACGCGGACGTCGTCCTGATCTCCGGCCACGACGGCGGCACCGGCGCCTCCCCGCTCACCTCGCTCAAGCACGCGGGCGGCCCCTGGGAGCTCGGCCTGGCCGAGACCCAGCAGACGCTGCTGCTCAACGGGCTGCGCGACCGGATCGTGGTGCAGACCGACGGCCAGCTCAAGACCGGCCGCGACGTCGTCATCGCCGCGCTGCTCGGCGCGGAGGAGTTCGGCTTCGCCACCGCCCCGCTCGTCGTCTCCGGCTGCGTCATGATGCGCGTCTGCCACCTGGACACCTGCCCGGTCGGCATCGCCACCCAGAACCCGACGCTGCGGGACCGCTTCTCCGGCAAGCCCGAGTTCGTCGTCAACTTCTTCGAGTTCATCGCCGAGGAGGTCCGCGAGCTGCTGGCCGAACTGGGCTTCCGCACGCTGGACGAGGCCGTCGGCCACGCCGAGCTGCTGGACACCACCCGCGCGGTGAACCACTGGAAGGCGCAGGGTCTGGACCTCGCGCCCCTGTTCCACGTACCCGAACTGCCCGAAGGCGCGGTCCGCCACCAGCTGATCGAGCAGGACCACGGACTGGAGAAGGCCCTCGACAACGAGCTGATCAAGCTGGCCGCGGACGCGCTGGGCGCGGCCACGGCCGAGGACGCCCAGCCGGTGCGCGCCCAGATCGCCGTCCGCAACATCAACCGGACCGTCGGCACCATGCTGGGCCACGAGGTGACCAAGAGGTTCGGCGGCGCGGGCCTGCCCGACGACACCGTCGACATCACCTTCACCGGCTCGGCGGGCCAGTCCTTCGGCGCGTTCGTGCCGCGCGGCGTCACCCTGCGCCTGGAAGGCGACGCCAACGACTACGTCGGCAAGGGGCTGTCCGGCGGCCGGATCGTGGTCCGTCCCGACCGCGGGGCCGACCACCTCGCCGAGTACTCCACCATCGCAGGCAACACCATCGCCTACGGCGCGACCGGCGGCGAGATCTTCCTGCGCGGCCGCACCGGCGAGCGGTTCTGCGTCCGCAACTCCGGCGCGACGGTCGTCTCCGAAGGCGTGGGAGACCACGGCTGCGAGTACATGACCGGCGGCCACGCCGTCGTCCTCGGCGCGACCGGACGCAACTTCGCGGCCGGCATGTCCGGCGGCATCGCCTATGTGGTCGACCTCGACCGGGACAACGTCAACCCCGGCAACCTGCAGGCGATCGAGCCGCTGACGGACGCCGACAAGCAGTGGCTGCACG
Organism: Streptomyces sp. MUM 178J; assembly: GCF_022414575.1. GTDB lineage: Bacteria > Actinomycetota > Actinomycetes > Streptomycetales > Streptomycetaceae > Streptomyces > Streptomyces chengmaiensis. The sequence goes on along the minus strand of NZ_JADWYQ010000045.1, from coordinate 5,354 downwards.
ACGTCGTGCGCCGCCACCTCGAGGAGACCGGCTCCACCGTCGCCGAGAAGCTGCTGGCCGACTGGGACGCCTCCGCGGACCGCTTCAGCAAGATCATTCCGACCACGTACAAGGCAGTGCTCGCCGCCAAGGACGCCGCCGAGCGGGCCGGGCTCTCCGAGTCCGAGACCACCGAGAAGATGATGGAGGCGGCGATCAATGGCTGACCCCAAGGGCTTCCTGACCACCGGGCGCGAAGTCGCCCAGACCCGCCCCGCCCAGGAGCGCGTCAAGGACTGGGACGAGGTCTACGTCCCCGGCTCGCTGCTGCCGATCATCAGCAAGCAGGCGGGACGCTGCATGGACTGCGGCATCCCCTTCTGCCACAACGGCTGTCCGCTGGGGAACCTGATCCCCGAGTGGAACGACTACGCCTACCGCGAGGACTGGGCGGCCGCCGGCGAGCGGCTGCACGCCACCAACAACTTCCCTGAGTTCACCGGGCGGCTGTGCCCCGCGCCCTGCGAAGCCGCGTGCGTCCTCGGCATCAACCAGCCGGCCGTCACCATCAAGAACGTCGAAGTCTCCATCATCGACAAGGCGTGGGACGCCAACGACGTCAAGCCGCAGCCGCCGGAGCGGCTCTCCGGCAAGACCGTGGCCGTCATCGGCTCCGGCCCGGCGGGCCTGGCCGCCGCCCAGCAGCTCACCCGCGCGGGCCACACCGTGGCCGTGTACGAGCGGGCCGACCGCGTCGGCGGGCTGCTGCGCTACGGCATCCCCGAGTTCAAGATGGAGAAGCGGCACATCAACCGCCGCATCGAGCAGATGCGCGCGGAGGGCACCAAGTTCCGCACCGGTGTCGAGATCGGCCGCGACGTCGACGCCGCGCAGCTGCGGCGCCGCTATGACGCGGTCGTCATCGCCGCGGGCGCGACCGTCTCCCGCGATCTGCCCGTCCCCGGCCGGGACCTCAAGGGCATCCACTTCGCGATGGAGTACCTGCCCCTCGCCAACAAGGTCCAGGAGGGCGACTACGTCGCCCCGCCGATCACCGCCGAGGGCAAGCACGTCGTCGTCATCGGCGGCGGCGACACCGGCGCGGACTGCGTGGGCACCGCCCACCGGCAGGGGGCGGCCTCCGTCACCCAGCTGGAGATCATGCCCAGGCCGGGCGAGGAGCGGAACGCGAACCAGCCGTGGCCGACCTTCCCCATGCTGTACAAGGTCACCTCGGCGCACGAGGAGGGCGGCGAGCGGGTCTACTCCGTGTCCACGACCCACTTCGAGGGCGACGAGGACGGCAACGTCCAGTACCTGCACCTGGTCGAGGTGGAGTTCAAGGACGGCAAGCTGGAGCAGAAGCCCGGCACCGAGCGGAGGATCCCCGCTCAGCTGGTCACCCTGGCCATGGGCTTCACCGGCACCGACCGGTCCAACGGCCTGGTCGAGCAGTTCGGCCTGGAACTGGACGAGCGCGGCAACGTCGCGCGCGACGCCGACTTCGCCACCAATGTCGACGGCGTGTTCGTCGCGGGAGACGCCGGACGCGGCCAGTCCCTGATCGTCTGGGCCATCGCCGAAGGCCGCTCCGCCGCACGCGGCGTGGACCACTACCTCACGGGCGCGAGCGACCTCCCGGCCCCCATCCGCCCGACCGACCGCGCGCTCACGGTCTGACCGCCGAAGCACCGCGGAAACGCCCCATAGACGTCCCGTACAACGGCGTACGGAACTGATCGCGGCGCCTGCCTCGTCCCCGACCGGACCACGGCAGGCGCCGCGGTGTTTGCCGCGGGTTTTCCACAACCCGCTGACACCCCCCGCCCGGACTTCTAGAGTGCTGAGCCTGAAGCTGTTCCGGGGGGTGCCATGGAACGGATGATCGGCCTGGGGAAGCCGGTGCGGGGGAGAGTCGCGCTGTTATGCGCGGGCCTGCTGCTGCTGGGCAGCCCCTGGGCGCGTGAGCCGCTGCGCGGGCTGCAAGCGGACAACGCCGTCCAGTCGCTGCTGTACCGCGCGCTGTACGTCCCCGGGTGGGACCCCTCACCGGGCCCCGACCGCTTCTCGGCCGCGATCGGCTGGAGCGGGAACGCCTCGGCGGCCGCGCTGCTCCTCGGCGTCCTCGTCCTGGCACCCCGGGTGATGGCCCGAGCCCCGGCCGCAGGCGGTGTCCGCTGGACCGCTGCGCTCGGCGTCGGCGTCCTCGTCTCCGCCGTCGCCGCGGTCCCCGCATGGGCCGTCATCGTGGGCAGGGGCCCCGGCGCCGTCACCCTCTTCGGCCGGGACGGCGCCGAGGTGTTCGCCTACTTCCTCGTCGACGGACTGGTCTTCGGCGTGCTGCTGGGCCTGGCCGTCGCCGCCGTCTTCGCCGGATCCGCCGGACCGGGCAGAACGGGAAGAACGGGCGGATCCGGCGGATCCTTCAGCTTTTCGCCAGCCCGTGGCCGCGAACGGAGAAGAGCCATGGCCGCCACCTCCTCCCAGGACGTCGTCGACGCCGTCGCCACCGGCAGTGCGCCGGGCGACGTCACCCGCTATCTGTGCGCCGCCGCCTACACCGATCCGGCCTTCTCCCGCCGAGTGGTCGAGGACGTGCTGGGGGACGAACTGGGCGCGGTCGCCACCTCGCCCGGCGTCGACCTGGTGCCGGTCGCCCGGCACTGCCTCGCCGCCCGCCAACTGCACCGGGAGCGGGATCTGCGGCTGACGCTGGTCTGCTGCGTCATCGCCGTGTTCAGCCCCCTATGGCTGGTGTTCGCCCTCGGAGGGCTCAGAGCACTGAGCTCCGCCGCCCGGACCCCCCGGCGCTCCCTGCGCGGCCGCGAACTGCCGGACCCGGCGGCCGCTGTCTGGCGGCTCGCCCTCACCTCGGCCGCCCTGCTCATCGCCGGACTGCTGCTGGGTCGGATCCTGTCCGCGATGTCCCTGCCGGGGCCGCTCGCCTGGCTGGCCGGCGGCTATCTGCTCGGCATTCCACCGCTGCTCGCCTCGGTCGCGGCGGGCGCCCTGGCGTTCCGTACACTCGCGGACGAGGAACTCGACATCGACGCCCGGCTGCGCGAGACGCTGCGCCGTGATGTGTTCGACCCTGGCGCGCTGCCGCAGCCGGGGCCCGTCGAGCAGTGGGCCGCCGACCGGATCGACGACGTGGCCGAGGCGCAGCGCGGCAATGTCACCGTCTACAGCGGGTACTCGCCGTTCCTCGGTTACGCCCGGCGGGAGTCGAAGTGGTCGCTGTCGCTGCCCCTGCTGCCCGCCGAGCACCCGTCGGACGCCGGAGGCGACGCCCCCGCGGTCGTGGACTTCGACGCATGGGAGGTCGTCGAGCGCCTGCGCGCCCGGCTCAGGGACGCGGCGGAACGGCACGCCGCCGCCGTGCCGGCCCAGGCCGGCGCCGCGCCGCCCGGCGGGGTTCCCGCCGACGGGGCGAGCCTCGCCGGTCTCCTCATCGAGGACCGGGTGTTCGTCAGCGGCACGGCCATCGCGTCGGACGGCAGACTGCTGCCCGAACCGCTCTGCGCGCCGGAAACCTCGCTGCCCGACGAGGAGGTACGGCGGATCGCACTGAGCCCACAGGGCCCGGCCAGGCACTGTCTGGCCGCCCATCTGCCCATGTGGGGCGGCGATGTGGTGCCCAGCCAGTTCCTGCACGTGGCCGTGGTCGGCAGGTCACTCCATCTGCACTGCGAGCGGCATGTCCTCGGGCCCGTGCTGCGCGAACTGCACACCGTGGACCTGCTGCCCGCCACGCTCACCGCGGAGCGCCACCGCGCACTCCTGCTGAACGCGCTGCGGCGGACAGGCGGGGCGCTGTCCGCCGCACCGGGCTCCTCCTTCCGCTACGCGCGCGCCGAGACTCGCAGAAACCGCCGGCTGCTCCGCGAGGTGCAGGCCGCCCAGGACGACCCCGCCTTTGACCGCGGCGCACGGCTGAGCATCCGCGAGGAGGTCATCAGCCCGCAGTACCTCAACCACTTCCAGGTGGTGGACGCCGAGCGCACGCTCGCCGCGCTGGACCGGCACACCCTCGCGGCCGTACGGGACTTCCTGGACGAGCACGGCGTCGACACGGCAGACTTCCGCAGCCAGACCCAGACCATCCTCAACCACGGTGTCCTGCAGACCGGCGGGGTGAGCGTCGTGGGCAACCAGGCGGTCGGCCAGGGTGCCCAGGCCACCGCCCGGACCGCCACGGCCGAGGCGGCCGGAGCCTCTGCGGCCGCGGCGGAGCGTTAGGAGGACCCGATGACCCATCAGTCCCGCCCGTCGTCGCCGGAAGGCCTGTCACAGGGGGACAACCTCGGCGTGCAGCAGTACGGAGGGCACAGCCAGGTCGGCAACCAGGCCGTGGGCTCCGGCGCCCAGGCCCTCGCCGGCCAGGTTTTCGTCCAGGCCCCCACCGCCGATCAGCGCACACAGATCCGCGATCTGCTCGCCCTGGTCGAGCGCCTGCTGGAGGAGCACCGCGCCGCCCTGCCGGACCAGGAGGCCCCCCGGGCGGAACTGCGCAGACTCCGCGAGGAACTCGACGACGAGGACCCCCAGCCCGGGGTGGTCCGCCGCGCCCTCGACCGGCTGACGGCCTTCGCCCAGCCGGTGGCCCCCCTGGCGGCGGCGGTCGGCGAGCTCTCCCAGGCCGTGCAGTCGTTCTGACCGCTGCTGCCGAGGGGGCCGCGCCGCCATGGCCCGACTTGTCCCGCAGCGAACGGGCCATGTGCCATGTGCAGGGCCCTGGCCGACCGGGCTCGGCACGTGCCCGCAGTGGCTCGCCGCCGCTGCCGCACGCGGGATCACCGCCTGACCCGCGGTCCTGCGTCGGGTGCGGCCGCGGCGGGCGTCGACAGCACATCCGCGCGGCACCGCGCCGGCGACCCCCAGGCGTCCCGCAGTGGCCGGGCCTTGCGCAGCCACAGCGAGAGGTCCAGCTCGTCGGTGTAGCCGATCGCGCCGTGCAGTTGGAGGGCGGTGCGGGCGGCGGCGTACGCGGCCTCGCCCGCCGCGGCCTTGGCGGCGGAGACATCCGCCCGGGTCATGGTGACGGCCGCCCCGTACACCAGGGGCCGGGCGAACTCCAGGGCGATCAGGGTGTCGGCCAGCCGGTGCTTGACCGCCTGGAACGACCCGATCGCAGCGCCGAACTGGGACCGCTGTTTGACGTAGGCGACCGTGCGGTCCAGCAGAGCGAGGCCGACGCCGAGGCACTGCGCGGCGGCGGCGAGCCGTGCCCAGTCGACTGCCCGCCGTGCCGCCTCCGCCACCTGCGGACCGGTCGCCAGCACCGGCCCGCCGGGCCCGGCGGCGCCGAGCCGCCGCGCGGGGTCGGCCGACGCCTGCGGTGATTCCCGTCCGGCGGGCGCGAGACGCACCGTGGC
>NZ_JADWYQ010000044.1 GCF_022414575.1 Streptomyces sp. MUM 178J | reverse complement strand
TCCCCGAGCGGCCCGTCTGGCGCGACGGGTCGGCCGCTCGCGCATCCTCACCCGGCTCACCCGCGGCATCGGCCCCCTCACAGCCGTCGAGGCGGCCGCCGCGGGGATCACCGGCCCCGCGGCACGCGCCGACGGAGACGTCCCCGCCCGCTGCCGGGTTTGGCTCGCGGAGACGCTGGACGACCTCGGCCGGCTGGACGACGACGCTCCGCTCGACCCCGGCCGGGACGAGGAACCGCGCGGGCTGCCCGACGCGTCCGGACGCCCGCCGTCGGACGCGCTGGCCGCCGTGCTGCCCCGGCTGCTCGCCGGTGCGGAGTTCGCCGCCGCCCGCCTGATCGTCGCCAGCCTGGACCCCGACCCGGAAGAGCTCGCCGCCGGCGCCGTGGAGGGCGCCCGTGGCTGACGCCGGATCGTGGCCCTCTGTGCTGGTCGCGCCCGCCGCACTGCTCGCCCTGGCGGTGCTCGCACTCTGCTCGGACGCCGTGCTGGACGCCCGCACCGCCGGCCGCCCCGCCACACCGGCCGCCGCCGTCCGCCCGCTGCTGGACGTGGTGCGGCTGCTCCTCGCCCAGCCCCGCCGTACCCCCGCGTCCGATGCGCTGCTGTGGCGGATCGGCGTGCTGACCGCGCCTACGGCGGCCGTGCTGGCCGTCGCGGTCGTCCCCTTCGGCGGCCACGTCGTGGCGGACCTCGAGGTCGGCGTCGTGTGGTTCAACGCCATGGAGGCCCTCACCTGGGCCGGGCTGTGGCTGGCCGGCTGGGGACCCAACGCCGCCTTGCCGCTCATCGGCGGCTATCGCTTCCTCGCCCAGGGCCTGGCCTATGAGCTGCCGCTCATGTTCGCGCTGATCGCCGCCGCCGTCGGAGCGGAGTCGCTGAACGTCGGCGACATCGCCGCCGCCCAGCAGGGGCTGTGGTTCGCCGTGTGGATGCCCGTCGCCTTCGCCGTGTACCTCGCGAGCGTGCTGGCCTTCAGCTTCCTCGGGCCCTTCGGCTACCCGGCCGGGCGGGACATCGCGGGCGGCGTCCTCGGCGAGACCTCCGGTGTGGACCGGCTGCTGCTCCAGGCCGGCCGCTGGCTGCTGCTGGCCGCGGGCTCCGCCATGGCCGTGCCGCTGTTCCTCGGCGGCGGCGCCGGTCCGCTGCTGCCGGGCTGGGCCTGGTCGCTGCTGAAGACCCTCGCCGTGCTGGGGCTGCTGCTCTGGGCGCGGCGGCGCGTGCCCGCCGTACGGGCGGACCGCTATGTGGAGTTCGCCTGGATGGTGCTGATCCCCGCGACCATTGTGCAGACGCTCGTCCCGGCTCTCGTCGTGCTCCGCCGTTGACCGCCCGCCCCCGCTGCCCGCCCCGCCAGCCGCCGCTGCCCGCCCCGCCCGCCGCCCGCCCGCACCGTCGGAGTCGGATGCCCGAAGGAGAGGTGACCGCGCCGCCATGACCGCCGCGCTCTTCGCCGTACTGGCCGTCCTCGCCGTGACCGGCGCGGTCCTCGTGTTCCGCTGCGCATCCATGGCCCGTGCGACCTTCGCCCTGCTGGCGTCCCTGGTCTGCGTCGGCGGCGAGGTGATCCTCCTCGGCCTGCCCTATCTGGGCGTCGTCACCGTCCTGATGATGGTCATGGAGATGGTCGTCATGGCCGTGTTCATGGTCGCCTACATGATGAACCCCGCGGGCCTGATGCCCATGTCGATGGTCCACAACCGGCGCGGGGCGCTGACGATCAGCGGGGTCGTCTTCGCGGGCCTCGCGGCCGGCGTCCTCCTCGCGCCCTGGCCCGGGCGCGTCGGCACGGCTCCGCAGGACACCACCTTCCAGGCGGGCGCGGCGCTGATGGGCGATCAGATGCTCACCATGGTCACGCTCGGCTTCGCCCTGCTGGCCACCATGGTCGGAGCGACCGTGCTGGCCGTGGGCCGCGGCCGCTACGACCGCTTCGGCGACGACCTGTCGCGGCCCCGGCCGGATGACCCGGCGGGCGGGGGAGTGGGCCGGTGATGCTCGAGCTGTTCCTGCTCCTCGCCGCGGCGCTCTTCTCGGTCGGGCTGTACGGCGCGCTGTCCCAGCAGTCCATCGTCATGATCATGATGGGGATCGAGCTGATGATCGCCGGGGTCATCACCGCCGCGGCGGCCCTGTGGCACTTCCTCGCGCCGGCCGCCGCCGACGGCCAGGTCATCGTCGTCGCCGCCGTGGTCGCCATGGCCGTCGAGATGGCGATGGGCTTCGCCGTCACCACCGCCGTCTTCCGCTCCCGCGACATCGACACGGCCGACGCGGCCGAGGACCTCAAGGGGTGAGCGCCCTGCTCTGGCTGCTCGCCGCCGTACCGCTGACCGCGGGGACCGCCCTGCTGCTGACGGGCCGCCGTCTCGACCGCCCCGCGCCGGCCCTCGGCGTGGCCGCGGCCGCGGCCACCCTCGGTCTGGCCGTCGCCTCGGCCGTCCTCCGCCCCGAGGCGAGCGCACCGCTGTTCGCCGGCATCCGCGCGGGGCTGCGCGTGGACGGGCTCTCCGCCGTCATGACCGTCGTCGTCGCCGCCGTCACACTCGCCGTGCTGGTGTTCTCCGCCGGCGAGAAGGACCGGCTGAGCCAGGGCGGACGGTTCCACGGCCTGATGCTGCTGTTCGCCGGCGCCATGCTGATCACCGTCACCGCGACCACCCTCCCGCTGCTGCTGATGGCCTGGGAGGTCATGGGAGCCGCCAGCTGGGCGCTGATCGGCTTCTGGTGGCGCCAGCCGCAGCGCACCCGCGCCGCCGACACGGCCTTCCTCACCACCCGGACCGCCGATCTGGGCCTGTACCTGGCCGCGGGCGCGGCCCTGGCCGGCGGGGTCACGGCCCTCGACCTCGACGCGCTGGCCGGAGCCCGGGGCCCGTGGGTGCATCTGCTGACCGCGGGCGTGGTCGCGGCGGCGTTCGGCAAGTCGGCCCAGCTTCCCTTCTCCTTCTGGCTGTCGCGCGCGATGCAGGCGCCCAGCCCCGTCTCGGCGCTGCTGCACGCGGCGACCATGGCCGCCGCGGGCGCGTATCTGCTGCTGCGGCTGCATGCCCTGCTCGAGGCGACCGCCTGGGGCGGGCCGCTCGTCGCCTGGACGGGCGCCGCCACCGCACTGCTCCTCGGCGTGGCGGCGGCCGCCCAGAGAGACCTCAAACAGCTGCTGGCCGCCTCCACCTGCTCCCAGATCGGCTTTATGGTGCTCGCCGCGGGCACGGGCGGCGTCGCCGCGGGGACCGCTCAGCTGACCGCCCACGCCGCCGTCAAGGCCGGCCTGTTCCTCGCCGCCGGGGCCTGGCTGTACGCCCTGGGAACCAAGCAACTGCCCGCGCTGCGCGGGGCCGCCCGCGCCTGGCAGTGGGTCGGCGCCGCCTTCACCGCCTGCGCCCTGGCACTCGCCGGGCTGCCGCCGCTGTCGCTGTGGGCCGCCAAGGACGAGGTGCTCGCCGCCGCGTTCGCACAGAGCGCGGCCCTGTACGCCACCGGGCTTGCAGCCGCCGCCGTGTCCGCCGTCTACAGCGTCAAAGCCCTCTGGTACGTGCTGCGTGAGACACCCGGCGACGCGTGGCAGGGATACGACACCGAGGAGTCCGGCACCCGCAGGGTCACCCCGCTGATGCGCCCGCCGCTGCTGGTGCTCGCCGCCGCGGCAGTCGCGCTCGGCGTGCTCGCCCTGCCGGGCGTGTTCTCCGCGCTCCGCGACGCCGTCGGAACCCCGGACGAACCCTCCCCGTCGGCCTGGCAACTCCCGCTGTCCGCCGCGGTCGCACTCTCGGCTGCCTGGCTCGCCTGGCGGATACAGGGGCGCGGGCCGGGACCGCGGCTCCTCCGCCCCGCCGCAGTCCGGCGCTGGGCCGCCGGCTGGCTGGGCCTGGAACAGGCCGCCCGCACCCTGGCCGTGCGCCCCGTCCTGGCGCTGGCCCGAGCGACCGCCGTCTTCGACGACCGCGTCGTCGACGGAGCCGTACACCGCGCCGCCCGTGCGGCCCTGACGGCCGCCGGACTCGCCCGCCGGTCCGACGACGGCGGCGTCGACGCCCTCGTGCGGGCCGTCGCCCGCACGGCGCGGCGGCTCGGCCGCGCGGCCCGCCGCCCGCAGACGGGCCTGCTGCACCAGTACTACGCCCAGGCCGCGGTCGGCTTCGCGGTGCTGACCCTGCTCCTGCTGTCCCTGAGATAACCCATGCGGCGAGGCACCCCATGCTGACCCTGGTCGTCTTTCTCCCCCTCGCGGTCTGCGCCGGACTCCTGCTCTGGCCGCGCCCGGTGTCCGACCGCGTCTGCACCGGTGTGTGGATCGCGGCCGCAGCCGTCGATCTGGCCCTCGCCGCCGCCCTCTGGGCGGGCTTCGACCCGGACGGCGGCCTCCAGTACGAGCAGCGCGCCGACTGGATCCCCACGGCGGGCGTCGGCTACCACGTCGGCGTCGACGGACTGTCCCTGCCGCTGCTCGCCCTCACCTGTGTGCTGTTCCTGGCCGTGGCCGTCTACTCGCTGCGCGAGACCAGACGCGTCCGCGCCTACGCCTGTCTGTTCCTGTTCCTCGAAACCGTCTGCCTGGGGCTGTTCAGCGCCCTGGACCTGATCCTGTTCTTCGTCTACTTCGATCTGTCGATCGTCGGCATGTACTTCGTCATCGCGGGCTGGGGCCACGGCGAGCGGGGGCGGGCGGCGGCGCTGAAGTTCTTCCTCTACACCTTCATCGGCTCCCTCGCCCTGCTGCTCGGCTTCATCGGCCTGTATCTGGCCGCCTCCCCGCACACCTTCGACATCACCGAGCTGGCCGCGGCGGATCCGCTGGCCGGCCGGGGAGCCTACGCGGCACTGGTGCTGCTGGCCCTCGGCGTGGGCCTCGCGGTCAAGACGCCCGCCGTGCCCTTCCACACCTGGCTGCCGCCGGCCCACACCGAGGCCCCGGCCGCCGGCTCCGCGATCCTCGCCGGGGTCCTGCTGAAAATGGGGACGTACGGATTCGTCCGCATCGCGATGCCGCTGCTGCCCGGCGTCTGGCGGGAGTACGCCCTGGCGTTCATCGTCGTCGGCGCGGTCTCCGCCGTCTACGGGGCGCTGGTCGCCCTCGGCCAGACCGACGTCAAACGCATGATCGCTTACACCAGCGTCAACCACATGGGCTATGTCGTCCTGGCCGTCGGCGCGGCCGGGGTGCTCAGCGGGACCGACGACCAGGCCCGCACCCTGGCCGTCACCGGAGCCGTCACCCAGATGGTGAGCCACGGCCTCATCACCGGGGCGCTGTTCCTGCTGACCGGGGTGCTCTACGAGCGGGGCCGCACCTACGCCGTCGAGGCGTACTCCGGGCTCGCCGGGCCCGCCCCGCGCTTCGCCGCCGCCGTCGCCGTCGCCGCGTTCGCCTCCCTCGGCATCCCCGGCTTCTCCGGATTCATCGCCGAATTCCAGATCTTCACCGGCAGCCTCGCCGCCCAGGCGACCGCCACCGCCCTGGCCGTGACCGGCATCCTGCTGACGGCGGCCCTGTTCCTGCGCGCCCTGCGGCAGATGTTCCTCGGAGCCCTGCGGCTGCCGCCCGGCTCCCCGGACGGCCGGTTCGGCGATCTGGCCGTCCCCGAGACCACCGCCGTCGCACCGCTGCTGGGACTGGCCCTCGTCATCGGCGTGCTGCCCCGCCCCCTCCTGGACGTGATCGAACCGGCGAGCCGCGCCGTGGCAGGACTGGTCGCCCGGTGAACCGAAACCTGACCGCCCTGCTGCCCGAGATCTGTCTCGTGGGCGCGGCCGTCACCGGACTCCTCGCCGGGTCCTGGCTGCCGCGCCACCGCCAGTGGAGCGTCGCCGTCCTCGCGGCCGCGGCGGCCCTGGCCGGTCTTGCCGCCACCGCGCACACTCTTGCGGCGGACGGCGAACAGACCGTCTTCTCCGCCGCCTTCGCCGTCGACGCCGCCACCGGCGCGGCCCGGCTTGCCGTCCTCATCACCCTGCTGCTGTTGCTGGCGGTCTCCGCGCCCGGCGTGCGCGGCCACCGGCGCGAGAGCGAGTACTGGGTCCTGCTCATGCTCTCCGCGGCCGGCACCCTCGCCCTCGCCGGCGCGAACGATCTGCTGATGCTGTTCGCCGGCTATCTGCTGGCCTCCGTCCCCGCCTATGCGCTGGCCGGCTTCGCCAAGGACGCGCGGGGCGTGGAAGCCGCCCTGAAGTACTACCTGCTGGGCGCTCTGTTCGGCGTCGTGATGCTGGGCGGCGTGGCGCTGATGTACGGAGCGGGCCGCGGCACCGGGTACCGGCAGCTGCACACGGCGCTGCCCGCCGCGCCGTACGGGGTGGTCGCCGTCGGCCTCGTCGCCGTCCTCGCCGGACTGCTCTTCAAGTCCGGGGCGGCGCCCGCGCACTTCTGGATGCCCGACGTCGCCGACGGGGCCGCCGCACCGGTCGCCGCATTCGTCACCACGCTCCCGAAGATCGGGGCGCTCATCGCCGTGTACCGGCTGCTCCACCAGGCGATGCCCGCGGACACCGTCGACTGGCCGCTGCTGCTGGCCGTTCTCGCGGCCGCCTCCATGACGCTGGGGAACCTCGCCGCGTTCTTCCAGACGTCGGCGACCCGGCTGCTGGCCTACTCTGCCGTCAGCCAGGCCGGGTATCTGCTGATGGCGGCCGCCGTCGCCACCCGCAGCGAACTGGCCCAGCAGGGGCTGCTGTTCTATCTCCCCGCCTATGCGCTGACCAACCTCGGGGCCTTCGCCGTGGTCGCCGAACTGCCGCACGCCCGGCGGCTGGAGGACTACCGCGGGCTCGCCCGCCGCCGCCCCGCGCTCGCCGCCGTCCTGGTCGTATGCCTGCTCGGCCTCGTCGGCACCCCGCCCACCGCCGTGTTCATCGGCAAGCTGGAGGTCTTCAGCGCCGCCGTCGACGGCGGCTACACCTGGCTCGCGGTCCTCGCCGCGGTCAACACCGTCGCCTCGCTCTTCTACTATCTGCGCTGGCTCGCCCCCTGCTTCCGCCCCGCGGGGGACGAGGACCGGCTCCGCACCGTCCTGGCCCCGTCCGGCACCTGGGCCGCCGCGGCCGCCTGTGCCGCCGCGACGGGCTCCCTGGTTCTCGGGCTCGCCGCCGGGGCCGCGCTCCCGCTCGCCGACGGACCTCTGCTGCGCTGAGCCGGCCGCTCCGCCGGCAGCGCCGGGCCCGCCAGCCTGCCTGACCGGCGCGCGCCGCCGCGCCGCCTACGCTCCGGTGAGGAGGCGGTCCACGGCCGCCGTGCCGGTGCTGTACGCCGTCGTGCCGGTGCTGTACGCCGCCGGCAGCGGATGGGCGGCCGGCAGCGGATGGGCGGCGGGCAGCGGGTGCGGGGCCGGCAAGGGCTGCGGGGCGGCACCGTTCCGAGCGCCGTACAGCGTCTGCTCCAGTCCCGCCAGCAGCCGCCGCACATCCCCCTGCGGCCGCACCACCAGCCGCAGATGCCGGCTGGAGCTGCCGATCTTGTTGCCGCACTCCCGCACCAGCACCCCGTGCTCCTGGAGCAGCCGGTCGCGCAGCTCCGCACCGTCCACCGCCTCCGGCAGCCGTACGTACACGAAGTTGCCCTGGGAGGGATGGACGGTCAGCCCGGTGAGCCGGCTGAGCTGCCAGATCATCTCCTGGCGGTCGCGGCGCACCAGCCGCAGACTGTGCTCGTACTCCTCGCGGTGGTCCTTCAGCAGGAACACCACGGTCTCCGCGAACGAGTTGAGGTTCCACTTCGGCAGCGCGGCACGCACCCGGCCCGCCAGCCCCGGGTTGGCGACCAGATAGCCGAACCGCACGCCGTGCAGCCCGAAGTTCTTGCCCAGGCTGCGCAGCACCACCGCGTTCGGGCGCAGCACGGCTTCCGCGGCCACGCTCGGGTCCGGCTCGGCGTCGGCGAACTCGAGGAACGACTCGTCCACCACGACCAGGTCCAGATCGTGCAGGGCGTCCAGCAGGGCCAGGACCTGACGGCGCGGCAGCAGGCCGCCGTCCGGGTTGTTCGGATTGCAGATCACGGCGGTGCGGGAACCGCGGGCGCGCACGAAGTCGACGAAGGCGGCCGGATCGAGCGCATAGCCCGCCGTCTCGGGCAGCGGGAACATGTCCACGCGTTTGCCCGTCTCCATCGGCTGGTCCGTCCACCGGCCGAACGTCGGCACCGGCACGGCGAGCGAGTCCCGCACCAGCAGATGGTCGATCCAGGTGATCAGTTCGGTGGAGCCGTTGCCCATGGCGACGGTCTGCGGATTGAGCCCGAGGACGGAGGACAGCTCCGCGGTGATGGTGTCCGCGCTGCTCGGATAGTAGGTGAGGATCTCCCGCAGCCGCCGGCCCAGTTCGGCGAAGATCTCCGGAGTGGGGAAGTAGGGGTTGCACGGGATGCAGAAGTCGACGATCTCGCGCCCCTCTCCGGCCGCCCTGCTCAGCGCCGCGAAGGAGGGGCTGTGCGCCGTCGACGCACGGAACAGGTCGGTGACGTTGCTGCCGGATTCGGCCATGGGGAACCTCCACGGGGGCGACTGCTGCCTGCCCGCGGAAGTACGTAAGGCCGCGCCGACGTGCTCAACGGCCGCCTCCACCGGCTGCCCGGACGGCAGCCGGTGGAGGCTGGTGCGCAGGGACAAGGCCGCCCGTGCGCAGCAGCCGGGTCGCGCCTAACACACCTGGGCCCGGCAGCAGATGTGCGTAGGGCGCGGCGTCGGCGCCCCCGCGGCGATGCTTGCCTGCGTGGGTCCGCGCTCCGGCGGCAAGCGCACCCCGTCCTCAGGTCCGCAGCTCGCTGCGCACCCGGGCGATCAGCAGGGCGACGTCGTCGTGGTCGCCCGGCCGCCGCATGGAGTGCAGCAGGACGTCGCAGGTGCGCTCCAGCGACAGCCGGCGTCCGGACAGGACGTCGATCAGCGCCTCCAGCCGGACGTCGATGGCCTGGTCCCGGGTCTCGACCAGGCCGTCGGTGTAGAGGACCAGTTCGTCCTCGGGGCGCAGGGCGAACGTGGTGGTGGAGAACTCGACGTCGCCCACGCCCAAGGGCGTGCCGGTGGGCAGCCGCAGCAGCTCGGGGCCCTGGTCCGGGCGCAGCAGCACGGGCGGCAGATGCCCGGCGCTGGAGATCAGACACCGGCCGCGGTGCGGGTCGTAGACCGCGTAGACGCAGGTGGTGATGGGCTGTCCCATGCGGTCCGTGATGCGGTCGAGGTGGCGCAGCGCCTCGGCGGGGTCGAGGTCCAGTTCGGCCAGGGTCCGGGTGGCCGTGCGCAGCTGACCCATGGCGGCGGCCGCGTCGATGCCGCTGCCCATCACATCGCCGACGACGAGCGCGGTCTTGTCGCCGCTCAGCGCGATCACGTCGAACCAGTCGCCGCCCACCTCGCTGGCCGCCTGGGCGGGCTGGTAGCGGTAGGCGACCTCCAGGCCGGGCTGGTCGGGCGGCTGCTGGGGGAGAAGGCTGTGCTGCAGCTTCAGGGCGGTGCTGCGCAGCTGCCCGTACCAGCGCGCGTTGTCGATGCACACGGCGGCCCGCGCGGCCAGCTCACCGGCCAGGATCTCGTCCTCCGCCGAGAACGGCTCCGCGTGGCGGGTGCGCTTGAGGTCCAGTGCGCCGAGGACCTCGCCGCGGGCGATCAGCGGCACCGCCATATACGAGTGGACACCGGCGGAGGCCAGCAGCGACGCCGCCTCCGGGGAGCGGGCGATCCGCGGCAGATCGCCCTCCGCCACCCTGGGCACTCGCACCGGCCGTCCGCTCTGCACACACGCGGTGACCAGCCGGTCGGCCTCGTAGCGGGCGATCTGTCCGGGCGGGTCGGCGGCGTGTACGGCGTCGCCGGAGTGCGAGGCGGCCACCGCGAGGGCTCGGAACACCGCGGGACCCGTCTCGCGGGTGCCGGGCGAGCGGCCGTCGAGGATGGAGTCCAGCACATCCACCGCGGCTACGTCGGCCAGTTCGGGAACCGACACATCGGCCAGCTCACGGGCCGTCTGGTCGAGGTCGAGCGTGGTGCCGATGCGGATGGAGGCGTCGGCGACCGTCGCCAGGCGAGCTCTGGCCCGGGCGGCGTCCGTCGTCGCCCGGTGACGCTCGGTGACGTCCACCACGGAGATGGCGAGGCCGAGCACCTTCCCGTTAGAGGCCTCCAGTCGGTAGAAGGACACCGACCAGGCGTGTTCCCGGTCCGGGTCCGCCGGCGTGCGCCCTACGGACTCCCGGTCCAGCAGGGGCACGCCGGTGGCCAGCACCTCGCGCATCGCCGCCTCGATGCCGTCGGCGTCCAGGAACGGCAGAGCCTCCCGGACCCGGCGTCCCACGTGGTCGGCGGCCGGCAGGCCGTTGATGCGCTCCAGGGCCGGATTGACCGTGACATAGCGCAGATCGGCGTCGACCACCGCGAGGCCGATGGGGGACTGCGAGATCAGCCGGGTGGACAGCGCCAGGTCCCGCTCCACGCGGCGCAGCGTGCCCTGTTCGGTGGCCAGCCCCAGGGCGTAGAAGTCCTTCCGAGCGCCGTGCAGCCGCATATTGCGGAACTCCACCAGCAGAGTGCCGCCGTCCTTGTGGCGTACCGGGAAGCCCCCCGCCCACCGTCCCTCTTCGCCCGCCATGACCTCCGCGAACAACCGGCGGATCAACGGGAGGTTCTCCGGGTGGACCAGCAGTCTGCCCGCGTACCGGCCGAGAGCCTCCTTGGCGGTGTAACCGAACAGCTCCTCGGCCTGCGGGCTCCACAGCGCGACCCGGCCCTGCGCGTCCAGCACCACCGCGGCGACGCTCAGCACGTCCAGCAGCCCGCCCGGCTCGGAGGCGGCGGCGTGCGGCTTTGACACCCCACCGGGGCCGGGGGCGGGGAAGGACTCGGCCGTGCTCATCGGCGCCCTCCTTCCGGTCTGCCGTCACCGCACCTGCCACGTACCGCACCGGTCACGTGGCTACCATCGTCCCTCTCCATCGGCCGGGACCGCACCCCCGCCGCGACACTCCGGCGCCTCGGCCGCGACACTCCGGCGCCCCCGGCGCCCGCTCCGCGCCCGCCGCCCGCCCTCCCTCGCACCCGGTCGTACGGGAGGGCCGGGCGGCTCTGCCGGGAAACCCGCACGGGGAAGGAGACTGGAGTCGGGAGGAGGTACCTGCCGTGAAGGCGACATTCACGCTGGGGCGTCTGGCGGGCATCCGCGTCGGCGTCCACTGGAGCGTCCTCGTCATCCTGGTGCTGCTCGCCGTGGGGCTGGCGACCCGGTTCCCGGAGGCGTACCCCGACCACCCGGCGTGGTTGTACGCCCTCTCCGGCCTGGCGGCCGCCGTGGTCTTCCTGCTGTCCCTGCTGGCGCACGAGCTGAGCCACGCCGTCGTGGCCCGCCGCAACGGGGTGTCCGTGGAGGACATCACCCTCTGGCTGCTCGGCGGGATCGCGCGGCTGAAGAGCGAGGCGCCCACACCGGGTGCCGAGGTGCGCATCGCCGGAGTGGGGCCGCTGGTCAGCCTGCTGCTCGGGCTGGCGTTCGGTTTCCTGGCCGGCCTCCTGGCCTCCGTGTTCGGTGCGGGGCTGCTGGTGGAGGTGCTGGCCTGGCTCGCCGCGATCAACATCCTGCTGGCCGTGTTCAACGTGCTGCCCGCCGCCCCGCTGGACGGCGGGCGGCTGCTGCGGGCGCTGGTGTGGCGCCGGACCGGCAACCCGCTGCGTGCGACCGCGGTCGCGGCGGGCGCGGGCCGCGCGCTGGGGTGGCTGCTCGTCGCCGTCGGCGTCTATCTGGCCATCGCCGGGGCCGCCCTCAGCGGAATCTGGCTGGCGATCGTCGGCTGGTTCCTCATCGCCATGGCGACCGCCGAAGGCAGCGAGGCCAAGCTGCGGGAGCTGCTCGGCGGCATCGCGGTGCGGCAGGCCATGGGCCCCGACCCCGTGGCGGCCCCGGTCTCCGCGAGCGTGGCGGAGTTTCTGGCCAGCCCCGCGTACCGGTACCGGCACTCGGCCTTCCCGGTCGTCGACGACCAGGAGCGGCCGGTCGGTCTGGTCACGGTCAAGGCCGCCGCCGACGTGCCCGAGGACCGGCGCGCCGCCACCGGCCTGTCCGCGGTGATGGTCCCGCTGGAGGACGTGCCCACAGCACACCCCGACGACGATCTCGTGCAGCTCCTGCCCGCGCTGGAGTCGAGCTCCGTGCACCGGGCGCTGGTGCTGGACCAGGGAAGGCTCGTGGGCATCGTCACCAGCTCCGACGTCAGCCGGATCACGTCCTGGCTGTCCTCGTCCTACTCCTGGCGCGGCCGCGCCTTCTGAGGCTCCGGCCGGCCCCCGTCCGGCGGACGCACCACGCTGAGCACGACGGACGCCGACAGGACGGTGACGATGACGGCGAGGCTGATGAGTGAGGGGATCTCCGGGACAGCCGTGGCGACGGTCTTGTGCAGGGCCTGCAGCACCAGCTTGACGCCGATGAAGGCGAGGATGACCGCCAGCCCCCTGCTCAGATAACGGAAGCGGTCCAGCAGCCCGGCGAGCAGGAAGTACAGGGCGCGCAGCCCCAGAATGGCGAAGGCGTTGCTCGTGTAGACGATGAACATGTCGCCGCTGACGGCGAGCACGGCGGGGACGCTGTCGACGGCGAACACGAGGTCGGCCGCCTCGATCGCCGCGATGACGGCGAGCAGAGGGGTGGCGACGCGCCGTCCGGCCTCCCGGACGAAGAACCTCGCCCCCGCGTAGTCGTCCCGTACGGGAACCACCTTGCGCAGCAGCCGCAGGGCGGTGCTCCGGTCCGGGTCAAACGTGTACTCCTCGCCTTTGACGATCTTGTAGGTGCTGTAGAACAGCATCAGCGCGAAGACGAAGAGAACAGCCGTGAACCGGTTGACCACCGCGATCCCCGCTGCCAGGAAGACGCCGCGGAACACCAGCGCCCCGAGCACGCCGAGGAAGAGCACCCGGTGCTGATAGGCGCGGGGCACCCGGAAGTAGCCGAAGATCAGCGCGAAGACGAAGAGGTTGTCGACGGACAGGCTCTTCTCCAGCAGCCACGCGGTGGTGTACTCCACCCCGGCCGAATGGCCGACGACCAGAAAGACGACGACGCCGAAGGAGACCGCGAGTCCCACCCACACCGCGCTCCAGAGGGCGGCCTCGCGGAAGCCGATGACGTGTGCCTGCCGGTGAGCCAGCAGATCGACCGCCAGCGACACCAGCAGGATGGCGGCGAAGACGATCCACAACCACAACGGCACGTCGTGCACGAGGCCAGCTTACGGCCCGGCGTTCGCGGTCGGCCGGTCGGCGCGGCTCCGGCACGCCGCGCGTGTGTGCCGTGTCGCCCCGCGGGGCGCGCATTTCTGCTCCGGCGCGGAGCGGCACGGTTGGTGATCACGTCAATTCACCGTGTGAAAACAGCGGTTGACGGAAGTTCAAAAGCCTCGACGGTTTATTTCGATCAGATCACGACATCCTTAAACAGGACTAGACAACCTTGGGTTGACGCGCGTAACACGCCTTGAGTCCAGGCATCTTGACGGCTCATCAATTTCACACCCCTGGTAACGGAACGGATTCGGATCATCGGCCCCTTTTTGCCCGAATTTCCAAGGTCGGCGGCTCTGGCAGGCTTCCCGCACCCATCCCCTGACCAAGGAAGAGGTGCCGTCTTTTGTCCGGACGACGAAGACTTCAGAAGCCGCCGCGCCGCAGGCCCCGCCGACTGGTGCTCGCCACGGCCGCCGTCGCCCTGGCGGCCGTCGCGGGGGGCGTCGCCTACGAGGTGACACAGCCGGGAGAGGACACCGGGCGGCCGCTGGCGCTCGCCCAGGCGGACTCCGCGGACGCGACGCCGTCCGCCGCTCCCGAGCCCGCCAAGGAGCCCGCCCGCGAAAAGGAGCCCGAGCCGCTGACCGAGGTGCCGCAGGGCGAGCCCGAGCGGGGCATGGTCTACGAGGGGCTCGAGGCCGCCCCCGAGAAGGACCCGTGCACCGGGGTGTACCGCACGTCGGAGGGGCACTGCACCCACGGGCCCGACGCGCCCCCCAAGGGCGTCGACATATCCAAGGACACCCCGCCCGCCGTCAAGCAGACGGCTCCCGCACCGGACCCGGCCAAGGGCGCCGACCGCCCCTCGCAGGACAGCGCACCCGCGCAACCGTCCGAGGCGCCCGCCGAGGAACCCCAGCTGCCGAGGAAGGCCGGCGCCCCCGCGCTCGACGCCCGCGCGGCGAAGGACGCGCGGCAGACGAGCCCGCCGCCCGCGGCCGACCGCCCGTCGACGCAGACGTCCGCCCCGGCCCAGGGCCCTGCCGGGCAGACCGTCCGCTGCGACGGCGACGGCGCCACGGGCAACCGGGTCCAGGCGGTGTACGTCCACGCACCCGGACGCGACCGGTACGCGCAGTATCTGCCGTCCTTCCGGAAGTGGGCCGCCGACGCCGACCTGATCTACTCGGAGAGCGCCAAGGACACCGGCGGCGTACGGCACATCCGCTATGTCACCGCCGCGGACTGCACGCCGACCGTCCTCAACGTCGAACTGCCCGCCTCCGCGCTCGCCGAGTTCAGCGCCACCAACCGGGCGCTGGCCGCGAAGGGCCTGGACCGCCGCGACCGCAAGTACATGATCTTCGCCGACGCCAACGTCTACTGCGGCATCGGCACGTTCGCGGGGGACGAGCGCCCCGGCCAGAACAACCTGTCCAACTTCGGCCCCTCCTACGGGCGCACCGACGCGGGCTGCTGGGGCGGCCACACCGCGGCGCACGAACTGGGCCACAATCTGGGCGCGGTCAACAACAGCGCGCCCAACACCAGCCGCGGGGCGCACTGCACGGACGAGTGGGACGTGATGTGCTACTCGGACAGCCCTTACTACCCCAGGATGCGCAGCGTCTGCCAGGACCGCGGCTACGAGAACCGTCTGGACTGCAACCACGACGACTACTTCCACACCGATCCCAGGCCCGGCAGCTATCTGGCCACGCACTGGAACATCGCCGACAACCAGTTCCTGATCAAGGACAGGGGAACCACCCGGCCCACGCCCACCCCCACGCCCACCCCGACCCCGACACGAGGGCCGACCGGCGGACCGGCGGCCGGGCCCGACGTGAGCGTCGGCCAGCTCGCCCCCGACTCGGCGATGGCGTCATGGAAGCCCGTCGACGGCGCGGCTTGGTACCAGCTGTTCCTGAACGGCAGGCACCTCGGCTGGGTGACCACGGCCGGCGCCCGGATCTACAACCTGACACCGGGAACCGAGTACACCCTCGCCGTCTCCGTGCGCGACGCCGCGGGCCGGGACGGCAGCCGGGGCAAGGCGCTCTCCTTCCGCACCCCCGGCAACGGCGGCGGCACGACCACCACGCCCGGCGTCCGCTATCTGCTGACCAACGGCGCCACCGGAGCGGCCGCCGAGGTATGGGGCGGCCAGACGGCGTCCGGCGCCGTCCTCGTCGGCTCGCAGCGCAACGGGTACGCCCAGCAGCAGTGGCACATGGACGACGCGGGCGGCGGCCACCACCGCATCCGCTCCGCCGTCTCCGGCAAGTGCCTGCAGACCGGCGGCACGCCCGCCGCGGGCATGTGGGTGGCCCAGCAGCCCTGCCGCGACGTCCCCGCACAGCGGTGGAAGATCGCCCGCAGCGGCAGCGGCATCACGGTGACCGCAGCCGGCAGCCGCTACGTCCTCGGCGTCAGCAACCGCCCGTACTACGGATCCTGGCTCATCGAGCTGCAGCACGCCACGGGCGGCCCGGCGCAGACCTGGACGGTCCACAAGGCCTCCTGAGGCCGCGCCAGTCCCTGCTGTGCAGGCCGGCGGACGCCCGGTGCGTCCGCCGGCCCGCCCGAACCCACACCGTCTGGAGTCCCAGCCATGCGCAGAGCCCTGCTCGCTGCCGCCGCCCTCACCCTGGCGGGGCAGGCCCTGTCGACCACCGCCGCGCCCGCCGCCCTCGCCCATGGCGGCACCCTGGACGTGGAGATCACCGGACATTCCTTCGGACATGTGCGGACGACCGTCACCTGGGAGAACGACAGCGATCCCGTCGCGGGGCGCGTCGCCGCCACGGTGAACGCGGTCAGCGCCGACGGCACACAGAACATCGGCCCCTGGAAGCTGATCCCCGCCCAGGACGCCGCCACCGGCTACACCACCGCCGAAGCCCTGCCGCCCGGCCGCTGGACGGTCACCGTGGAAGCGGGCCACCCCGGGCTCGGCCGCGACCAGGCGGAGCTCACCGTCTCCCCGGGAACCCCCGCATCACCGGCCGCCCCGCAGAGCAGCCCGCCGCCGGAGGCCGCCCCGCCCGCGGCCTCCGCCGCCCCACCTGCGGCCGGGCCCGACGAGCCGGCGACCGCGACCGCGGCAGCCGCACCCGATGCCGCCGCCGACGCCGGGACCGGCCCCGCCGCATACCTCGCAGCGGCGGGCGCCGTGCTCGCCTGCGCGGCCGGACTCGCCGTCGCGTGGCGCATCCGCCGTGCCCGAGCACACACCTGAGCGGGGCCGGTGACATCCGGCCCGGTTCGGCCCCGGCCTGACAATGGTCGGCCCCGGCCTGACAAGAGGGCGTGGGGCCGTATCGATGATGCGGCTCCTCCGCGTGGGCGCGACCGGCCACGGCGTGCCCGCACACGCGCGACGCCCGATCACGGCTTTCCGCGGAGCGCGCCCTGGCCGACAATGAGGCAATGACGCACGCAGCCCCCGGCGCGAGAGCCCCGGCGGACCGCAGGGAAGCGGTCCACGGCGGCGTCCGCGTCACGGCGGCCGCCGCGGCGGGCTTCTACGGCTGCCTCTACGGCCTCGACCGGCCCGTGATGGCCCTGTACGCGCTGTTCGGCGCCGTCGCCATGGGCCTCCTCGCCAGGATCCCCGGCTCCGGCCGGCAGCGGGCGGCCGTCCTCCTGGTCACGCTTCCCCTCGGCTGGGTGCTCGTCTCCGCCGGTACGTTGCTCGCCGTCCACACCTGGAGCGCGGTCGCCGGCATGGCCGTCGTCGGCTTCTGCCTGGCGTTCGCCGCCGTCGCGGGCCCCCGTGCCGCGGGCGCCGCCCCCGGCCTGCAACTGCTGTACATCCTCCCCTCCTTCCCCCCGTACGAGCCCGGCACCCTGTGGGAGCGGCTCGTCGGCTACACCCTCGGCGCACTGCTGCTGACCGCCTCCGAGCGGTTCCTGCTGCCCGTCCCGCCGCCGGGGGCCACCTACCGTGGCCTGCTCGCCGACGCGGCCGCCCTCGCGGGCACGGCCGCGGAACAGCTGTCCGCCGTGCCGCCCGCAGGCCCGCAGCGCGGGACCACGCCTGACGAATTGGCCGCCGCCGGTGAACGGCTGCGTCCGTCGCAGGTGCCGCCCGCCGAGCGGCCCGCCTCCGCGGCCCGCACCGACCGGGCCCTCTCCCATGCCGCGGGCGCGGTGCGCGCTCTGCTCGGCCAGCTGGCCGCAATGATCCGGGCGGCGCCCCCCGGAGCCGGACGCCGCCCGGACCCGGCCTGTGCGGCCCTGCTCACCGCCGTCGCCGACGCCTGTGCCCGGACCGCCTCCGCCGCCAGGCACCCGTCCGCGCCCTCTCCGTACGGCGCGCACTCCGGCGACCCGCCGGAACTGCGTACGGCGGTCGAGAGGTTTCAGCAGGCCCGTGCGGACTCCGGCGCGGCGGACGGCGGACGGCCCCCCGCGGAGGTCCTGCGCCGCCGTACCGCGGTGCTCGCCGCCGCACAGACCACCCGCATCCTCGCGGCGGCCGTCGACGTCGCCAGGGGCGGCCGCCGCCCCAGGCCGCTGTTCCCGGACAGCGACCTCTTCTCGTACGCGGACGCCGGCGCACTCGCCCTGTGGCGAAGCAGAGTGCAGGGCCATCTGACCCGCAGCTCCGTACAGTTCCAGAACGCGGTGCGGATCACCCTGGGACTGTGCGCCGCGCGGCTCGTCGCGGGCGCGTTCGACATCGAACACGGCTTCTGGGTGCTGCTGGCCGTGCTCACCCTGGGCCGGAGCACGGCCGTCGAGACGTGGTCGACCGTCCGCTCCGCCCTGCTCGGCACGTTCGCAGGAGCGCTCGCCGCAGCCGTCCTGATCATCGGGGCGGGGCCGAGCAGACCCGTGTACGCGGCCCTGCTCGCACCGGTGATGCTGACGGCCTTCGCCGCCGGCGCCCTGTTCGGCCCCGCCTGGGGCCAGGCCCTGTTCACCCTCGTCGTCTCGGTCGCCTTCGCCCAACTGGCCCCCGTGACCTGGCAGCTCGCCGAAACCCGGCTGCTGGACGTGGTCACCGGCAGCGTCATCGGCCTCGCCTGCTCACTGCTCGCCTGGCCCGCCGGGGCACGCAGGGAGACGGTCCGGTCCATGGGACGCCTGCTGCACACGACCGCGCTGCTGCTCGAAGAGACCACGGCGGAGGTCCTCAGGCCCCCCGCGGACGCCGAGGGCCCGCCGCCCTCGACGCTCGCGGCACGGCATGCCCTGCGGCTGGCCGAGGCGTCCTTCGCCCAGTACCAGAGCGAACCCCGCAGCACCGCACGGGAAGGGCCGCACCCCGACTTCCACGCCGTCGACGTGACCGCCCGGCAGATCCTGCTCGGCGCCCACTGGCTTCCCTACGACATCTGCTCCCGGGACGGCGGCCCCGGCCCACGCTCCCGTACCTGGGCACGGCAGACGGCCGCCGCCCTCGCCGGCACATGCACCCGTCTCGGCGACCGTCTCCTCGCCGACCGCCCCCCGAAGACGCCGCCCCCCGAACCCGCCGAACCCGCGGGCCCGCCCGACCCCGACGATCCGGCGCTGCCCGTGCTGCTCGACCTCGACGTCTGGTTCACCGGAGTCCGCTCCGCCCTCGCACCGGCCCTGGCGGCCGCGGACCGTCCCTACGAGACGAGGACGTAGTCGCCGTTCACCTGGACGGACTTCGACTGCGACTGTCGTTTGACGGGTCTTCCGTACCAGAGGGAGTCGTGTGCGGAGCCAGGGTCGTGCAAAGCACATCCCAGGAGCGGCCTCCTCGAAATCGCCGCCTCCTGGTAGGTGCCGTTCACGGTGATGTCGGCCGGTTCGCCGACTACGCCCTCTCAGTGTCCTGCCCCTCCGCGACCCTGCGCCAGTATTCCGTCTTCTTGCGCGTCTCGTGTGTGTCGAGATGGTCCGGTCCTTGGATGCGCAGCCGGTCCGCCAGGATCCCGGCGTAGGCGGTGGCCGCCCCCTCGGGGTCACCGGCTTCACCTCTGAGCCGCGCGAGGCTTCCTCGTGTGGTGAGGGTGTGGGGGTGGTCGGGGCCCTGCACCCGCAGCCGGTCGGTCAGCAGTGCCTCGAAAGCCGCCCTCTCACCAGCCTTGTCGCCGTTCTCGCCGTGGAGGTGTGCCAGATTGTGCCGCAGATCGAGGGTGTGGGGGTGGTCAGGGCCCTGGACGCGAAGCCGGTCTGCCAGCAGTTGCTCCGCGGCCCGGAGCGCCTTGGCCACCTCGCCCGTTTCCCACCATGCGGCGATGAGGTCGTGCAGGGTGTCCAGGGTCTGTGGATGATCGTTACCCAGAACCCGGCCACAGTCCGACAGCAAGGTCGTCAGTTCCTGCACCACCGCGTGGGCACTCCGGTTCTCCCACTGCCACCAGACCAGTTTGTGCCGGGTCTGCATCGTCTGCGGGGCGTCCCCGCCGAGCAGCCGCAGGCGATCGGCCAGCAGTGCTTCAAACGCAGCTTCCGCCCCCGCGGGGTCACCCGAGTAGCCTTGCCAATCGGCCAGCTGGTGACGGGTCTCCAGAGTATCGGCGTGGTGGGGGCCCTGCACCCGGAGCCGGTCGGTCAGCAATGCCTCGAAAGCCGTGCGTGCGGAGGCGGCTTCCCCGGCCTGACCGCGCCAGTGGGCCAGGCAGTGCCGGACATTCAGTGAGTCCGGGTGGTCGGCTCCGAGCCGGCGGCCGGCTGCCGCCACCAGATGTTCGAAGTGGCTGATCGCGGCGCTAGTCTGGCCGCTCTCCCCATAGCTGCGCCCGAGTCGGTGCAGCACGTCGAGGACTCCTGGGGCGAACAACCGCCCTTTCCCGGCGTGGTCGATGAGGGCGCTGGCGTTGGCCCGCATGGCCTGGGCAAGTGCGGCATCCCGCTCGATGGAGGGCCAGGAGGCGAGCAGTGCGTCGGCTGCAGCCCGTGCGTGTTGGGTGCTCTGCTCCGAGCTGAGCCCTTCCCGAGTGACACGCTGTATGAGCTGGTGGACACGGACGGCCCGGTAGCCGGCGGCGGATGTGTGGTCGACCAGGCTGAGCCGAAACAGGGCCCGCAGAGCTGCATCGACGTCAGTCGGTCTGACAGTACGAGTGACTTGGGGGGCGTCTCGCCTCCGGCGGGCCAGCTGTGCTTCTAGGTGACGCAGCGCGGGCACGCTGGTCAGCACATGGCTAGGGATGCCGTTAGGGTCGAGCAGTGAAGCCAGTTCCAGCACCGGCCGGGCAAGGCCGACAGGATGGAGCTGGTCGGCCCGGTCGACGGACAGAGACCACGCTGCATCGACGGTGAATGCCTGTTCGTCCGGCAGTGCTGCTCCTTCTGGCAGCAGGTCGGCCAGTCGCTTCGCCCGGTCGTTCAGCTGCCGGTGGTATTGGTCGCAGTCGAGTCCGGCATTGACGAGGTAGGCCGCGGCCTGGGAGAGGGCCAGGGGAAGATAGCCGAGCTTGGCCGCCAGCCGGGCCAGCTGGCCGGGTACTTCATGGACGCCTGCCGCCGACAGATACGCAGTCATATAGTTGAGGGCCTCTTCTGGTTCGTACAGCCCGACGTCGACCATACGGCGGTCGGGCCCGATGAACGCGGCCTCGCGCCGACGGGTGGTCACGAGTGTGCGCCCGTACGGGCTACACGGCGGCCAGAGGCCCCGGAGATCGCCCGGGTCGTTCACATCGTCCAGTACGACCAGCCACCGGCACGGCCATGCTGCGATCCGCGGTGTCAGCCAGGCGAGGAAGGACTGCGCAGCCTGCTCTGGATCGGCGGGGGAGGCCCGGCACAGCTCGACGCCAGCCTGCGCAAACCCTGCGAGAACCGCAGAACGGGAGCCCGCGGTAATCCAAACCAGCACGTGCAGGGCTCCGTTCGCCCAAGCAACGCGGGCGTGATCCGCAGCGAGCTGTGTCTTGCCCGCGCCCCCGGTGCCGGTCAACACGGCGCAGGACGCTCCGTCGGGGTCCTGCAGCGCTGCTCGCAGCCGTGCCGCCGTGGCGCGCGTCTGGAAGGACTGGGCGCGTGACGGAATGGCGCCGACCAAATGAGGCAAAGGGGCTGGTTCTCGGTAGGACCCGCCCTGCACCAGAGTCACAGCCCCGACGATCAAGCTGCCCGAGTTGGCGAGCCCACCCTGCGACGCCGTGGCGTCACCTGTGCCGCGAACCCGTACCTCCCCGGCGGTCAGGGCACCGGGGGCACCTGCCGAGCGACCGCCGCCGAAGACAGCGGCGGCCGACTGTTCGTCGCCGCCGTTTCCTCGTGCTGCGCTTCTGCGTCTCGGCCATTTCGCCATGCCCAGCACCTCCGCGCTTCCGTAGTCGCACCCGAAGGCGGCCGTCAGCCGTGGTCGACTCCGCTGACGGCGGAGCTGTCGGATCCCCGTGCCCGCGCGGGCCCGGTCCGATGTGCCGTCGCAGGCCCAACGCCCCGTCTCCGCGCCCGTCTCACCCCTGTGACCGCGGTGCCGCCCGTCGCCGCATCCGCCGTTCCAGTTCGGACCGCGGCATCGCCTGTGCGGCCGCCCCGGCCGACCATCAGGGCCCAGACCAGCGCCGCGATGCCGACAGCCGCCTGGACGGAGGCGCCGATGAGCTGACCTGTGTCCGGTCCGTGCAGCAGCCACAGGAGCGGCGTAGCGAGAATCCCGGCCAGCGCTGTGAGGATCACAGCAGTCTGACGTCCGCGTGACACAACCATCCCCCTTCCCGTCGGGACTGGTGGCCAGCCATCGCCTGACCCCGTGTCATTCGGAGCTCTGCCTGTGCCCGACATCCCTACTGGGACAACGCACCTCGACGATGCGCGGTTCCGCGTACGCGAAGCGGCAGCGGTCGGCCGACAGCGGGCCGGACCGCGGGGCCACTACCAGGTCGGTGTCGTCGCGGCCACCGGCCCGGCCGGTCGCCGGAACAGAGGAGGGCCTGCCGGGGGGCGTGCTGCCTTCTGCCGAAGGCGCGGGGGGCTCAGGTTGCAAAGGGCGGGCTGCTCCCCGTCCGCGTGCGAAGGCTCTTACGGAACTGTGACGGCGGCCGGGTTCTCCTTGGCCGCCCCGGGTGGCTCGTGTGGGCTGGGGGCGGGCTCCAGCGCCCGGCCGGCCCGCTCGGCGGGGCCTGCTTCGCCATGTCTCCATGCCGTCCCCGGCATGTCTCCACCAGGGGGGATCACCACGTGACGACCCATCAGCACACTCCGCTCCGCACCGGCCCGGATCCCGACGGCCGGGACGGCGGCGTCCCCGCGGCGTCCGTCGGCGCTCCGCGGCCCGCAGCGGAGTCGGGATCAGCGGAACCGAAACCACGGAGGCCGGGACCAGCGGTGCCGGGACCAGCAGCGCCGGCGCCAGTGTGGCCCGAAAGGGGGCTTCCGCCCGGCCCGGGACACGGCCCGGCCGTCGCCCTCCCGTACGACTGCATCCACCACGCCTTCGAGGCGCAGGCCGCGGTCCGCCCCGACGCCGTCGCCGCCGAACACGGCGACATGTCGATCACCTACGGAGAACTGGACCGGCAGGCGGACCGGCTGGCCGGGCTGCTGTCGGCGGCCGGGATCGGCGGGGGAGACCTGGTGCCGGTCGTCGCCCGGCGCGGCATCCCGCTGCTCGTGGGGCTGCTCGCGGCACTGAAGGCCGGGGCCGCCTATGTGCCGCTCGACGCCCGTATCACCCCTGCCGAACAGCTCCGCCACGTACTGGGGACCACGCGGGCCCGT
This sequence comes from Streptomyces sp. MUM 178J, assembly GCF_022414575.1. GTDB lineage: Bacteria > Actinomycetota > Actinomycetes > Streptomycetales > Streptomycetaceae > Streptomyces > Streptomyces chengmaiensis. Next base: position 29,724 of record NZ_JADWYQ010000044.1, on the reverse strand, counting down.
GTCGTGCTCACCACCTCCGACCACAGGCGGCTGACGCCGCTCCGGGCGGTCCCCTCGGTGATCGAGGTCGACACGGCGGCAGCAAGCCCCCTTCCCGCCCCGGACGCCCGCCGGCCCGCCGGGGCCGCGCCGACCGGGGACGACGCCTGCTATGTGCTGTTCACCTCCGGCACCACCGGGCCGCCCAACGGCGTCGTGGTGACCCACCGCAATGTGTGCAATCTGCTGCTCACCGAGCCCGGCGGCCTCGGCATCGGGCCGGGACAGCGCGTCAGCCAGATCCTGAACATCGCCTTCGACATGGCCGCCTGGGAGATCCTGGGCGCCCTCGGCCGCGGCGCGACCCTGCTCATCAGGGGCCGGGACATCGCCGAAACCGTCCGCCGCGCCGATGTGGTGATCGCGACCCCGACCATCCTGACCACCGTCGACCCCGCACACTGCGAACGGGTCAGGGTGGTCGCCGTGGCGGGGGAGCCCTGCCCGCGCGCACTGGCCGACCGATGGGCCGCCCGCGCCGTCTTCTACAACTCCTGCGGCCCGACCGAGACCACCATCGTCAACACCATGCAGCGCCATATTCCGTCCGCACCCCGACTCACCATCGGCCGCCCCACTCCGAACAACACCGTCTACGTCCTCGACGCCGCCCGCCGGCCCCTGCCGCCCGGCGAGACGGGCGAGATATGGGCCGGAGGCGCGGGGATATCCGCCGGCTATCTCGACAACCCCGAGCTGACCGCACAGCGCTATGCGCCCGACCCGTTCCTCGGCGGCGGGCGGCTGATGTTCCGAACCCGCGATCTCGGCCGCTGGACCGCCGACGGCGAGTTGGAGATCCTGGGGCGCACCGACGACCAGGTCAAGATCCGCGGTTTCCGCGTCGAACTGGACGCGGTCTCGGCTGTACTGGAAGCCCTGCCCGGATGTGTACGCGCCGCGACCCTCAAACTGGACTCCCGGACGCTCGTCTCCTTCATCGCCCGGGAGAGCTCCGAAGACGGCCCCGACCCGCAGACCGCGCGGCAGGCCGTCGCCGCGGCGCTGCCGTACTACTGCGTCCCCGACGCGGTGCACATCCTCCCCCGACTGCCCCGCACCAGCCGCGGGAAGATCGACAAGGCGGCGCTGCGCGGACTGGCCGAGCAGCGCCGCGCTGTGCATCCGGAGCCCGCGGACCCCGCAGCCGAGCACATCCGCGCCGCGGAGGCCGAGGAGGCCGTACGGTGACGACCCCGCCCCGGCTGCGACCCCGGCTGCGTCCCCAGGACATCGCACTCCCCGCGCCCGTACACCCCCTGCGCCGGATCTGGAAACACCCCCGGCTGATGCACTACAACCGGCTGATCGCCCTCGTCGTGGCCGTCAACCTCGTGTTGGCCGCTGCGCAGTTCGCCGCCGGAGGCGGGCAGGCGGCCCCGGACGCCCACACCCTCGGCCGCTTCGCCCTCGCCAACGTCGCGCTCGCCGTACTCGTCCGCCAGCAGTACGTCATCAACCTGCTCTTCCGCGTCGCCACCGCCGCCCCCCTGCACTGGCCGCTGCGCATCCGCTGGACCCTCGCGAAGGTGTACCACTTCGGCGGGCTGCACGTCGGCGGCGCCCTGATGGGAACCGGATGGTTCGTCGCCCAGGTCGCCGCGCTGACCGCGGACGGCGCGCCCGCCGGCCTGCTGGCCGTCTCCTACATGCTGCTGGCGCTGCTGATCGCCGTCGTGGCCCTCGCACTGCCGCCGCTGCGCGCACGCCGCCACGACCTGTTCGAACGCAGCCACCGGTTCGGCGGCTGGGCGGCGCTCGCCCTGCTGTGGGCCCAGACCCTGCTGTCGCTGCGGGCCCGCTCCGCGCCGCCGCTCGCCGACCCCGGCGTATGGGTGTTGGCCCTGCTGACCCTGAGCGTCGCCCTGCCCTGGCTGCGGCTGCGGAAGGTGCCCGTCAGCATCGAACGGCCGTCGCAGCATGTGGCGATCGCCCGCTTCGACCACGGGGAGACCCCGTTCGCCGGGTCCTCCACCGCGATCAGCCGCAGCCCGCTGACCGAGTGGCACTCCTTCGCCAATGTGCCCACGCCCGGCCGCAGCGGCTTCCGTCTCACCGTCTCCCGGGCCGGCGACTGGACCGGGGCGTTCATCGACGACCGGCCGTCCCATGTCTGGGTCAAGGGCATCACCACGGCCGGAGTGGCCAATGTGGAGACCCTCTTCCGCAAGGTCGTCTATGTGGCCACCGGCAGCGGCATCGGACCCGTCCTGCCCCATCTGCTGGCCGCCGAGGTGCCCTCCCGGCTGGTCTGGGCCACCCGCGTCCCGCGTGAGACCTACGGCGACCGGCTGGTCGACGAGATCCTCGCCGCCCAGCCCGAGGCGGTCATCTGGGACACCACCGAGAACGGCAAGCCGGACATGGTGCGCCTCGCCTACGCCGCCTTCCGGGAGTTCGACGCCGAGGCGGTGATCTGCATCTCCAACAAGAAGCTCACCTGGCAGGTCGTCCACGGGATGGAGCGGCTCGGCATCCCCGCCTACGGAGCCATCTGGGATTCCTGACATCCCCGCATCCCCGCCGACTCGACGACCCGGACCCGGTCCCGGCCACCCGACGCCCCGACGATCTGATCGCCCGACAAGGAGACACGCCCATGACCGATCCCTCCGACGGCCGCGCCTACCGCACCATCCGGGTGCGGCGCACCGGCCGGGTCGTCACCGTCACCCTCAACCGCCCCCGTGTGCTCAACGCGCTGAGCAGCGAGCTGATGCAGGAGGTCAACGACGCCCTGACCCCGTACGACGACGACCCCGGCACCGGGTGCTTTGTGATCACGGGATCCGAGCGGGCCTTCGCCGCTGGGGCCGACATCGCCGAGATGGCCCCCAAGACGGCGGTCGAGATGGCCGCCGACGACCACTTCGCCGGCTGGGAGACGTTCGCCGCCCTGCGCACCCCGAAAATCGCCGCCGTGGCCGGCCACGCTCTCGGCGGCGGATGCGAACTCGCCCTGATGTGCGACCTGATCATCGCCGCCGACACGGCGGTCTTCGGCCAGCCCGAGATCAGACTCGGCGTCATCCCGGGCATCGGCGGAACCCAGCGGCTGACCCGTCGCATCGGCATGGCCCGGGCCATGGACATGATCCTCACGGGCCGCACCATGGACGCCGCCGAAGCCGAACGCACCGGCCTGGTCTCGCGGTGTGTCCCCGCCGACCGGCTCGCCGAAGAGGCGCGGACCGCGGCCGAGACCATCGCCTCCTTCAGCAGACCCGCCGTCCTCGCCGCCCGGGAGGCCGTGCACCGCGCACTGGAGACGGGTCTGCGGGACGGGCTCCTCTTCGAACGCCGCACCTTCCACGCGCTTTTCGCCACACACGACCAGAAGGAAGGCATGAACGCCTTCCTGGAGAAGCGGAAGCCGACCTTCAACGGGAGCTGACACGGCGGGCGGCAGCCTACGCGCACGGGGTGCGGCAGCCGTACGCGCACGGGGTGCGGCCCGGCCGGACATCCGGCCCGGCGCCGCACCCCGCGCGGTCAGCCGTGGGTCACAGCCCCCGCAGGTAGTACTTGGTGCGGAATCCGCTGCCGGTGGAGCAGTCCAGAGTGGACCGCGTGTTCGTGTAAGTGAAGCCGGACGGCACCGTACAGGCCCACAGACCGGTCTTGGGGGTCTTGAGGTAGTACTTGGTGCGGAATCCGCTGCCGGTGGAGCAGTCCAGAGTGGACCGGGTGTTCGTGTAGGTGAAGCCGGGCGCCGTCCTGCACGCCCACAGACCGTCCTTGGGCGGCTGCACATAGTACTGGGTTCTGAATCCGGTGGTGGAACAGCTCAGCGTGGAGCGGGTGTTCGTGTACACATAGCCGGACGGAACCGTGCAGGACCAGAAGGCGGCGGCAGCGGCGCCGGACGAGGCGTCGGCAGCGGCGCCGTCCGGCGCGGCCGTGGCGGGGGAGACGGCGGCGCCGAGCAGAGCGAAGGCGCCCACGGCACCGGGCAGCAGCATCCGCAGTTTCGATCGCACCATGAGGTGAGCACTCCTTAGTTGGTCGTCCCACGGGCAGAACCAACGGGTGGGGGGCTCGGCCGGGTTCTGGCCCATTGCCCGGCCGCCGCATCGTGCGCGCTCCGGAATGCTGACAGCCGGGGTCCCGGGCAGCAACGTTTCCCCTCGACCGCCGCAATGATCCAGCCGCTCGAGGCACATCCCTGACCTGCGCATCCATGGAGGAACACATGTATGACACAGGTTTCGAGGCCGGCCACGGCGGCCGGAATCACACGGCCGGGACGGCCCTCGGGGCGCGCGGAACGCCGGTGCCGCGTTCTGCCCGCTCGCGGCCGTTGCGCCCAGGGCGACATAACCGATGCCCTCCGCGGCACGGTCCGCCACGGCGGCCGGTGCGGACCCCCGGCCAGGAAGGCGAACAACGACAGCAGGCAGCACAGCGCTCCGGCGCCGGCCCGGCGGGACACACGCGATGAGCGATCCATGACCGGCGAACGAGCGCCGCCCCGCCCGACACGCGGCTGTCTCCCCGCCGACCCTGCCGGGTAGTCCCGTCGTACTCAAGAGCCAGGCGACGGTGCACTCCACGGGGTGATGCGGCCGGCCTGGTCCTATCTCTAACGTCCCTGCTGCAGACCACGTCAGAACGGGGCCTAGGGTGATCCATGTGACAGCGGAAGACGACGCACAGCGGCCGGGCACGGTGGTGCGCCGCCTGCTGCCGCACGCCGCGGGGCTCGCGGACCTGTGGACGACACGGCGTGCACCGCTGCCCCGGCACGCCTGGCTGGGCTGGCTGCCGCACGGCCACGCCGTGCTGTTCGCCGTACTGGTAGGCCTGTGGAACGTCAACGCCCACGCGGTCCAGGGGGCATCGCCCTCGGCGACCCTGTGGCTGCTCGGCGTCCTCCAGTCGGCTGCCGTCTGCCTCGCCCTGTACCGCCCGGCGTCGGCCTGGCAGCTGTCCACGGCGGCGCTCTTCCTGACCGCCCTGAGCGTGGACGGACGTGTCGGCGCGGGCACGCCGTGGCCCTGGAGCATCGCGGGCATCGCCCTGCACACGCTGGTTCTGTTCCTGCTCGCCCTGCGGATCAGACCCCTCGGGGCGATCGCGGCACCGGCCCTGACTCTGCTGGCGGGAGCCGCCAACGCCGCCCTCAGCGGTCACGACCACAACCTGACCGTCATCGGCGGCGCCGTCCCCTTCGCCATCGCCGCGGTGGTCGGCGTCTCGCTGCGCACCAGCCGGGTGGCACGGGAACGCCTCGCCGAACAGGAGGAGCTCACCGCCGAGGAGCAGACCCGGCGCACCCTCCTGGAGGAACGCGGGCGGATCGCCCGGGAACTGCACGACGTCGTCGCCCACCACATGTCGGTCATCTCCATTCAGGCGCAGGTCGCCCGGCATCTGGTCGAGGACCCGCCCCGCGAGCTCACGGATAACCTCGCCGGCATACGCCACAGCGCAGTCGAGGCGCTGACCGAACTCCGTCACATCCTGGGCGTCCTGCGCGCACAGGACCCCTCCGCCGAGGGCGGGCGGCACGTCCCTCAGCCCACGCTCGACCGTCTGGACGAACTGGTCGCCACCGTGCGGGGCGCCGGGCTCACCGTCACGACCGAGACGACCGGATCGCCGCGCCCCCTGCCGCCGGGCGTGGGTCTGTCGGCCTACCGGATCGTGCAGGAGGCGCTCAGCAACGCCATGCGGCACGCACCCGGCGCCGCGGTGCGCGTCGCGATCGCCTACCACCCGTCGGAGATCACCGTCCAGGTGGTGAACTCCGCTCCCGCCCGCCGCGCGCCCGCCGCGACAGGCCTCGGACACGGACTTCCCGGGATGCGGGAGCGGGCGGCCATGCTGGGCGGCGAGCTGGCCGCAGGACCCACGGCGAACGGCGGCTACGACGTCACCGCGATCCTCCCGGACGGCACGCGCGAGCCCAGTGCCGCGACGGCAGGAGGCGCTCCGTGACGATCCGCGTGCTGGTGGCCGACGATCAGATGATGGTCCGCCAGGGCTTCACCGTGCTGCTCAACGCCGAAGAGGGCATCGAGGTCGTCGGTCAGGCCGTCGACGGGCTCGACGCCGTCGCCAAGACCGTGGAACTCGCTCCCGACGTCGTGCTGATGGACATCCGGATGCCGCGGTGCGGCGGCATCGAGGCCACCCGCCGTATCAGGGGCGGGGACGGAGACACGGAGGGAGCCCCCAAGGTGCTCGTCCTCACCACTTTCGATCTGGACGAGTATGTGTACGACGCCCTGCGCGCCGGAGCCTCCGGGTTTCTGCTGAAGGACGCCTCCGCCGCCGAACTCGCAGGTGCCGTGAGGGTGGTGGCGGCCGGAGAGGCACTCCTCGCTCCGAGCGTCACACGACGACTGATCAGCGAGTTCTCGCGGCTGGCGGGCCCGCCGCGCTCCCCGCTCAAGGAGCGCATCGCCCTTCTGACCGAGCGTGAGACGGAGGTCCTGTCCCTGATCGCCCAGGGACTGTCCAATGCGGAGATCGCCGCACAGCTGATCGTGGCGGAACAGACCGTGAAGTCGCATGTGAGCCGGATTCTGGTCAAACTCGCCCTGCGCGACCGGACGCAGGCGGCGGTCTTCGCCTACGAGACCGGGCTGGTGCGCCCGGCCGGACCCTAGTGCCCGGCAAACAGCCCGTCCGCGGCGCCTCCCGGGGAGGCCAACCGGCCGCACAACGGCATGTGGGGCGGGCGCGGCGGCAGTCCGCCACGCCCGCCCCCTCCTCCCCCACCCGGGTCTGAAGGCCCGTCACACCGTCGGAGCGACGCTAGGAGACGACTCCGAGCGACCGCAGATAGCTGACCGGATTGACATCGGAGCCGTAGCGCTCGCTGGTGCGCACCTCGAAGTGGAGATGCGGGCCGGTGGTGCGTCCCGTGGCTCCGGACCGGGCGATCTTCTGCCCCGCGGCGACCCGCTGTCCGTCGCGCACGGTCAGGGATGACAGATGGGCGTACTGGGTGTGCATGCCGTTCGCGTGCCGGATGATCACCTCATAGCCGTATGCGCCGTTCCATCCCGCCGAGACCACCGCGCCCGAGGAGACCGCCCGCACCGCCGTGCCGACCGGCACCGCGTAGTCCACCCCCGTGTGCCGGCCGCTCGCCCAGCGCCCCCCGGCGGCGCCGTACGAGGCGCTGACGGCCGCGCGCACCGGGGCCGCATGGCTGTGCTGTGCCGACGTCTTGCCGCTGCGGTTCTTCGCCGTCTTGGCGCTCGCCTTCCCCGCGCTCTTGTGCGGCTTCGCGGGCTTGCCCGCCGTCCGGCTGGCCCGCTCCGCGCCAGGGGGGAGGTCGAGCCGCTGCCCCGGCACGATCAGATGCGGATCGTCGCCGATCACCTCGCGGTTGGCGTTGTAGAGGCGCTTCCAGCCGCCGCCAACGGACTCCTTCACCGCGATGTACGACAGCGTGTCACCGCTGACCACGGTGTATGTGCCGGACGAGGCCCGCCCGCCCGCCGCGCGGCCCCCGCCCGCAGACCCGGAGGAGGGGCGGTCGCCGTTGCTCCGCGACGCCGCGTCCGGCTTGTCGGTCCGCCCGCCGGAGGGACCGCTCGCCGGGGCCTCCACCCGCCCGGCCGGCCTGGCGGAGCCGCGCGTGAGGTTCGCCCGGACCGAGCAGGTGGGCCAGGCGCCCGGCCCCTGCCGGTCGAGCACCGACTCGGCCACCGCGATCTGCTGCGCCTTGGTCGCCAGATCGGCCCGCGCGGCGTAGCGGGCCCCGCCGAAGGCCTCCCAGGTGTGCTGGGAGAACTGCAGCCCGCCGTAGTAGCCGTTGCCCGTGTTGATGCTCCAGTTGCCGCCGCTCTCGCAGGCGGCGACCTTGTCCCAGATCTCGACCGGAGCCGCCGCGGCGGCTCCGGCGCCGAGGAACGGCAGCGTCATGCCCATGCTGCTCGCGGTCAGAGCGGCGGACAGCACGCCGATCCGGCGCGGCGTGACACTGCGGCGGTGGCTTCCTCGTGCGGCCATGGGCCATCCCTCCAGTACGGCGCTGATCCCGCCCGCCGGCAGATCCGGCAGGCTGGTTCGAGTAGCGCAGCCGTGTTCTGCGCGTCACAAGGCGCACAGCACGTCACAGGGCCCCATGCGCCACCGTGCGCCCCTGCGCTGCAAGCTGACGCACCATCAGTTTCATGGTCCGGGGCGCACACAGGTCCGCACGGAGGTGCGCACACTCGTCTACGGCAGCGGCCCTCGGGCAGGGGCCTGCGCCGGACCCGCCCCCGCGGCGCGTTGCAGACGCACTCGCCCCGCACCCGGCCGACACGGCGGAACGGATTGGCGCATCCGCGACTTCGGCCCGCGCGGTGCACCGCACTCGTGGGCGAATTCCACGGCGTGACCTCCCCCGACACGGAACAGGCCGGATCCGCCTCTCCGCCACGGCGATTGCCGCGGACGGGGGTGCGGCGGATCGGTGTCCCCGGCAGGCGCGGCACCCCACATTTGCCGTGCGCCACGGATGCAGCGAAGGTGCGTTCGGCCCGGGAGACACAGACGGCTCGCGCTGAGCCGGAAGGCGAACGCGCACCATCTCACGGCAAGGCGAACCCGCACCATCTCACCGCACGGACGCTGCGCTCCGCGTCACACGGATAGCCGACGCGCCCCGCCGCGGCGGCGGCCGCGATACCCGTCGCATTCCCCGCTGGTGACCCCAATGCCGGCCGAATAGGAACAGACACGGGGTGAAGCGGCGCGGTGGGCGAGAAGTGATCCGTCCGCGCGGCGGCCCGGGGATTCGCCGGGCGATGCCCGCACGACTTCATCGGGTGCGACCGGCCGGCGCGTGCCGCGCACCATCATATTCCCCGGCAGGGCAGCGGATACGGCGATTGAGGGAAAGCGGACGCGACTGCTTGTCATCCGCCTCCACGGCGTTCCGTCGGGCTCGTTCCGCCCGGCTCCGAGCCGTCGCCGCCCGTCGTCCCGGCCGCGCACCTCCGCAGCGGCGGCAGCCGGCCCTCCGCGGCCTGGGGGCCGCGCACCGTCGGCGTCGCGCCGCGCATCCCGGCGGCATACGGGCGGCCGCCGTTCCGCACTCCTGCTGCTCTGCCGCCCTCCATGACGTCATGGCGGCCGCTTCACCGCGCCCTTGGCCGGCCGGAGCCCGCAAAGACACGTGTGATCGCGAGCGGGGCGGGGAGTTCGGAGGATTGCGGCCCCTTCGCGGCCCCGGCGCGCCGGCCCGGAACACCCCCGGAACGCCCCCGGAACACAGCCGACTTCCCGGACCGGGCGGTATGGACGGGGCGTTGGTCCGCGAGCGTCGGCCGCCGTCGGCCGCGCGGGACAGTGAACCGGGGGCGGCGACCCGGTGGCTGTGGAACGGATCTCTTCGCGCGGTGTCGCGAGGCGCCCTTCCCGTGCCGCGCCCGCGGTTTTCCCCGAAGATAAGGTCCGATTGCCGAGGGAGCGGGAAAGTGGCGGAATATCTCGCGGCATGCATATAGCCGTAGCCGCGCGGCCGCGCCTACCATTGACGCACAACGACTTCTCCCGGAGATCTCCCCCGAGACTCTGGGGTGATCAATCCCCTTGACCAGTACGGCCAGGCGCCCGTGGGTGCTGCTGCCGCCATTTGCGCGGCGGTCGCTCCGCGGGCGGTCACTCGGGCCGCCGTCCGCCGGATACTCCGTACTGCGCAGCGCACGGCGCGGCGATGGTGCCTGCCGTGTGGCCGGACGGGCTGAGCCGGCATGCTCCTTGTGGCGTACGCCGTTCTGGCCGCATCCGTATACGGCCCGCCCAGGGGCGCACCTCTTCCCGGCGCGTGCACCGAGCCGCCCGTCGGACCCCACACCCGGCCGAGCGCTCGCCGCCGCAGCCCCGCATCCGGACGGAGACATGATCCAGCCGAGGCGGTTGACGCGCCGTTCTGGGCGTTTAATGGAGATTGTCCGGAGGGTTTCTCCCTGTGAGCCCGCAGGGCGAGGAGAGGATCATGACGCGCGCAGTCGGTATCGACCTAGGCACGACGAACTCGGTGGTCTGCGTCCTGGAGGGCGGCGAGCCGACCGTGATCACCAATACTGAGGGCAGTCGGACGACGCCCTCCGTGGTGGCCTTCTCGAAGAAGGGTGAGGTGCTCGTAGGCGAGGTCGCCAAGCGCCAGGCCGTGACCAACGTGGAACGCACCGCACGCTCCGTGAAGCGCCATATGGGGGACGCGCAGTGGCGATTCCCCGAGACCGGCGACGTCGACGGGAAGCGCTACACCGCCCAGGAGATCTCGGCCCGTGTGCTGCAGAAGCTGAAGCGGGACGCGGAGGCCTATCTGGGCGAGGAGGTCACGGACGCGGTCATCACCGTTCCGGCGTACTTCAACGACTCCCAGCGCACCGCCACCAAAGAGGCAGGAGAGATCGCCGGCCTGAACGTCCTGCGCATCATCAACGAGCCCACCTCCGCGGCCCTGGCCTACGGCCTGGACAAGGAGAACGACCAGACGATCCTGGTCTTCGACCTCGGCGGCGGCACCTTCGACGTCTCGCTGCTGGAGATCGGCGAGGGCCTGGTCGAGGTGAAGGCCACCAACGGCGACACGCACCTGGGCGGCGACGACTGGGACCAGCGCATCGTGGACCACCTGGTCAAGCAGTTCCACAACGGCTACGGCATCGACCTGTCCAAGGACAAGATGGCCGTGCAGCGGCTGCGTGAGGCCGCGGAGAAGGCCAAGATCGAGCTGTCGGCGGCGAGCGAGACCTCGATCAACCTGCCCTACATCACGGCATCCGCCGAAGGGCCGCTGCACCTGGAGGAGAAGCTCACCCGCGCCCAGTTCCAGCAGCTCACCTCCGACCTGCTCGACCGCTGCAAGACCCCCTTCCACAGTGCGGTCAAGGATGCCGGGATCAAGGTCTCGGACATCGACCATGTGATTCTGGTCGGCGGTTCGACGCGTATGCCGGCGGTGGCGGAGCTGGTGAAGGAGCTGACCGGCGGCAAGGAGGCCAACAAGGGTGTGAACCCGGACGAGGTCGTCGCGATCGGCGCCTCGCTCCAGGCCGGTGTGCTGAAGGGCGAGGTCAAGGACGTCCTGCTGCTGGACGTCACCCCGCTGTCCCTGGGCATCGAGACCAAGGGCGGCATCATGACCAAGCTGATCGAGCGGAACACCACGATCCCGACGAAGCGTTCGGAGATCTTCACCACGGCGGAGGACAACCAGCCGTCGGTGCAGATCCAGGTGTACCAGGGCGAGCGGGAGATCGCGGCGTACAACAAGAGGCTCGGGATGTTCGAGCTGACGGGTCTGCCGCCGGCCCCGCGCGGGGTGCCGCAGATCGAGGTGTCCTTCGACATCGACGCCAACGGCATCATGCATGTGACCGCGAAGGACCTGGGCACGGGCAAGGAGCAGAAGATGACCGTCACCGGCGGCTCCTCGCTGCCGAAGGACGAGGTCGACCGGATGCGTGAGGAGGCCGAGCGCTACGCGGACGAGGACCACCGCCGCCGCGAGGCCGCCGAGACCCGCAACCAGGGCGAGCAGCTCGTCTATCAGACCGAGAAGCTGCTGCGCGACAACCCGGACAAGATCCCCGAAGAGATGAAGACCGAGGTCGAGACCGCCGTCGGCGAGCTGAAGGAGAAGCTCAAGAGCGAGTCCGCCGAGGGCGACAACACGGCCGAGATCCGCACCGCCACGGAGAAGGTCGCCGCCGTCGCGCAGAAGATCGGCTCCGCGATGTACGCCCAGGCGCAGGGCGCCACCGGGGCGGGAGCCGCAGGCGGGGACGCCACGGGCACGGGCGACGGGGCGAAGACGGGCCCGGGCGGCGAGGAGGACGTCGTGGACGCGGAGATCGTCGACGACGAGGGGAAGGACAACACCGGATGACCTTCCCCCGCGACCCCGCCGCCCCGGGCCGCAGTGCCTCCGCCCCGGCCGGGCCGCCCCCCGAGCCTTCCGCCGGGACGGACCGGCTGCGGCGGCGGCTCGCCGAGCGGACGGCAGACCTGAAGCGAGTGAAGGCCGAGTACGACAACTACCGCAAGCGGGTGCACCGCGACCGGCTGGCGATACGGCAGATCGCGGTCTCCAATGTGCTGACCGCCCTGCTGCCCGTCCTGGACACCGTCGAGCAGGCGCGGGCGCACGGCGCGGACGACCGGGCCTTCGCCCTCGTCGCGGACTCACTGCGGCGGGAGACCGCCGCGCTCGGGCTGCTGCCCGTCGGGGAGGAGGGGGAGCCGTTCGACCCCCGCAGACATGAAGCGCTTGTCTACACCCCGTCCCACGACGCGACGGCGGCCGTGTGCACACGGGTGCTGCGGCGCGGCTACCGCGTCGGAGACCATCTGCTGCGGCCCGCGGAGGTCGCCGTCACCGGCCCGCCGAACGCAGCCGCGCGGCCTGCGCCGCCTCCCGCCGGGCGGCGGTTCGGCGCGGTCGGCCCGGGGCAGGGCGCTGCACGTCCGCTCCGTTGACCCGGCCGGCGGCCCACAGGCCTTGTGCCCTTGTGCCGCGACCGGCAATGTCTTCCCGTCGAGGAGCGTCGTCCGGTGCTGGGGGCGCTCCCACGCCCGAAGGGCTGCGGGGGAGATCGCAGGGCGGCCGGAATCCTCGCAGCGGAGCTGCTCGGGCTTCTGGCCAACGCATCGTGGGGGTGTGCCCCCACGCCCTCCCGGGCCTGCAGGGGGCAGGGGGTGGGGGCCCGCCCACGCCGGAGGCTGTGGGGGAGCGTGCAGGGTGGCGCGACAGGGCGAAGTCTGCCGGGAGGGGCACTGGTCCGCGGACACGGCGGCGTACTCGGCGTGCCCGCCGTGCACGTCCCGGCCCGGGTGCCCGGAGGCGGTGCGGCAGCGCGGCACGCTCCACGGTTTCGGAGAGGCAGGCGGGTCCACCCGGGCTGCGTCGTCGTCGGAATCACGCCACGCGCCGTCGCCGTCTCCGCTCGCCAGGGCCCCTACCTTCAAGTAACTAACGAACCGGCCTCACTGGCATCTCGTTCGCGCCATCGATCTTGACGCCCCCTCCGGGGAAGGGTTGGCTTCCAGCCACCTCGGCCGTACGGCGCGGCCATGTCAGGGAGGCTGATTTCAACATATGAAGGCACATCTGCGACGGGCGGTCACCGCGCTGGCTGCTTCCGCGCTGGCTCTGCCCCTCGCCGCCTGTGGCGGCTCCGAGGATTCGGGCGTACGGATGAGCGACGACATCACCGTCGGCCTGCTGCTGCCCGAGAACCAGGCGGCCCGCTATGAGAAGTTCGACAAGCCGGTCATCGAGGAGAAGATCGGACAGCTGACGAACGGCAAGGGCAAGGTGGTCTATGCCAACGCCCGGCAGGATGCCGCTCTGCAGATGAAGCAGCTAGAGACCATGGTCGACGACCAGGTGGACGTGGTGATCCTGGGCGCCGTGGACGCCAAGGCCATCGCCGCCGGTGTCGAGAAGGCCGACAAGGCGGGCATCCCGGTCGTCGCCTTCGACCGTCTCGCCGAGGGTCCGATCGACGCCTACACCTCCTTCGACAACGAAGAGGTCGGCCGTGTCCAGGGCGAGGCGCTGCTCAAGGCGCTGGGCGACAAGGCCAAGGACGGCCAGATCGTGATGATGCACGGCGCGCTCACCGACCCGAACGCCGCGCTGTTCAAGAAGGGCGTCAAGTCCGTGCTCGACGGCAAGGTCAACGTCGGCAAGGAGTACGACACCAAGGAGTGGAAGCCGGAGAACGCCACCGCCAACATGGAGGAGGCGATCTCGGAGCTCGGCGCCGACGCGATCGCCGGCGTGTACTCGGCCAACGACGGCATGGCGGGCGGCATCGTCACGGCCCTCAAGGCCGGGGGTCTCGGCAAGCTCCCGCCGATCACCGGCCAGGACGCCGAACTCGCCGGAGTGCAGCGGATCGTGGCGGGCGAGCAGTACATGACCGTCTACAAGCCGTACGCTCCCGAGGCCAGCGCAGCCGCCGAGATGGCCATCCTGCTGGCCCGCGGCATTTCCCTCGGCGCCATCGCCCAGGCCGACGTGGACAGCGCCACCGCCCAGGACGTTCCCTCGGTGCTGGTGCCCGTGGTCGCCCTGACGCAGGACAACATCAAGGACACCGTCCTCCAGGACGGCGTCTACTCCGTGGACGAGATCTGCACCGAGAAGTACAAGGACGACTGCGCGGCCCTCGGCCTCGCCTGACATCCCCGTCCTCGCCCGGCCCGAACCGAACCGGGCGACAGTCGTGCGCCGTGTGCCATCACCCCCGTGGCGCACGGCGCGCGCGTCCCTTGACGGCCCTCGCAGCCTGGCGTGACCGTCCGCAGGGCGCTCGGCGAACGCACCCGGCGCGGGCGGCGGCGCGGCGTCGGCGTATGAGCGCGCGCCCGCTCCTCGCCGGGGCGACGGCAGGGAGCGGGGGTCCGTCATCGGACGACGCTTCCACATCACCGGCAGCCGCTCCGGAATCCGGTTCATGAAGCCGTTGCGCCACACGAGCTGTTCGATGGGCGCGGGGAGCTGGAGCTCCGGCATCCTGTCCAGCAGCCCAGTGGAGCCTTGTGCTCCCGGCGTGGCGACGACAACCATGAGTTAGCTTCCGAAACATGGAGAGTGTCAACGCCGGGCTGGGGCCGTCCCCCGGGTCGGTGCGGACCGAGCCGCCGACTGGCGGGCCCGCCCGGCGGGTAGAGAGGATAAATGATCGAACTAGCGGAAATGATCCGGAAGTTGCGCGACGAGCTCGCCGTCGCCGTCGCGGCCGCGAAGGACGAGGAGCTCCAGTTCGCCCTGGGGCCGGTGGAGCTGGAAGCGTCCGTCGTGGTCGAGCGCTCGGGAACGGCCGGGGCCAAGGTGCGGTTCTGGGTCGTGGACGGCGGCGGCGAGGGCAGGATCGCCTCCGGGTCCGCGCACCGGATCACCCTCACCCTCCATCCGCAGGAGCGAGGCAGCGGTGGGCAGCCCTGGGTGAGCGGCTCGGCAGAGCTCGGGGAGCGCTGAACGCGGTGTCCCGCGCTGACAGCGGCGGACTGCCGGGGCTGGCGCCCGGCCAGGTGGCCGAGATCCTGGTGAGCCCGTCGGCAGGACACGCAGGGCGGCGCGGCTCCGGCTACCGGGTCGGGCGGCACTGGGTGCTGACCGCTGCGCATGTCGTCACCGGCCCGGCGAGCCGCCCCGCCGCCGGTGCGGCGGGGCCGGTCGCGGGCACGGCCGTCCAGGTCCGCTTCGACGCGGACCGGCCGGGGGAGTGGACCGCGGACGCGCGGGTGATCATGGCCGCCGAATCGGCCGACGCTGCCCTCCTGGAGATCTGCGGACCGCTCGCGCCCGGCGCCCCCGACGTCGCCACACCCCGCTACGGCCGGGTGCCCGACGCCGATGCTGTCCTGACGTGCAGTGTCATGGGCTTTCCCCGCTTCAAACTCCGCGACGACCGCATGCGCATGCTCGACGATGGATCACCGTCCCAGTACCGGGACTCCTGTCATGCCGCCGGAACCGTCTCCGTGCTCTCCAACCGCCGCGAAGGCACCCTTGAACTGACCGTTCCCGCACCGCCCGCCGACCCGGACGCGGGCCGGTCCCCGTGGGAGGGCATGTCGGGCGCCGCTCTGTGGCACGGCGGCGTGCTGATCGGCCTGGTCAGCGCGCACCACCGGGGTGACGGCCCGGGCAGGCTGGCCGCGACCCGGGTGGACCGTTGGTACGAGCTGCTCGGCCGGGGCGAACTCGATCTGCTCCACCGGCTGGCCGGCCTTCCCCCCGCCGGCGAACTGGTCGGCTGCCTCCCCGCGCAGTCCCCGCCCGACGCCGCGTCCGGCCTTCCCGCGGCGGCCTGTCGGCCGGCCGTCCCGCCGGGCACACCCCTGCGGGAGCTGGACGGCCTGCTCACCGCCCTGACCGCGGCGCCGTCCCTGCGGGATGCCGTCACCCGCGGCCAGATCCTCGACGGCATCCGACCCGAAGTCGCGGCCAACAGCCCACGCAGCACTGTGCTCCGCGTCGATCTGCTGGGCATTCTGCGGACCTGTCTGCGCTACCCCGGCGCCCTGGACCAGCTGCTCGATGCCCTGCGGACGCTGGAAGGCGACTCCGCCGAAATGATCCGAGTGGACGGCGAGGCCGCCGCACTGGCGCGCCGCCACTCCGCCGCCGACCGGGCGGCACGCTGACCGGTATTCGCACGTGTCCTGCTCATCCGCTTCCGGCGCGGGGTTTCGGGGCGCTGGGTACTGGGCCATCATGAGGAAGGAGACGGGGCAGGCGACCCGCAGGCAGGGGGGAAGGGGCAGGTCCACGATGGAGCCGCCGGTGGACGGCGTGGAGTCCGAACTCATCGACCTCGCAGGGGTGTCTGTTGAAGCACTGCGGTCCATGGACGGCGCCCTCCTCGAGACGTCGCTGGCAAAGCTGCTGCGAGAAGTCGACCGCTCAGAGGCCAGTGCCGGCGGCTACAACCCGAATCAGGCGGCCCATATCCCATGACGGCTTCCCGGGCCCGGCCGGCCCGGCCCGGCTGACGGGGACGGGCATCGTACATGCCGGCTGATCCGAGAGACTGTCGGCCGGCTGTGGCCCGCTCCTGCCATCGGCTGTCCGCGGACGCGTGGCGGGGGATCGCGCAGGGCGACGGCGACGCCGAGGCCGTGCGGGCGCTGGCGGTCGCGGAGCGCAGCCGCCGGCTGCTGCTCTTACGGGCCTTGGACGACCTGACGTCCCGCGACGGGGCTCAGGCCATGGAGTCCGCCATGGGGCCGCTGGTCTCCCTCGCCCCGGCCTGGGAACTGCTGAGCCGCGCCCAGCGGTGCGCCCCGCAGGTCGTGGACGACCTGCTGATGCGTCCCCAGACGGGCGTCTGGCTGGCGCTCGCACTGCGCAGGGTGCGGGACACGGCCCATGAGAAGGCCCCCCTGTGGGTGTCCCTCGGCCAGTTCAACGCCCTGGCTGCTGCGGCGGCCGTGCGGACGGGACTGGACTTCTCCCTCGCCGTGCCCGCCCGGAACGGATATGTCCCGCTGCCGTCCCTGGGCTGTGCGGTCCTGCCCGCTTCGCAGCCTTGGACGACCGCGACCGTACGGGCCGTCGGCGGCCGTGTGGAGATCGAGGCGGCCCCTCACCATGTGACGCTTCCCCTCCGGCCCGACGAAGACGGCCCCGGCTGGCACGCACTGCACCGTGTCAGCGCCGGGCCGCCCGGGCGGCGACTGCTCCTGGTGCTGGACGACCTGGATCCGTACCGCGCCTTCCCCGAACCGGTCGAACCGCTGCGGCTCCCGGCGTCTGATGTGAGGCGCTGGAGTGACCTGCTGGACGAGGCCTGGGCGGTGCTGCTCAGGAATGAGCCGCGCACTGCGGAGGCCATGCGCCGGGGGCTGATGTCGCTGACGCCGATACCGGCCGGAGAACCGTTCAGGCCGCGCAGCGTGACAGCCGGCGACGCCTTCGGAGGCGTGGTCGCCTCGCTGCCCGACAACGCCGCACAGCTCGCCGAGACGCTCGTCCATGAGTTCCAGCACATCAAGCTGAGCGGGCTGCTCCACCTTGCGGCGCTGTGCAATGCCGTCCCGCCCCCGGGGAGGCAGGACGACGAGCTGTTCTACGCCCCTTGGCGGGACGACCCCCGGCCGCTTGGGGGCCTGCTCCAGGGGATCTACGCCTTCGCGGGCGTGACCCGGTTCTGGGCTTCCCACCGGATGTCCGCAACCGGCGGGCAAGCCCCGCTGGCACACTTCGAGTTCGCGCACTGGCGCGCGCAGACCTGGTCGGCACTGCGGCAGGTGCACGGCCACCGCCGGCTGACCGGCCTTGGCCTGACCTTGGTGGACACGCTCCGCCGCAGATGCGCGGACTGGCTTGGTGAACCGGTGCCCCGGCAGCAGTCGTCGGCGGCCGCGGACGCCGCCGCCGACCACCGGGCACGCTGGCGGTTGCATCACCTCGCCCCGGACGCCAAGGCGGTCGAGGACGCGGTCCACGCCTGGCTGGAGGGCCGCCGCCCGCCGTCGGCCCTGGCGGACGAACCACGGCTGGCCCCGGATGCTTCGGCAGACCGCCTGGACAGTGCGGCGGTGCTCATCCGCCATCGGCTGGCGGAGCCCGGTGTGGTGCGGCGCCTGCTGCGGGACGGGCCGGAAGCCGTGACCGCCCGCGTGGCGGGAACCACTGTCGGAGACGTCCTGTTGGCCTGCGGGGACCTCACCGGAGCCCGCAGGGCGTATCTGGGCGACCTCGCGAACGACCCGGCGTCACCCGGGGCCTGGTCAGGCCTGGGCCGTACCCTTGCTGCCGACGGCGCGGACCCCTCCGCAGCATGCCTGCTTCAGCGCCGCCCGGAACGGGCGAAGGCAGTGCAGCAGGGGATCGTCGCGGCCGTCGGCACACCGGCCGACCCCGTACGGCTGGCGGCATGGCTCGGCGACTGCTGACAGCCGTCGCACCCTCCTGGCGGAGGCTGGGTCCTCACAGCGGCATCGGGTCGATGTCGCAATTGGCCCGCTCTCCCGCCCGCGCCTGCTGAGTGGCCGGATGGCCTGTCGAGTGGCCGGCCCGAAACCGCGGAGCGTCCAGCACGCGCTCCATGCGCTCCACGGTGTCCGCCCGCAGCGCTTCACCCTCCTCGGTCTCCCCGACGGCGCACCTGTCTTCGGCAAGGTTCGCCGCGCACACCAGGGTGGTGGGGTGGCCCTCACCCAGTCGGGCGCGGCTCAGCTCCCACGTCCTCATGCCGAGTTCGCGGGCGGCCCTCAGGTCCCCCAGGTTGCTCAGGTCGCTGGCCGTGTTGATCGCGGCGGCCAGTGTCACGGGGTGGTCCGTACCCAGCCGTTCGCCGAGGGAGGCGCAGGCGGCCTCGTCCAGCCGCCGAGCCTCCTCCGCCTGCCCCAGCAGACGCAGAGTGACCGCGAGATCGACGTCCGCGGACAGCACATGCGGATGCTGCTGGTCGAAGATCCGGCGATAGCGTTCGCAGGCCTTCACTCCCAGATCCCGAGCGCCTTCCAGATCGCCGGTCTGGCGCAGCGCCATGGACAAGGAGAGCGCGGCCGACAGTGCCTGAGGATGGGTGTCGCCATACCGGCGGGTGAATCGGGCAAAGACCTCCCGGGCGAGCTCAAGAGCCGTTTCGTGGTCGCCCTCCTTGCGGCAGGCGTCACTCAGATGGCCCATGACCCTGATGGTGCCGGGATTCTGAGAGCCAAGCAGTTCACGGCTGCTGTCCACGACGGCCTGTTGGAGCGCACGTGCCTCGATGTAGTTGCCGGTTTCACGGACGTCGATCGCGATGCCGCCTTCGGTGACCAGCGTCCGCTGGTCGTCCTGCCCGAACATCCGCAGCTTCAGCTCATGCGTGCGTCGGTCCAGCTCCAGGGCGGCGCGGAAGTCTCCGGACAGCCGCAGGCTCACCCCCAGGTTGTGGGCGACGTTGACCGTGGTCGGATCGTCCTCGCCGAAGGCTCTGCGAGCTCTCTCGTAGACCATCTCGTCCAGGCGGCGGGCGGCTGCGAAGTCACCTTCCACACGGCGTACGGCCGCCTCGAAGTTGATGGCGGACAGGGCGTCCTCACGCGAGTCCTCGACGCCCGGATCCGCAGTCCTCGCGTAGATGTCCTTGAGCCGCTGGGCGAGCTGGGCCGCGTCATGGTAGCGGCCCACCACGAAGTACATGAAGCCGAGCCACTGGCCCATCAGTCCGGTGTGCTGGTCCTCTTCGGTAAAGAGCGAGCACCATGTCTTCCACGCCTGTTCCGAGAATTCGAGTGATACCTCGTGGTCACCCCAGTGGTAGAGATAGCGGGCGACGTTCATCACCAGATGGCGGACCCAGGGCTCGTCGGACTCGACGGCACGGGATGCGATGACGTGCCCGTACAGCTCGGCATAGCGCGTCCAGTTGGCGGCATTCGCGGGATCTTTGGGATCCGCGGCGGCCAGCAGAGTATGGGCGCCACGGCGCATACGGCTCTGCTCCTCAGGGGTCATACGATTGATCAGAACAGCTTGCACCAGCCGATGCATCTCGATCGAATTCGTACGATGGTCGATACGGGCGAGTGAATAGCGGTTGACCTCGCGTACCGCACGGGCCAGCCGAATGGGGTCGTTGAGAGCGGCGTCCAGTTCCGGGGTGATTCTACTGCCGCCGAGACCGGAGAAGATGGAGCGGGAGACCGGGTCCGGCGCAAAATACGAACACAGTTGGAGCAACCGAAGCGCGGCGACGCTCCGGGTCTCCAGATGGTCGAGCGAGACGTTCCAGGCGGCGGCGACCGGAAGCTGGTAGTCCGGCGGCGGCGACACCTCGAGCAGTTCAGTGCGCTTCTCCTCGAACAGACGCAGATACTCGGAGACCGGCATGCCCGTCTCCGCAAGCCAGGCCGCCGCCTGCTCCAGTGCGAGCGGGAGATCCCCCAGCGCCTCGGCCAGCCGGTCGGAGTCGTCCTCGCCCAGGGTGGGCCCGGAACGGTGCAGCAGTTCCTTGCTCTCGTCCCGGGTGAAGACATCGACCTCCAGGGAGCTGCCGACAAGTCCCCAACGGCGGTTCCGTGATGTCACGAGAATGGAACCGGTGCCGCCGGTCGGAAAGTAGTGCCGAACGCGCTCCGGGCTGTCCGCGTTGTCGAAGATCAGCAACCAGTGTGCGTACGGCCGGCCCTCCCGTAGCGCCTCGCGGACGGCGGGTCCGGCGATATTCGCCTCCCGACTGGTCTCCAGACCGAGTCGCTGGGCGAGTTCCACCAGCGACTGGCCGATCTGTCCGGGCCGTTCCGCCGGAATCCACCATACGATGTCGTATGCCCCCTGATGTCGATAGGCGTATTCAATGGCGAGTTGCGTCTTGCCGACTCCGCCCATTCCGTGGATCGCCTGGGGGAGGACCGTGGTGGTACCCTGCGCCAACCGCTCGTCCAACAGCTCCAGCAGTTCCGTGCGTCCCGTGAAATTGGGATTGCGCGGGGGAAGATTCCCCCAGACGCGGGGCTGCGCGGAGCGCTCGCCCTCACCCGCGGCCTGCGTGGTGGTTGACATCTGCGCTCCTTCTGAAGTCGTCCCGGCGTCCGCTCCTCGGGCTTCCCGCGGTGGGGATCCCGGACCTTCCCTGCCGCCGGGTCCACTTCCACGGCCCGGAATCCGGCTGCCGGCAGCCGCCCCTACGTGCTTCTCCAGGCTGACCGTGTTGTGCCGGCCATACCGGGTCAGCACGCTGTCCAGCATCCCCGCCCGTCGTAGAAAGCGACCGGAGAGCGCACGCAGGGCTATCAGCTCGATCCGGTGGAAGGCGACGTTCTGTTCTGTCACGGTCGGCATCGCAAGCGTGTCCAACGGCTGGGACGCCGGGGGCAGGAGGGCGCGCCCGGCACCGGAGCCGCTGCCCAGCAGCATCCGTACGTCGTGGAGGACGCGGACGGTGTCACTGCGGCGGCCGAGTGCGAGGAGCTCTTCCCGGATGTCGGGCCCGAAGCAGAATGCCACATCGGCCGACCGGTGGAGGTCGCCACCCTCCAGGCCCTGATCCGCCTCCCGGTGGCCGCCTTCGTCGCCGTGGGGCGCGGGGCAGGGCCGGACCAGACCGCTCATCAGCAGTTCCGCCAGGTGCACCGGGCCGGCCCCCGGCGTGGCCGAAGCCAGGGCCTTCATCACCGGCATCGAAAGCGGCGCGGCCGCCAGCCGGGTGGCCAGTGCGAACGCGGTCGGCGATGCGCCGGCCCGGAACTCCGACACCCGTTCCCCGGCGGGCAGCCCGCTTGCCGGGTCGGGAACGGTCTGCGCCCAGCGTCCTGCGCGCGCTGCGTCGGGCCGCTGCTTCCACTCGCGGGCCTGCAGCGCCGACAGGTCGACAGGCCCGGCGCACCGGCCCGTCACCATCCGCGCCCAGGCGGAGGTCCAGCGTTCGGTCAGCTCCAGCACGGGCACCGGCACAGTGGCCGCCTCCGCCCCGGATGCCGTGCTGCGTCCGTCGGCGGGCGGCTCCAGCACCGTCTCGCGTACCTCCCAGTCCAGTTCGCCGTTCGGCGACCAGGCGGCCGGCGGGCGGATCCGTACCCGCGCGACGTCGAGGCCGGTACGGAACCACAGGTACTGGGGCAGCAGATGGGCCACGGCCACCGGACAGGCGGATCCCCACCGCCGCAGCAGTGGAATGACGGCCCCTGAACGCCAGCCAGCCGCCAGCCCGTCCGTGAGGATCAGCAGCGCATGCCGCCCGTCGCCGGGGGGCGTGAGGGGGCGCTCGGGGCGCACCGGACCGGGATCGATGTGATCGGTCCCCAGCAGGCGTACGGTACCGGCGGAGCGGACTCCCTCCGCGCCCCCGGCATCCCGGAACCAGTCGATGACGGCGGTGACGGCCTCGCTGAAGAGCTCCATCGTTCCGTGGGCGTCGACGACCAGGCTTACGCCCGCAAGCTCCGGATGTGAGCCCGTCAAGTCGCCGAATGGCCGTAAGGCCGCGTGGACTGCCCCCTCAGGACCTGCTGCGGGGCGCCGTCCACTGCTGCCGTGGTCACCCTGCATCAGTGCTCTCACGGTCCCTGAGAGACGGTGAGAAGGACGGGGAGACCCGCAGACTGCGGGCGTGCGTGACATCCACGGGAAAAGCGTGTCAGCACCGTGGGTGCCGTGCAAGGCACAGCCGCGTCGAGTTCCGACGAGGCTCGAGCGGTGATATTGGAGGAAGGAACTCGGGGGTGTCGCGGCGTGCTGGCACCTGCACCCGACACCGGCCGTTCATGTCCCCGCCTGCGCGTAACCCGGTCCCGGCGGACCGGGCTTGCGCTCCGGATCGTCGATGAGGATGGCCAGATGGCGTCCCACATGGCCGTCCCATGCGTCGGGCCCCAGTGCCAGCGCCTCCTTGCGCCAGCGCGCGGCACGCTCCGTCAGGGACCCCAGCCCCCGGTCCTGGACCAGCTCGCCGACCGCCGCCCGGAAAGCCGGGTCGGCGCAGTCCCCCCGGTGCCAGATCATCGCCGGCACCCCGGCCCGCAGGCCCGACAGGTACTCCAGATGACCGGCTTCGTCGTCACCGCCGGGAGGGCGGCTGAGCACGAGGCACACCGCCTGCTGATCCTCCTTCAGTTCTCTCTCCAGGTGGAAGAAGTAGCTACGGCCGTCGCCGTCCGCCGGGCGGCTCCAGTGCGAATGGCTGTCTCCAGGCTGATCCTTGAGCTGACGCCACTTGTTGTGCCAGGGACGGTGCCAGGAGGCCCTGCGCAGCCGCTCGAGGCTGCGCACGAACACCGCGTAGTCCATCACCAGCGGAGTGGGGTAGGGGGACGACGACTCCTTGTGCCACCACTCGACGGGCTCGTTGAGCAGTTCCCACGGAAGGATGAACTCCAGGATCACCGGCTGCCGCAGGTCCGTCCACTTCTCCTCGGCCCGCTCGATCAGCTGCTCGACCGCGGCGGGCAGCTCGTCCCGGTGCAGGTGCTGCGTCTCGCCAGGGATCGGATGCCAGCCTTCGGTGTCGGACTGCCGCCAGTGCGACAGGTAGTACCGTTCCGCGTCGATCCCGTCGGGTTCGAACTGGATCATCAAATACGCCGGCACGAGCGAGGGCGGCGCCGATGTGGCGTCCGTGTACTGCCAGTCGGCCATCTCGCGGTCCAGGCCCCATGCTCTGGCCTGGTGCCGGTTCCAGCGGCGCAGTTCCTCGGCACTGGCCGACTGCCCCTCGTCCACCAGCCGGTCCGCGGTCAGCGCCAGGAACGCCATGCTTGCGGGAAGCTGCCCTTGGGCGGCGTTCTCCCCGGCCAGCCGGAGGAAGACCTGCCACGCGGTATCGCACCAGGACGGCAGCTCCTGTACCCGGCCACGGCTGGCCCGGCGGGCGAGCAGGGTCAGGCCCGCCGGCCCGACCGACCGCAGAACGGGGCGAAGCGGATGCAGGTCGGCGCCGTCGAAGGAGTCCACTGCCTCCCATTCGTCCACCAGCCGCCGCAGCGCCGTGACGCACGTCGAGGCCTGCTCCACATAGGTGAGCGAGCGCACCAGGCAGTGCAGTCCGCCGCGCAGTGTGACGCAGACTTCGAGCAGACGCAGCAGCCAGGGGCGTAAGGCATCGCCGGCGTAAGGCTCGATCGGCGACGCCAGTTCCTCCTCCAGGAGGTTCAGCCAGAGTTCTCGGCTTCCCGGACTGCGGACTGTGGCGGAGTCCTGGAGCGCGTCGGCCATGCCGGCCATCAGCTCATTGCGGACCCGTGCCGGGCTGCGACCTTCCACCCCGTTTGCCTCCAGACAGCCTGGGGAGAGAAGGAGCCGGCCCTCCCCGCCCGATCTCGTGTCAGCAGCGCGAGGCTGCTGCGCTCCTATGACCTCAACAGACTAGAGGCGACAGGGCACAAGAGGCAGGTAACGGGGTGAAATCACTCGTAGTCGCACTTCGGTGGGGACGTGAAGGAGCCGGATTCCGGATGCGATTCCCGCATGCGTCTGCGGGGCGGTTCCCGCCGTCACGCGACCGGGAACGCCCCGTCGTCATCCGTCCGGGGCGTGCTGTTCGGCCTCCCCGAAGCGCGCCAGGGCGAGCGCACCCGCGATCGACAGCACGAACCCGGTGACGGCGAGCGGCTCGAGTCCGGAACGCGTGGTGTCACCGAGCCAGACGACGCCGAAGACAGCGGGCCAGAGCGTCTCCCCGATCACCATCGTCGCGGTCACCGCGGTGACCGAGCCCGACTGCAGCGCGTCGATCAGATAGATGAAACCGGTGACGCCCGACAGGGCCAAGGCGTACGCCGCCGGCTCGGCGAGCACACCCGGCACCTCCAGATCCGGCATCATGCGCGCGCTGACCGCGACCACCCCGAAGCTGAGCCCGGCGACGCCGCCGAGGGCGACCGCGCGGCCCCGGCGCACAAACCGCCCCACGGCCCACCCGGCCAGGGCCAGCCCGACCGCCGCCCCGAGCGCTCCCAGACGCAGCGTCAGATCTCCTTCGCCCTCGCCCTCCCGGCCGGCCGCGAGGGCGAGCAGGGCAAGCCCGCAGCACACCGCCGCCACCGCGATGACCTCCACGCGGCGCAACCGGATGCGCAGCACGATGGCGGCCACGACCGCGGTGACCGCGAGCGACGAGGCCAGAGCGGCCTCCACGGTGAAGATGGGCACCGAACGCAGCGCTGCCAGCTCCGCGACAAAACCCAGCATGTCCAGCCCGAGCCCCGCGACGAACGGCCAGCGCCGCAGGGCGAGGAGCACCGTCCCCACACCGGTGGTCGAGGACTCCTCGGCAGCCATCCGTGCACCCATGGCCTGCATCACGGTCGCCGTACCCATGCACACGGCCGCGCCGAGCGCGAAGAGCAGACCAATTCCCATACCAGGACATTAGTGACTGAAACTCTCTGAGGCGAGCGCACAACCCTGACCCGCGCGGCCGCACGCTCGCCGCAGCGGTCGACCCGGGAGTGCGCAGCATGTGAGGCCGTCCCCGCCGCCACGGCGGGGACGGCCTCACCCCTCACATCAGCACTCGCCGCCCCACTTGGCGTGGTTCAGCGTGACGCTGCCGCTGATGGTGATCGAGTTGCCGGAGTCCGGCGGGTAGTGCAGGCACCCGGAAGCGGTCTGACCATTCGACCAGGTGACCTTCCACCAGATGTGGTCGGCGCCCGGATACCTGACGCCGTTGTTGAAAATCGACAGCCCGCCGGACGACTTCAGGTTGGACAGGTTCCCCTTCGACTTCCACGTCGGCTTTCCCGAGTACGACGTGTTGTTCCACACGCAGACGTACTCCCTGGGACAGTCGCTCTTCGCGGCGTGGGCCGACGGCGCCACGGTCACACCCGCGGCCGTCAGAGCCAGTGCGGCCAGGCCGATGCCTGCGCTGGTGCGGATACGAGATGTCACGGTTCACTCCCTGCTGGTCGGTGGGACGATGTTGCGATGCCGGTGGCCGGACCCTGCGCCGGCCGGCGCTGTGTGGGGGGCGCGCGAAGCCCAGATATAGTCCCCGCCGGCTGTTCGGCGTCAGCGCCCTGGCAGCGAACAAACAATTCCTGAACAATCGCGAAGGGGTCGCGGCACCGTACGAAGGGGGCACAGGCGGCATGGCGCGCAAGGAGACCCCGCTGGACGGAGGCGACGGGCCCTTACTGCGTTTCGCCCACGATCTGCGCCGGCTGCGACGGTCGGCGGGAGCGCCCACATACCGGATGCTGGCCGCCCAGGCGCACTACTCCATCGCCACCCTCTCCAGCGCCGCGTCCGGACGGCGGCTGCCCAGCCTGGACGTGGCGCTGTCCTATGTGCGCGCCTGCGGCGGCGACGTCGACGCCTGGGAGCGGCGATGGCACGAGGTCGCCGCCGAACTGTCCGCGGAGCAGCGCGGCGCACCCGCCGGCGGCCGCCCTGCCGGCACGGCCCCCGCCGGCGACGCCGCGCACACGACCACGCGGGGCCGGCCGCCCTACGCAGGCCTGGCCCCGCTCGACGCCGATGACGCGGACCGCTTCTTCGGCCGGGAACGGCCGCTGGAGGATCTGATCGCCCTGCTGCGCCGGCACCGCCTTGTCGCGCTGCTCGGCGCATCGGGAGCGGGGAAGTCCTCGCTGCTGCACGCCGGCCTGCTGCCGCGGCTGCACGCCGAGAACCCCCGGCGCACCCTCCGGGTCATCACTCCCGGACAGCGCCCGCTGACGCGGCTGGCCGAGCTGCCGGCGGACCCGTCCGGCCACTCGCCAGACGATGAAGGCCTTCTGATCGTCGACCAGTTCGAGGAGGTCTTCACCCTGTGCCGCAGCGAGCAGGAGCGCCGCGCGTTCATCTCCGCCGTGGTGGAGGCGTCGCGCGGGCCGGACGCCCGCTGCCGCGCCGTTCTCGGCGTCCGCGCCGACTTCTACGGGCACTGCGCCCGCCACCCCGACCTCGTCGAGGTCCTGCGGGACGCGCAGCTGCCGCTCGGCCCGATGCGCGCCGACGAACTGCGGCGGGCCGTCGTCCAGCCCGCCCGCCACGCCGGCCTGCATGTGGAAGGCGCGCTCCAGGCGACGCTCGTCGCCCATGCCCACGGCCGGGCGGGCGCGCTGCCGCTGCTCTCCCACGCCCTGCTGGAGACCTGGAGCCGCCGGCGCGGCACCACCCTCACACTGGACGGCTTCCGGGCCGCCGGAGGCCTCGACGGCGCACTCGCCCAGACCGCCGAGAGCTTCTACAGCTCCCTCGCACCACGGCGGCAGCGCCTCGCCCAGGTGATCTTCGTGCGGTTGGTCGCCCTCGGCGAAGGCACCCAGGACACCGGGCGCTCGCTCGCCCCCGGCGGACTGGACGACGACCCGGACACCGCCGCCGTGCTGGAACGCGCCGTCCACGCCCGGCTCCTGACGGCGGACCGCGGGCGGGTGCAGCTCGCCCACGAAGCCCTCATCGGCGCCTGGCCCCGTCTGCGCGGCTGGCTGGCGGAGGACCGCGACCGGCTGCGGATCCAGCACCGGCTCAGCGAGGCCGCACAGGCCTGGGAGGATGTGGGGCGCGACGCTGGCGCCCTGTACCGGGGCGTGCGCCTGGAGCTCGCCCGCGAACTCCTCGCCGGTGCGCGGCCCGGGCTCACCGCCAGGGAACGGGAGTTCATTGAGGCCAGCGCGGCCGCGGAAGCCGCCGCGAGCAGTTCGGCCCGACGCCGTGTGCGCGTCCTGCGCAACCTCGTCGCCCTGCTCGCCGTGCTGGCGGCCGTCGCCGGGCTCGCGATCGTCCGGGCCGAACGCGCCCAGCATGAAGTCACCCGCCAGCGGGACAGCGCCGCCGCACGCGACCTGAGCGCCGCCGCCACCGGCCTGTACCACAGCGACCCGGCGCTTGCGGTCCAGCTTGCCCTGGTCGCCCATCGCCTCGCGCCCGGCCCCGCCACCCGCGACAGCCTGCTCAGCACCCTGGCGGCGGCCTGGACGGCCCACCCCAGCGAGGTCGGCTGGCTGGCGTTCGGGCCCGCCCGGGCAGACGGGACGCTGCTGGCGACCGCGAGCGGCGACCACACGGCACGGCTGTGGCGCGTCCGGGGCGCCCGCGCCCCCGCGGCCCCGGCCGGCACGCTCACCGGTCACCGCGACGACGTGCGCTCGGTGGCCGTCAGCCCCCAGGGGCGCATGGTCGCCACCGCGAGCGCCGACGCCACCGTACGGCTGTGGGAGGTGTCCCGTCCCGGCGGCCCGCGGCCGCTGGCGGTGCTGACCGCGCACCGCGACGACGTCCGCACCGTCGCGTTCGGCCCCGACGGCCGCCTCCTCGCCACCGCGGGCGAGGACAAGACGGTACGGCTGTGGGAGGTGTCCCGTCCCGGCGGCCCGCGGCCGCTGGCGGTGCTGACCGCGCATCACGACACCGTGCGCTCCGTGGCCTTCAGCCGCGACGGCCGCACCCTGGCCACCGCGGGCGAGGACAAGACCACCCGCCTGTGGGATCTGGCCGACCCCGGCAGCCCGACCGCCCTGGCCACGGTCGGCGGCCACACCACCACCGTGTTCTCCGTGGCCTTCAGTCCCGACGGCCGCACCCTGGCCACCGCCGGCGGACTGGACACCCCGACACGGCTGTGGGACATCACGCGCCGCTCCCACCCCGCCCCGCTCGCCACACTCACCGGCCACACCGACGTCGTCGGCTCTGTGGCCTTCAGTCCCGACGGCCGCACTCTGGCCACCGCGAGTGACGACCGGACGGCCCGTCTGTGGGACGTCACCCGCCCCGCCGGCCCCGAGCCGCTGGCCACCATCGGCGGATACACCACGGCCGTGGGCGCCGTGGCCTTCAGCCCCGACGGCGGCGCCCTGGCCGCCAGCGGCTACGACCACACCGTCCGGCTGCTGGACCTCGACTTCGAGCGGCTCTTCGCCCATGCCTGCACCCGCGCCCGCCCCACGATCACCCGCGCCCAGTGGGCGGCGCACGCCCCTTATCTCGACTACGACCCGCCCTGCGCGCGAGCCCCCTGAGCCGTACCGCGGCCGGGCACGCCCCTCAGTACCAGATCGCGATCGGCCTGCCGTGCCGGTCGCGCTCCGGCGGATCGGGCAACGGACTCGCCGACCCCTGCGCGATCCGGTGCGCGCTCCACGCCGCGGCCGCCGCGTCCAGGACGTCGTCCGGCGGGACCCGGCCCGCCTCCCCGAGAGCGTCGGGCAGCGCGACCCCGGCGGCCTCGAGGAGCGACCGCCGGGCCATCTGCCCCGCCCAGCTCTTCTTGCGGGGCCCGAGCGGCGTCTTCCCGGCCAGCGCCCAGAACGAAACCTCGGGATGCGCTTCGAAGAGACGCCCGCCGTCCTCCGCGCCGTCCCGGCACGGTGTCGGCACCGCACCGCCGCACCCCGGGAGGGCCGACGAGATGTGCCGGACGCCGGGCTGACGCACGCTGGATGGCATGACCGAAGCGTATGGACCAGACGCCACCCCCGCCCCGATCGTCGTCCTCGGCATCGTGCCGACCGACCCGCCGTTCCGGGTGGTGGAGATCCACGGAAACGTGGCCGGGACCGCTCACGACATCACCGATGTGATCAGACTGGCCCACCAGGCCGGGCTGACCCATGTCGACCTCGACGACCCGGCGGTCGTCCGCTGGGTCGGCGGCGGCAAGTACAAGTGGGCGCACTGACCGCTGCACGGCCCGCCGCACCGGCCCGTCCGCCCGCCGCGGCTCGTCCGGGCGGCGCCCGGATGCCGTCGAACACGACGCTGCCCGCCCCCTCCGGCCGTGCGGCCGGGATGCGGCCGCCGCGGCCGCCGGAGACGCGCAGCCGGCGGTCCGC
>NZ_JADWYQ010000043.1 GCF_022414575.1 Streptomyces sp. MUM 178J | reverse complement strand
GCGCTGGGCGGGGCGGCGGGCGGGGCCGGGCACCCGGCGGCGGGGCGGTTGCTGGGGCGGCACACATCACCTGCCGGGGGTTGCGGAGTCTGTCTCGGGGGCTTCGGGGTTCGCGGCCGTCGTAGCGGCGGGGGCGCCCGCGGCGGCGTCGGACGGGCCGGGGGCCTCCTGCGCGGATTCCTGGCCGCCGGGGCTCTTCGGTGTCCCGCCGGCGCCGGACGGCGGGGCTGTGAGCTGCGGCTCCGCGCCGGTCGTGGCCTCCGCCGCGGGCGTCGGGTCCGGGGCGGGCGTGGGGGTGGGCGTGGGGGTGGGGGTGGGGGTCGGCTCCGGAGGCGGGGCCGCCGCCTTGCGGGGGACGCCCCTGACCTTGCCGTCCGGGTCGAGGAAGGCCGGGTTGCCGCCCGGCACCATGCCCAGCTCGCGGGCCCTTCGCTCCAGTGCGTCGGGCGCGGAGCGGCTGTCCACGTCCCGCTGGAGGGCCTGCTGCTCGTCGGTCAGCTCGGTGGTCTTCTTCTTCAGCTCGCTCAGCTCGAACGAGCCCTGGTTGAGGGAGGAGTTCAGCAGCAGCAGGGTGATCAGCCCGCCGCCCAGGAGGAGGACGATCAGCAGCACGAAGGGGGTGCGGGCCGCGGTGTTCGGCCCCGACGGCAGCAGCCGGGCGAGCCGGGCGGCCCGCCCCCGCAGCTGCCTGCCCGCTCCGCTCACACGTCCTCCCGGATGCGCTGCGCCGCCCTGAGCCGGGCGGGCGCGGCGCGTCGGTTCTCGGCGACCTCCTCCTCCGTGGGGAGTTCCGCGCCGCGCGTCAGCAGCTTCAGCCTCGGCTGGTACTGCTCCGGGACGACGGGCAGGCCGGGGGGCGCGGTGTTGGCGGCGCCGGCCGCGAAGACCTGTTTGACCAGCCGGTCCTCGAGTGAGTGGTACGACAGGACGGCGATCCGCCCGCCGACGGCCAGGGCCTCCACGGCGGCCGGCACGGCCCGCTCCAGCACCGACAGCTCGCCGTTCACCTCGATGCGCAGCGCCTGGAAGGTCCGCTTGGCGGGGTTGCCCCCGGTGCGCTTGGCGGCCTGCGGCAGCGCGTCGCGGATCAGCTGCACGAGGCGGGCGCTGGTGGTGAAGGGCTCCTTCTCCCGCTCGCGCACGACGGCTGAGACGATGCGCTTGGCCTGCTTCTCCTCGCCGTAGGTGCGCAGGATCCGCACCAGCTCGCCCGGCGGGTAGGTGTTGAGGACCTCGGCGGCGCTGACGCCGGCCGTCTGGTCCATCCGCATGTCCAGCGGCGCGTCCTGGGCGTAGGCGAAGCCGCGGTCGGCCTCGTCGAGCTGCATGGAGGAGACGCCGAGGTCGAACAGGACGCCCTGGACGCGCGGGACGCCGAGCCGGCCGAGCACCTCGGGCAGCTCGTCGTAGACGGCGTGCACCAGGGCGGCGCGCTCGCCGTAGGGGGCCAGCCGCTCGCCGGCGAGCCGCAGGGCCTCCTTGTCCCGGTCGAGGGCGATCAGCCGGGCCTCGGGGAACGCCTTGAGCAGGGCCTCGCTGTGCCCGCCGAGGCCGAGGGTGCAGTCCACGACGACCGCGCCCGGCTGCCGCAGCGCCGGGGCCAACAGGTCCAGGCACCGCTGGAGCATCACCGGGACGTGTCGGGTCTGGCTCATGCGCCCTCTCCATGAACGGCGCGGACATGCGCACTCGCGGGGAATCGTGGAAAATCTGCGGGATGCGCAGGTTGTGTCCGTGAACTGCGCGTCACTTTAGTCCACGGTCCTTTGCGGTCAATCAACCGGCCGGGCATCGGGCGGCGCGTCGCGAGGGCGCCGCCGGGTCCTTCCGCGCCCCGTCCCGCGCAACCCCTGCGGGGCCTGCCCCGCACACCCCTGCGGGCTGTCTGTGGGCTGCCTCACAACAAGCGCCATTGACGTTCTTTGTCCGCTCTCACAGCGAGCTTTAAACGGGTGTGCCCACTAACGTCGGTCCCATGTCGACTTCCCCGCACCACACCGCTGACGCCGCCAGCACCGGAGGTTCCCCCGCCTCCGACGCCACGGCCGGCCCCGACGCCCGGGTCATCGACCGGCTGGTCCAGGCGAACCGGCACTACGCCGACGGCTTCCAGGACCCCGGGATGGACGCCCGGCCCGTGCTGAAGGTCGCCGTGGTCGCATGCATGGACGCACGGCTCGACCTGCACGCGGCACTCGGCCTCGAGCTGGGCGACTGCCACACCATCCGCAACGCGGGAGGCGTGGTCACGGACGATGTGATCCGCTCGCTCACCATCAGCCAGCGGGCGCTGGGCACCCGCAGCGTCATCCTCATCCACCACACCAACTGCGGCCTGGAGTCCCTGACGGAGGACTTCCGGCATGAGCTTGAGGACGAGGTCGGCCAGCGTCCGGCGTGGGCGGTGGAGGCGTTCCGGGACGTCGACCAGGACGTGCGGCAGTCGATGCAGCGGGTGCGCACCTCGCCCTTCCTGCTGCACAAGGACGACGTGCGCGGCTTTGTCTTCGACGTCACCAAGGGCGTGCTGCGGGAGATCGACCCCGCCCAGTGACCCGACGTGGCCCGTTGAAGCAGGCGAATGGCCAGCTCAGCGGGCGGGAATTCACGGCAACGCCGACAAATCGCCCGGAGTTATCCACAGGCGAGTGACAGCGCGGACCACCGGCAACAAGAATGCGTGTGTGACACCCCGCGGATGGACTTCGGGAACTTTCCGGGGCGGGTGTCCGTGTGTCGGGGTGGGCCGGGCGGCAGGACGCGTCTCGGCCCGGCAAGGGCCCCTGCTCGACAGGAGCGTGGGGATGGGCCGAGGAGGGCCGGGTGACGACCTATGACGATCGAGCGAGCCTCACAGATCTGACGTCCACAGCGGAGGAGATCCGCAGGTCGGTCGAGGATGTGATCGAGGGCAAGCCTGAGGTCGTACGGCTTTCGCTGACCGTGCTCCTCGCCGAGGGGCATCTGCTCATCGAAGACGTTCCGGGCGTGGGCAAGACGATGCTGGCCAAGGCGCTGGCGCGGTCCATCGACTGTTCCGTGCGGCGGATCCAGTTCACCCCGGATCTGCTGCCGTCCGACGTCACCGGTGTGTCGATCTACGACCAGCAGCGGCGTGACTTCGAGTTCAAGCCGGGTGCGATCTTCGCCCAGATCGTGATCGGCGACGAGATCAACCGCGCCTCGCCCAAGACTCAGTCCGCGCTGCTGGAGTCGATGGAGGAGCGCCAGGTCACCGTCGACGGGCAGACCTATGAACTGCCCAGCCCCTTCATGGTGGTGGCCACGCAGAACCCGGTCGAGATGGAGGGCACCTATCCGCTGCCCGAGGCCCAGCGCGACCGCTTCATGGCACGGGTGTCCATCGGCTATCCCAGCGCGGAGGCCGAGTTCGAGATGCTCGATGTGCATGGCTCGGTCTCCCCGCTGGACGACCTCCAGCCGGTCGCGCATGCGCATGACATCGTCAAGCTGATCGACGCGGTGCGTTCCGTCCATGTCGCCGACTCCGTGCGCAGATACGCGGTGGAGCTGGTCTCGGCCACCCGCAGTCACCCTGATCTAAGGCTGGGCGCCTCGCCACGCGCCACGCTGCATCTGCTGCGGGCGGCGAAGGCCTCGGCCGCGCTCGCCGGACGGGACTACGCGCTGCCGGACGATGTGCAGTCGCTGGCGTCGCCGGTGCTCGCCCACCGGCTGCTGCCCACGGCGCAGGCCCAGCTGAACCGCCGCACGGCCGAGCAGGTCGTGCAGGAGATACTGCAGCGCGTACCCGTGCCCACGACCGGGAGCACGGACGGCGCCTACGCCCAGGCCAGAGCCGCCCAGCCGTCGTTCTTCGGGCAGCAGCCCGGCAGCCGGCGGCTGTGATGCCCTCCGTGCCGGCCGGCGCGCGGGACGAGGGGCCCGGCTCGGGAGGCGGGGAGGCAGGCGGGGTGCGGGCCGCGCTGGGCGGGCTGACCACCCGCGGCCGGTCGTTCCTGGCCGCCGGGCTGGCCGCCGCGGGATGCGCCTACGTCCTGGGGCAGGACTACCTCGTACGGGTCGGGCTGCTGCTCGCCGTGCTGCCGCTGGTGTGCACCACCGTGCTCTACCGCACCCGCTACCGGGTCGCCGCCAGCAGACGGCTCTCCCCCTCGCGGGTGGCGGCGGGCTCCGAGGCGCGTGTGCACCTGCGGCTGGACAATGTCTCCCGGCTGCCGACCGGGCTGCTGATGCTCCAGGACCATGTGCCGTATGTGCTGGGCCCCCGGCCCCGCTTCGTGCTCGACCGCGTGGAGGCGGGCGGCCGCCGCGAGGTGTCCTACCGGGTGCGCTCCGATCTGCGCGGGCGCTATCCGCTCGGACCGCTTCAACTTCGGCTGAGCGACCCGTTCGGGATGTGCGAGTTGACCCGCTCCTTCAGCGCGTACGACACCCTGACGGTGATACCGCGGACCGAGACGCTCCCCCCGACGCAGCTCGCGGGCGATGCGTCGGGATACGGGGACGGACGGCAGCGCTCGCTCGCCCTGGCGGGCGACGACGACATCATTCCGCGCGCCTACCGGCACGGCGACGATCTGCGCCGGGTGCACTGGCGCTCCACCGCCCGCTACGGGGAGCTGATGGTGCGCCGCGAGGAGCAGCCGCAGCGGGCCCGGTGCACGGTCCTGCTGGACACCCGGCGGATCGCCTACGAGGGCGCGGGCCCGGACTCGGCGTTCGAATGGGCTGTGTCGGGGGCCGCCTCGGCGCTGGTTCACACGCTGGAGCGCGGGTTCGCCGTCCGGCTGCTGACGGACACCGGGAGCGCGGTGCCGGGCGAGGGCGGCGGCGACGGCTTCGCGGGATCGCCCCAGGAGTCGGCGGACGCGGCGGGGCTGATGATGGACACGCTGGCGGTGGCCGACCATTCGGACGGGGCCGGGCTGTCCCGTGCGCACGACGCGCTGCGCGGCGGCCGCGAGGGACTGCTGATCGCCTTCTTCGGCGATCTGGACGAGGAACAGGCCGCGCTGGCCGCCCGGATGCGGCAGCGCTCCGCCGCGGCCGTAGCGTTTGTACTGGACAGCGGGGCGTGGCTGACCGGCGGCGAGGTGGCCGGCGCGGTCGAGGAGCGGCTGCGGCTGCTTCGCGAGTCCGGCTGGACCGCGCTCGCCGTGCCATCCGGGGCCTCGCTCACCGAACTGTGGCAGCTGGCCGGGCGGCAGCGCGCCGAGTCCCAAGGGCCGTCCAACGCATTCTCTGGGGGTTGGTCATGAGCGGGGTGTGGTTCATGAGCGGGGTGTGGTCATGAGCGGTCGCGAGCGGATGGCCTTGTGCGCCTATGCGGCCACTCTGCTGGCGGCGGCGGCGCTGCTGCCGCTGGTCGATCCAGCCACCTGGATCGTGCAGGCGGCCTTCCTGCTTGCGCTGGTGACCGGGGCGGGGGCGATCGCGCGGCGCGTGCCGCTGGGCCGCATGCTGACGGTCGCGCTGCAGGCGCTGGTCGCGCTGGTTCTGATGACCGCCGTCTTCACCGGACAGCAGGCGTTCGGCGCGCTGATTCCCACGCCCTCGTCGCTGGCGAGGTTCGGCGAGTTGCTGTCCTCGGGCGCGGAGGACGTGGCGCGGTATGCGTCGCCGGCCCCGGCGACCGACGGGATCAGGCTGATGGTGATCGGCGGGGTGCTGCTGATCGGCCTCACGGTGGACGCCCTTGCGGTGACGTTCCGCATGGCGGCGCCGGCAGGGCTGCCGCTGCTCGCGCTGTACTCGGTGGCCGCGAGCCTGTCCGGCGGCCGCGCGGGCTGGCTGTACTTCCTGCTCGCCGGCGCCGGCTATCTGGTGCTGCTGCTGGCGGAGGGCCGCGAGCGGCTGTCCCAGTGGGGCAGGGTCTTCGGCGGGGCGTCTCCGGCACGCGGGCGCATGTCGTCCGGGCTGGACGCGGCCGGCGGCCGTGCCCTTGCGCCGGTGCGGACGGGACGCCGCATAGGGGCACTCGCCCTGGGTGTGGCGCTGGCGGTCCCCGCGGCGCTGCCCGCGCTGGACGGCGGGCTGCTCCTCGGCCCGGGCGGCGGTTCAGGGCCCGGAATCGGCGGGGGCGGCACCATCTCGGCGGTCAATCCGCTGGTCTCGCTCCAGGACAGCCTGAACCAGCCCGAGGACCGCGAGGTCATCCGCTACCGCACCAACGCGGAGGACACCCGGAACCTGTATCTGCGGATCGTGGCCCTCGACCAGTTCGACGGCACGGCCTGGAAGTCGTCGGAGCGCAAGGTCACCGATGTGCCCGGGCGGCTGCCCCAGCCGGACGGGCTGAGCCCGGACGTACGGGTCACCGAGGTCATCACCAACCTCTCCGCCGCCGACTCCTACCGGCAGAACTGGCTGCCCCTGCCCTATCCGGCGATGTCGGTGAAGATCGACGGGCGCTGGCGGTTCGAGCCCGAGGGACGGACGCTGGTCGGCGACCGCGGGCAGACCACCAAGGGCGCGCAGTACTCGGTGAGCAGCCTGATCGTGGAGCCGACCCGTGAGCAGCTGATCCGGGCGCCCCGGCCGCCGTCCGCGGTGCAGCGCGAGTACACGAAGGTGCCCGATGTGCTGCCCGACGTGGTGTCGCAGACCGCGCGGGACGTCACACGGGGCTCGGCGAACGACTACGAGCGTGCGGTCAAGCTCCAGCAGTGGTTCGCCGACGACGGCGGTTTCACCTATGACACCGACGTGGAGTCCGGCACCGGAGTCACGGCGATCAGCCGCTTTCTGAAGCAGAAGGAAGGCTTCTGCGTCCACTTCTCGTTCTCGATGGCGGCCATGGCGAGAACGCTGGGGATTCCGGCGCGGGTCGCGGTGGGCTTCACTCCCGGTTCCCTGCAGTCCGACGGGACGATGTCGGTGGGGCTGCGCGATGCGCACGCCTGGCCCGAGCTGTACTTCGAGGGTGTGGGGTGGACACGGTTCGAGCCGACTCCGGACCGGGGCAACGTACCGGAGTACACCAGGGAACAGGCGCCGTCCGGCGGCCCGTCCACCCCGGCGGAGCCGGCGCCCGACAGCTCAGCCGCGCCCTCTGCGGCGCCTGCGGAGAGCGACCGGTGCCCGGAGTACGAGCGGCGGCTCGGCGAGTGCGGCGCGGCCGCGCCGGCCGAGATCACCCCGCCGTCGGACGATGGCTTCCCGCTGGGGACAGTGCTGTGGGTCGCGCCGGCGGTGGCGGCGGCGGTGCTGCTGCCGCTGCTCCCGCTGCTGTGGCGGCTCAGAACCCGTGCACGGCGGCTGGCCGCGTCGGGCGGCCCGGGTCTTCAGGGCACTCCGGGTGGCCAGGGGACTCCCGGACCGGGTGACGGTGCGGGCGTCCGGCTGCTCGACGCGGACGGCATAGGTTCTGCCCGAGCGTCGGTCGGCACGCTGGCGGCCTGGCAGGAGATCATCGACTCCGCTTGGGACCTGGGCATTCCGCCCGACGAGTCGCAGACGCCCCGCAGGGCCGCGGCCCGCATCGTCCGCATGGGCAAGCTGGAGCAGGAGCCGGCGGAAGCGGTGCACCGGGCGGCGAGCGCGGTCGAGCAGGTGCTCTACGCGCCGGAACCCCGGCCGGGCCCGGGCCTGGCGGAGGACGCGTCGCTCATCCGCGCCGGGCTCCTGGAGAACGCGGATCGCTGGACGCGGCTGCGGGCGCTGCTGCTGCCGCGCTCGTCCGTGCGGGCACTGTGGTCCCTGCTGGACCGATGGCGTGCGGTCACGGACCGCTGGGGCCGGCGCATGCAGCGTATGCGGCCGGATCGCCGGGCGGCGGCTCTGCGCCGCCCGTCCCGCCAGCGAGGCTGAAGCGGCGAGGGGCCCGCTGGGCCTGCGTGCCGGTTCCCTCCCCTCCCCCGGCCCTCTCCCCGAGGGGGCCGGGGGCTTGGCCCCCTCGGGGAGAGGTGTGCGGGGCTGCCGCCCGCCCCGGAGGCGGAGGCTTGGCGCCGGCTCCCCAGCCGGGCGCGGTCCGGCACCAGCTGCCGACACACGCCGAGGACGACCGGGCAACCTCCACCCCGGCTTGGCCCGGACACGGCACCGGCTACCGGCCCACGCACGCGACGACCGGCCAGCCGGCAGGCCACCGGGGCGGTGCGGCCCGCCGCGCCACGCCAACGGCACACATCGGACACCGACGGCATGCCCAGCGCTCCGCGGGAGAGGCCGCACGATCGGTCGCCGGGCACGTGCTGGCGCGTCGTGGCCGGTTCCCGTCCACGCGGCGGAGCCGCATGCACGCAGAGTTGGCGGGGTTCCCGTCCGCGACCATGCCTCGAGCTGAGGCCGGGGCGACCGTCGTCGGCGTATCGTGCGAAGGGCCCCGGCCGGGCACGGTGCAGGGCGTGACGCACGCCCGTGCCCAGGGGCGTCGTCATGGGCGACGGGGGTGGCGGCATGCGACGGCGGGCGACACCTTCCGCGTCGCCCGCCGTGCCGTCTTGGATTGTGTGCCGCGGCTTGGATGCAGCCGCGAGCCGCTCATGCCCCCGGGCCTCGTGGCGGAGCCCCGGTCAGTGGCCGTGGCCGCCGTGTTCGTCGCGGCGGCGCTGCCACCGCTCTTCGATTCTGTTCATCATCGACTTACGCTGTCGGGACTGTCGGCGCCCGGCCGCGTCCCCAGGGGCCTGCTCACCCGGCTTGGGCGCTTTGCGCCAACCGGTGACCGCGAGAACCGCGCAGCCGAGCATGACGAGGAATCCCACCACGCTGATCCAGATCTGCTGCGCGACCATTCCGGCCATGAGGAGCGCGATACCCACCAGGAAGCCCGCGACTGCCTGGTATACCCGTCGCCGGGTGTACGTACGCAGCCCGCTTCCCTCAAGCGCTGTAGCGAACTTGGGATCTTCGGCGTACAGCGCTCGCTCCATCTGCTCGAGCATTCGCTGCTCGTGCTCCGAGAGCGGCACGGAGTCCTCCTCGTTGTCGGTCGCGGGGGCGACCGGTATGCGGCCCTTTCAGGATAGGCAGGGTTTCGCCCCCGTGAAACCCGCCCTGAACGCCATTTCGCCGTCCGGGCCGCCATGCCGGCACGGCTGCTGAGGCGTTGATTCCCCAACCTCCGATCCGTCATGCCGGATGGTGTCCCCCGATCATACGGGGCGGCGGCGTGGCGCGGGGGCCCTGTGGCGTACTCCATCTGCGGCTGCGCCGCTGATCAGCGCCGCTTCTCGCCCAGTACGTGGA
Source organism: Streptomyces sp. MUM 178J (assembly GCF_022414575.1). Classification (GTDB taxonomy): domain Bacteria; phylum Actinomycetota; class Actinomycetes; order Streptomycetales; family Streptomycetaceae; genus Streptomyces; species Streptomyces chengmaiensis. Next base: position 43,652 of record NZ_JADWYQ010000043.1, on the reverse strand, counting down.
GCTGGGTGGCGACCGAGCGGAAGGCGGGGAGCTCGGCGGCCGCGGCCTCCAGCTGGAGGAGTGCGTCCAGGGCGCCTGGCTCGGCGTCGACCAGGGCGCCCGGGACCAGGTCCGCGAAGACCCGCACACCGTGCACCGCGCCGACCTCGATCCCGGCCGCGGAGACGAGATCGGTGAGCTGCTCCGCGGTGAAGCGGCGCGGCACGGGGTCGCCCTCGCCCCAGCGGCCCGCCGGGTCGTTCAGCGCCTGCCGGGCCTCGCTGAAGTGCCCGGCCAGCGCCCTGGCGAGAACCGCCCCGCCGAGGCCCGCGGCGAGCAGGCTGAGCACGCCGGACGGCCGCAGCGCCTCGACGGCGTTGCGCACGCCCTCCGCGGGGTCGTCCACGTACTCCAGGACGCCATGGCAGAGCACCGTGTCGTAGCCGGCGCGCTCGACCACGTCGAACAGGCCGTGCACATCGCCCTGGACGCCGTGGACCCGGTCGGCGACACCCGCCTCCGCGACCCGCCGCTCCAGCGCGAAGAGAGCGTTGGGGCTGGGGTCCACGACGGTGACCCGGTGTCCGAGCCCGGCCACGAGCACGGCGAAGTTCCCGCTGCCGCCGCCGGTGTCGAGGACGTCGAGGGTGTCCGTGCCCGTGGCCTTGGCCCGGCTGTCGAGGGCGTCCTTGAGCACGTCCCAGACCACGGCCGTGCGAACGGAGGCGCGTGAAGGGCGCGATGGGTTCTCCCCACCGGTGACAGGGGACGGGTCCGGCACGGTGATGACTCCTCGGCATGGACGGTACAGCTGCTGCCCACCCTATTGCCTCGGCCCCCTGGACCGTGCCGCCAGACCGGCTCAGCCGGCGGGGTCCCCCGCGCCGGGCCGCCGGTCTCGCTCAGGCGGCCCCGACTGCTCCGGCGCGGGCTGGGGCAGCACCGGCTGAAGCACCAGCATCCGCTCGACCAGGCGCAGAAACATGGCCGTGTCCCGCAGCAGGTCGTCGGCGTCCCGGCGGCTCGCCGCTCCGTGGATGCCCGCCTCGGCCCGGGCCCTGCGGGGTGCGCCGGAGGCGAACAGGGCGCTCCACTCCGTCAGCTCGGGCGCGACCTCCGGCAGCACCTCCCAGGCGCTGCGTATACGCCGCCGCTTCCTGGGGTCGGTCTCCGGCCGGCCGCGGGCGGCGAGGACGGCCGCCGCGGTGCGCAGGGCGGCGAGATGCGCGGTGGCGTACCGCTCGTTCGACGTTTCGAGGGCGGCGGCCTCGTCCAGTCCGCTGCGGGCCTGGGCGAGCAGGTCGAGGGCCGCGGGCGGGGCGGTGGCCCGCCGCAGCACGGGGTGGACGTCGTGTGCCGGTCCGGTCAGCGAGGGGACAGGGCCGGCGCCGCGGCGCCGGGGTGCGGCTGCTGCGTGATGACTGGCCATGACGAGCCTCCTGTCGTCGTGTGACGGCGCTGTGGCCGTATGTGTCCATCGTCGGGGCAGCCACTGACAATCGGCCCTGACCTGCGCTTTTGCTTCGTTTGCAGGTTCGGGGGTAGCTTTTGCACTGACTGGTCAGTCTAAAAGGGAGGGTTACGTGGACAGCCCGCACGGGGCGGCGGTCGCCACTGAGGACTTCGGGCTCAAGGGCCCGCGCGGCTGGGCGTTCCGCTCGGTGGACATGGACGCCGCGCCAGGCTCACTCATCGCCCTCACGGGCCCGTCGGGCTCCGGGCGCACCTGCCTGCTGCTCGCGCTCACCGGCCGGATGCGCCCCACCGAGGGCCGCGCCGAGGTCGGCGGGGCGCAGCTGCCGCGCAAGATGGCCGCCGTGCGCGGATTCTGCGCCCTGGGCCCGGTGCCGGGCGTCAGCGACCTCGACCCGGCGCTGACCGTCGCCGAGCACCTGCGCGAGCGGGCGCTGCTGCAGCGCCGCTTCGACGGCTCTCTGCGCGCGCTGCTGCGCCCCCGCGCCGAGCGGGCCGACACCGCCAGGCGGCTCGTCGACGAGGCGCTCGAGGCCGTGGAGCTGGATCTCTCCGCGCTCCCCAGAGGGGAGCGGACCGCAGTGCGCGACCTGGAGCGGCTGGAGGAGCTGCGGCTTTCGACCGCCCTCGCGCTGATGGGCCGCCCCCGTCTGCTGGCCGTCGACGACGCGGACCTCAAGCTCTCCGATCCGGACCGGGCCCAGGCCTGGCGGCTACTGGCCTCGGTCGCCGCGAGCGGCACCACCGTGCTCGCCGTGTGCAGCCAGCCTCCCGAGGGGGCGACGGTCGTACGCACGGACGTTCCGGAAGAGACCGAGCAGCCCCCGGTGACCCGGCAGACCCCAAGGCCCCCGGAGACCCCGGAGCCCGAGAAGCCTGAGAAGCCCGAGAAGGCCAACAAGGCCAACAAGGCCGACAAGCCGACCGACCCGAGCAGGAGCGCCGACGAGGACGCGGACCAGAGCCCCGGCGCCGAAGTCGACGAGGACGCGAAGGGTGCGGACGACCGGCACGGCAAGGCGGACGACCGGCACGACAAGGCGGACGACCGGCACGACAAGGCGGACGACCGGCACGACAAGAACGACAAGAAGGACAAGAGGGAGGGGGCCGCGGATGCGTTCGCCGAAACTGGCCGCGCTTGAGCTGAAGCGCTTCGGCAGGGGGAAGCTGCCGCGCGCCGCACTCGTCGCGATCCTGCTGCTGCCGCTGCTGTACGGCGCGCTCTACCTGTGGTCCTTCTGGGACCCCTACGGCAACCTCGACCGGCTGCCCGTGGCGCTCGTCAACGACGACAAGGGGGCGACCGCCGACGGCAAGAAGATCTCGGCGGGCGACGAGATCACCGAGAACCTGCTCGACAGCAAGGTCTTCGAGTGGCACGAGGTGAGCGCGGCCGAGGCCCGCAAGGGCGTGGAGGACGGCAGGTACTACCTGTCGCTGACCATGCCGGCGGACTTCAGCGAGCGCATCGCCTCCAGCTCCGGGGACTCCCCGGAGACCGGAGCGCTGCAGGTCCGCACGAACGACGCAAACAACTACATCGTCGGGCAGATCTCCCGGACGGTCTTCTCGGAGGTCCGCACCGCCGCCTCGACCGACGCCTCCCGCTCCTTCCTCGACAAGATCTTCATCTCCTTCTCCGACATCCATGACCGCACCGAGGAGGCGGCCAAGGGCGCGGACCAGCTCAAGGACGGCGTCGGCAAGGCCAAGGAGGGATCCAAGGAGCTCGCCGACGGGCTGAAGAACGCCAAGGACGGCAGCGGCAAGCTGGCCGGGGGCCTGGTCGAGCTCAACAAGGGCGCGGGGAAGCTGGAGACCGGCGCACGCCAGGTCGCCGCCGGCACCCAGCAGCTCGCGGACAAGGTCGACGGGCTCGCCGAGGACGTACGCCCGTACCTCAAGGACAACGGCAAGGTGATCGAGGTCTCGGCCCGGCTCGTCGCCGATGTCTCAGGGAAGATCCGCGAAGACCTCAAGGCCGTGGTCCGGCAGGCGCCCGCGGCCCGCGCCAAGGCGCACGAGGAGGCCGACAAGCTGACGGCGCTGCACCGGGAGCGCTGCACGGACAAGCCGGCCGCCGACCCTGAGGTCTGCACCGCGCTGGAGAAGGCCAAGGACTCGGCCGCCGGCGTCGCCGCGGTCGCCGACGACGTGCAGGAGCTGGCGAACAGCAACAGCGGCCAGCTCGAGAAGCTGGACGCCGAACTCGCCAAGGTCCAGCAGCGCGCGAACGCCCTCGCCGAGCGCGCTCCCCACCTGGACGAGGACCTGGAGTCGTCCATCGCCGACATCAAGCGGCTCAACGAGGGCGCCAAGAAGGTCTCCAAGGGCGCCGACGAGCTGCACACCGGGCTCACCGGTGCGCAGTCCGGCTCCGCCGAGCTGGACAGCGGCGTCGGCAGGCTCAAGAAGGGCGCCAAGGAGCTGGACGGCGGTCTGATCAGCCTCAAGGACGGCTCTACCGAGTTGGCCGGCGGGTTGAACGAGGGCGTGGAGAAGATCCCCGACTACGACGAGAAGGACCGCGACCGGCGTACCGAGGTGATGGCCGACCCCGTGCAGCTGGCCAGTCAGTCCCTGAACAAGGCGCCCAACTACGGCACCGGCTTCGCCCCGTACTTCATCCCGCTCTCCCTCTGGGTGGGGTCGATGGTGGCGTACATGATCATCCAGCCGCTGAACCGGCGCGCGCTCGCCGTCGGGGCGTCCGCCTGGCGGGTCGCGCTGGCCGGCTGGCTTCCGGTGGCCGCGATCGGCCTGCTTCAGGTGGCCGCCCTGATGTCGGTGCTGCGCTTCGGGCTCGATCTGCAGCCGGCGCACGCGGCCGGGACGATCGCCTTCCTCGCCCTGACGACCCTCTGCTTCGCCTCGATCATCCAGTGGCTGAACGCCCGCTTCGGCGCGGCGGGCCGGATCCTCGTCCTCGCGGTGCTGATGCTTCAGCTCACCTCCGCGGGCGGCACATACCCCGTACAGACCAGCCCCGGCTTCTTTAACGCGATCCACCCGTACCTGCCGATGACGTATGTCGTCGAGGCGCTGCGCAGGCTCATCACGGGCGGCGGGCTGGGACCGGTGTGGCAGGCGTGCGCGGTGCTCGCCGCCTTCACCGCCGGAGCGCTGGCCCTCACCGCGGTCTCGGCACGGCGCAAGCAGGTGTGGACGCTGGACCGACTGCATCCCGAACTGAGCCTGTGATGCGGTCCGGACCTGTGAGAATCGACGCCATGGACAGCAGCAGCACCAGACGGCGGGCGACCCGGGCCAAGCTCTACGAGGCGGCCGTCACCCTCATAGCGGAGCAGGGCTTCTCAGCCACCACGGTGGACGAGATCGCCGAACGGGCCGGGGTCGCCAAAGGCACCGTCTACTACAACTTCAAGAGCAAGACCGAGCTGTTCGAAGAGCTGCTGCGGTACGGCGTGGGCCTGCTGACCGCCTCGCTCCAGGCCGCCGCCGACGAGACGGCCGAGCGCGGCGGGACGCGCGTCGAGGCGCTGGACGCCATGATCCGCGCCGGCCTGGTCTTCATCGACCGCTATCCGGCGTTCACCCAGCTGTACGTCGCCGAACTGTGGCGCACCAACCGGGCCTGGCAGTCGACCCTGCTGGTGGTACGGCAACAGGCGGTGGCCGTGGTGGAGACGGTGCTGCGGGAGGGCGTGGAGAGCGACGAGCTGAGCCGGGACATCGACATCCCGCTGACGGCGGCCGCGCTGGTCGGGATGGTGCTGGTGGCGGCGCTGGACTGGCAGGCGTTCCAGCGGGAGCGCTCACTCGACGATGTGCACTCGGCGCTCTCGCTGCTGCTGCACGGGCGGGTCAGCGGACGCCGCTGAGGGGCGCACAGAAAGCGCCGGTCCTGCGAGGCTCGATCCCCCCGAGCCTTGCAGGACCGGCGCGTCCCCCCGTGCCCCCGTTGCGTCGGGGGAGCCATGCCGTTCCGCCGCCCCGTGTCGGCGGTGCCGGCGCTGCTCCCCTTCCGTGCCCCCTACTCTTCCGTCTGCCCAGGTCGGTCCCCATCCGCATCCGTACTCATCTCGCCGACTAGGTACGAATACTCAAGCCCTGTGCCGTCCACCCGGGAGCCCTGTGCCGTCCACCCGCGCGCACGAGCGGCTCCGGGCGGAGGAGCCGCCGTTCACAGACCCGCACGGCGGAGTTGTCGGCGGCGGTCGATAAGGTCGCGGACATGGCACGGATTGCGGTGATCGGCGCCGGGGCCGGCGCCATGGCGGCGGCCGCCCGGCTGGCCGTGGCAGGCCACCGGGTGACGGTGTACGAGCGCTCGGCGACCTACGGCGGGTCGGTGGGCAGGTTCGAGCGCGATGGCTTCGCCTTTGACACCGGTCCGGGACTGCTGCATCTGCCGGCCGTCTGGCGCGATCTGTTCCTGAAGACCGGCAAGGAGCCGCTGGAGAGCCGTGTCGGGCTGGTCCAGGTCGATCCGGCGAGCCGCCATCTGTTCGCCGACGGCACTGCGGCCACCCTGCCGAACGCCTCGCGCGCCGGGGTCGTCTCCGCCTTGGAGGAGGCGTTGGGAGCGGGGGCCGGGGAGCGCTGGGGAGAATTCCTCGTGCGGGCCAGGGACGCCTGGGACCGCTCCCGCCGCCCGCTGCTGGAGGAGCCGCTGTGGCCCAACTGGGAGGTGCTGGGGCGCAACCCCTATCCGTCCCTGCGGCGGCGCGGACTTCTGCGGGTGCGGGAGGCCGCGACGGTCCGGGAGATCGGCCGTTGGGAGCTGGCGGACCCACGGCTGTCCGCGCTGCTCGACGGGTGCGCGCTCTCCTACGGTCTCGATCCCCGGGATGCCCCGGCGAGCGCCGCGCTGCTGCCGTACATGGAGCAGACCTTCGGCAGCTGGTATGTCGAGGGCGGCCTGCGGGAACTGGTCCGGGCCGTGTACGAGCGGTGTCTGGCCAGGAAGGTGGAGTTCGAATTCGACGCCGAGGTGATCCGTGTCGTCGAGAAGGACGGCAGGGCGGTCGGCGTCGAGCTGGCCGACGGCTCGTTCGCCGAGGCCGCGCATGTGGTGGCGGGGGTCCCGGTGGCGGGGCTGCTGGGCGGACGCGTGTGGCAGGACCGCGATGTGCCGCCGCAGCGTCCCATGACCGGACGGTTCACCGTGCTGGCCGCACTGCGCGGGGCGCGGAGCGCCTCCGCGGCGCACCGCACCGTTGTCCACTCCCCCGACGCTTCAGCCGAGGCCGCGGCCGTCTTCGGCGGGCGTACGGCCGAGCGGCCCACGGTCACGGTGCTGCGGCCGGACGATCCGCGGACCCGCCCCGACGGCGCGCACGAGGCTGTCACCCTGACCGCCACGGTGACGGCCCATGCCGCTCCCGGCGGGTACGGGGCCGACTGGACGGATGCGGCGCTGCGGGAGCGTTGCGCCCGGGCGTTGATCGACCAGGCGGCCGCCGCGGTGCCGGAGATAGGTGAGCGTCTGTTGTGGCAGGAGGTCCTGACGCCCGCGGAGACGGGGCCGGTGCCCGCCCCCGCCCTCGCGGGGGGCGGCTGCGGCTGGCTGCACCAGGGGAACGCGACCCGGCTGCCGGGGCTGTATCTCGCGGGCGGCTGGTCCCATCCGGGCGGCGGCCTCGCGCATGCGGGGATGTCCGGTGCGCTGGTCGCCGGGCTGATCGTGGAGGGCCCGGACTTCCGGGGCTCCCGGTGACGCGCCGCCGGGGCCGGCAGCCACCGGAGGGAGCGGGCGCCCGGCCTTGTTGCGCCCGCGCGCGGCCGGCCGGCCGGAAGCCGGCTCAGTAACGGTACTGCTGCTCGTTGTAGCCGGGGTCGTAGCCGTAGGGGGAGGCGGACTCGGGCGGGTTTGCCGGCATGGGCGGGGGCTGCTGCTCGTCGTCGCGCTGGAGCGGCACCCAGACCCCGCCCGGCGGGGTCTCGCTGTAAGGCTGCTGGGTGTAGGCGTCCGCGGCGAACTGCTGCTGGCCGCCGAAGCTGTCGTAGTGGTCGTACGTCTGGTACTGCTGACCGCCCACATAGGGGTCGGAGTACGCGGCGTACTGCTGGCCCCCGGCGCCGTAGTCGTATGCGTCGGCGTAGGCGTCCTGTCCGGTGTGCTGCTGGCCGTAGTCGGAGAAGCCGTAGCCGCCCTCGTAGGCCGCGTAGCCGTGGCTGGGGTCCTGATGCGCCGTCTGCACCGGATCGGCGTAGCCGCCGTACCGGCCGGTGTCCTCCGGCATCGGCTGCGGCTCGTAGACGGTGGAGGACTGCTCGCCGGAGCCGTTCACTGCGGCGCCGGAACCGGACCCGTAGGGGTCGTGGGCCGGGTCCGTGGCGTCCCTGCGGGCGCTGTTGTCGTCGGAGGCTCCCGCCGGGCCGTCCGCGCGGTCGTGGCCCGGGTCCCGGCGGGTGTCGTCGTAGGCGCCGACGCGGGTGTCCGCGTGCGCGTCGTCTTCATAGGCGTCTTCATAGGCGAGGCCCGAGACCTCCAGCGTGGGGTCGCGCCGGGACTCGGCGTCCGGGCCTGCCTTGCGCCGCCGGCTGACGCCCGGACGGCCGCCGAGCGCCCACCCCGTGGAGAAGCCGCGGCGGAAGGAGAGCGTGACACAGGTCTGGCCGACGGCGAAGGCGAGGGCGCCGGCCACGATCACCAGGCGGTTCGCCGTCAGCACGCCGAAGACCACGACCAGGAAGCCGATGAAGGCGAGAACACGCCACCGCAGGCGGGCTTTGTACTGCAGCAGCACCTCACCGAGCAGCCACAGCGCGACGATGCCGAACGCGATGTACAGGACCGTCCAGCCCATCCCCGCCCCTCTCCTACGGCCGCAGTCCCGGGTCGGGGTGGGTGCGGCCGGTCACGACTGCTCGTGCAGTCCGAGATTCTCGTAGATTTCGAGTGTCGCCGTGGAATTGTTCAGCGTGATGAAGTGCAGCCCGGGGACACCCTCGGACAGCAGGCGCTCGCAGAACTCCGTCGCGAACTCGATACCGATGGAGCGTACAGCGGCGGGATCGTCCTTGACCGCGAGGATCCGCTCTTTCAGGCCGTCCGGCAACGTGGCGTTGCTCAGCTCGGGGAATCTCTCGAGCTGCCTGACGCTGGTGACCGGCATGATCTCGGGGATGATGGGCGTTTCGCAACCCGCGGCGGCGACCCGGTCCCGCAGCCGCAGATAGTCCTCGGGGCGGAAGAACATCTGGGTGATCGCATAGTCCGCACCCGCCCGGCACTTGTCCACGAAGTGCCGGATGTCCGCGTCCCAGTCAGTCGAGCGCGGATGCATTTCGGGGAAGGCCGCGACGCCGACGCAGAAGTCACCCGACTCCTTGATCAACCGAACGAGTTCCGCCGCGTACCCCACTCCCTCGGGGTGCTTGATCCACTCCCCCATCGGGTCGCCGGGCGGGTCTCCCCGCACGGCGAGGATGTTGCGGATCCCGGCGTCGGCGTACTGGCCGATCATATTGCGCAGCTCTGCGATGGAGTGGTTCACCGCTGTGAGGTGTGCGACGGGGGTGAGGGTGGTGTCGGCGGCGATCTGCTGGGTCGCCTTGACTGTGCCGGCCCGGGTCGAGCCGCCGGCCCCGTAGGTCACGGAGACGAAGTTGGGGGCCACCGCTTCCACTCTGCGCAGCGCGTTCCAGAGGTTGCGCTCGCCCTTCTCGGTTTTGGGCGCCCAGAACTCGAACGAGTACGAGGGTTCTCCGGGCGTGAGCAGCTCACGCACGGTGCGTGCGCGGTCCGTCCTGGTCGAAGCTGTACCGAGGGCCATACCCGCAGGTTATCCAGGCCGCGGCGGTCCCCCAACCGAACCACGGAAATATGTGGCTTTTGTCCGACCTCCGTCCATCATTTGGACACCTTTCCGTCACCAAGCCACTGCTGACGGGCTTCTTTCTGACCTACGGGCCGTCAGATGCCCACGATGCGAGACACCTCTCTCGGGCTACCGCGCCGTGCCACCACCGCCCCGCACTATGAGGCAGAACGCTCGCGGACCCTCTTGGCGAGTTCGGCGGCCGCGGCGCCGGGGTCGTCCGCCTCGGTGATCGCCCGTACGACGACGATCCGGCGCGCTCCGGCGTCCAGCACCTGGTCGAGGTTGCCGGCGTCGATGCCCCCGATGGCGAACCAGGGCCGGTCACCGCCGCGCGACGCGGCGTGGCGCACCAGATCCAGCCCCGGTGCGTGCCGGCCCGGCTTGGTGGGGGTCGGCCAGCAGGGGCCGGTGCAGTAGTAGTCCACGCCCGGCTGCGCCGCGGCCGCGTCCACCTCGGAGCCCGCGTGGGTGGAGCGGCCTATCAGGACCTCGTCGCCAAGGATCGCGCGGGCCGCCGGCACCGGCAGATCCCCCTGGCCCAGATGCAGCACGTCGGCGCCGATCGCATGGGCGACGTCCGCGCGGTCGTTCACCGCGAGCAGCTTGCCGTGGCGGCGGCAGGCGTCGGCGAAGACCTGGAGATGGTCGAGCTCCTCGGCCGCCTCCATGCCCTTGTCGCGCAGCTGTACGACGTCGACGCCGGAGGACAGCACCGCGTCGAGGAACGGAGCGAGGTCACCGCGCTCCTTGCGCGCGTCCGTGCACAGATAGAGCCGGGCGTCGGACAGCAGCGCACGAGCGGCAGACATGGGCACGATCCCCCCGTAGGGCGGGCGGTGTGCGGGCCGGAGCGCACAGCTCGGGCCCGCACACCGCGACTGGTGTGGTGGGTTGTACGGCCACCGCATACGCATGCGGCGGCAGGATGACGCCGGAGTGTGCCGGACGTCAGACGGCGAGCGCCTGGGCCCGGCGCTTCACCTCCGTGCCGCGATTCTCGCCGAGCGCCTGCGCGGGGGTGCCGGGCAGGGTCGGGTCGGGGGTGAAGAACCACTCAAGCATCTCTTCGTCGGTGAAGCCGTCGTCCCTCAGGAGGGTCAGGGTGCCGGAGAGGCCCTTGACCACCCGGTCGCCGTCGATGAAGGCGGCCGGCACCTGCAGTGTGCGGTTCTCACCGCGGCGCACGGCGATCAGCTGGCCCTCCTTGACCAGCTGCCGCACACGCGTCACCTCGACGTCCAGCATTTCCGCGATGTCGGGCAGGTGGAGCCAGGCGGGGACGAGAGCATCGGTCTTCGCGTCAATCTCGGTCACAGGACAAGCGTGCCATCTGGGACTGACAGCCGGTAGCCGGACCCTAGGCGACAGCCGCCTTCAGAGGGACGGACGGGTCGGCGGCCCGCTCCGGGTCCAGCCGTGCGCCGGCCTGGACGAGCTTGCGGCCCTGTACGAGATCACGGGGGCGGTCGACGGCGAGCAGCGCGACGAGCACGCCGTCCCGCAGCCAGAGCACGGTCCAGGCCGCGTCGGCCGGGTCGCCGCGCCACAGCAGCGTGTCGGCGGCCGCGTGATGCCCCGCGTACTGGACGAATCGCCCGAACTGCTCGGACCAGAAGTACGGCACCGGGTCGTACGCCTCGCCGGGCGCGTCGCCCACGATGGCGGCGGCGACGGTGCGCGGCCCCTGGAGGGCGTTGTCCCAGTGGTGGACCAGCAGCCGTGTCCCGTAGCGGGCGGACGGGAAGGAGGCGCAGTCCCCGACGGCGTACACATCGGGCGCCGAGGTGCGCAGCCGGTCGTCTGCGGTGATCGCGCCGTCCGGGTCGCGTGCGATGCCGGACCCCGCCAGCCAGGAGGTGGCGGGCCGCGCCCCGATTCCGACGACCACTGCGTCGGCGGCGATGCGGCGGCCCCAGCTGCGCTCCGGCCCCGGCCCCGGCTGCGGCTGCGGCTGCGGCTCCGGCTCCGGAGGCCAAACCCCCGGGCCCCCTCCGGGGGCGGGTTCGCGGGCCGGGCCGCCGGCCCCCGAAGGCGGCTGCTCGGCGCCATGCGGCCCCCGCCCTGCAGCCGCGGCCCGCGGCTGCGGGCCGGGGGCTGGGGCGACTGCCGCGAGGATCACCGCGCCCGGTTCCACGGACGCCACGCGTGCGCCGGTGATCAGTTCCGCGCCCTGCTCGGCGTACCAGGCGGCCATCGGAGCGGTGACCTCCGCCGGGAGGGCGCCGGCCAGGGGCCGGTCCGCCGCCTCCACGACGGTGACGGCGCAGCCCACCTCGCGGGCGGCCGTGGCGAACTCCGCGCCGATCCAGCCCGCGCCGACCACCACGATGTCGTGCCGCTGTTCGAGCACGGGCCGCAGCCGCGCCGCGTCGTCGAGGGTGCGCAGCAGATGCACGCCGGGCACGCCCTCCGTCCCCGGCAGGGTGACCGGCTCCGCGCCGGTGGCGATGACCAGGACGTCGTACGGGACGGGCCCGGCCTCCGTATCCAGCTCGTGCGCCTCGGGGCGCACTCCGGTCACCTCGCAGCCGAGCCGCAGTTCGATGCCGAGCGCCTCGAAGTCCACGTCAAAGGCGGAGCCCTCGGCCTTGCCGAGCAGAACGGCCTTGGACAGCGGCGGCCTGTCGTACGGCTGGTGGGGTTCCGCGCCGATCAGTGTGACCGGTCCGGTGAAGCCCCGCTCCCGCAGGGCGACGGCCGTCTGCACCCCCGCCATGCCCGCCCCGGACACGACGACCCGCCGCGCAGGCCGCTCGGGGTGCTCCGGCCGCTGTCTCTGCTCGCTCACCCGATCACCTTACGCAGCTGACAAGACGTCAGGAAGACGCCCCGGGAAGCTGCTCCACCGCACTGGTCCCGCTGCCCGGCTGCGATTCCCACCGCCAGGCCTCCTCCAGCCGCACCCGGCCGTCGGCGAGTTCCACGACCGTCGACGCGCAGTGCCCGGAGGCCGTGCTGCCGTCCGTCCTGAGCTGGACGTACCGGAAGTCCAGCCGATCGCCCTCCCTGGTGCCCACCAGATGCCCGCGGACCACGTCGCCGCCCGCGTATTCGGCCCAGATCCGGCCGTCCTGCTCGTGGTACGTGAAGCGGGTGCCGGTCCCCACCTGACCTGGGGCCTGATCGGCCACCGGAGCGAGGACCAGACCGTCGAGCGAGCGTGCCACCGAGGCTGCTCCCTTGCTGCGCCTTACAGCGCGTCGCGGGCTGGGGTTAGGGTGGCCACCGTAAAGCACTCGCGGGAGCCCGGACGCACCGGGCTGAGAGGGAGGCTGGGCGGCCTCCGACCGTACGAACCTGATCCGGGTCATGCCGGCGAAGGGAGGGGCTGAACGCCCATGTCGCGTATGTCGAAGGACGCCTCGGACGTTCTGGTCGTCGGGGGCGGGATCATCGGTCTGGTCACGGCCTGGCGGGCCGCGCAGCGGGGCCTGCGGGTGCGGGTCGTCGATCCGCGGCCGGGCGGCGGGGCCGCGCAGGTCGCGGCGGGCATGCTGGCCGCCGTCACCGAGCTGCACCACGGGGAGCAGACGCTGCTCGGGCTCAATCTGGAGTCCGCGCGCCGCTATCCGTCGTTCGTCGGGGAGCTGGAGGAGGCGAGCGGGCAGGCCGTGGACTACCGGGCCTGCGGCACGCTCGCCGTGGCGCTCGACGCCGACGACCGCGCCCATCTGCGGGAGCTGCACACGCTTCAGCAGCGGTCCGGGCTTGATTCGGTATGGCTGACGGGGCGCGAGTGCCGCCGTCTGGAGCCGATGCTCGCTGCTGGGGTGCGCGGCGGACTGCGGGTCGACGGCGATCACCAGGTCGATCCGCGGCGGCTCGCGGCCGCCCTGGTGACGGCGTGCGAGCGGGCCGGGGTGGAGCTGCGCCGGGGCTGGGCGGAGCGGCTGAAGGTCGTACGGGACCGGGCGGCCGGGGCCCTGCTGGCGGACGGCGTGACGCTGGCCGCCGGCCAGGTGGTGCTGGCGGGCGGCTCCCTGAGCGGCAGGCTCGCCGGGGTGCCGGACGAGGTGCGGCCTCCGGTACGGCCGGTGAAAGGGCAGGTGCTGCGGCTGACCGTGCCCCCGGCGTACGCGCCCTTCCTCTCCCGGACCGTGCGCGCCGTGGTCCGCGGCAGCCAGGTGTACCTGGTGCCGCGCGCCGGCGGGGAGCTGGTGGTGGGAGCGACGAGCGAGGAACTGGGCTGGGACACCACGGTGACCGCGGGCGGGGTGTACGAACTGCTGCGGGACGCCCATGAGCTGGTGCCGGGGATCACGGAGCTGCCGCTGACCGAGACCCGCGCCGGGCTGCGGCCCTGCTCCCCCGACAATGCTCCGCTGCTCGGTCCGACCGCCCTTGACAGCCTGTCGCTGGCCACCGGCCACCACCGCAACGGGGTGCTGCTGACCCCGGTCACCGGCGACGTGCTGGCCGAGGTCCTGGTCTCGGGCGAACTTCCGCCGGAGGCCCGGGACTTCAGCCCGAGCCGGTTCTCTCCCCCACAGGCGCCCGTACAGTCCTCCGTACGTCTGGAGCAGCCCGCATGACCGCCTCGGATTCCGCGCGCGAACCCGCCCGCGAACCCGCCTCCGCATCCGTGTCCGCGTCCGCATCCGTGTCGGTGTCGGTGTCGGTCAACGGCGAGCCGCGCCTGCTCGACCGGCCCACTGCCCTCGACGCCCTGGTGGCCACCCTGACGACGGCCCCCTCCGGAGTGGCCGCCGCCGTCAACGAGACCGTTGTGCCGCGCAGCGCGTGGTCGGGCACGGTGCTCGCCGAAGGCGACCGGGTCGAGGTCCTCACCGCGGTGCAGGGGGGCTGAGCGACCGTGTCCGACGACCGTTTCCTCCTGGGGGGCGCAGAGTTCTCCTCGCGGCTGATCATGGGTACGGGCGGGGCGCCGAGCCTCGATGTGCTGGAGCGCTCCCTCGTCGCCAGCGGCACGGAGCTGACGACGGTGGCGATGCGCCGTCTCGACCCGACCGTCCAGGGGTCCGTGCTGTCCGTGCTGGACAGGCTGGGCATCCGGGTGCTGCCCAACACGGCGGGCTGCTTCACCGCAGGCGAGGCGGTGCTGACGGCGCGTCTGGCGCGCGAAGCCCTCGGCGTCGACTGGGTGAAGCTGGAGGTGGTGGCGGACGAGCGGACGCTGCTGCCGGACCCGGTCGAGCTGCTGGACGCCGCGGAGACGCTCGTCGACGACGGCTTCACGGTCCTGCCGTACACCAACGACGATCCGGTGCTGGCGCGGAAGCTCGAAGACGTGGGGTGTGCGGCGGTCATGCCGCTGGGCTCGCCCATCGGCTCGGGGCTCGGCATCCGCAATCCGCACAACTTCCAGCTGATCACCGAGCGGGCCGGGGTGCCGGTGGTGCTGGACGCGGGCGCGGGCACGGCGTCGGACGCCGCGCTGGCGATGGAGCTGGGCTGCTCGGCGGTGATGCTGGCGTCGGCGGTGACCCGGGCGCAGGAGCCGGTGCTCATGGCGGAGGCGATGCGGCACGCGGTGGAGGCGGGCCGGCTGGCGTACCGGGCGGGCCGTATTCCGCGCCGCCATTTCGCGGAGGCTTCGTCGCCGGCCGAGGGCCGTGCGGCGCTCGACCCGGAGCGGCCGGCGTTCTGAGCGGGGTGCGCACGCGGTCGGCCGGGGACGCCGACGCGCCGAGCCCGCGTGCGTCCGGGCCCCTTGCGGACGGACCGTGCGGCGGAGCCCGCGTGCAGTCCTGGCCATCCGCACGGCGACCCTGTGCCGACGGGCCGTGCGTCCGGCCCCGTGCGGTCGGGCCCCGGCCCGGTGGGCTTCCGCGCGGCTCCCGGCCGCCCCGGCCGCTCGACCGCGGACCGGCCGCCGGGGCGGGGCAGGACAGCAGGCTGCGGAGCGCGGCGTCGACCGGCCGGGCCGAGGCCGCGCCGGAGCGGGGCAGGACGGCAGGACCCCGTGCGGACAGACCGTGCGGCCGAGCCCGCGTGCGGTGTCCCGGCCGTCCGAGGCCCGGGCGTCGACCGGCCGGGCTCGGGGCCGCGCCGGGGCGCCCCTGCGGCGTCGCCCGCCCTGCTGCGGGAGCCGCAAGGGCCCGGACACCGATCCGTACGTGACAGGTTGGTCGCAGTGCCGGGTCTGTGCCGCTCGAGGCGTTCGGGAGGTGCAGGCCCGGCTCGTACACTCAACGGCGTGGATACGACCCTTCAGGACCCCCTCGTCGGGCAGCTGCTCGACGGCCGCTACCGAGTCGACGAGCGCATCGCCGTCGGCGGCATGGCCACGGTCTACCGGGCTGTCGACACCCGTCTGGACCGGGTGCTTGCTCTCAAGGTCATGCACCCCGCTCTCGCCGCCGACGCCACCTTCGTGGAGCGGTTCATCCGCGAGGCCAAGTCCGCGGCCCGGCTCGACCATCCCAATGTGGTGGGGGTCTTCGACCAGGGCGCCGAGGGTGCGTATGTCTATCTGGCCATGGAGTACGTGGCCGGCTGCACGCTGCGCGACGTGCTGCGCGAGCGAGGGGCGCTCCAGCCGCGGGCGGCGCTGGACATCCTGGAGCCGGTGCTGGCCGCGCTGGGCGCCGCGCACCGGGCGGGGTTCGTCCACCGCGACATGAAGCCGGAGAACGTCCTCATAGGGGACGACGGCAGGGTCAAGGTCGCAGATTTTGGCCTGGTGCGGGCCGTGGGGTCGGTGACCAGCACCACCGGCGCGGTGCTGGGCACCGTGTCGTATCTCGCTCCGGAGCAGATCGAGCACGGCACCGCGGACACCCGCGCCGATGTGTACGCGTGCGGGGTCGTGCTGTACGAGATGCTGACCGGGGCCAAGCCGTACGCCGGGGACACTCCGGCCCAGGTTCTCTACCGGCATCTGAACGAGGATGTGCCGGCCCCCTCCGCCCTCGTACCCGGGCTGGCGGTCGAGCTGGACGAGCTGGTGGCGAGCGCGACCGCCCGGCATGCCGACGTCCGTCCGGACGACGCCGTGGCGCTGCTCTCCCGGGTGCGTGAGGCCCGCGCGGCGCTCGGCGACGAGCAGCTCGACGCCGTGCCGCCGCAGGCCCGGGACTCGGCGGGGGACGCGGTGGCGGACGCGGGCCCGGTCTCCCCCGAGGCCATGACCAGTGTGATCCCCCGTACGGCGCCCATGGAGCCGGGGGCCGGGGCGCCCCCCGCGGATTCCGGCCACACCAGCAGACTCGAGGTGCCCCTGCCGCCTCCTCCGCACCCGCCGGGGCAGGCCCGGCCGCGCGGCGGCAGGGTCCCGATGCCCCGGCGCGGCGTGCTCGCAGCGCTGATCGCGGTTCTGGTGGTCCTGGGGGTCGGCGCGGGCGTCTGGTACATCGGCTCCGGGCAGTTCACCCGGGTCCCCGCGTTGATCGGCAAGACCGAGCAGGAGGCGCGGCAGCGGCTCGGGGACGCCGGTCTCGGCGTCAAGGAGGTGCGCCGCGACTTCAGCGAGACGGTCGAGCGGGGCACGGTGATCAGCAGCGACCCCGGCACCGGTGAGCGCATCCGGGGCAACGGCTCTGTGACCATCGTCGTCTCCCGCGGCCCGGAGATCGTGAAGGTTCCGGACCTGAAGGGCCTGCCGCTCGCCGAGGCCCAGCGGGAGCTTGAGAAGACCGGTCTCGCGCCCGGGGTCGTCACCGAGGAGTTCAGCGAGGACGTCGAGCGGGGCTCGGTGATCAGCACGGTGCCGGGAGCGGGCGCCGGGCGCAGCCCCGACACGGCCGTCGCGCTGACCGTCAGCAAGGGCGCGCCGGTCGATGTGCCGGACGTGGTCGGCGACTCGGTGGACGACGCCACCCGTGAGCTGAAGGACGCCGGCTTTGAAGTGAAGGTGGCCCCGGAGCGGATCAACTCGGCCGAGGATGCTGGGGCGGTCGCCCGGCAGTCGCCCGGCAAGGGCGCGGAGGCGGCCCGGGGCGACACGGTGACGCTCACGCTCTCCAAGGGCCCGCGGATGGTCGAGGTCCCGGATGTGGTGGGCGACAAGGCCGACGACGCCGAGCGGAAGCTGAAGCAGGCAGGCTTTGAAGTGAAGGTGGAGAAGAACTTCCCCTTCCTCGGCGACGAGGTGGAGAGCCAGTCCGTCGACGGCGGCGAGCAGGCCCCCGAGGGCAGCACCGTCACCATCCGGATCAAGGGCCTGTAACAGCCGGGGCCCGTGGCAGCGAGCAAGGAACGTGGAATCCGTGGAACGTGTGCGCAACCCCGTGGGCAGCCATGTGCCCGTGGCGGGCGGTCTGGCCAGGACCGGTCTGGGCTATGCCCGTGAGCTGGGCGCGGAGGCCGTCCAGGTGTTCGTCGCCAATCCGCGGGGGTGGGCGACGCCTGCGGGGAACCCGGCACAGGACGAGCAGTTCCGCGCGGAGTGCGCGGCCGAGGGGATGTCGGCCTGGGTGCACGCCCCCTATCTGATCAACTTCGGCTCGCACACGGAGGCCACCGTGGAGCGGTCGGCCGAGTCGCTGCGGCACTCACTGCGCCGGGGACGGGACATCGGGGCGCTGGGCGTGGTGGTGCACACCGGCTCCGCGACCGGGGGGCGGCCGCGTGGCGAGGCCCTGGCGCAGGTTCGGGAGCGGATGCTGCCGCTGTTGGACGAGCTGGCGGAGGACGATCCGTTTCTGCTGCTGGAGTCGACGGCCGGGCAGGGCTTCTCGCTCTGCTCCCGGATGGAGGACTTCGGCCCGTACTTCGAGGCTCTGGACTTCCATCCGAAGCTCGGCGTGTGCCTGGACACCTGCCACGCATTCGCCGCAGGTCACGATCTCGCCGCCCCGCAGGGGATGGGGCTGGCTCTGGACCTGCTGGCGGCGACCGTCGGCGAGGGGCGGCTGAAACTCGTCCACGCCAACGACTCCAAGGACGTCGTCGGGGCCCACAAGGACCGGCATGCGAACATCGGCGCGGGCCATATCGGCGAGGAGCCGTACCGGGAGCTGATGCGCCATCCGGCGACCGAGGGGGTGCCCCTGATCATCGAGACGCCGGGCCGCAAGGAGGGCCATACGGCGGATGTCGCCCTGCTGAAGAAGCTCCGCTGACCGGCCGAGAGGCGGCAGAGCCCGGGAGCTACAGCTCGGGGCCGTCTCCGGGCTCCTCCTGGTAGGAGTAGCGCTGCTCCCGCCAGGGGTCGCCGAGGTTGTGGTAGCCCCGCTCCTCCCAGAAGCCCCGCCGGTCCGCGGTCATGTACTCGACGCCCCGGACCCATTTGGGCCCCTTCCAGGCGTACAGATGCGGCACGATCAGCCGCAGCGGGAAGCCGTGCTCGGCGGTGAGCAGTTCGCCGTCCTTGTGGGTGGCGAAAATCGTGCGCTCGGAGGCGAAGTCCGACAGCCGCATATTGGCGCTGAAGCCGTACTCCGCCCACACCATCACATGAGTGACGTCGGCCGCCGGAGGGGCGAGCTCCACGATCGTACGGGCGGGCACTCCGCCCCATTCGGCCCCCACCATGCTGAACTTCGTCACACAGTGGAGATCGGCGACGACGGTGGAGAAGGGCAGCGCCGAGAACTCCTCATGGTTCCAGCAGCGTTTGTCGCCGTCCGCGGTGTGGCCGAAGACGCGGAACTCCCAGCGGTCCGGCCTGAACTTGGGGACGGGGCCGTAGTGAGTGACCGGCCAGCCCCGCTGCAGCCGCTGCCCCGGCGGAAGCACGGACTCCTCTGGTGCGCGGTATTCCCGGCTCTCCGGCTGACCCATGCCCTCAATGGTGACAGACAGGAAGGGGTGGTCATGACCGGGTCTGCACCGATTCGGGCAACTCGTACTAAGCATGTACTTACTGGACGACCCCTGCTCGCGGTGCGAGGATGCGCCCACCTGCCGGTCACATGTGGAAGGAGCCTCTGCGATGCAGGGCGATCCCGAGGTCATCGAGTTCCTGAACGAGCAGCTGACTGCCGAACTGACCGCGATCAACCAGTACTTCCTCCATTCGAAGATGCAGGAGAACTTCGGCTGGACGAAGCTCGCCAAGTACACGCGCGCGGAGTCGTTCGACGAGATGAAGCACGCGGAGGTGCTCACCGACCGCATCCTCTTCCTCGACGCCCTGCCGAACTACCAGCGCCTCTTCCACGTCCGCGTCGGCCAGACGGTGACCGAGATGTTCCAGGCCGACCGGCAGATCGAAGTGGAGGCGATCGACCGGCTCAGGCGCGGCATCGAGCTGATGCGCAACAAGGGCGACATCACCTCGGCGAATATCTTCGAGTCGATCCTGGCGGACGAGGAGCACCACATCGACTATCTCGACACCCAGCTGGAGCTGGTCGAGAAGCTCGGTGAGCCGCTGTACATCGCCCAGCTGATCGAGCAGCCGGACAGCTGACAGCCCGAACCGGTCTCTGCGGTCAGGCGATCAGGCGGCTTCTTTGAGCAGCGGGGCCTCGTCCGGCGACCCGGCGCCGGCGGTGAGCGCCGGCAGCCCCTGATCGAGCAGCTCACGGCGCGGGCAGCCGCCGCGGCCGAGCAGGGACTGGATCTTGCGGACGCAGGAGCCGCAGTCGGTGCCGGCCTTGCTGGCGGAGGCTATCTGCCGGGGGGTGCATGCGCCCGCGTCGGCGTGCTCCTTGACCTGCTTCTCCGTAATGCCGAAGCACGAGCAGACGTACACGCGGATCCACCTCCCGTCCGATGCGAGCGGTCCGGCCGCGAAACGACCGGCACGCTGATCAATAAGGCTAACCTAACCTTACCCGCCGGGGGCGGCTCGCAAAAGCCCGGGATACGCCTGTGGGGCGTGGATCACATGGATCCACGCCCCACAGGCGGTGTGCGCACACTCACCGACTCACTGGTCGCGGTACATCTCCGCCACCAGGAAGGCCAGATCGAGCGACTGGCTGCGGTTGAGCCGCGGGTCGCAGGCCGTCTCATAGCGCTGGTGCAGATCGTCGACGAAGATCTCGTCGCCGCCGCCCACGCACTCCGTGACATCGTCGCCGGTCAGCTCCACATGGATGCCGCCGGGGTGGGTGCCCAGAGCCTTGTGGACCTCGAAGAAGCCCTTGACCTCGTCCAGGACGTCGTCGAAGCGGCGCGTCTTGTGGCCGGAGGCGGCCTCGAAGGTGTTGCCGTGCATCGGGTCGGTCACCCAGGCCACCGTGGCCCCCGAGGCGGTGACCTTCTCGACCAGCTCGGGGAGCTTGTCGCGGACCTTGTCGGCGCCCATGCGGACGATGAAGGTCAGCCGGCCGGGCTCGCGCTCGGGGTCCAGCCTGTCGATGTACGTCAGCGCCTCGTCGACCGTCGTCGTCGGCCCCAGTTTGACGCCGATCGGGTTGCGGATCCGCGACGCGAACTCGATGTGCGCCCCGTCGAGCTGCCGGGTGCGCTCGCCGATCCAGACCATATGGCCGGATACGTCGTAGAGGT
This sequence comes from Streptomyces sp. MUM 178J, assembly GCF_022414575.1. GTDB lineage: Bacteria > Actinomycetota > Actinomycetes > Streptomycetales > Streptomycetaceae > Streptomyces > Streptomyces chengmaiensis. Next base: position 23,046 of record NZ_JADWYQ010000043.1, on the reverse strand, counting down.
CGCCGGTGCGGGAGTCCACCCGGGTCAGCGCCGACTCGTAGTCCAGCAGCAGCGCCTCGTGCGAGGCGTAGAACTCCACCGTGCGGAACTCGGCGGGGTCGGTGCCGCATGCCTTCATGAAGTTCAGCGCGTTGTCGATCTCACGGGCGAGCTGCTCGTAGCGCTGGCCCGAGGGGGACGACTTCACGAAGTCCTGGTTCCAGGCGTGCACCTGCCGCAGGTCGGCGTAGCCGCCGGTGGTGAAGGCACGCACCAGGTTCAGCGTGGAGGCGGACGCGTTGTACATCCGCTTGAGCCGCTCGGGGTCCGGGACGCGGGCCGCCTCGGTGAACTCGAAGCCGTTGACGGAGTCACCCCGGTAAGTGGGCAGTGTCACACCGTCGCGGGTCTCGGTCGGCTTGGAGCGGGGCTTGGAGTACTGCCCCGCGATCCGGCCGACCTTGACCACCGGCACGGAGGCGGCGTAGGTGAGCACCGCGCCCATCTGCAGGAGGGTCTTGAGCTTGTTGCGGATGTGGTCCGCGGAGACGGCGTCGAAGGCCTCGGCGCAGTCGCCGCCCTGGAGCAGGAACGCCTCGCCCTTGGCGACGGCTCCCATCCGGGCGCGCAGCTGGTCGCACTCGCCGGCGAAGACGAGCGGCGGATACGACTCGAGGTCCGCGATCACATCGCGCAGAGCCTCGGCGTCCGGGTAGTCGGGCTGCTGCGCCGCGGGCAGGTCTCGCCAGGTGTTGCCACCGACAGCGGTGGTCTTAGCGTTCACGGTCACGACGTCAAGATTACGGGGTCCTGGACGACGGCCCGTCGAGCGCCCAGCAAATGAGACAAGAAGTCCACGGGGTCGTGCGGATCAGCGGACGGGCATCGGACAGCCGCGGGCGGATGCGCTAGGGTCGGCGGCATGTTCGCGCCGCCGACGTGCCTCAATCAGAACTGGTGGTGGACCGCAGACCCGGCGGCCCACTGACCGAGCGCGCGACATCATCGCCAAGGCCGCCCGAGGGGCGGCCTTCACTGTTTCCCGGGTCTCCCGGAGAGAAGCGGCCGTTCCTCCCTCTCTCCCGGAAGGAACCCGCATGATCATCCAAAGGCTGCTGGCGGACGACTGCCCTCCGTTCGCTCTGCTGCGCCGCCGCACCCCCGGCGGCGACCACGACACCGTGGAACTGCTGATCGGGTCCGTGCACGAGGCCGAACGCCTCGCGGACATCCCGGTCGGCGAGCTGCCGTCGCTCGCGCTCGTGCCCTTCCGGCAGATCAGGGAGCGCGGCTTCGACGTCCGCGACGACGGCACGCCGCTGACCGTGCTCGTCGCCGACGAGGTGCACGAGCTGCCGCTGGCCGAGGTGCTCGCCGGGCTGCCCGCGCATGAGGTGCGGGTGGAGGACGGCGGGTTTGACACCGAGGACTCGGCGTACGCGGACATCGTCCGGCGGGTCGTCCGGGACGAGATCGGCGCCGGTGAAGGAGCGAACTTCGTCGTACGGCGGACCTACACGGGGCGCATCCCCGGCTTCGGCCGCGCCGACGCGCTCGCCCTGCTGCGGCGGCTGCTCCAGGGCGAGCGGGGCGCGTACTGGACGTTCGCCGTGCACACCGGGGAGCGGACGCTGATCGGCGCGAGCCCCGAGGTGCATGTGCGGATGTCCGGGGGCACGGTCGTGATGAACCCGATCAGCGGCACCTACCGCTATCCGGAGGGCGGTGCGACGGCAGAGGGCCTGCTGGCCTTCCTCGACGACCGCAAGGAGCGCGAGGAGCTCTCCATGGTCGTCGACGAGGAGCTGAAGATGATGTGCACCGTCGGCGACATGGGCGGGGTGGTGATCGGGCCCCGCCTGAAGGAGATGTCGCACCTGGCGCACACCGAGTACGAGCTGCGGGGACGCTCCTCGCTCGATGTGCGCGAGGTGCTGAAGGAGACCATGTTCGCGGCGACGGTCACCGGGTCGCCGGTGGAGAACGCCTGCCGGGTGATCGCCCGGCACGAGGCGGGTGGCCGCGGCTACTACGCGGGCGCGCTGGCCCTCCTCGGCAGGGACGCCGGAGGGGCGCAGCGCCTGGACTCGCCGATCCTGATCCGCACGGCGGACATCGACGCGCAGGGCGTGGTGCGGGTGCCGGTGGGGGCGACGCTGGTGCGGCACTCGGACCCGGCGGGTGAGGTCGCCGAGACACACGCCAAGGCGGCGGGGGTGCTGGCGGCGCTCGGGGTGCGGCCCGGGCGGCCGCGGGAGGAGTCCGTACGGCCCGGGCTGGCCGAAGACCCCCGGGTGCGGGCGGCGCTGGACGGCCGGCGGGCCCAGCTGGCGCCGTTCTGGCTGCGGATGCAGGCCCGCTCCACACGGCTCACCGGGCGGGCGCTGGTGGTGGACGGGGAGGACACCTTCACCTCGATGCTGGCGCATCTGCTGCGGGCCTCCGGCCTTGAGGTGGCGGTCCGCCGCTTCGACGAGCCGGGCCTGCGGGCGGCGGTCCTCTCCCATCAGGGCCCGGTGGTGCTGGGCCCCGGCCCCGGGGACCCGACCGACGCCGCCGATCCCAAGATGCGGCTGCTGCGCGGGCTCGCCGGGGAACTGCTGCACGGCCACCGCCATGGGCTGCTGGGCGTCTGCCTGGGCCATGAGCTGCTCGCGGCGGAGCTCGGCCTGGACATCGTCCGCAAGGACGCCCCCCACCAGGGGGCCCAGGAACGGATCGACTTCTTCGGCCGGCCGGAGACCGTCGGCTTCTACAACAGCTTCACCGCCCGCTGCGACGAGGCGACGGCGGACGGGCTGGCGATGCACCGCATCGAACTGAGCCGCGACGCTCCGACGGGCGATGTCCACGCCCTGCGCGGCCCGGGCTTCGCGGGCGTCCAGTTCCACCCGGAGTCGGTCCTGACCACGTCGGGCGCGGAGCTGACGGCGTCGCTGCTTGCGGGGGTGCTGGTGCCGTGAAGCCGGGGGACGGGGCGGCGTGCCCGTGCTTCGGGACGCGGGGCCCCGCGGATCTTTCCCCCTCCCCGCCCGCTCCCGAAACCGGGGGCAGGCCCTTCCCGAAACCCGGGACCCCAGACCCCGCAACGGCCTGAGGGCCGTGTCCTCAATCGCCGGACGGGCTGGAGTTCGGCTGCTCCGAATTCCAGCCCCGCCTGGGGCGCCCCGGAAGCAGTCCGGGGGAGTTCGGTGCGCGGGGTCCGGGGCGGAGCCCCGGTGCGGCCTAGGCGCGGGGGACCAGCGTGTTGTCGCTGCGGCGGCCCGCCGCGTAGTCGTCGACATTGCGCCGCGTCGTCTCGACGATCTGGATCACCGCGTCCCGGGTGTAGTACGCCTGGTGCGAGGTGACCAGCACGTTCGGGAACGTCATCAGCCTGGCCAGGGTGTCGTCCTGGATCGCCTCGAGGGACCTGTCGAGGAAGAACAGACCGGCCTCCGCCTCGTACACGTCGAGGCCCACACCGGTGAAGCGGCCCCGACGCAACGAGTCGACCAGCGCGTCCGTGTCGACCAGGCCGCCGCGGCTGGTGTTCACCAGGATCGCGTCGTCCTTCATCATGCGCAGCGCCTCGGCGTCCAGGAGGTGACGGGTGGCGGGCAGCAGGGGGACATGCAGGCTGACCAGGTCGCTGGAGGCCAGCAGTTCCTCCTTCTCGACGTACTTCATGCCGAGGTCCACGCACGCGGCGTTGGGCGCGAGGTCCCAGCCGAGCAGTTGCGCGCCGAAGCCGTGGGCGATCCGGGTGAAGGCCTCACCGATCTTCCCGGTGCCGAGCACGCCGACCGTGCGGCCGCGCAGATCGCGGCCCATCAGCCCGTCGAGGCGGAAGTCGAAGTACCGGGTGCGGCTCGCGGCGCGGACGACGTTGCGGTTGACCGCCATCGCCAGGGTCCAGGCGAACTCGGCGACGGAGTACGGCGAGTAGTACGAGACGCGGGCGACGGTCAGACCGAGACTCCCGGCGACGTCGAGGTCGATGTTGTTGAAGCCCGTGGAACGCTGGGCGATCATCCGGGTCCCGCCGTCGGCCAGGATCCTCAGCACCTGTGCGCCCAGATCGGCGTTGACGCTGGTGGAGACCGCCTCGTGGCCTGCGGCCAGCGGGGCGGTGTCCTCGGTGAGGAAGACGTCCAGGCACCGGATGTCATGGCCCTTCGCGAAGGCCCTCTCGATCAGCGGTTTCTCGTCTGCCTGCACACCGAACGCCAGGACTTCCACGACACACCTCTCCAAGACGGGCAATCGGGCCGGATGCCACGCTTGTCAGCGCGTGTCCGTATCGCGAATATACGGCCCGCGGCCCGTCCGCGCCCCGAGCCGAACGGCCCTCGCCGTCGCCCTCACCCTCACCCTCACCCTCGCCGTCGCCGTCACCCTCGCCGTCAGCCGAAGAAGACTCCGACCTCCTCGTAGAGCTTCGGGTCGACCGTCTTCAGCCTTGATGTCGCCTCGGCGATCGGAACGCGCACGATGTCCGTGCCGCGCAGCGCGACCATCGAGCCGAAGTCGCCGTCCCACACGGCCTCGATGGCGTGCAGCCCGAACCGCGTGGCCAGCCAGCGGTCGAAGGCGCTGGGCGTGCCGCCGCGCTGGACATGGCCGAGCACGGTGGTGCGGGCCTCCTTGCCGGTGCGCTTCTCGATCTCCTTGGCCAGCCACTCCCCCACGCCGGAGAGCCGGACATGGCCGAAGGAGTCCACGGAGCCGTCCTTGAGGACCGCGTCGCCGTCCTTGGGCATCGCGCCCTCGGCGACGACCACGATCGGGGCGTAGCTCGCCTTGAACCGGGACGTCACCCAGGCGCAGACCTGGTCGAGGTCGAAGCGCTGCTCGGGGATGAGGATGACGTTCGCCCCGCCGGCGAGGCCGGAGTGGAGGGCGATCCAGCCGGCGTGACGCCCCATCACCTCCACCACCAGGACCCGCATATGGGACTCGGCCGTGGTGTGGAGGCGGTCGATCGCCTCGGTGGCGATGCCGACGGCGGTGTCGAAGCCGAAGGTGTAGTCGGTGGCGGACAGGTCGTTGTCGATGGTCTTGGGGACGCCGACGCACTTGACGCCGTACTCGTCCGACAGCCGGGCCGCGACGCCCAGCGTGTCCTCCCCGCCGATCGCGACGAGCGCGTCGACCTCGTCCTTGGCGAGGTTCTCCTTGATGCGGCGGACGCCGTCCTCTTCCCGGAAGGGGTTGGTGCGCGACGAGCCGAGGACGGTGCCGCCGCGGGGCAGGATGCCGCGTACGGAGGGGATGCCGAGGGGCGCCGCGTCGCCGTCCAGCGGTCCGCGCCAGCCGTCGCGGTAGCCGAGGAACTCATACCCGTACTCCTGCACGCCCTTGCGGACGATGCCGCGGATGACCGCATTGAGCCCGGGGCAGTCGCCGCCCCCGGTCAGTACTCCGACGCGCATGGAATCTCTCCTTCGCATGGTGAGCCTAGTGACCGCCACGCTAATGGTGAGCCAGATCACTCGGAGATGGGAAGGATCGTCAACTCCGTTATGCCCCGGGGCGGTTGGGCCCAGGATTTTCACCCGTACGAGTAATGGCGTCAGGCGTCGTCCAGGCCGCGCTCTATCGCGTACCGCACCAACTCGACCCTGTTGTGGAGCTGGAGCTTGCCGAGGGTGTTCTGGACGTGGTTCTGCACGGTGCGGTGGGAGATGACCAGACGCTCGGCGATCTGCTTGTACGACAGCCCCTTGGCCACCAGCCGCAGCACCTCCGTCTCCCGCTCGGTGAGCCGCGGCGCATGCGGCTCACCGGCGTCGGCGGCGGGGGCGGGCTCGGCGGCCAGCCTGCGGTACTCACCGAGGACCAGGCCCGCGAGCCCAGGAGTGAAGACCGGGTCCCCGGCGGCCGTGCGGCGCACCGCGTCCGTCAGCTCCCCGGTGCTGGCCGACTTGAGCAGATAGCCGGTGGCGCCGGACTTGACCGCCTCCAGCACGTCCGCGTGCTCGCCGCTCGCGGACAGCACGAGCACACGCAGCCCCTCCAGTGAGCCGACGAGTTCCTTGCACACCTGGACGCCCGGCTTCGCGGGCAGGTTCAGATCGAGGACGAGGACGTCCGGGCTCGCCGCACGCGCACGGCGCACCGCCTGCTCGCCGTCGCCTGCCGTGGCGACAACCTCAAAGCCCGCGGCCTCGAGATCGCGGGCGACCGCGTCACGCCACATGGGGTGGTCGTCGACCACCATGACCCTGATCGCCCGCCCGGTCTGCTGCTCTTCCGAACGCTGCCGCTGGTCCGTCATCAGTCCTGTCCCGCCTTCCCCCGTGGAACCTTCAATTCGACTTCCGTGCCCTGCCCCGGCGCCGAGATCACCTCGGCGCCGCCGCCCAGATCCCGCAGCCGCCCGCGGATGGACAGCGCGACCCCCATCCGCCCTTCCCCCTCGGCCTGCTCCAGCCGGCCCTCCGGGATGCCGGGGCCCTCGTCCCGAACGGTCACGACCACCTCGTCCGGCCAGTCCTCGACCAGGATCCAGGCGCGCGCCCGCTCCCCGACGTGTCTGCGGACATTGTCCAGGGCGGCGCCGACAGCAGCCGTCAGCTCCTGTGCGGCGGGGGCGGGCAGCAGCACCGGCGCGCCCGGTTCGGAGAGCGTCACCCGCGAGTTCGCGTACGGGCCCAGCAGGGTCAGCAGATCGCACGGCGCGAGGGCTTCGGGGAGCTCCGGGGCCGGCTCTTCGACGACTCGCACCACCGCGCCCTGCGAGGCGTCCTCCGAGACCCGGGACGCGGGCACCATGCCGCCGGCGACCAGGGTCCGCAGGGCGACTTCCTGCTCGCCCGCCAGTCGGCCCAGCTCGGCCGCCTCGCCGCCGAGGGCCGTGCCGCGCCGCTGCACCATGGCCAGCACCTGCAGCACGCTGTCGTGGATGTCCCGGGCGAGCCGCTCCCGCTCCCGCGTCGCGGCCTCGATCTCCAAGGCGCGGGCGAGGGTGCGCTCGGAGGCGCGGGCGACCTCGACGACGTACCCGATGGCGATGGACGCCACCCACACCAGCAGCACGTTGTGGTACGTGTCGCGGCTCGGCTCGCCCCGCTCCACGATGTTGGCGACGGCGACGACGGACGAGGCGCCGGCCGCCCAGCGCCAGCCGCCCTTGATCGCATAGGCGAGCACGGAACCCGCCGTCCAGATGGTCGGCAGCGTGGGTCCGTCGATCTGCTGCGCCTGTTCGTCCGCCAGCGGCGTCAGCAGGATGCCGACGACGGCGACGGTCAGATCGGCGGCCAGAAAGCGCTTGGTGCAGTGCGCCGCGCCCGCCACCTTGGGCAGGGTGACCAGCGTCCACACGGCCATGAAGGCCAGGAAGACGGCGGCTGCGAGGGGTCGCTCGAACTTCTCCCGGGTGAAGAAGGCCAGCAGCACCGCGTAGACCATGGTCAGCACGCGGTACGCGGTCAGCGCCCGCCACAGCGGCTGTTCGACCGACATCCGCACGACGCGCTCGCGCTTGGCCATCTTCCCCACCCCAGGACGGACTGTACTGCCGGACCGCGGGCCGTCGGCTAGGCCGCGGGCCGGTCCTGGCGACGGTCGTCCCCGCGCCGGCCCGCCTTCCCCTGCGCCGCGGACTCGGCCCTGGCCTGCTCCTTCGCCTGCTCCTTGGCCTGTGCCCGCGCGGCCTTCTCGGCCTCCGCGATCTGGCGCTTGGCCGCCGTGGCGTAGATGTCGACGTACTCCTGCCCGGACAGCTTCATGATCTCGTACATGACCTCGTCGGTCACCGAGCGCAGGATGAAGCGGTCGTTCTCCATGCCCCGATAGCGGCTGAAGTCCAGCGGCTTGCCGATTCTGATGCCCGGCCGCATCAGCTTGGGGATCACCTTCCCCGGCGGCTGGATCTTCTCGGTGTCGATCATCGCGACGGGGATGACAGGCGCGCCCGTGGCCAGCGCCACGCGCGCGAGGCCGCCGGGCTTGCCCCGGTAGAGGCGGCCGTCCGGGGAGCGGGTGCCCTCGGGGTAGATGCCGAACAGACCGCCCTGCTCGATCACCTCGATGCCCGCCCTGACGGCCGCCTCACCCGCGCCGCGCGCGCCGGAACGGTCCACCGGAAGCTGGCCCACGCCCTTGAAGAAGGCCGCGGTGAGCCTGCCCTTGACGCCGGGCGTGGTGAAGTACTCGGCCTTGGCGATGAAGGTGACCTTGCGGTCCAGTACGGCAGGCAGGAAGAACGAGTCCGAGAAGGAGAGGTGGTTGCTCGCGAGGATCGCCGGCCCCTGGGCGGGTACGTTCTCCAGACCTTCCACCCAGGGCCGGAAGGCAAGCTTCAGCGAGCTGCCGAGGGAGAACTTCATTGCGCCGTAGATCAACTCGTGTGCCTCCTGTGTGCTCTCGAACAGACCTTAACCCGTGGCGGGCGTGTGTTCCCCGCGACGGCCCCGCCGCCGGGAGCGTCGACGGCCCTGGTCGGTGTCAGTCCGGTCGCGTACGGTGAGGTACACCCTTTGAGCCAGGCATCCCGTCGGAACAATTCCGTCCGCAGAATTCCGTCCGCGGGATTCGATCCTCATGAACAGGAGACCCCGGTGCCGGTCCTTCCCGGAGCTGAGCCGTTCCGCCACGAGGGCGGAGAGGTCGGCGTCCTCCTCTGCCACGGATTCACCGGTTCCCCGCAGTCGCTGCGCCCCTGGGCCGGATATCTGGCGGAGCGCGGGCTGACGGTGTCGCTGCCGCTGCTGCCCGGGCACGGCACGCGCTGGCAGGACATGGAGATCACCGGCTGGCAGGACTGGTACGCGGAAGTGGACCGCGAGCTGCGGGCCCTGCGGGAGCGGTGCAGCCGGGTGTTCGTCTTCGGCCTGTCCATGGGCGGGGCGCTCACGCTGCGGCTCGCCGCCAAGCACGGTGACGCGATCAGCGGCATCGTGCTGGTGAACCCGGCGAACAAGGTCCACGGCCTGTCCGCGCACGCCCTGCCGGTCGCCCGGCACCTGGTGCGCACGACGAAGGGACTGACCGACGACATCGCCAAGGACGGCGTGAAGGAGCTCGGCTACGACCGGGTGCCGCTGCACTCCGCGCACTCGCTGCGCCAGTTCCTGAAGCTGGTGGACGGGGAGCTGCCGCAGGTCACCCAGCCGCTGGTGCTGCTGCACAGCCCGCAGGACCATGTGGTGCCGCCCGTCGACTCGGCGCGCATACTCAGCCGCGTCTCCTCGCGGGACGTCAAGGAGATCCTGCTGGAACAGAGCTACCACGTGGCGACGTTGGACCACGATGCGGAGCTGATTTTCGAGGAGAGCTACGCGTTCATCGGCCGGCTCGCCCCCAGCGCGGGGAAGGAAGGAAGCACCACCGGTGGCTGACCAGCACGACGCGGACCGGGACGGGGACCGCGACCGGGAGCCGCGGCGCATCGACGAGGAGGCCGCCTGGGCCGCCATCGTCGCCGGGTACGGCGAGGAGCCCGCGGACCCGCCGGGGGCCAAGCCCTTCAAGTCCGTGGACGACCTGGCCGCGCTGGAAAGCAAGGTCGACGACGGTCCGCAGGACCGCGGGCCGGGCTCCCGCGAAGACGCGGACGGCGGGGGCGGCACAGACGCGGGAGCGGGCGGAGGGCCCTCGCTGGGCGGCTCGGTCACCTTTGCGCCCGGAGTGGGCGGCGGCCCCCGCGACTACCGGGTCTCCGAGCCCTCCGACGACGATCCCGGCGAGGGCGACGAGGGCCACTTCGTGCCGCCGGAGCCCCCGCCGCTGCCGGAATCCGACGTCACGGCGAAGTTCGCCTGGCTCGCGGTGGTCGGCGGACCGGTGCTGATGCTGGTCGCGGTGCTGTTGCGGTGGGACATGACCTGGTGGCTCACCACACTGTGCGTGGGCGGCTTCCTGGGCGGTTTCGTCACCCTGGTGGCGCGGATGCGGCCGGGCGACGACGAGGACGACGATCCGGGGCGCGGCGCGGTGGTGTAGCGCGGCGCGGTGGTGTAGCGCGGGGCGTAGCGCGGGGCGTAGCGCGGGCGGTGTAGCGCGGGGCGTAGCGCGCCGGGTCAGACGGCGGGGACGCGGAGGGCGGCCAGGACCGGGAGATGGTCCGTGGCCGCCCTCAGATCGTCGTCGGCAACGCCGTCCAGCCCGGCGGGAACGCCGCAGCCGAGAACCTCGACGCCCTTGGTGGCGAAGATCGCGTCGATCCGCTGGTGCGGGTCAGCCGGCGTGGAGGTGTGCTCCCCTCCCCAGGGGGCGACCGCCCAGCAGTCCTGGAGCTCCGCCCCGAGCCGGCGGAAGGAGCGGCCACCGGGGCGTTCGTTGACGTCGCCCGCGGCGACGGCGTACGGCACGTCCAGCGCCGCCAGCCGCCGCAGCACCATGCCGGCCTGCTCATAGCGCTCGTCCGCCCGCAGGCTCAGATGGCAGCTGAGCACCCCGAGTCGGGCGGCTCCGAAGCGTACGACCGCGGTGGCCAGCCCCCGGCGGTGCAGCCCTGGGGTGAGCGGCAGCAGCACGTCCTGAGTGCGCTCCACGGTCGCGCGCAGCGAGCACAGCAGCAGCGGCCCGGCGGCGGTCGCCCCGCCGCTCAGCACCACCAGCTCGCTCTTGGCCGCCAGCCGGGCGGCGTGCTTGCGCCACCGGAAGAAGCGCGGGGCCTCCTGTACGCACACCAGGTCGGGCGCGCAGGCGCGGATCACCCGGGCGAGTGCGTCCTCGTCGTCCCGCATGGAGCGGATGTTGTAGCTGAGCACCCGGATGACGGCGGAACCGTCGGGCTCGGTGTGGGGGTTGGGGAGCGGGGGGAGCGGCATGGGGGGCATTTCCCCAATCCCGCCCCTTCCCGAAACCGGGGGCTCCGCCCCCAGACCCCCGTACGGCCTTCGGCCGTGTCCTCAAACGCCGGACGGGCTGAAAACTGGGCTCCGCCCATTCCAGCCCCGCCCGCGTCTGGGGCACAGCAGCCCGCGCCTCAAGCCCGCCGACGGAACCAGGCACAGGACCCGCACCAAAGGCCCCGCCAACGGACTAAGGCGGACCAGCCCGCACCACGAGCCCTGCCGACGTCCGACGCGGAGGAGCCCGCACCACGAGCCCTGCCGACGTCCGACGCGGAGGAGCCCCCGCCACAAGCCCCGCCGACGTCCGACGCGGAGGAGCCCCCGCCACAAGCCCCGCCGACGTCCGACGCGGAGGAGCCCCCGCATTCAAGCCCCGCCGGCGCTTGAGGCGCGGGGGTCCGGGGGCGGAGCCCCTGGAAACCGGGGTCTGGGGCGGAGCCCCAGGAAACCGGGGTCTGGGGCGGAGCCCCAGGAAGGCGTCAGCCGTGGCGGGCCAGGTCCGCCGCGCCCACCAGGCCCGCCTTGCCGCCGAGTTGCGCGGCGAGAACCTGGGCGTGGGGGCGCCACTGGCCGCCGATCAGCCAGCGGCGGAAGGACTTGCGGATCGGGTCGAGGACCAGTTCGCCCTCGTCGGAGACGCCGCCGCCGACGATGAACGCCGAGGGGTCGAACAGGGACGCCAGGTCCGCGAGGCCCGCGCCGGCCCAGCGCGCCAGTTCGCGGAAGGAGTCGACGGCGACCGGGTCGCCCTGCCGGGCCGCGGCGCTGACGTGCTTGCCCTCGATGCCGCGGGAGGTGCCGTCGCCAAGCCCCAGCAGGATCTGCGCGTTCTCGGGCGTGGCGTTGGCGCGCTGGCGCGCGTATCGGACGAGAGCGCGCCCGGAGGCGTACTGCTCCCAGCAGCCCTGGCTGCCGCAGCCGCACAGCAGCCCGTCCGGAACCACCCGGATATGGCCGAACTCCGCGGCCACTCCGAAGCGCCCGCGGCGCAGCTTGTTGCCGATGATGATGCCGCCGCCGAGCCCGGTGCCGAGGGTGATGCAGATGACGTCGTCATGGCCCTGGCCGGCGCCGAAGCGGTACTCGCCCCATGCGGCCGCGTTCGCGTCGTTCTCGACGACCACCGGCAGGCCGACGCGCTGCTCGACCTTGTCCTTGAGCGGCTCGTGCCGCCAGTCGATGTTCGGCGCGAAGAGCACGGTGGCGCGCTTGTCGTCGACGTATCCGGCCGCGCCGATGCCGACGGCTTCGATGTCGCGCCCCTCCCCGGCCGAGGCCACGGCGGAGCAGATCGCGTCGACGATGCCCTCGGAGGTCGACGGGGTGGGCACCTTGTGCGTCTCGAGAATGGTGCCCTCTTCGTCGACCACGCCCGCCGCGATCTTCGTGCCGCCGATGTCGACGCCGATGGTGAGTCCCATGTGTCCCTCAGTTTTCGGTCGAGCCCCGCTATGGCCAACCGTACCCGAGGGCGGGCGCCCGCCTGTCAGTCCAGGTCGATGTGCTCGCTGGGGCCCGGGCCCTCGTCAGGGCGTCCGTCACGGTGTCCGCCGTCACGTCCGTCACGTCCGTCACGTCCGTCACGCGGGTCCCCGGGTTCCTCGGTGTCGCCCGGCCGCTGCGTCCAGCGTCGCTCATGGCCCTCGACGGCGGATCGATAGGCGGCGAGCAGTTCGCCGCCGGCGGCGGCGAGGTGGTCGAAGACCTGGGGGTTGCGCTCGATGACCGGCTCGACGGCCGCCTTGGCCTGCTGGACGAACTGCTGTACCGCCTGCTGCGCGACCGCCCCGGGCAGGGAGCCCTGGAGGGAGGAGACCTTGTCGGCGACGGCGTCCAGCAGCTTCCTGAACTCCTCGGACGCCGTGCCGGTCTGCTCCCCGTACTGGTCGCTTCGGCGCGCCCGCTCCGCCTTCAGGTCCTCGGCGCACGCATCGGCCCAGGCGTCGGCGTCGACCCGGGCGTCGGGGCGCTCGGTCGCATCGCTCATGGCGTACTCCGTGTCGGTCTCGCTGCCAGGCGTCACGGGGCCGGGACGGCCCTGCGTATGCCCGACGTTACCCGAACGGGCGATGTGTCTTCATCGTCCGAGCGGCCACAGCCCGGGGTCCGGGGCGAAGCGCACCGTCAGCTCGCCGTCCACCAGCCCCGCCCCCGCGACGGTGCAGCGGCGCAGTGCGGCCGGCAGCGGCGCGATCCTGCGGAACGGCCCGGCCGTGACCAGCAGTTCACCGCCGCGGCGGACCAGGGTCAGCTCCTCCTTGACCGCGCCGGGCAGCGGCAGCCGCCAGACGATGAAGCCGCCGTCGGCGCCGCCGTCCTCGGACCGCCGGTCCTCCACCGTCCAGCCCGGACCGGGGGCGAGCAGGGCGTCGTCGGACGGCGCGAGCAGGGTGAGGTCGTCGAGCCCGCGCGGGTCGCGGCCGAGGTGCGGCAGCTCGCACACCGTGCCGTACTCGGTGCGCAGCTCCGCAAGGTGCTTGTGCTGCTGTGCGATGAGCCCGGCGAGCCAGGCGTCGGGCGTCTCGGCGGGCAGCACCCGGTTGGCGACGACCATGTCGGGGGCCGGCCCCTGGAGGGCGAGGCCGAGGCGGGCGGAGCGCAGGGCGTCCGCGGCTGCCGGTCCCGGCTCGGCGACCAACCGCACGGCGGTGGCCGGGTGGTCGACGACTGCCTGGACGGCGGCCAGCTCGGCGTCCCAGCGTTCGGCTGTCTCGTAGAGCCGCTGCGCGGGCATCGGGACCCCGGCCAGCTGCGCGAGTACGGGGCGCAGGGCGCGGGCGGCCTGCCGTTCCCGCGGCAGCAGCCGGCGCAGATAGCGCCGGAGCTGCTCGGGCAGGGCGAGCAGGGCGATGGCCCGGCGCAGCGGGGGGAGGTCGAGGACGATCCGGTCCCAGTCGCCGCGCGCGGCGTGGGCCAGGGCGCGGAGCAGGGCGAACTCCTCGCTGCCGGGCAGCTCGGTCAGCTCCTCTTCTTCCAGCCGGGCGGCGCCGAGCAGGTCGAGGGCGGCGCCGCAGCGCTCCTGGAGGGAGAGGAACTCGGCGCGGAAGTCGGCGGCGGGCTCGATGCGGGCGGCCCACAGACTCTCGGCGACCGGCTCGGGCGTTTCGACGCCGCCCCGTACGGGCGCGCCCAGCACCTCGCCGGGGTCGGCGCTCAGGAAGAGTGTGCGCTCTCCGCCCCGGGCGGCGGCGAGCGCCGTGGCCGCGGCGACGACAGTGCGGCCCGCGCCGCCGAGGCCGGTGACGAGGACCGTGCGCATCAGGTGTGCGGCCCGCTCTCGACGCGCTGCTTCAGCCCGTCCAGCGCGCGGTCGATGATGACCTTCTCGGCCTTGCGCTTGATCATGCCCAGCATGGGGATCTTGACGTCCACGGTGAGCTGGTAGGTGACCTCGGTGCGGTCGCCCGCGCCGATCGGGGCGAGGGTGTAGGAGCCGTCGATGGCGCGCAGCATCTGGGACTTGACCAGCGTCCAGCTGACCTGGTTCGGGCCGTGCCAGGTGTAGGCGAGGGTGTGGTCGTCCTTGATCGCGCCCGCGTCGAGGACCAGCCTGACCTGCTCGGCGCGGCCCTGGTCGTCGGAGGCGAGCACCTCGGCCTGCTTCACCTCTCCGGTCCACTCCGGGTAGCGGGCGAAGTCGGAGATCACCGCCATGACGTCGGCCGGCGCCGCCGCGATCTCGATGCTCGAGCTGGTGTGTTCCGCCATCGCTGCGGCTCCTCACAGTGCGGTACGGACCGGTGTGGTGCGTATTGACCGGGGCTGGTGGTGTGTGCGGTGTGAAGGCTATCGCGGCCGGTCGGGCGGACCGCCCGGGGCCTGTTGGGGCGTGTGGGCCCGCTCCGGGGGTTGGTCACCAGGTGAGCGTCCAGGGCTTGCCGGTGGCCGCGAAGTGGCCGACGTTGACGCATTCCGTGGCTCCGACGCGCATCCGGGGCGACAGCGGCTGGTGGACATGGCCGAAGAGGGCGTATCGGGGCCGGGTGCGGTGAATGGCGTCCAGCAGGGCGCGGCTGCCGCGTTCGAAGCGGCGCGGCACGGTGTCGTAGGTCAGTTCGGGGACGTCCGGGGGGATGTGCGAGCAGAGGACGTCGACCTCGCCGAGTGCCTCGACCTTGGCCGCGTACTCCTCGTCGGGGATCTCGTACGGGGTGCGCATCGGGGACTGCAGCCCGCCGCCGACGAAGCCGAAGACGACTCCGCCGATCTCTGCGCGTTCGCCGTCGAGGACGGTGGTTCCGGGTCTGGCGTATTCCGGCCAGAGTGCAGGGATATCGACGTTGCCGTAGGTGGCGTACGTCGGTGTGGGGAGGGCGGCGAACATCTCGGCGTACTGGGCGCGCACGGCGGCCTCGATGGCGCTCTCCCGGTCGGCGCCGAGCTCCGCCCAGAGCCTGCGGGCGAGCTCCCGGGCCTCGCCGAAGCGGCGGGCGGTGCGCAGTTCCACGATCAGATCGGCGTTCCGCTCGCCGAAGAGGTCGGGGAAGATGCCGCGCGAGTGGTCGGCGTAGTCAAGGAAGAGCACCAGGTCGCCCAGGCAGATCAAGGCGTCTGCGCCGTCCCCCGCGGTGGCGAGATCCTTGGCGTTGCCGTGCACGTCGCTGACCACGTTGACTCGCATGCCTCGCATAACGATCACCCTAGGACGCGGGCTCGGACCTGGGTAGAGGCGGGCGGAGGGGCAGTTACCTGCGAGTCATGAAAGGGGTGGACTAACCTGCGCGAAGCACCGCGGAACGTGTGTGACGCAGGGAACATCTGGCCGGGAACCCCTATCGGGAAGCGAGTACTGGTGGGTAACGTCCGGGCAGTCCAGTCGTGCTCACCCCCACTGAGCACCCTGCCCGATCTTGGACCGCAGCCGGTGCATCACACAGAGCCGTGGCGTCGGCAGCCCGATGAGGAGCAGCAGTCTTGCGCGAGTTCAGCCTTCCGGCCCTGTACGAGGTCCCCACGGACGGCAACCTGACGGATCTGATCCGCCGCAATGCCGCTCAGCATCCCGATGTCGCGGTGATGGGCCGCAAGGTCGCGGGCGTCTGGACGGATGTGACCGCCCGGCAGTTCCTCGCCGAGGTGTGGGCCGCCGCCAAGGGCCTGATCGCCTCGGGCGTCCGGCCGGGCGACCGGGTGGGGCTGATGTCGCGCACCCGGTACGAGTGGGTGCTGCTGGACTTCGCGATCTGGAGTGCCGGCGCGGTGACCGTCCCGGTGTACGAGACCAGCTCCGCCGAGCAGATCCAGTGGATCCTCGGGGACTCGGGCGCGGTCGCCGTGCTCGTGGAGAGCGACGCCCACGCCGCCGCGGTGGACTCCGTACGGGACAGGCTGCCGGAGCTGCACAGCGTCTGGCAGATCGAGCGCGACGGGGTCGGTGAGCTGGTCGCGGCCGGCGCGGAGGTCGACGACGCCACGGTCGACGAGCGCAGCGCGAGCGCCAAGGCGGACGATCCGGCGACGATCGTCTACACCTCGGGCACCACCGGCCGCCCCAAGGGCTGTGTGCTCACCCACCGCAGCTTCTTCGCGGAGTGCGGCAACGCGGTGGAGCGGCTCAAGCCGCTGTTCCGCACGGGCGAGTGCTCCGTGCTGCTGTTCCTGCCCGCCGCCCATGTCTTCGGCCGGCTGGTCGAGGTCGCCGCCGTGATGGCGCCGATCAAGCTCGGCTGTGTGCCGGACATCAAGCAGCTCACCGATGAGCTGGCGTCCTTCAAGCCGACGCTGATCCTCGGCGTGCCGCGCGTCTTCGAGAAGGTCTACAACGCGGCGCGGGCCAAGGCGCAGGCGGACGGCAAGGGCGCGATCTTCGACAAGGCGGCGCGCACGGCCATCGACTACAGCCGGGCGCTGTCCACCCCGTCGGGGCCGTCCACAGGGCTGCGGCTCAGGCACAAGGTCTTCGACCTGCTCGTCTACCGCAAGCTGCGTGCGGTGCTGGGCGGGCGCGGCGAGTACGCCATCTCCGGCGGCGCGCCGCTGGGCGAGCGGCTCGGCCACTTCTTCCGCGGCATCGGCTTCACGGTGCTGGAGGGCTACGGCCTGACCGAGTCCTGTGCGGCGACGGCGTTCAACCCCTGGGACCGCCAGAAGATCGGCACGGTCGGCCAGCCGCTGCCGGGCTCCACCGTGCGGATAGCGGACGACGGCGAGGTGCTGCTGCACGGCGAGCATCTGTTCCAGGGGTACTGGAACAACGAGTCGGCGACGGCCGAGGCGCTCACTGACGGCTGGTTCCACACGGGCGACATCGGCACGCTCGACGAGGACGGCTATCTCACGATCACCGGCCGGAAGAAGGAGATCCTGGTCACCGCGGGCGGCAAGAACGTCGCTCCCGCGGTGATCGAGGACCGCATCCGCGGACATGCGCTGATCGCGGAGTGCATGGTGGTGGGCGACGGACGTCCCTTCGTGGGGGCGCTGGTCACCCTGGACGAGGAGTTCCTCGGCCGCTGGGCGGCGGAGCACGGCAAGCCCGCGGGGGCGACGGCCGCTTCGCTGCGCGAGGACCCGGAGCTGCTGGCCGAGATCCAGAAGGCGGTGGACGACGGCAACGCGGCCGTCTCCAAGGCGGAGTCGGTGCGCAAGTTCCGTGTGCTGCCGTCCCAGTTCACCGAGGAAGCCGGTCACATCACGCCGTCGCTGAAGCTCAAGCGCAATGTGGTGGCGAAGGACTTCGCGGACGAGATCGAGTCGATCTACCGCGGCTGACTCGCCGCGGCTGACCTGCCGCAGCTGACCTGCCGCGGCTGCCGGTCCACGGCGCCCGCCGGCCGGTCGGCTGACCCGCTGCGGCTGATCAGCCGGGCGATGCGCCACCTGCGAGGTCCACGGCGAGGATCCTTTCCATGTTCCGTTCCGCGAGCGCGGTGATGGTGAGGAACGGATTGACGCCGATCGAGCCGGGGATCAGCGAGCCGTCGGTGACGTACAGGCCCGGATACCCTTTGACGCGCCCGAAGTCGTCGGTGGCCCGGCCCAGCACGCAGCCGCCCAGCGGGTGGTACGTGAAGTCGTCGGCGAACGTCCGGTTGCCGCCGAAGAGGTCGTACCGGTAGATGGTGACATTGGCCCGGTTGATCCGGTCGAACAGGGACTTGGCGGCGCTGACGGAGGGCTGGTTCTGCTCCCTTCGCCAGTCGAGCCGCACGGCGTCGGCGGCCGCGTCGTAGCGGAGCACACCGCGTTCCGGGTTTCTGGTGATCGCCAGATAGAGGCTGATCCAGTGCTCGAACCCCATGGGCAGCGGCGCGACCTCGGCGAACACCGGGCAGGCCGGGTTGGCCCAGTCGTCGATGCCCAGCACGGGCATGGTCGCCTGGCAGGCGCCGACGGTGTCCCAGAGGTGGTTGGCGCGCGCCGTCATCACATTGCCGTTGTGGCCCCAGCCGCGGCCGACCTCGTCGTCGAGGCCGGGCAGGGTGCCCGTCTCGCGGGCGCGCACCAGGAGTTCCGCGGTGCCGAGGCTGCCCGCCCCGAGGAACAGCCGGGCACAGCCGACCTCCCTGGTCTCGACGGTGCGCCCGGAGTCGTCGGTGCGGTCGGCGGTGACGACGTAGGAGCCGTCGGGTTCCCTGCGGATGGATCTCGCCCGGCAGCCGGTGGCGATGACGACGCGGCCGGTGCCGAGGGCGGCGGCGAGATAGGTCTTGTCGAGACTGCGCTTGCCGTGGTTGTTGCCGTAGATGACCTCGCCCGCCAGCGCGGACTTCGGCGCCTGCCCGGACGCCTCGCGCTCCATGTGGGCGAAGTCGTAGACGCTGGGGACGAAGACGGTGCGCAGCCCGGCGTTCCGGGCGTGTCTGCGGGAGATCCGGGAGAAGCGGTACCACTTGGTCGACTCGAACCAGGCGGGGTCGACCGTGTTGACACCCAGCGCGGCACGGGCGCGTGGGAAGTAGGTGTCGTACATGCGCGCCGCATCGATCTGCGGGAGGACCTCGGTGAGGTACGAGCGCGGCGGGGTGACGGCCATACCGCCGTTGACCAGTGAGCCGCCGCCTACGCCGCGGCCGACGTAGACGGCCATGTCCGGATGGGCCACCCGGTCGAGTACGCCGGGGTAGGGGGTGATGTCCTTGTTGACGACGTCCAGCCAGAGGAAGGTCGCGAGCGGGGCCTCGGTGCGGCCGCGGAACCACATGGAGCGGTGGTCGGGCGCGCCGGTGGAGCAGAACACCTTGCCGTCCGGGCCGGGGGTGTTCCACAGGCGGCCCATTTCGAGGACGAGGGTGTCCACGCCCGCCTCCGCGAGACGCAGGGCGGCCACGGACGCGCCGTAGCCGGAGCCGATCACGACGGCGGGGGCGTAGTCGGCGGACCTCTGGGCGCCGGTGCGGCGGGATGCGGGGCCGATGCGGGTCAAGCCGAGGGAGGCCGCCGTCTGGAGGGCGGCCAGACCGATAAGGTGACGGCGTGTCAGTTTCGGGTTCATAGCCGGAGCATGGGCGGAATTCAGAATTCCGCCCATATGCCGCGCACGGCCGGAACTGACTGCCCGTCAAAAAGCTTTGACGCAGCTCAGCGAGGTGTTTAACACAACCGTCACAAACCGGGATGCGGCCGGTTTCTACAGGAGTGTGCGGAGCTTCTCGGCCAGCAGATCCCAGCGCCACTTCTCCTCGACCCAGGCACGGCCCCGCTCGCCCATGCTGCGCCGCAGCTCGGGGTCGTCCAGCAGCTTGAGGATCCGCTCGGCCGCCTCCCCGGGCGCGCCGCCCCGGACCACCCAGCCCGTCTCGCCGTCGAGCACGGCGTCCGGGGCACCGCCCGAGTCGCCCGCGACGACCGGCAGACCGGTCGCGGAGGCCTCCAGATAGACGATGCCAAGGCCCTCCACGTCCAGGCCTCGCCGACGCGTGCGGCACGGCATCGCGAACACGTCACCCGCGCCGTAGTGGGCGGGCAGCTCCTCCCACGGCACCGCGCCGGTGAACCGCACCGACCCGGCCACCCCGGTTTCCCGCGCCAGCCCGCGCAGCTCCTTCTCATACGGGCCGCCGCCCACGACCAGCAGAACGGCGTCCGGGACCTCCGCCAGGATCGCCGGCATCGCACGGATCAGCGTGTCCTGGCCCTTACGCGGCACCAGCCGCGAAACGCACACCACCACGGGCCGGTCCGCGAGCCCCAGCCGCTCGCGCACCCCATCGCCGCCCGAGCCGGGGTGGAAGGTCTTCTCATCGACTCCGGGCGGCAACTGCACCATGCGTGAGGCCGCCTCAGGGGTGAGGGCGGCGGCGATCCGGGAACGGGTGTACTCACCCAGATAGGTGATCGTGTCCGTGGTCTCGCCAATCCGCCGCAGCAGCTGCCGGGACGCCGGAAGCTGCGCCCAGCCGGCCTCGTGGCCATGCGTGGTGGCCACGATCCGCCGCGCGCCCGCCGCGCGCAGCGCCGGGGCCGTCAGGCCCAGCGGGGCGGCCGCCCCGAACCACACGGACTCGCATCCGTGTTCGCGCAGCAGCTGCACCGCCCGCCGGGTCACGCGCGGCGTCGGCAGCAGCATGGTCGTACGGTCCCGTACGACGGTGAACGGCTGCTCCGCGTCGAAGGCGGCGGTCGCCTCGACGCCCTCGCGGCTCCGCTTCCAGGTGGAGGCGTAGACCACGATCTGCTCCGGGTCCAGCCGCAGCGCCATATTGTGCAGGAACGCCTGGATGCCCCCGGGGCGGGGCGGGAAGTCATTGGTCACGATCAGGGTCTTGTGCATCGCCGCCGACAGTACCCAACGGCCGCGCCTGTCCGCCTCCGGGCCGTCCGCGGCGGCATCATGGCCGTCATGATCGGCGCATACCGGACCCAGCCGTGGCTTGTGTGGGCCTGGCTGCTCACCAGGGCGGCGCTGCTGCTGTGCGTTCTAAAAGTGATCGTCGTGCCGGGCCCCGACGTCACCTCCGACGTGTCGGTGATCTACCGGGGCTGGTACGAGGTGCTGCGCGGCGGAACGTATCCCCTGGACGACGTCACCTGGCAGTATCCGCCCGGCGCCGCGCTGCCCGTCCTCGCGCCCGGGACGCTGCCGTTCCTGGACTACGCGACCGCCTTCTTCGCGCTGTGCCTGCTGTGCGACGCGGCCGTCCTCGGGCTGCTGCTGTACGCCGGCGCGGGCGGGCCGGGCCGGTCGGCGCGGGGCGCATGGGTGTGGACGGCCGGAGTGCCGCTGCTCGGACCGACCGCATACGCCCGTTACGACCTGATGGTGACCGGCGTCGCCGTGGCCGCCCTGCTGGCGGGGGCGCGCAGGCCGCGGGCGCTGGGGGCGCTGGCGGCCGTCGGGGCGCTGCTGAAGCTGTGGCCGGCGCTTCTGGTCGTCGGCGTGCGGCGGGGACGGCCCGCTTGGGCCGCGTGGTCCACCGCGGCGGTCACTGCGGCCGCGCTCACGGTCCTCCTGGTCGCGGCGGCGCCCGGCGCGCTGGCCTTCCTCGCCTTCCAGCGCGACCGGGGCATCGAGATCGAGTCGCTCGGCGCACTGGTGTTCCATGTGGCCCGACACGTCGGCTGGGACGGCCAGGTGCTGCTCAACTACGGCTCGGTCGAGTTCCTCGGTCCGCATGTGCCTCTGGTCGGCGCCCTCTCACTGGGGCTGAGCGCCTTGGCGCTGGCCTGGCTGGTGCTGTGGCGCGTCCGGACGCGCAGGTTCACGGCGAGCACGGTGTGCGACTCCGCGTTCGCGGCGGTGCTGCTCCTGACCGTGACCAGCCGGGTGCTCAGCCCGCAGTACCTGCTGTGGCTCGTCGGCCTGGCAGCGGTGTGCCTGACCTTCCGCCCCAGCCGGATGGGTCCGCCGGCGATGCTGGTCCTGGCGGCGACCGCGGTGACGCTGCTGGAGTTCCCCTTCTTCTTCGGCCATGTCGTCGCGAGCGACGCGCTGGGACTCGGACTGCTGGTCGCCCGCAACGGGCTGCTGGCGGCGGCGACGGCGGTGGCGTGCGCGAGGTTGTGGAAGGCGGGGGTGCGAGGGGAGGCGGTGCGAGGGGAGGCGGTGCGGGGGGAGGCGGGGTCTTCGAGGCGTGCTTCTCCCCTCCCCCGCCCCTTCCCGTAACTGGGGGCTCCGCCCCCAGCCCCCTCCGGGGGAGCGCGGGACGGGGCTGCCGCCCCACACCCCCGACGCGGCGGCTCCGCGCCGCCAACACCCCTCCCGGGAACACAAACCACGGAGGACCGGCACCCGGAGACCGGAACGGGCGCACGAGGACACGCCTGGGCCCCGGGCGGAGCCCACAGGGCCGAAGCACGGCGGCAAAGAGCGACCGGGAGAAAACGGGCGGGGAAAGGCCCGCACACCGGAACAGCAGCTCTACGCCGCACAACGCCCCCCCCGGGAACACAAACCACGGAGGACCGGCACCCGGAGACCGGAACGGGGCGTACGAAGGCCTCGCCGGGGCCCGGGCGGAGGCCAGGGGCCGAGGCACGGGGGTGCAGGGGGCGAAGCCCGCACCGCCGGCAGGGCGGCGGTGGGGAAAGGGGCCGCGCTGCGAGGGTCAGGGAGACAGGCGGGTTTGGGTGTAGGCCCGCCACTGGGTCTCCAGCGTCCTCACCGTCACGCCCAGCGCCTCCCGTACTCCATGCTCCACTCCCCCCGCGCCCGCCGCCCGGTACAGCTCGCGCAGGCGGGTCTCGCCCCAGCGGTCCGCGATGAGGGCGCAGGCCAGCCAGGCGCCCTCGTAGGCGAGCGCGAGGGTCTCCGGAGGGCCGCCGAAGGCGAAGGAGGCGTCGGCGGGCAGGGCCGCGGGCAGGTCGCCCCGGCGGACGGCGCGGGTCAGGGCGGGGGCGAGGTCCGGCGCGGGGCGGGAGGAGGTGCGGAAGGCGGACCAGTCCGCGAAGCCCTCGGAGAGCCACATGGGGGTCGACGCGGACGTCTCCGCGCGGGTGGCGACATGGGCGGCCTCATGGGTGAGGACCACCTCGCGCCCGTACGCGCTGAGCTCCCCGTACGCCTCGGGGTTGACGATCAGCCGGTCGGGAGTCCCCGCCCCGCCGGCGGCCACCGCCGCCATGCCCCGGTACGCGGCCGGCTGCGCACCCAGCAGCCCGCCCATCCCGTCCAGCGAGGCGGGGACGAGGACCACCACCCGGCGCGCCCACGGCAGCGGCCATGCGGCCGAGACGGCGGGGACCGCCCGGTCTGCGTCGGCGGCGAGCTCGCGCAGCCGGGCGGCGGGCTGTCCGACGCCGAGCACCAGGCTGCGCGCGCCCCGTGCCGTCCGCACCTCGCCCTGGTCCCAGAGCTGCTGCGGGGCCCCGGCCGCGGGGCGGTCGGCCCGCACCCGCCAGC
>NZ_JADWYQ010000042.1 GCF_022414575.1 Streptomyces sp. MUM 178J | reverse complement strand
GCCCCGCGTCCGTCTCCCCGCCCGGCGCACCCGACGTCGCCGCCCCGGACGGGGCGGCGGGCTCCTGGCGGGCCGCCGGCGGCGACTGCCGGCCGGGGCCGGGCGGTGCGGGGTGGTCGTACGGGCTGTCACCGCGGGTGCGCACCTGGGCCGGTTCCGCGCGGGGCGCGGGCGCCGCCGACTCCCGCAGCGCCGCGGCGATCCCTGCCGCCTTCTCCGGGGCCCGGAGGACGCCCTGGTCGTCCAGCAGTTCGGCGAGCCCTCCCGCGTAGCCCTGGCCGACCGCTCGGACCTTCCAGGCGCTCTGACGGCGGTAGAGCTCCACGGCGACGAGCGCCGTCTCCGCGCCCAGGCCGGTGATGGTGAAGCTGGCGATGTCGACGCCGTCCTGGCCGGTGACGGCCACGAACGGGGCCGCGCCCGCTCCGAAGGCGCCCGGGCGACAGTCCTCGGGGAGCGCGAGCAGCACGTTCACCTGCTGCGCCGGTGCGGGCAGGGCGTCCAGGTCGACGGTGAACTGCGGCGCCTGCGCGGCCGGGCTCGAGATGTCGAGGCCCGGCAGCGTGGGCGACGCGGGATGGGCGATCCATTCGTCGCGCACCGTCAGCCGGTCGTCGGCGTAGGTGGCCAGGGCCACGACCGGGCGGCCGGCCGATACCCGTATCTGCAGGCGGGTGTGGTGCAAGGGGTGGTTCTGCCCCCGGACCAGCTCGGCCGTCATCGGTTCCGTCCCCTCCTCGACGCGCTCGGGGTGCCCCCGGGCGCTCGGCGGCGCCGCGGTCAGGCTGCGCGGCGGCGGTGGCAAGCGGGGCAGCTCCCGGCGGCCGATGCCTCCGGGAGCTGCGGGTTCACGCGGTGTGCGTCCGGCCGCCGCTACAGGAGCGGCAGGATCGCCGGCATCAGGTCCTGGAAGGTGCGTCCGTTGGCGGGGTTGCCCAGGGCGGTCATCTGCCAGCCGCCGCCGGAGCGGTGGACCTTGGCCATGATCTGCGCGGTGAACTGGCCACCGCCGTCGAGGGTGTAGCGGGCGAGCTCCTGGCCGTTGGTCTCGTCGACCAGGCGGCAGAAGGCGTTCTGCACTTCCTGGAACGTCTGGCCGGTGAAGGAGTTCACTGTGAAGACGATCTGGTCGATGTGGACCGGCACCCGCTGGAGGTCGACCAGGACGGCCTCGTCGTCGCCGCCGGAGCCCGCTCCGCCGACCAGGTTGTCGCCCGTGTGGCGCACGGAGCCGTCGTCGCTGACGAGATGGCGGAAGAAGACCACGTCCACCGGCTGCTTGTCGGCGAACAGGACCGCCGAGGCGTCCAGGTCGATCTCCCGGGTACGCGAGCCGAACAGACCGCGGCGCGGCGCCGCCTGCCAGCCGAGCCCCATCCGCACGGCGGTCAGGGTTCCCCCGTCGCTCTTCTGCAGGCTGATGGCCTGACCCTTGGTCATGTTGACCGTCACGCGCTGTCCCCTTCTCCCGAATTGCCGCCGCCTGTGTGTGCGGTTGTCTGGCACCCTACGCAGTCGGACGAATCACACAGCATGTGCGGCACGGTTTTGTGTCGGTCTTGCAACACACGGACGTGCCGATCTCAGGCGAGGCCCGCCTCCTTCATCTGCCTGAGCTCCTTCTTCAACTCGCTCACCTCGTCGCGCAGCCGAGCCGCCACCTCGAACTGCAGCTCGGCGGCGGCCGCGCGCATACGCTCGGTCATCTCCTCGATGATCCCGGCCAGTTCGGTCGCGGGCCGGTCGGTGAGCGCGACGCCGGCCGTCTCGGCCTTGGTGGAACCGGCCGCGCCCGTGCCGGGTGCGCCGAGGGCCGGAACCGGCGCTTTGACGCCCTTGCCGGCCTTGCCTTCCTTGACCTGCCGGTAGCCGGTGCCGAGCAGTTCCTCGGTGTCGACCTCTTCGCGGGCGATGGTGGCGACGATGTCGTTGATCTTCTTGCGCAGCGGCTGCGGGTCGATTCCCCGCTCGGTGTTGTACGCGATCTGCTTGGCGCGGCGGCGGTTGGTCTCCTCGATGGCCTTCTCCATCGCCGGGGTGACCTTGTCGGCGTACATATGGACCTGGCCGGAGACATTGCGCGCCGCGCGGCCGATGGTCTGGATCAGCGAAGTGCCGGAGCGCAGAAAGCCTTCCTTGTCGGCGTCGAGGATGGCGACCAGCGACACCTCGGGGAGGTCGAGACCCTCGCGGAGGAGGTTGATGCCGACGAGGACGTCGAACTCGCCGGCGCGCAGCTCGCGCAGCAGCTCCACCCGGCGCAGGGTGTCGACGTCGCTGTGCAGATAGCGGACCTGGACGCCCAGCTCGAGGAAGTAGTCGGTGAGGTCCTCGGCCATCTTCTTGGTCAGCGTGGTGACCAGTACGCGCTCGTCCTTCTCGGTGCGCTCCCGGATCTCGTGCACCAGGTCGTCGATCTGGCCCTCGGTGGGCTTGACGACGACCTCCGGGTCCACCAGGCCGGTCGGACGGATGATCTGCTCGACGAAGCCGTCGGAGCGGGCGAGCTCGTAAGGGCCGGGCGTGGCGGACAGATAGACGGTTTGGCCGATGCGCTCCTGGAACTCCTCCCACTTCAGCGGACGGTTGTCGAGGGCGGAGGGCAGCCGGAAGCCATGGTCGACCAGCGTCCGCTTGCGGGAGGCGTCGCCCTCGTACATCGCGCCGATCTGGGGCACGGTGACATGCGACTCGTCGACGACGAGGAGGAAGTCCTCGGGGAAGTAGTCGAGGAGGGTGTTGGGCGGGGAGCCGGGCGAGCGGTCGTCGAAGTGCATGGAGTAGTTCTCGATGCCGGAGCAGGAGCCGATCTGGCGCATCATCTCGATGTCGTAAGAGGTGCGCATGCGCAGCCGTTGGGACTCCAGCAGCTTGCCCTGTTTGTCGAGCTCCGCGAGGCGCTCCTCGAGCTCCCGCTCGATGCCGTTGATCGCCCTCTCCATGCGCTCCGGGCCCGCGACGTAGTGGCTGGCCGGGAAGACGTAGAGCGACTGGTCGTCGCTGAGGATCTCGCCGGTGAGCGGATGGAGGGTGGACAGCGCCTCGATCTCGTCGCCGAACATCTCGATGCGGACGGCGAGTTCCTCGTAGACCGGGAAGATCTCGATGGTGTCGCCGCGGACGCGGAAGGTGCCGCGGGTGAACGCGGTGTCGTTGCGCGTGTACTGGATGTCGACGAAGCGCCGCAGCAGCTGGTCCCGGTCGATCTCGTCCCCGATCTTGAGCGGAACCATCCGGTCCACGTACTCCTGCGGAGTGCCCAGGCCGTAGATGCAGGAGACGGAGGCGACCACGACCACGTCCCGGCGGGTGAGCAGGGAGTTCGTCGCCGAGTGCCGCAGCCGCTCCACCTCTTCGTTGATCGAGGAGTCCTTCTCGATATAGGTGTCCGACTGCGGGACGTACGCCTCGGGCTGGTAGTAGTCGTAGTAGGAGACGAAGTACTCGACGGCGTTGTTGGGCAGGAGCTCGCGGAACTCGTTCGCCAGCTGGGCGGCCAGGGTCTTGTTGGGCGCCATCACCAGGGTCGGGCGCTGAAGCCGCTCGATCATCCAGGCGGTCGTCGCCGACTTGCCCGTGCCGGTCGCGCCGAGCAGGACGACGTCCTCCTCACCCGCGCGGATACGCCGCTCGAGGTCGGCGATGGCCGTCGGCTGGTCGCCGCTGGGCCGGTAGGGGCTGACGACCTCGAAGGGCGCCACCGTACGTTCGATCTGGGTAACGGGCCGCATGGAACCACCGTACGACCCACCACTGACAACCGGGGCCGCGGACGGCGCCACGGCAGTGGATCAGCGGCCCCCGCGGCCCTGGCGCGGACCCCGGCCGACGGCCCAGCCGGCCGGTTCCCGACCCCTCTGCCGGGGCTGCCGGGAGGCGGCGGGCACCCCTGGGCGGGAGTCCCCGGCGACGCCCGTACGCCGTTCCGGCTCCCCCGTCACCAGCAGCGGGTCGAACATCACCACCACGCCGGCGAGCAGCAGAAAGACCGCGGGACCGATGAGCATCGGGGCCAGCAGGGCGGCGGCCGAGTCGCCGGGCGGCGCGGGGCCGGGTGCGGTGTGCAGATGGACGCTGACGGCCGCCATCCCGGTGTAGTGCATGCCGCTGGCAGCCACGCCCATCACCAGGCTGGCCCCGAGGCTGGCCGGGAAGCCGTGGATCGACACGGCGGCCCACAGCGCGGTGGTGGCGGCCACGACGGCGATCACCACGGACAGAGCGACGATCAAGGTGTTGTATTCGACGCGGCCGTCCAGCCGCATCGCCGCCATGCCGAGGTAGTGCATGGTGGCCACCCCGAGGCCGGTGATCGTGCCTCCGGTGACCAGGGCCATGCGGGTCGCGCCGCGGTAGCCGACGATGAAGATCCCGATGCCGGTCATCACGATGGCGACGGCGAGGCTGGCGAAGGTCGTCGGCCTGTCGTAGTTGACCTGCGTCTCGGCGACGGAGAACCCCATCATCGCGATGAAGTGCATGGTCCAGATGCCGGAGCCGATCGACGCAGCGCCCAGGGCCAGCCAGCCGGGCTTGAAGGAGCGCCCGGTGCGCACGGAGCGGGTGGTGCAGCGCAGGCCGAGGGCCCCGCCGAGGCAGGCCATCACATACCCCGCCACGGGCGTGACCAGCCCATAGCTGAATCCGTCCACAGTGCCCTGCATCCCCTCGCCCTTCGCCCCTGGTGGTCCCCCCGCGATCCCGCCCGACCCGGTCCCCGGCCGGATCCCCTGACGGGATGTCTGGTTCGGGGCGAGGGTATGACTCTCCGCCCGGCTGGCAAACATTTGAGCGGAGATTTGTCGATACAGAAACGGACACGTGATCCCGATGGGGTGAATCCGTTCACCCTGCGGCCATACTCCGCCTGTCCACCGTTGACGCCCTGCTGCCAAGCTGTACGGGACTGTGACGACACGACCTGGCCACAGCCGTATCGGCAGACCGCCGTAGCGACAACGCGAGGAGTCCCAGTGCACTCACGCCCTGCCGCTGCCGCGGCTGTGACCGCCGGCCTCACCACACTGGTGCTGCCCGGCTGCGCCCCGGTCGGCTCCCTGTCCACCGCGGCGGCCGCGCGCGCAGCAGCCGCAGCGACGGGCTCCCCCGCCGTGGCGCACGCCTCCGCCACCCCGCTCGCCCGGGAGGGCTACGGACGCCGACCCGTCGTGATCGCCCATCGCGGAGCGTCCGCCTATGCCCCGGAGAACACCCTCGCCGCCGTCGACGCCGCGGCCTTCATGGGGTTCGACTGGGTCGAGAACGATGTGCAGCGCACCAAGGACGGCGTGCTGGTGGTGGTCCATGACGACTCGCTGGCCAGGACCACGGATGCGGAGCAGCGCTTCCCGGAACGCTCGCCCTGGAAGGTCGGGGACTTCACGGCGGCGGAGATCGCGACTCTGGACGCCGGAAGCTGGTTCGGCGAGGAGTGGACGGGCCAGCGCGTGCCCACGCTGACGCAGTATCTGGACCGGGTCGAGCACAACGGCCAGAAGCTGCTGTTGGAGATCAAGAAGCCGGAGCTCTACCCGGGCATCGAGCACGACGCCCTGCGCGTGCTCGGTGAGGAAGGCTGGCTGGACCGCGGCCATGTACGGCACCGGCTGGTGGTGCAGAGCTTTGGGGTGGACACCGTGCGGGCCGTGCACCGTGCGAGGCCGGACGTCGTCACCGGCTTCCTGGGCAAGCCCCCGGTCTCGGAACTGCCCGCGTACGCGGAGTTCACCGATCAGATCAATCCCAGCCACACCTCGCTGACGGCCGACTACGTGGCCGCGGTCCACCGGCTCAAGGGCCCCCACGACAAGCCGCTGCGGGTCAGCACCTGGACGGTGAACAACGCGGAGGGCGCGGTCAGCGTGCGGGGCTTCGGCGTGGACGGCATCATCACCAACAAGCCCGACGTGGTCCGCGACGCGGTCGAAGGGCGCTGACGCCGCCTGCGCGGCCTCGTTGTCAGTGGCGGGCCGTACGGTGGTTCGCATGATCTCCCAGGAGAGTCCCGACCGGACCGTCTTCGAGTGGTCGGTGCTGCATACGGACATCGGGCCGCTGCTGCTCGCCGCGACGGGCACCGGTCTGGCCAGCGTCGTCTTCCACGCCCGTGGGCGGATGCACGAGGAGGCGCTCGGCCGACTGGCGCGGCGGCTGGCCGCCGACCCGGTGGAGCGGGCGTCGGGACGGCTGGCGGAGCCGATACGTCAGCTCCGGTCGTATTTCGCGGGAGAGCTGAGGTCGTTTGGACTGGCGCTCGACTGGTCGCTGTCCGCCGGTTTCAACCGCCAGGTGCTGCAGAGGCTGGCGGCGGATGTGCCGTACGGAGCGGTGGTGGGCTACGGGGACCTGGCGTCGCGGGTCGGGGAGCCCGGGGCGGCCCAGGCCGTGGGCGCGGCGATGGGCTCCAATCCCCTTCCGGTGGTGGTGCCGTGTCATCGGGTGGTGGAGACGGACGGCGGACTGGGCGGCTTCGGGGGCGGGCTGGAGACCAAGAGGAAGCTGCTGGCGCTGGAGGGGGTGCTGCCCCAGCCGCTGTTCTGAGGCGCGGGGAGGGCGGGACCGGAAACAGGGCCGGGGAACGGGGCCGGGAAACCTGCCGGAAGGGGTGGAAGTGCGACGGAACACAGTGCCGTGCATGAGACGGGGCTGGCACACTGCGTCAGTGACCATGACCGTTGACGTGCCTTACATACCCGCCGGCGCCCGCGCCCGCACTCCGGAACCGGTCCAATGAGCACGGCAGAGGACGCCCGGCCCCCCGGGGACGCTTCGTCGGGGATGTCGCAGACCGCCGAGGACGCCCATCGCGTTGCCGACGGCGCGCTGCCCGCGCTGCGCCGACGCATCACGGCCGTGCTCATCGCCAGTCAGATACTCGGCGGACTCGGCGTGGCGATCGGCATCGCGCTCGCGGCGGTGCTGGCTCAGGATGTGAGCGGCTCGGAGGCGATGTCCGGGCTCGCGCCCACCGCCATGGTGGCGGGGACCGCGCTGCTGTCCATGCCGCTGGCCGCGGTGATGACCGCACGGGGGCGGCGGCCGGGGCTGGTTCTCGCCTATCTGATCGGAGCGCTCGGCGCGGGCGTGGTCGTCCTCGCCTCCCTCATCGGCAGCTTCCCGCTGTTGCTGATCGGCATGGCGGCGTTCGGGGCGGGCTCGTCGGCGAATCTGCAGGCCCGCTTCGCGGCGGCAGACCTCGCGGAGCCCGAGCGACGCGGCCGGGCGATCTCGACCGTCGTATGGGCGACGACGATCGGCGCCGTTCTCGGTCCCAATGTCGCAGCGCCCGCGGGCCGCAGCGTGTCGGGGCTCGGCATACCCATGGCCGCAGGGCCTTTCGTATGGGCCGCGGGGGTGTTCATCGTCTCCGCCGTGCTGGTTCTGGCGCTGCTGCGCCCGGACCCGCTGCTGACGGCGCGCGCGATGGCTCCGGCGGCCGACCAGTCCCCGGCCGGCCGTTCCCTGAAGGCCGGGCTGCGGGCGGTGCGTGAGTCCCCGCTCGCCCGGCTCGCGCTGGTCACCGTCGCCGCGTCGCACACGGCCATGGTGTCGATCATGTCGATGACTCCGGTCGCCCTGAGCCACCACGGAGCGGGGATCGAGCTGATCGGCCTGGTGATCAGCGGACATATCGCCGGCATGTACGCCTTCTCCCCGCTGATGGGCTGGCTCGCCGACCGCATCGGGCGGCTCTCGGTGATCGGGCTGGCGGTTGCGCTGCTGTCCATGGCGGCACTGCTCTCCGGCACCGCGGGGGCGAGCCACGGGCAGACCGCGACGGGCCTGTTCCTTCTTGGGCTGGGCTGGTCGGCGGGTCTGGTTGCCGGTTCCACACTGCTGACCGACTCGGTGCCGCAACCGGCCCGAGCCGCGGTGCAGGGACTCTCGGATCTGACGATGAACACCACCGCGGGCATCGGCGGCGCGGCAGCCGGGCTGATCGTCTCCCAGGCGGGCTACGGCTGGCTCAATCTGATCGGCGCCTGCCTGCTGCTGCCGATGGCGGCACTGGCGGTGCGGCGCGCGCTCGGCGCCGCACCCTCGGCCGCGGACAAGTCCGGCGAACCGGCCGGCCTCTGAGCCGGCCGGTGCTCAGAGGCTGATGTGGTACGCCTTGCGCAGCGTCTCGTGCACCGTCCACGTCGTGCGATCGCCCTCGCGCAGTACGCACGCGTCGCCGGGCCCGACGTCGAGCGTCTCGCCGCCTTCCACCTCGATCGTGGCGCGCCCGCTCACCACGACGAACAGCTCGTCGGCCTCCGTGTCCGTCACCACGCCCGGGGTGATCTGCCAGATGCCCCGCAGCTGGGTTCCGTCGGCGGACTCCCACAGCACCTTGCCGCTCACCACCGGCTCCCCGGAGAGGATCTGTACGGGGTCAAGGGGCTCGGGCTCCAGCTCCACATCCGCAATATGCACAACGAAGGACGGCGCCGTCGGATCAAAAGTCGTCATGGCGGGTCACCTTAACCGGACGCCCGGGATACACCGCCGCACCCATGACGGCCGGACAGACGTTTGAGCCGCCGGTCGCCGTGCCAGGGATGGGACATGCTGCTCACCGAGGAAGTACAGGAAGCGCTGGCCGACAGGCGTCCGATCGTCGCCCTTGAGTCGACGATCATCGCCCACGGGCTGCCGCGGCCGCGCAATCTGACCGTCGCCGAGGAACTGGAGGCGCTCGTACGGGCCGGAGGGGCGGTTCCCGCCACCATCGCCGTACTGGACGGACAGGTACGCGTCGGGCTGGACAAGGACCAGCTGGAGCGGGTTGCCGCGGACGACTCCGTACGCAAGCTCGGCCACCGTGACCTGGCGCCCGCGCTGGCTGCCCGGGCGAGCGGGGCGACGACCGTCTCGGCGACGGCCTTCCTGGCCGCGCGGGCGGGGATCCGGGTCTTCGCCACCGGTGGCCTGGGCGGCGTGCACCGCGAGTGGACGGAGACCCATGACGAGTCGGCCGATCTGCGGCTGCTCGCGCAGACCGGGATCACCGTCGTATGCGCGGGGGTGAAGTCCGTCCTCGACGTGCCGGCGACGTTGCAGCGGCTTGAGACGCTGGGCGTGACCGTCCTCGGCTACGGGGTCGACCGGTTCCCCGGCTTCTATCTGCGGTCCTCGGGAGAGCCCGTCGACTGGACGGTCCGGTCCCCGGCGGAGGTGGCGGCGGTGATGCACGCTCAGGAGAGGCTCGGCGGACCCGAATCGGCGCTGATTGTCGCGCAGCCGGTCCCTGAGGACGAGCAGCTCGATCCCCAACTGCACGACAGGGTGCTGGCGGAGGCGCTCGACGAGTGCCGGGAGCGGGGGATCAGCGGACAGGCCGTCACCCCCTTCCTGCTGGACCATCTGATGCGCCGCACCGAGGGCGCGTCGCTGGAGGCCAATCTGGCGGCCGTCCGCGGAAACGCACGGCTGGCCGCGCACATCGCGGCCGCCCAGTGAGCGACGCGCGCGAGGCAGCCGGGCGGCAGAGGGCAACGATTCCCGGCACTCCGCCGAGCGAGCGGAGAAGCGAACAGACAAACACCCCAAGCGACGCGCGCGAGGCAGCCGGGCAGCAGAGGGCAACGACTCCCGGCACTCCGCCGAGCGAGCGGAGAAGCGAACAGGAGAGCACCGGCGGCGGGTTGCTGGTGGCGGGGGACGTCGTCACGGACGTCGTCGCCCTCCACCGCGCACCGCTGGCCCGCGGGACCGACACGGAGGCGGTCATCAGGATCCTGCCGGGCGGTGCGGGCGCGAACGCGGCCTGCTGGGCGGCTCGCTGGGGCCTGACCGATGTGCGCGTCCTCGCGCAGGTGGGGGCCGGCGACGCGGCCTGGCACGAGGGGCAGCTGCTGGCAGCGGGGGTGCGGCCGCTCCTGGTCGCCGACCGGGACGCACCCACCGCAACGGTGATCGCGCTTGTGGACGCGACAGCCGAGCGGACGTTCCTCACTGACAACGGCGCAGCGCTGCGCCTGGCGCCGGCAGACTGGTCGCCCTCGCTGTTGGAGGGGATCGGGCATCTCCATGTGTCGGGCTATCTGCTGTTCTCCGATGCAGGCCGCGGGCTGGTCCGGCTCGCTCTGGAGACGGCACGCAGCCGGGGTGTGACGACGAGCGTGGATCCGGCTTCCACCGGGTTCATCGCGGCGCTCGGGGTGGACCGCACACTGGCCGCGATCGACGGCGTGGACGTCCTGCTCCCGAACGCCGACGAGGCCCGGCTGCTCACCGGCCTTCCGGACGCGGCAGACGCCGCGGCGAAGCTCAGCCGGATCGTCCCGTTGACCGTGGTCACTTTGGGCGCGCGGGGCGCGCTGGTGGCGCAGTCCGGCGCGGTCACGGCCCGAGTCCCCGGCATCCGGGCGCAGGCGGTGGATTCCACGGGCGCGGGTGATGCCTTCACCGGCGCTTTTCTGGCGGCCTGGCTGGCCGGCGGGGACGCGGCACGGGCGGCGGCGGACGGCTGCCGGGCAGGCGCGGAGGCGGTCACGGCACTCGGCGGCCGTCCGTGGAAGGCGTCGGACGCGCAGCCTTTGGCGGTCGCGCCGGAAGCGGACGCAGGAGCGGGCCCGGGGGCGTAGCCAACCCCCGAGCCCTGTAGATGCCGCTCACGATCACACGCCGGCACGCTTGAGAGACCGGGTCAGTCATCATGTCGCCGCGTCCTGCCTTTGGACCACCGCGCATCGAGCTGCGCGGGCCGGAGTTGAACCGGCATTTCGACGTCCCAGGGCCCGGCCCCGGTCGATCCGGCGATGAGCGGCGAATGCTGAGTCTGGAGCAATAGTCTGAGATTGACGGCGGTCTGCCTCTGCCAGGTTGGGCTACCCCGGCCCGTCGAGTGCCGGGAGGAGGACTCGAACCTCCACTGGAACCGCACGATCACGACAAGCTTCAGCGTCAGCTTGCGCTCCTCGCGCACCCCGGCCGCACACAGGCGGCCGAGGAGTCTGCAAGGCTACCCGAACAGGTAGCCGAACACGGCGTCGCCCACCCGCTGGTCGACGACCTCCGTGCCGTTCGCCTCCTCTCGGGCGAACTTCACGGCCTGCTGGAGCTTCTCCACACGGTCCAGCAGTTCGTTGACCCGGCGGGCCGGGAGGGCCCCGGAGAACTTCACCGTCGTCCAGTAGCCGACGGGTATGTCCTCGTAGTACACCTCCACCTGGGCCGGGTGCTTGTCGGTGGCCTCCGCCTTGACATGGTTGCGCGGCACCTTCTTCGTGCGGACCGTGCGCACGGCCTCCGTCTTCCATGCGTCGGTCGACGGGTCCTGGGTCCAGGACTCCGAGGCGTCGAGGACGGGGAGTTTGCGCACGAACGTGTTGAGGTCCGCAAGCTGCTTCTCCAGGAAGAGCAGATAGGCCACCGGCACTTCGCCGAGCAGCACTCGCCCGTCCACCGTCACATCCGCGCGGGCGGCGCAGTTGGCCCAGTCCTTGGTGGCGGTCACATCGAACAGCCGGGTCAGCGTCTTCGCGGTGTCGCGCAGCGCGTCCTCCGCCTTGACCTGGACCCTGGTGGACTCGGGCGGCAACTGCTCGCCCTCCTCGTCCTTGGGCTGGTACGTGCGGGAGATGCCGACGAGCAGCGCGGGCTTCTGGAGGCCGTGGTGGGCCGCCGTCAGGTCCTGGTGCGCCTTGGACTTGACGCCCTTCTCCACTGCGATGATCTGATTGAGTTTCGCCACGTCGGTCAACCTAGCAATCCGCACCGACAACCTCGAACGATTAATCGACCATCCGTAGGCGTCGGGTGGCCTGGGTACGTTCCCGGCATGGATCTGGTGGTGATCGAGCCGCGGAGGCGGCCGCACTGCGCGGAGTGCCGCCAGGGGCCGCTGCCGCTCCATGTGCTGGAGTTCAACGCTCCGGTGTGCCTGGACTGCGCGGACCTCGCCCATCTGGTCTATCTGCCGCGGGGCAGCGCCGCCCTCACCCGACGGGCCCGTGAGGCGAGTTCGCTGTACGCGGTCGTCGTCCGCTTCAACCGCCGCCGCGGTCGCTATGAACGTCAGGGCCTGCTCGTCGAGGAGGCGGCGCTGACCACGGCGGAGGCGTCGTGCCTCGCGGACGCGGAGGCCCGGGCCCGCCGCAGGGAGCGGGACGCCCTGCGGCGGGCGGCCGAGGATGTGCGGTTCACCGGGGCGCTCCTCCGCGAGATCCTGCGGCTCTTTCCGCACTGCCCTCAGGAGCGCGCCCACGAGATCGCCAGGCACACCTCGGTGCGCGGAAGCGGCCGGGTGGGCCGTACCGCCGCGGGCCGTTCCCTGGAGGAAGGCGCGGTGACGGCGGCGGTGCGGGCTTCCGTGCGGCATCTCGACACCGAGTACGACGCACTGCTGATGGCGGGGGTCTCCCGTCGGGCGGCACGGTCGCAGGTGGCGTCGGCGATCGACGCGGTGCTGACGTCCTGGCGCGCCGGGGCAGGGACGTCACCGTAGCGGCGTCCAGGTTGCGGAGCCGTCGCGACCGCCGTCCGGGGCCTTTGAGGACGGGCCGGGCGGCGTCTCAGCGCTGCCGCGACACCCGTACGGCAGCCGCCGCGGGACGGGAGCGGCGGTAGAGGACCAGGCCGCCGAGGAGAAGCGCGGCACCCGCCGGCAGGGCCAGAGAGGCGGTCGAGCCCGCGCCGGTCTCGGCGAGCACGGACGGCTTCGGGGACTCGGGCCGGGGCTCCGCCGCCTTCGGCGGAGTGGCCGGCCGCGGACGTACCGGAGGCTCGTCCGTGCCGTTGGACGAGGAGTTGCCCATGGCGGCATTGCCGTTGCCGACGACATTCACGGTGTTGCCGCTGACATTGACGGGCAGATCGACCGGCAGCTGCACGCCATTGCCGGAGACGGCTCCCGGGGAACCCGTTCTGCTGCCTTCGGCGTCGGCGCCGGTTCCGCTGCCCCGCGCCGCGCGGTCCTTGTTGACGCAGGCGTTTCCGGCTGCCGGGTTGAGCAGTCCGACGACATTGGCGGTGTTTCCGCAGACGTTGAGCGGGACGTTCACCGGAAGCTGGACCGTGTTGCCCGCCAGCACGCCGGGCGAACCGGCCGCGCCGCCCCCGGCTTGGGAGTCGGCGTGCGCCGACCCCGCCACGGCGAGCGCACCGCCGGTGAGCGCTGCGACCGCCAGTTGCCTGCGAGCCTTTCGGTGAGCTTTCCTCATGGGGTTTTCCTGCCTTCAGAAGAAGTTCACGGGCAGCAACTGCCCACACCCGGATAACGCCACGAGGTGCCGAGCGGGTTTGTCACATACGCCTTTCACTCCATCGAGTGGGCGGCCTTTCGAACTGGCCGTCACCCTTCGTAGTCCTGGATGCGGCGGCCTGCGACGCGCCGGGTCAGCGCCGGGAGCAGTTCGCCGAGTTCGGCCGCCACGGCGGGCACGTCCACGGTGAGAAGCCGCCGGTCCCGCATCAGGACGCGGCCGTCGACGACCGTGGTGCGCACATCGGCTGAGCGTGCGCTGTGCACAAGGGCAGCCGCAAGGTCATGCAGCGGCTGGACGTGCGGGCCGGTGAGGTCGACCAGGATGAGATCGGCACGCCGACCCGGGGCCAGTGTGCCGATCTCGCCGCCGAGCCCGACCGCCCGAGCGCTCTGCACGGTGGCATGGTCGAGCGCCTGACGTGCGGTCAGCCAGGTCGGGTCGCGCTCCGCCGATTTCTGCACAAGCGCGGTGAGTTCCATGCTCTCCCACACGTCCAGGGTGTTGTTCGACGCGGCGCCGTCGGTGGCCAGCCCGACGGGGATGCCCGCGGCGGCCAGGGCCCGCACCGGTGTGGTGTCCCAGCCGAATTTGAGGTACCCCCTGGGCGCGGTGGCCACCGCGATTCGCCCCTTCGCCCGCCCCAGGAGCCCGATGTCGTCCTCGGTGACACCGGTCGCATGGGCGAGGAGCAGATCGCCGTCGAGCAGCCCGGCCCGGTCGAGGACCTGAACGGGGGTGCGGCCGTGGCGGCTGAGGCTGTTCTCGGTCTGCGCCGCGTTCTCCGCCGCGTGGAGATGGACGAGCAGCCCGTGCTCGCGGGCGAGCACCGCCGTCCGGGCGAGGTCCTTCTCGTCCACGGTGTACGGGGCGTGCGGGGCGAGTGCGGTGGTGATCCGGCCGGCTGCCGCGCCCCGCACACTGAGCG
This sequence comes from Streptomyces sp. MUM 178J, assembly GCF_022414575.1. GTDB lineage: Bacteria > Actinomycetota > Actinomycetes > Streptomycetales > Streptomycetaceae > Streptomyces > Streptomyces chengmaiensis. Next base: position 41,242 of record NZ_JADWYQ010000042.1, on the reverse strand, counting down.
CGAAGTCAAGCGACCGGGCGAGGCCCTCGGGCCCCTGGCTGGAGAAGAAGGCCCAGCCGAGACAGGCACGCAGCCCACTGCGTTCCACGGCGGCCGCGACCCTGTGCATGGCGAAGTAGTGGTCCGCGAAGCAGGTCACGCCGCCTCTGATCATTTCGGCGCAGGCCAGCAGGGCACCGAGTTCCACTGCCCGGTCAGTGAGATTGGACTCGATCGGCCAGATCCAGTCGTTGAACCACTTCTCGACGGGCAGGTCCTCGGCGACGCCCCGCAATGCGGTCATGGGCGAGTGGGTGTGGCAGTTGATCAGGCCCGGCATGGCGAGCTGCCCCCGCCCGTCGATCCGTTGCACGGCGGGTGTCGAGGCCGTCTCGCGGGCGGAGGCCACCGACACGATGACCCCGCCGCGCACGACGATCCCGGCGTCGTCGACGAACCGGATCTCATCACGCTCCGTGTGCACCAGCGCCGTGCAACCCTCCACGACCAGGTCAGCAGAGTCCATCGCGTCTCCCAGGTACGGGTGGCATCCGGTCGGCATCGGTGGTGTGGAGGTTACTCGGCCGGACCTCTGGTCAGAGGGCAGGACCCGTCACCACCGCACGGGCAGGGCGAGCAGGCCCCGGGCGCGGGTCGAGGGGCGCCACCCGCAGGTCCTCGTACGGGGCGTCGAGGGCCAGCTGCGGGAACCGGCCGAGCAGTTCGGCAAGGGCGATCTCGGTCTCCAGCCGGGCGAGCGGTGCGCCGAGGCAGTAGTGGATGCCGTGCCCGAGCGCCAGATGGCCTGCCGTGTCCCGGTCGAGGTCCAGGCGGTCGGGGCCGGTGGGTTCCGTCCGGGCCGGAGACACGGACCACGGGGCCGGTCTCGCGCAGCCGGGCGTAGACCGCGTAGGGGTCGGCGAGCAGCTCGCCGGTGAGGTCGTCCAGGGGCGCGGAACCGGGTGCGGCGGTTGCCATGCGCACACGCTGGACAACAGTCCGTGCTCGGCCCGAGAGGGGGGCCAGGGCACCTGTCGAGCAACAGCGGTCCACGGGATATCTTGATGTCGAGCAATGTTGCAGATGCGGAGACGTGGAGCGGAGCACCCGGTGACTGACTCGACCATCATCTATACGCACACCGACGAGGCGCCGGCCCTGGCGACGCATTCGTTCCTGCCGGTGATCCAGGCGTACGCCTCGACGGCCGGGGTCCGTGTGGAGACCCGTGACATCTCCCTCGCGGGCCGGATCATCGCCGGCTTCCCGGAGCGTCTGGAGGAGGACCAGCGGATCGACGACGCGCTCGCCGAGCTCGGCGAACTGGCCAGGACTCCCGGCGCCAACATCATCAAGCTGCCGAACATCTCGGCCTCGATTCCGCAGCTGAAGGCGGCCGTCGCCGAGCTGCAGCAGCAGGGCTACGCGCTGCCGGACTACCCGGACGACCCGAAGACCGACGAGGAGCGGGAGATCCGCGCCCGTTACGACAAGGTCAAGGGCAGCGCCGTGAACCCGGTGCTGCGCGAGGGCAACTCCGACCGCCGGGCTCCGGCGTCGGTGAAGAACTACGCCAGGTCCCACCCGCACCGCATGGGCGCGTGGACGGCGGACTCCAAGACCAATGTCGCGCATATGACGGCCGACGACTTCCGCTCGACCGAGAAGTCCGCGGTCGTCGCCAAGGCGGGTTCGCTGCGCATCGAGCTGGCGGGCGACGACGGCAGCACGACCGTGCTGCGCGAGTCCGTGCCGGTGCTGCCGGGCGAGGTCGTGGACGCCTCAGTGATGCGCGTGGCGGTGCTGCGTGAGTTCCTCGCGGCCCAGGTGGCGCGTGCCAAGGCCGAGGGCGTGCTGTTCTCCGTGCACCTGAAGGCCACGATGATGAAGGTCTCCGACCCGATCATCTTCGGTCATGTGGTGCGGGCCTTCTTCCCGAAGACCTTCGCCGAGCACGGCGAGGCGCTCGCCGCGGCCGGCCTGAGCCCGAACGACGGCCTCGGCGGCATCTTCAAGGGTCTTGAGTCGCTGCAGAACGGTGCGGAGATCAAGGCGTCCTTCGACGCCGAGCTCGCCGAGGGCCCGGCCCTGGCGATGGTCGACTCCGACCGCGGCATCACCAATCTGCATGTGCCGAGCGACGTCATCGTCGACGCCTCCATGCCGGCCATGATCCGCACCTCCGGCCACATGTGGGGGCCGGACGGCCAGGAGGCCGACACCCTCGCCGTCCTGCCCGACAGCAGCTACGCGGGCGTGTACCAGGTCGTCATCGACGACTGCAGGGCGAACGGCGCCTTCGACCCGGCGACGATGGGCTCGGTGCCGAACGTCGGCCTGATGGCGCAGAAGGCCGAGGAGTACGGCAGCCACGACAAAACCTTCGAGATCCCGGCCACCGGCACGGTGCGGGTCGTCGACGAGTCCGGCGACGTGGTGCTGGAGCAGACGGTGAGCGCGGGCGACATCTTCCGCATGTGCCAGACCAAGGACGCGCCGATCAAGGACTGGGTGAAGCTCGCCGTCACGCGCGCCCGTGCGACCGGCGACCCGGCCGTCTTCTGGCTGGACGAGGGCCGCGCCCATGACGCCCAGCTGATCAAGAAGGTCAGGGCCTACCTGCCCGAGCACGACACCCAGGGCCTGCAGATCGAGATCCTGTCGCCGGTCGAGGCGACGAAGTTCTCACTGGAGCGGATCCGCCGCGGCGAGGACACGATCTCCGTCACCGGCAATGTGCTGCGTGACTATCTGACCGACCTGTTCCCGATCCTGGAGCTGGGCACCAGCGCCAAGATGCTCTCGGTCGTCCCGCTGATGAACGGCGGCGGGCTGTTCGAGACCGGCGCCGGCGGCTCCGCGCCCAAGCACGTCCAGCAGCTGGTCAAGGAGAACTACCTGCGCTGGGACAGCCTCGGCGAGTTCCTGGCACTCGCGGTCAGCTTCGAGCACCTGGCGCAGACCACGGGCAACGCGCGCGCCCAGGTGCTCGCGGACACCCTGGACCGTGCCACGGCGACGTTCCTCAACGAGGACAAGTCGCCGAGCCGCCGCCTGGGCGGCATCGACAATCGCGGCAGCCACTTCTACCTGGCGCTGTACTGGGCGCAGGAGCTGGCGAAGCAGACGGACGACGCACAGCTCGCCGAGGCGTTCGCCCCGCTCGCCAAGACGCTGACCGAGCAGGAGCAGACCATCGTCGACGAGCTGCTCGCGGTGCAGGGCTCACCGGCCGACATCGGCGGCTACTACCAGCCCGAGGTCGCCAAGGCATCGGCCGTCATGCGTCCGTCGCAGACCTTCAACCAGGCTCTGGCCTCGCTCGCCTGACGGGACGGCTCCCGTCTGACGAGGCGGCCGGCGCCCCGGCCGTCTTGCTCCGCCCCGGTCGGCACACGCCGACCGGGGCGGAGGTGTTCTCCCGGCGGAGGCGCTTTCCCGCTCTCATCTCTCCAGCAGGGTGGAGAGCGCTCCGACGGGGTCCGCGTCGGGCGTCCCCCGGGGCCACCAGTCCTCGCGGTCCCGGTCCGACTCATAGCCGTACCAGAGGCCGTCGCGGCCGAAACGGAGCTGGACGGCGTCGGTGGACAGATGGTTGCGCCAGGGGCGGAAGGACGGCAGGCCGGCGGCCGCCAGGGCGGGGCGGGCCCGGTCGAAGGCTCCGGCGGGCGGGTCCCATGGTTCTTCGAGCACCGCGAGGGCGGCGCGGCCGCCCTGCCGCCAGGCGGCCACCGCTCGGGCCAGCTCGGTCGGCGTGCGGTCGGCGGCGGCTGCGAGGTCGCGGTAGAGCGCGCGGGTGGAGGCGGTCAGCCCCGATCCCGGGTGCGCAGCGGCCAGCCGCACCGCGTCCTGCCACGGAGTGAGGTCTCCGGCGGGGTCGTCGCCGGTCGTCAGCAGGGCGTGGGCGCGGGCCGCGGCCTCTGTGGCCAGCTGGTCGAGGGCGAGGGGGTCGGGCGTGAAGCCGCCGGGCGCCGCGGGTCCCTGCGGATAGACGGGCGGCCGGCCCGGCCGGACGGGCGGCGGGAAGGGCGGGGGAAGCGGAGGCAGCCCGGACGGGTCCTTCGCCACGGCGTCGCGGGCCGGAACGGTCGGCAGTGCGGGGGCGGCGTCCGCCGGGGCGCGCTCTGCCGCCGATCGCGTCGCATTGCGGCGGGCGAGGTCGGAGAGGATCTCGCGCTCTCCCCTGCCGCGCATCAGGAACAGCGCGAAGGGGTCTTCGTCCAGCAGCCGGGCCGTCTGGTAGCACAGCGCGGCCGCGTGCTTGCACGGGTATCCGTCGTCGGGGCAGGAGCAGTCGGGCACCAGGTCGCCGGGGGCCGGCAGCAGATCGGCGGCGGCCGCGAGGGTGTGCGGCACGTCCTTGTCGAGCAGGGCGGCGATATGGTCGGGACGGGCCGCCGCTGCGGCCAGGACGTCTCCCCACTCGTCGTCGGACAGGGGGCGCACCCGGATCTCCGCACGGTACGGCCGCGGCCGGCTGCCGTGCACATACGCCGTCACCCGGCCCGGAGTGACCGTGATCGCGTCGACGTGGCCGCGGGCCGCGTAGTCCCGGCCCCGGGCCAGCCGCGCCGGGTCGAGCGCGGTGTCCTCCAGCGCCTCCGCCCAGGCGTTGCCCCACCAGCTGGCGGCCGGCTCCGCGCCGCTGAGCGGCTCCAGCGTGGGAAAGGTCCGCCGGCGGTCGTAGTGCCGCAGCGTGGCCGGCGCGCCGCCGCGCCGGCCGCGCGGGCTCATGACGGCCTCCTCGGACAGCTCATGGGGACCTCCTGAGGGAGACGAGATCGGCCAGCTCACGGTCGGTCAGCTCGGTCAGGGCCGCCTCCCCCGATCCGAGGACCGCGTCCGCCAGCGCCCGCTTGGAGGTGAGCAGTTCGGCGATCCTGTCCTCGACCGTGCCCTCCGCGATCAGCCGGTGCACCTGGACCGGCTGGGTCTGGCCGATGCGGTACACCCGGTCGGTGGCCTGCTCTTCGACGGCCGGGTTCCACCACCGGTCGTAGTGGATCACATGCCCTGCGCGGGTGAGGTTCAGCCCGGTGCCGGCGGCCTTGAGGGAGAGGATGAACACCGGTGTCCGCCCGGACTGGAAGCGGTCGACCATACGCTCGCGTTCGGCGACCGGGGTGCCGCCGTGGAGCAGCTGGGACGGGACGGCGCGGGACTCCAGATGCGCCGAGAGGATCCGGGCCATGGCCACGTACTGCGTGAACACCAGGGCGGAGCCCTCCTCGGACAGGATCGTCTCCAGCAGTTCGTCGAGCAGCGCCAGCTTGCCGGAACGGCCCGACAGCCGGGCGCGGTCCTCCTTGAGGAACTGGGCCGGGTGGTTGCAGATCTGCTTGAGGGCGGTGAGCAGTTTCATCACCAGCCCGCGGCGCGCGATGCCTTCCGCACCCTCGATCGCGGCCATCGCCTCGCGCACCGTCGCCTCGTACAGCGAGGCCTGCTCCCGGGTGAGCGCGACGGGGTGATCGGACTCCGTCTTCGGCGGGAGCTCGGGGACGATGCCGGGGTCGGACTTCTTGCGGCGCAGCAGGAACGGGCGGACCAGCCGCGCCAGACGGCCGGCGGCCTCGTCGTCCTCGCCGCTCTCGACCAGACGCGCATGGCGGGCCCGGAACGCCTTCAGCGGGCCGAGCAGCCCGGGCGTGGTCCAGTCGAGCAGCGCCCACAGCTCCGAGAGGTTGTTCTCCACAGGGGTGCCGGTCAGGGCGATGCGCGCGGGCGTCGGGATGGTGCGCAGCGCTCTGGCGGTAGCCGAGAACGGGTTCTTCACATGCTGCGCCTCGTCCGCGACGACCATGCTCCAGGAGTGTGCGGCCAGCTGCTCCGCGCTGGTGCGCATGGTGCCGTAGGTGGTGAGCACGAATCCGCCGTCGTCGGATCCGGGCAGGGTGCGGCTCGTGCCGTGGAAGCGGCGCACGGGCACACCGGGGGCGAAGCGGGCGATCTCCCGCTGCCAGTTGCCGAGCAGCGAGGCGGGGCAGACGACGAGCGTGGGGGCTGTGCGGGCGCGTCTGAGGTGGAGGGCGATCACGGTGACCGTCTTGCCGAGGCCCATGTCGTCGGCGAGACAGCCGCCGAGCCCGAGCGATGTCATCCGGTCCAGCCAGGCCAGACCGCGCAGCTGGTAGTCGCGCAGCGTGGCGGTCAGTCCTTCGGGAGGGGCGACCGGGTCCGAAGAAGGCCCGGCGATCCGGTCGCGCAGCGCCGCAAGCGTCCCGGTCGGCACGGCCTCCACCGTCTCGCCGTCCACCTCGGCCGTCCCAGTCAGGGCCATGGCGAGCGCGTCGACCGGCCGGAGCAGCCCCAGCTCGCGTTTGCGCGCCTTGCGTACGAGACCGGGGTCCACGACGGCCCACCTGTCGCGCAGCCGGACGATCGGGCGGTGGGCTTCCGCCAGCGCGTCCATCTCGCCCTCAGTCAGCGGGTCGCCGTCCAGCGCGAGCTGCCAGTCGAACTTCAGCAGTTCGTCGCTGTCGAAGAACGGTGTGCCGTCGGTGGCAGAGCCAGGCGCCGCGGTGGCCCGGACCACGGCGGACGCGGTGAGCGTGCGGGCCAGCTCCTTCGGCCAGTGGACGGCGACGCCGCAGTCGCCGAGCCGGTCCGCTCCGGGCCCGAGCAGCTCGTACAGCTCGTCCTCGGTGAGCGGGAGCACATCGGGGACCTCCCGCTCGAGCAGGCGGGCGAGCGGCGGCCATGCCCGAGCGGCGCGGCGCAGGGCCAGCAGGGCGTCGATCGTGGCGCGCGGGCCGAAGTGTTCCCCTCCCCCGCCGGCCCACAGCCGGGCGGCGTCCGTGACGAGCGTGGGGTCGGCCAGGCTGTGCACCTGGACGAGCGCCGCTGCCGCCCGGCGCTCGTCGCCTCCGTCCTCCGAGGTGTCGAACAGCTCAAACGCGGAGAGGTCCAGTCGCAGCGAGACCCGGACTCCGGCGTCCATGCCGACGGCGGCTTCCGCGGCCCACTCGCGTGCCCCGGGCAGATGCTGGGCCGCGGACGAGGCGAAGGGAGCGCCGTACGCGTGCGCGGCGGCCGGGGTGCGGGGCAGGCTGTCGGCCACCGCGTCGAAGAACGCCCGCACCAGGCCCTCGGGCTCGGGCAGCCGCAGGGGGCGCAGATGCGGGACGGGGACGGCATGCGCCTCGTACGGCATGGCGGCGGCGATGGCGCGCAGCTGGGCGATGTCGTCCGCGTCGAGCGGGCCGGCCCGCCAGGCGTCGTGATCGCCCGCGGTCAGTCCGGGCAGAAGCCTGCCGCGGGCGACGAGATGCAGGGCGTGCTCGGCCGCCGCGCCCCAGCAGACGGCGGACGGGTGTGCCTCGCGGGCGTGCCTGGCCCGCACGAGCAGGGGGATCGCTTCGGAGACGGGCATCAGCGCGGCGGGAACGGCCCGCGTGCGGACACCGCGGCTGTGCGGCCGGACCAAGGTCACCTGTCCGGTCGCGGCGGGGAGCCGGTCGCCGTCCGCGCTCCAGAAGGCGACCCGGCCGTCTCTAGGAGGCTCGGCCGGCAGGAACACCGCCGCACGGGCGTGCAGGGGGTGCGCACCGTCCCTCGGTGTCTTGGTCACGGGGTCGCCTCCCCTGGGTCGCAGCCGCCCCGAGCATCCTCGGGCTTCGGACCCACGACCTTACGGGCAGGGGCTGACAATCCCCTCTGACCTGCGATGCAGCCCGGTCGGCTAGCCGCCGCGGGGCTCGTCGTCGGGGATGTGAGGCGCCGGAAGCCTCTCTGCCGTCGGCTCGGGCCCGAGCTCGAGGCCGGGCGCAGGCTCTGGCAGCGGCGGCGACTGCTCCAGTCCGGGTCCGGGTCCGGGTTCCGGTTCCGGACCCGGTTCCTGCTGCGTCGCGGGGGAAGGGCCCGGGGTCGGCGGTGTCGGCGTGGACACGGACTGTGGCGGAGCCGACTGGTCTGCCGGCTGGTGCGCACGCTCCAGGAACCTCAGCAACTCCACCGGGAACGGCAGCACCAGAGTCGAGTTCTTCTCGGCGGCCACGGCCACGACGGTCTGCAGCAGCCGGAGCTGCAGCGCCGCAGGCTGCTCCGACATCTCGTGAGCCGCCTGCCGCAGCTTCTTGGACGCCTGGAGCTCCGCGTCCGCGTTGATGACCCGGGCCCGCCGCTCTCGGTCGGCCTCCGCCTGCCGCGCCATCGAACGCTTCATGGTCTCGGGCAGCGACACGTCCTTGATCTCCACCCGGTCGATCTGCACACCCCAGCCCACGGCCGGGCTGTCGATCATCAACTCCAGCCCCTGGTTGAGTTTTTCACGGTTCGACAGCAGATCGTCCAGATCACTCTTGCCGATGATGGAGCGCAGGGAGGTCTGCGCCATCTGCGAGACGGCGAACCGGTAGTCCTCGACCCGGATGATGGCGTCCGCGGCGTCCACGACACGGAAGTAGACGACGGCGTCGACGCGGACGGTGACGTTGTCGCGGGTGATGCCCTCCTGGGCGGGCACGGGCATCGTCACGATCTGCATGTTCACCTTGTGCATCCGGTCCACCAACGGAACGATCAAGGTGAATCCGGGCGGTCGCACGTTCCTGTGCAGCCGGCCGAGGCGCAGCACCACGCCCCGCTCGTACTGTTTGACCACCCTGGCAGCCGCCATGAGGTACACGGCGCATGCGGAAACGGCCGCGACGCCCGCCGCCACCAGTTCCTCGACCATCGGGGGCACCCCCTGCCGTACGAGCCCGAAGCCTCTTGGCGCTCTTCGCACTCTTCGCGAGGATTAATGCCAAGATATGTCCGGTATACCCGCCTGGTCGAGCCTTCACCCCGGGGGCTCTGCGGCACAGGTGCGCTCAGCCGCCCTTCCTCCTGATGCGACGGCGCCCGGAACCGACGGCCGCGCCCGCACCCAGGTGCCGTCGTCCGTGAGATACGAGTCCACTGCCAGTCCCGCCGCCCAAAGGTGCGCTTCGAAGTCCTCCGTGCTCAGCGGCCGGGACCGGAACGTCTGCGTCCAGCGCGCGTCAGGGAAGGCGTACTCGATGTGGAGCGAGTGGGTGCCGTCCCCCAGCGGTTCCGAGGAGACGAACCGCACCGTGTATCCGGCCGGATCGACACGTTCCTTCGGCAGCCCGGTGTGCGCGTCGCGCGGCTCCCGCTGGATCAGCACACAGCCGTCGTCCTTCACATGGCGGCGGCAGGTCCGCAGCAGCCCCTCACGTACCCGGTCGTCACCCGTGTGCACCAGATGAGACGCCAGCACGACGACGTCGAACTTCTCGCCCAACTCAAGGCTTTCGATCGGGCTGCGTACGGTGCGGCGCGCGCCCCGCACGTGCTCCAGCATCTCCGCGGACTCGTCCACCGCCGTCACGGCGAAGCCGCGCTCCACGAGCGGATGCGTCATCCGTCCCGTGCCGCTGCCCAGTTCGAGCAGGGACGCGCCCGGGGGCGCCGCGGCCTCGATGATGTCCGGCTCCGCGCCCGCCGGCAGCCGCCGGTACAGCTCGACCGCGCAGCCGTCCGGCGTGATCGCGCCCGGTCCCGTCCCCTGATGCCCCTCGCGTGTCAGTCCGCCCATACATCTCGGAACGCCCAAGGGCCCGTCGCCGTTCCACGCCGGGCGAGGCCTCCCTTCGGCCGGTCGTCCGGGTGCATGCTGGAAGAGGAGATGCGGATGCCATGCGCACGGGAAGTGAACCGATTACCGCACGCAGTCCCCTGCGGATGCGATTCTGGCTGAGCGTATGGGGCCTGATCTGGGCTGTCGGCGGCACGACGGCCTTCGCCCTCGCCGGACGCACGGGCTGGGCGGCGTTCTGCGGGGCGCTGGCGCTCATCGTCGCCATCGACATGATCATGATCGTGCGTCATATCCGGCAGGGCCCGCACTACCAGCCGGGCCGGGACGTCCCGCCGTACGAGCCGGATCACGGCGGGACGGGCGGGTACCGGCCGCCGCCGCGGAAACCGGACGAGGGAGGAGGCGGGCTCGACGGCTTTCGGCGCCCCGGGGACTCTGACACCTCCCAGGGGCCCGGTGGCGGCCCGGAGCGAGGACCGTGACCCGGACCCGCGAGCGGACCAGTGCCTCGGTCTTGGCTCTCCCGGTCCTAGCCGCCGTCCCCGGGGCGGTCGCCCCCGGAGCGGTCGGCGCGGCTGTCGGGGTCAAAGCGCGCCGCCTTCAGATGCTCCGGCTTCGGGTCGAGCGCCGCGGCCAGCCGGAAGTGGCGCCGGGCAGGTCCGGGGCGACCGGCGCGCTCGAAGGTGCGGGCCAGGGCGAAGTGCGCGAAGGCGTTGTCCGGTTCACGCTCCAGGACCAGCTCGAACTCCAGCTCGGCGGAGCGGAGTTGGGCCGCGGCGAAGAACGCTCGGGCACGCAGCAGCCGTGCGGCCGTGTTCTCGGGATGGACGGCGATCACCGAGTCCAGCAGCTTCACGGCCCCACGCGGGACCCTCGCGTCGAGCAACTGCTCGGCCGCGCGGAAGTCGATGACGTGCGTCTCCGGGTTGCTCTTGGGCACAGCTGCTTCCTTCCCCTTGTCGCCCCGTTCCAACACCGGGACGGACAGGGCTATTCCGGAGCGGGCCGGCCACCCGGGGCGGCCGCGCGGGCCGCGAGTACGGCCCACACCTCGCGGACCTGAGGCTCCAACTCCTCAAGCGGCCCGTCGTTGTCGATGACGAGATCGGCGACGGCCAGCCGCTGTTCCCGTGTGGCTTGTGCCTTCATGCGCGCGCGAGCTTCGGACTGGGACATTCCGCGCAGCCGTACGAGGCGGTCGAGCTGTGTCTCGGGCGAGGCGTCCACCACGACCACGACGTCATAGAGCGACTCGAGACCGTTCTCGGCGAGCAGCGGCACATCGTGGACGACGACCGCGTCGGGCGCGGCCGTGTTCTCCAGTTCCTTCGAACGGGCGCCGACGAGGGGGTGGACGATGCCGTTGAGCACGCTGAGGCGCTCGGGGTCGGAAAAGACAATCGAACCGAGCCTGGGCCGGTCCAGCGCCCCCTCCGAGGTCAGGACCTCGGGCCCGAAGGCCTCGACGACGGCTTCGAGCCCGGGCGTCCCGGGCTCGACGACCTCGCGGGCGATCTTGTCTGCGTCGATCAGCACGGCCCCGTACGAGACGAGCAGCCGTGACACCTCACTCTTGCCGGCTCCGATTCCACCGGTCAGCCCCACCGTCAGCATGGTCGGCAGCCTACGTGTTCGCTGCCGCGTGGTTCCCGTCGGGCAGGCCGCACCCGGTGATCTGCTCGCCCCCGGCGAGCCGCACCACGAGGGCCACGCGCACCACGAGGGCCACGCAGGCTGACGGTCAGGCGTCTCCCTCGCGCTCTGCCAGGAACCGCTCGAACTCCCTGCCGATCTCGTCCGCGGACGGCAGATCCACCGGCTCCGCCACCAGGCTGCCCCGGGTCTCCGCCCCCGCCATCGCGTCGTACTGGTGCTCAAGCCCTCGTACGAGTGCGACCAGTTCCTCGTCGCCCTCTCCGATCTGCCGCTCGATCTCGGTCTGGGTGCGGTGCGCCTCGGTGCGCAGCGAATGCGCGACCCCCGGCAGCACCAGGCCCGTGGCGGCGGTGATCGCCTCAAGGGCGGTAAGCGCGGCGTCCGGATAGGAGGAGCGCGCCACATAGTGCGGCACATGGGCGGCGACGCCCAGGACGTCATGGCCCGCTTCCATCAGCCGGTACTCGACCAGGGCCTCCGCACTGCCGGGGACCTGCGCCTCGTCGAACGGGCTGCGGTGGCCCGGCATCAGATCCGTGCGGTTGCCGTGCGGGGTGAGGCCGACGGGCCGGGTGTGCGGGACGCCCATCGGAATGCCGTGGAAGTTGACCGAGAGCCGGACCCCGAGGCGCTTGACAAGCTGCGCCACGGCGGCGGCGAAGCGCTCCCACTCCACATCCGGCTCGGGCCCGGACAGCAGCAGGAACGGCGCGCCCGTGGTGTCCTGGACCAGCCGGACCTCGATGGCCGGGACCTCGTATCCGCTCCAGCGGTCGCGCCGGAAGGTCAGCAGCGGGCGGCGCGCCCGGTAGTCCACCAGCCTGTCGTGGTCGAAACGGGCCACGACTTGGTGCGGCAGCGTGCCCAACAGGTTGTCGACGATCTGCTCACCGGTCTCCCCCGCATCGATGTATCCGTCGAAGTGGTACAGCATGACCAAGCCGGCGGACTCCTGCGCGAGCGCCATGTCGACGACCGCGAGGCCCTTCGGCTCCCATTCGTACAAACCCTGCGGATCAAGCACGATTACCGCTCCTCCTCGTATTCGTAGGGAAGAACGCGCGGTGTGACGGGGGCATTCCCGGCGGCGCCTACGCCGCGCTCATTTTCGATCAAGAAGAATACGGGTGGATGCGGCCGAACACCGGCTGATTCGGGTGAATGCGGGCATGTGTAAGGCCCGCTCCCCCTGGGGGGAGCGGGCCTTACAGTCAGACCTTCAGCGGGTCACCCGCCGGGGCAGAGCGTCAGCTCTGGCCGCCGGCCAGCTTCTCGCGCAGGGCGGCCAGGGCCTCGTCCGACGCCAGGGCGCCGGAGTTGTCGTCCGACTCCGAGGAGTAGGAGCCGCCGGAGGCAGCCGGAGCGCCGCCGGCCTGGGGGGCGGCGCCCTCGGCGGCAGCGGCCTCGTCGGCCTCGCGGGACTTGATGACCTGGGCCTGGTGCTGCTCGAAGCGCTGGTGGGCCTCCGCGTACTGGGCCTCCCACTCCTCGCGCTGCTTCTCGTAGCCCGGCAGCCAGTCGTTGGTCTCCGGGTCGAAGCCCTCGGGGTAGATGTAGTTGCCCTGGTCGTCGTAGGACGCGGCCATGCCGTACAGGGTCGGGTCGAACTCGACCGAGGCCGGGTCGGCGCCGAAGGACTCGTTGGCCTGCTTGAGGGACAGCGAGATCCGGCGACGCTCCAGGTCGATGTCGATGACCTTGACGAAGATCTCGTCGTTGACCTGGACGACCTGCTCCGGGATCTCCACGTGGCGCTCGGCCAGCTCGGAGATGTGGACCAGACCCTCGATGCCCTCGTCGACACGGACGAACGCACCGAACGGAACCAGCTTGGTGACCTTGCCCGGAACGACCTGACCGATCTGGTGGGTGCGGGCGAACTGCTGCCACGGGTCTTCCTGGGTCGCCTTCAGCGACAGGGAGACGCGCTCGCGGTCCATGTCGACGTCGAGGACCTCGACGGTGACCTCCTGGCCGACCTCGACGACCTCGGACGGGTGGTCGATGTGCTTCCAGGACAGCTCGGAGACGTGGACCAGACCGTCGACGCCGCCGAGGTCCACGAAGGCGCCGAAGTTGACGATCGAGGAGACGACGCCGGAGCGGACCTGACCCTTCTGCAGGGTGGTGAGGAACGTCTGGCGGACCTCGGACTGGGTCTGCTCCAGCCAGGCACGGCGGGACAGGACCACGTTGTTGCGGTTCTTGTCCAGCTCGATGATCTTGGCCTCGAGCTCCTTGCCGACGTACGGCTGGAGGTCGCGGACGCGGCGCATCTCGACGAGGGAGGCCGGCAGGAAGCCGCGGAGGCCGATGTCGAGGATGAGACCACCCTTGACGACCTCGATGACGGTACCGGTGACGATGCCGTCCTCTTCCTTGATCTTCTCGATGGTGCCCCAGGCGCGCTCGTACTGGGCGCGCTTCTTCGAGAGGATCAGGCGGCCTTCCTTGTCCTCCTTCTGGAGAACCAGGGCCTCGATCTCGTCGCCGACCTTGACGACCTCGTTCGGGTCGACGTCGTGCTTGATCGAGAGCTCGCGGCTCGGGATGACACCTTCGGTCTTGTAACCGATGTCGAGCAGGACCTCGTCCCGGTCGACCTTCACGATGACGCCGTCGACGATGTCGCCGTCGTTGAAGTACTTGATCGTCTCGTCGATCGCGGCGAGGAAGGCTTCCTCGTTACCGATGTCGTTGACCGCTACCTGCGGGGTGGTGGCGGTGGTCTCGGTGCTGCTCGTCATGTGGGAAAGGGCTCCGGTACGGACATTGAAGTCGTAGGCACTGCTACGCCGAGAGCCCGTATCGCAGCTGCAGAAGCCGGACAGCCTAGGAAGCGCCACCCCAGCCTTCTGGCGGCGCCTCGTGAACCGAGGGGACATACATACAGATGCGAGCGCGGCCTGCTCCGTCTGAGGCGCGCAGGCCCGCAGCGCAACTTGTAGCATACGGGGGCAGCCGGACACGGTCAATGCACGAAGGCGCACACCGAGGGCGGAATGCCGCAAACCCGGCACAACTTGTGTTTGCCGAGGCCACTATGGCGGACCGACTGCACTGCTGAGGGCTGCCGGCGCGCCGAACGCAAAGTACAACGACGGTGACGATGATCCAAGATTTCGAGCCAGAAGCGACGCGCCGTAGCGCGGGGGACGCGGAGAGCAGTCGGGCCAGCAGGGGCTGGTGGGACCGCAACGCGGACGAGTACCAGACCGAGCACGGTGGGTTCCTGGGGGACGACCGTTTCGTCTGGGGGCCGGAGGGGCTGGACGAGGCGGAGGCTGGGCTGCTGGGGCCGGCGTCCTTGCTCAAGGGGGCGGACGTCCTCGAGATCGGCGCGGGCGCGGCGCAGTGCTCACGCTGGCTGGCGGCCCGGGGGGCGCGCCCTGTGGCGCTCGACCTCTCCCACCGGCAGCTCCAGCATGCGCTGCGCATCGGCGGCGACATCCCCCTGGTCGAGGCGGACGCGGGATCCCTCCCCTTCAGGGACGAGTCCTTCGACCTCGCCTGCTCCGCGTACGGGGCGGTGCCCTTCGTGGCGGACCCCGTGAAGGTGTTCCGGGAGGTCCGGCGCGTGCTGCGGCCCGGGGGACGGTGGGTCTTCTCCGTCACCCACCCGCTCCGCTGGGCGTTCCCCGACGAGCCGGGGCCCGAGGGGCTGACCGTGTCGGCCTCGTACTTCGACCGCACCCCCTATGTGGAGCAGGACGAGCGGGGACGTGCCGTGTATGTGGAGCACCACCGGACGATCGGCGACCGGGTACGGGACGTGGTGGCCGGCGGCTTCCGGCTGATCGATCTGGTCGAGCCGGAATGGCCCGCCTGGAACAGCCAGGAGTGGGGCGGCTGGTCCCCGCTGCGCGGAAACCTGATCCCCGGGACGGCCGTTTTCGTCTGCGTACGGGACGAGTGACGTGGGACGAGTGGGCGCGATACGCCAGGGGGCGCTGGACCGGCTTCCCGTGCGCACTGCCCTGCCCGCCCTGGAGCAGGCGCTGGACGAGCACGGGGCGGCGGTGCTGTGCGCGCCTCCCGGGACCGGCAAGACGACGCTCGTGCCCCTGGCCCTGGCCGAGCGTGGAGCCCGTGTGCTGGTCGCCGAACCACGGCGCATCGCGGCGCGCGCCGCGGCCCGGCGGATGGCCTGGCTGCTCGGTGAGAAACCCGGTGGGACGGTCGGTTTCACGGTCCGCGGGGAGCGGGCCGTGTCGAACCGCACCGTGGTCGAGGTGGTCACCACCGGTGTGCTGGTGCAGCGGCTGCAGCGGGACCAGGAGCTTGCCGGGGTCGACGTGGTGATCCTGGACGAGTGCCATGAGCGCCACCTGGACGCGGATACGGCGGCGGCGTTCGTTCTGGACGTGCGGGCCGCACTGCGGCCCGAGCTGAAGCTGGTGGCGGCGTCGGCGACCACGGACGCGGCGGGATGGGCGCGCCTGCTGGGCGGTGCGCCCGTGGTCGAGGCGGAGGGGGCGTTGCACCCCGTGCAGGAGGTGTGGGCGCCTCCTGCGCGCCCGGTTCGGCCGCCGCACGGGATGCGGGTGGACCCGGCGCTGCTGGCGCATACGGCGTCCACGGTGCGCAGGGCGCTGCGCGAGCGCGACGGCGACGTGCTCTGCTTTCTCCCCGGGGTGGGCGAGATCGCCCGCGTGGCCGGGCGGCTGGCCGATGTGGACGCGGAGGTCCTCCAGGTCCACGGACGCGCTCCGGCCGCCGTGCAGGACGCCGTGCTGTCGGGCTCCGCGGCGCGTCGCCGGGTGGTGCTGGCCACCTCGGTCGCCGAATCGTCGCTCACCGTGCCGGGAGTGCGGGTGGTGGTCGACGCCGGTCTGGCGCGTGAGCCCCGGATGGATCACGCTCGTGGGCTGAGCGCGCTGACGACGGTGCGGGTGTCACGGGCGGCGGCCCGCCAGCGCGCCGGCCGCGCGGGCCGCGAGGG
Source organism: Streptomyces sp. MUM 178J (assembly GCF_022414575.1). Taxonomy (GTDB): domain Bacteria; phylum Actinomycetota; class Actinomycetes; order Streptomycetales; family Streptomycetaceae; genus Streptomyces; species Streptomyces chengmaiensis. The sequence goes on along the minus strand of NZ_JADWYQ010000042.1, from coordinate 25,121 downwards.
CCCGGGCGCCGTGTACCGCTGCTGGTCCCAGGCGGAGGACGCCCGGCTGACGGCGTTCCCCTCGCCCGAGATCAAGGTGGCCGATCTGACGGCCTTCGCGCTCCAGGCGGCCTGCTGGGGCGATGCGTCGGCGGCGGGGCTCGCGCTCCTCGACGCGCCGCCTTCGGGGGCGCTGGCGGCCGCGCGTTCCGTGCTGGCGGCGATCGGCGCGGTCGACGCCGCAGGCCGCGTGACCGAACGCGGCATCCGCATGTCCCGGCTGGGCGTCCACCCCCGGCTGGCCCGCGCCCTTCTGGACGGCGCCCCCGAGGTGGGCGTCCGCCGCGCGGCGGAGGTGATCGCCCTGTTGAGCGAGGAGCCTCCGCGGGAGTACGGCGACGACCTGTCCTCCGCCTGGCGAGCCGCCCGGCGCGGCGGCGACGCCTACGCGACCCGCTGGCGAACGGAGGCGGCCCGCCTGGCGGCAGGCCTGTCCCCGGCACGTCCGGGCACGGCAGGCAGCGCACCCCAGGACTCCACTGAGCAGCGCCCGCACGCCGCCGCGGGCACGCCCCGCGACACAGGGGTGCGACTGCCGGACGGTGCAGGGAGCGGCGCACGCCGCGGGGCGAAGCTGCCGCGTTCGGGGGGCGGGGCGTCAGCGCCGGATCAGCCGTCCCCTGAGCGGGGGCCCGGGGGCGAAGCCTCCGGTTCCGGGAAGGGGCGGGGCGGGGGAAACGCCCTTCCCCCGCGCACCGACGACGCCGTCGCCGGACTCGTCACCGCCCTCGCCTTCCCCGAGCGCGTCGCCGGGGCCCGCGGCCGGGGGGCATTCCTCATGGCCTCGGGCACGGCCGCGGAGACCGCGGACGGGTCGGGCCTGCGGGACGCCGGATGGCTGGCAGTCGCCGTGGCGGACCGGTCGGGGGCGGCCGCCTCCGCACGCGTGCGGCTCGCGGCCGTGATCGACGAGGACACGGCGCGGACGGCCGCAGCGCATCTGCTGGCCGAGGGCGAGGAAGTGCACTGGCAGGACGGGGACGTCGTGGCCCGGGACGTACGGCGGCTGGGGGCCGTCGAGTTGTCGGCGCGCGGTCTGCGCGATCCGGACCCCGCCCGCGTACGCGACGCGCTGCTCGACGGGCTGCGCCGCGAAGGCCCGGGCCTGCTGCGCTGGACGCGGGAGGGGCAGGCCCTGCGCGAGCGGCTTGCGTTCCTGCACCGCGCGGTGGGCGGGCCGTGGCCCGATGTGGGGGACGATGCGCTGCTGGACCGCGCCGGGGACTGGCTGGAGCCGGAGTTGTCCCGCGCCCGCCGCAGGGCGGACCTCGGGCGGCTCGACGCGGCGCAGGCGTTGACCCGGCTGCTGCCGTGGGCGACGGGCGACGCGGTGCGGCTGGACGAGCTCGCGCCGGAGCGGATCGAGGTGCCCAGCGGTTCCCGGATCAGGGTGGAGTACGGCGGGGAGCAGCCGGTGCTGGCGGTGAAGCTCCAGGAGATGTTCGGGCTCGCCGAGACGCCGTTGGTCGCGGGTGTGCCGGTGCTGGTGCATCTGCTGTCTCCCGCGGGACGCCCCGCCGCGGTCACCGCGGACCTGGGGTCCTTCTGGAAGGACGGCTACCGGGCGGTGCGGGCGGAACTGCGCGGCCGGTATCCCAAGCACCCGTGGCCCGAGGACCCTTCGACGGCGGCACCGACGCGCCATACGAAGGCCCGTCAGGCCCGCGCCCCCGGCGTCACGCGCTAACGCGGCGGCTGCGCGCCTCCAGGACCAGCGCCAGGGCCAGCAGCGCTCCCCCGAACGCCAGGAAGCCCCACGGCAGATGGGACGTCATCAGCAGCACCAGCCGCCGCTGGGAGGTGACCAGCTCGACGGTGTGGTCCACATAGTCGGGGCGTACCTTCACATGGCCCGCGAAGGCGGTCACCTTGTCCCGGCCGCCCAGCAGGGTGCCGCCGCGGAGTTCTTCTCTGTGGATCTCCTCGCCGTTGACGGGCGCCCCGGTGACGGGTTCCACCCAGAACATCCGCTTGGTGGTGTACCAGCGGGTCGTTCCGGTCTGCTGCTCCAGGGTCGTGGCGTCGATCCCCGGGATAGGCATCTTCTTCGGATACCGGACTTTCGTCCAGGGGACGGTCTGTTCGAAGTAGTAGACCTCAAGCCCCCGGAACGTTCGGGTTCCCTTGTAGTGGATGGGCGCGGAGGTCCGGGTCTGGGCGTCAAAGTACTCGTAGTCGCGCTTCTCGGTGAGGAACGGCCATTTGAACTCGATGCCGCCGCGCCGTACGGCCTCCCCGTCCACCGACTCTCCCGTGGCATGGACGGGCGCCTGGCTGTGGGCGTCGAAGACATAGCGCTCCGGGATCTGGGAGACCATCGCGCCGTCGGGGCCCTCGACATAGGAGAGGCAGTCCCAGACGACGACGTCCCGGCCGGCGCTGCGCTCGATCCGCTCCGACTCCTCCACGTTCCCCTTGAGGGTCTGCACGATGGTGACCTTCTCCACCTCCTCGGCGCGCAGGGTGCCGTAGTCCAGCAGGGTCGCGGGCTTGGCTTCGAGGACCATCTCCTGGTACTGGCCTGGCGGGATCTTCACCAGCCGCGGAAAGGCGTACCAGCGCAGCAGGGGCGAGAGCGCGGCGAAGAAGACCGCGAGGGCAAGGAGTACGAGGCTCGCTCGACGGCGCACGACCTTGCCCTCCGCTACTTCCTGGGACCGGGAACGGTGGTCAGCAGCGGCTTGGGCGAGGTCTCGCCCGGGGGCTGGCCGATCGCCGACACGGTGAGGACGAGGGCGAGGGCGGCGACCAGTCCCACGGCTGCGGCGGCGAGGGCGCGCATGCTCGGCCTCCCGTGGGGCTCGGGACGCAGCTGACCTGATGCCGCGTCAGGTCGGAGCACCGTAGCAATGACGCTCTGAGATGAGAACACCCCTCCGTCCTGCGGGACGGAGGGGCGGGGGCGGATGCCCGTGGGATCAGGCGGCGTCGCCGTCCGCCGGCGACGCCACGACCTTCAGTTCGATGGTCACGGTCGCGCCCCCTTCAGCGGTCAGGCGCAGCAGGAACGTGCCCGTGGTGTCGTCCGCGAAGATCTCCGGGAGTGCGAGGAGGCCGTCGGCGTCGGTGGTCAACTCCGTGAGCGTACGGACGGGCTTGCCCTCCGCGTCCTTGAAGTACGGCCCCTTCTCACTGTCGGCCGGCTGGTCGGCGCTCTCGTCACCCGGGGTTTCGGACGGCTCACGGGCCTGGTCGTCGGCCTGGGCGCCGGCCTCGCCCTCGGTGGGCTCGTCCGGCGTCTCGCCCTCGACGGGCTCCGCCTCGACGGGTGCGAGGATGGCGGCCTTGACCGCCACGCCTGCCGCGATCTCGCCCTCAAGGGTGGCCCTGACCTCGATGCGGTCTGCGAACTCGCCCCCTGGGGCGGCCGTGAGGGGCGTGTCGCCGGTGCGGGCGAGGGCGTCGGCGGCGCGGGGCGTCACGGTGGCGGCGAAGTCGGCGAAGACCGCGGTCTGGTTCGCCGCGACCGCCCGTACGGTGAACACGCCGGTCTGCTCACCGGCCTCGATCACGGGTGCGACGGCCGTGCCGTCGGCACGGGTCTCGACGGTGACCTCGCTCTCGCCGCCGGCGAAGCGGGCGTCGACGTCGCCGACGATCTCGAACCGCACGGGACAGCCCGCCACGGTCATGCCGTCGGCGTCCTTCGCCCTCACCGTCGGCCGCGCGGCGAAGGCGCGCCCGGCCATGGCCGTGAGCTCGCCGGTGCCCGCGTCCTCGATCCGGGCGACCGGTGCCGGGGTCGGGGTCGGCGTCGGCTTGGGTGTGGGCTGCACCTCGGGGGTGACGGGCGGAGTGGGCTTGGGGGTCGGCGTGGGGGTCGGCGTGGGGGTCGGCTTCGGATCCGGGGTGGGCTTGGGACCGGGGGTGCCGCCGGACTCCGACGGAGCCGGCTCGGGCTTGGGCTTGGGCTTGGGCTTGGACGGCGCGGTCGGCTTGGAGGTGGGGGTGGTGAGGGGCGTCGGCGGGACGACGGGGCCGCTGTCGGGCTTGTCCTCGACGGGCAGCACGCCCGTGCCGTCGGGGACCTCGTGTGTGCCGCGCTTGTAGTACTCGAACCAGGACAGCACCGTGCGCAGGTACGCCCGCGAGTGGTTGTAGCCGAGGATGGCCTTCTCGAGGTCTTTCCCGTCGGACAGGTCCCGGTCACCCGCGCATAGGTAGCGGCCGGCGGCGAGCGCGGCGTCGTAGATGTTGTTGGGGTCCTTGCGCCCGTCGCCGTTGGCGTCCTGGCCCCATGTCTCCCACGTGGACGGGATGAACTGCATCGGCCCGACGGCTCGGTCGTGGGTGGTGTCGCCGTCGTACGCGCCGTTGTCCGTGTCGGAGATGTTGGCGAAGCCGACGCCGTTGAGCACGGGGCCGAGGATCGGGGTGAAGGTGGTGCCTTCGGCGTCCACCTTGCCGCCGCGCGCCTGCCCCGACTCCACCTTGCCGATGGCGGCGAGAAGCTGCCAGGGCACGTGGCAGCCGGGGTCCGAGGCCGCGATGGTCTGCTCGGCCTGCTTGTACGCGGCGAGGACGGTCGCCGGTATACCCGCTTCCGTCTCCCCCGCAGCGGGGCGGTCATTGGACGGATCGACTGGTTTGCCCGAAGTGTTCAGCGGCGGCAGGTCCGTGTAGTACGGGGAGTTGCCGGAGACCGGTGTACCGGGCGGCAGGTCGGCGTCGGCCGCCTCCTGGCTGCCGCCCGACGGAGCCGGCGTCACCGAGGGGGCCTGCGAAGCGGAGAGTGCCGCCACGGCAGCCGCTGCCACGGCGGTCGTGGTCGCCCCCTTGCGCATACGGCGGCCGAACAGCGGTGCCTTCACGTCGATTCCCTCCCCGTCGGCGCGTATCGCGCTCCCCACCGCGAGATCTCCCGCGACCCTACGACAACTCACACCACGACACATCGGCTCCTGACCGGTTTTCACCAATTCGCCATCTGGCGGCTTCCCCTCATCCCGGGGACGGAACCTGATGCATGCTGAGCGCCGTTGCGCGTCGCTGATGATAACCGTCGATTCCGCAAGCCCCGGGGAGCCCCGGCCATGTCCTTCACGGTCAGCCCTGTCCCCGCGGCGCCGCCGCATGCACCGCGGCGGCCCCCGCCGGATCGCTCCGTTCAGGAGGCCGGCCGACGACCGGCCTCCTGGCGTATCGGCCGCTTCCCCCGGTCAGTGAGCCGCGGACTCCCAGTCCGTGCCGACGCCGACCGACACGTCCAGCGGTGCGCGCAGCGAGACGGCCGAGGACATCTCCCTGCGGACCAGGGCCTCGACCTGTTCCCGCTCGCCCGGGGAGATCTCCAGCACGATTTCATCGTGGACCTGCAGCAGCAGCCGGGAGTGGAGCCGCGCCTCGCGCAGTGCGTCGTCCACCCTCAGCATCGCCATTTTGACGATGTCCGCCGCCGTGCCCTGGATCGGGGCGTTGAGCGCCATCCGCTCGGCGGCCTCGCGGCGCTGCCGGTTGTCGCTGTTAAGGTCCGGGAGATAGCGGCGGCGGCCCAGCATGGTCGCCGTGTAGCCGGTGGACCTCGCCTCGTCCACGACGCGCCGCAGATAGTCGCGGACCCCGCCGAAGCGCTCGAAGTAGGTGTCCATGAGCACCCGGGCCTCGGCCGCCTCGATGTTCAGCTGCTGGGACAGCCCGAACGCCGACAGACCGTAGGCCAGTCCGTACGACATCGCCTTGATCTTGCGGCGCATCTCCGCGTCGACCGCGGACCGCTCGACGCCGAAGACCTGGGAGGCGACGGTGGTGTGCAGGTCCTCCCCGGAGGTGAACGCCTCGATCAGACCCTCGTCCTCCGACAGATGGGCCATCACCCGCAGTTCGATCTGGCTGTAGTCGGCGGTCATCAGGGATTCGAAGCCCTCGCCGACGACGAAGCCCCGGCGGATGGCGCGGCCCTCGTCCGTCCGCACCGGCACATTCTGCAGATTCGGATCGGTCGAGGACAGCCGGCCCGTCGCCGCGACGGTCTGGCTGAAGGTGGTGTGGATCCGGCCGTCCGGGGCGATCGTCTTGATCAGGCCCTCGACGGTGGAGCGCAGCCGAGCCTGTTCACGGTGGCGCAGCATGATCACCGGCAGCTCGTGCTCGGTCTGCGCGGCCAGCCAGGCCAGCGCGTCCGCGTCCGTCGTGTAGCCGGTCTTGGTCTTCTTCGTCTTGGGGAGGTTCAACTCGCCGAAGAACACCTCCTGGAGCTGCTTGGGCGAGCCGAGGTTGAACTCGTGGCCCACCGATGCGTGCGCCTCCTTCACCGCCTGCTGCACGGCGCCGGCGAACTGCTGCTCCATCGCCTCGAGATGGGCGCGGTCCGCGGGAATGCCGTGCCGCTCCATCCGGGCCAGCAGAGCGGACACGGGAAGCTCCACGTCGTGCAGCAGCTCGGCCGCGCCGACATCCTTGAGCCTCCCGCCGAACGCCTCGCCCAGATCGAGCACGGCCCGGGCCTGCGCCATCAGGGCATCGGCCTCGGCCTGCTCGTCGGCGCCGAAGGCCAGCTGGCCCTCGGCTGCGGCCGGGGCGAGCTCGCGGTGGAGGTACTCCACGGACAGCGCGTCCAACGCGAAGGAACGCCGCCCCGGCTTGACCAGATAGGCGGCCAGAGCCGTGTCCATGGCGATGCCCGCGATGTCCCAGCCGTGCTCGGGGAAGACCCGCAGGACCTCCTTGGCATTGTGCAGGACCTTGGGGCGGGCCGGGTCTGCGAGCCAGGCGGCGAAGACCCGCTCGTCGGCCTCGTCGAGCTGGGTGGTGTCGAACCACGCCGCCTTGCCGTCTGCCGCCGCCAGAGCGATCTCACTGACGCTGCCGACACCCAGGGCCCAGGTGGAGACCGTGGCCACGCCGAGCGGCCGGCCGCCGTGCAGCTCCAGCCAGGAGACCAGCTCGCCCGCGCCCAGAACGCTGCCGTCGATCTCGACGCCGGCCTCCGGGGCGGGCGGCTCTGCCTCCTCCGCGCCCGGGTCGACGGCGAGCAGCCGCTCGCGCAGGCTCGGATTGCGGATCTCGAGGACCTCCAGGAAGCCCTTCAGCGCCGTCCTGTCGTACGGTGCGCGCTCCAGGTCGGCGACGGCCTTGGGCAGCTCCACGTCGCGCACCAGCTCCGTGAGGTGGCGGTTGAGCTTGACTGCCTCCAGGTGGTCGCGCAGCGCCTGGCCGACCTTGCCCTTGACCTCGTCGGCGCGCTCGACCAGCTCCGCGAACGAACCGAACTGGTTGATCCACTTGGTGGCGGTCTTCTCGCCGACCCCCGGAATGCCGGGCAGGTTGTCGGACGGGTCGCCGCGCAGGGCGGCGAAGTCCGGGTACTGCGAGGGGGTCAGCCCGTACTTCTCCTCGACCTTCTCCGGGGTGAAGCGGGTCAGCTCGGAGACGCCCTTGGTGGGGTACAGCACGGTCACATGGTCGGAGACCAACTGGAAGGAGTCCCGGTCGCCGGTGACGATCAGGACCTCGAAGCCGGCGGCCTCCGCCTGGGTGGCGAGGGTGGCGATCACGTCGTCCGCCTCGAAGCCGTCCACCGCGAACCGCACCGCGTTCATGGTGTCCAGCAGCTCGCCGATCAGCTCGACCTGGCCCTTGAACTCGTCGGGGGTCGAGGAGCGGTTCGCCTTGTACTCCGGGAAGTCCTGCGAGCGCCAGGTCTTGCGGGACACGTCGAAGGCCACGGCGAAATGCGTGGGCGCTTCGTCGCGCAGGGTGTTCGCCAGCATCGACGCGAAGCCGTAGATGGCGTTGGTCGTCTGGCCGCTCGCGGTGGTGAAGTTCTCCGCGGGCAGCGCGAAGAACGCCCGGTACGCCAGGGAGTGCCCGTCCATGAGGAGCAGGCGCGGACGGTTGTCGTCAGGGGTCTTCTTCGATGCTGTCTCAGCCACGTCCCCGATCCTGCCACGGACCACTGACAATCCCGCCCGCGGCAGCCGGGCCGCCGCCGCTGTCGGCAGTGCGTGACAGGATCGTATGTACAACACTCACCGGCCTCACACACCGGCGCCGCGAGCGACACCGCGCACCGGCGTCTTTTCCGCGCTCAGAGGGGAGCACGATGGCCAGCAAGCCGCCCGCAGGCGACCCGGTCCAGGACGCGCCGCAGGTCAGTGCACCTCAGCACGCCGCCGCCGGGCTGCCCGCGATCGGGCACACGCTCAGGGCCGCCCAGCGGCAGATGGGGGTGCGCCGCACCGCCCGGACGCTGCTCAAGGTCAACCAGAAGGACGGCTTCGACTGTCCGGGCTGCGCCTGGCCGGAGGGCGACAAGCGCCATGTGGCGGAGTTCTGCGAGAACGGTGCGAAGGCGGTCGCCGAGGAGGCGACCCTGCGCCGGGTGACGCCGACGTTCTTCGCGGCCCACCCGCCGGCCGACCTGGCGTCCCGCAGCGGGTACTGGCTGGGGCAGCAGGGCCGGATCACCCAGCCCATGCTCCTGGACAAGGGCGATGCCGCGGTCGGAGAAGCCCGGTACGAGCCGGTGAGCTGGGAGCGCGCCTTCGGGATCATCGCCGAGGAACTCCGGGCGCTGGACTCCCCCGACGAGGCGGTCTTCTACACCTCGGGCCGCACCAGCAACGAGGCGGCGTTCCTGCTCCAGCTCTTCGCGCGGGAGTTCGGCACCAACAACCTCCCCGACTGCTCCAACATGTGCCACGAGTCGTCCGGCTCCGCGCTGACCCAGACCCTCGGCGTCGGCAAGGGCAGCGTCTCTCTGGAGGATCTGCACCAGGCCGATCTGATCATCGTCGCCGGCCAGAATCCAGGCACGAACCACCCGCGGATGCTGTCCGCCCTGGAACGGGCCAAGGCCGCGGGCGCAAAGATCGTTTCAGTGAATCCGCTGCCCGAGGCGGGTCTGGAGCGGTTCAAGAACCCGCAGACCGCGCGCGGTCTGGTGAAGGGCGCCGCGCTCAACGACCTCTTCCTGCAGATCCGCATCGGGGGCGACCAGGCTCTGTTCCGGATGCTGAACAAGCTTGTCCTCGAAACGCCGGGGGCCGTCGACGAGGCCTTCGTACAGGAGCACACTCACGGCTTCGAGGCGTTCGCGGCGGCCGCAGGAGCCGCGGACTGGGCCGAGACCCTCGCCGCGACCGGGCTGGACCGCTCCGGGATCGAGCGGGCGCTGGAGATGATCCTCGCGTCACGGCGGACCGTCGTCTGCTGGGCGATGGGGCTGACGCAGCACAAGCACGCGGTGGCGACCATCCGCGAAGTGGTCAACCTGCTGCTGCTGCGCGGGGCGATCGGCCGCCCCGGAGCGGGGGTCTGCCCGGTCCGCGGGCACTCGAACGTGCAGGGCGACCGCACCATGGGCATCTTCGAGCGGCCCGCCCCGGCGTTCCTGGACGCCCTGGAGAAGGAGTTCGGCTTCGCTCCGCCCCGGCATCACGGCCTCGACGTCGTACGGTCCATCCGGGCCCTGCGCGACGGCGAGGCGAAGGTGTTCTTCGCGATGGGCGGCAACTTCGTCGCGGCCACCCCGGACACCGAGGTCACCGAGGCCGCGATGCGCCGGGCCCGGCTGACCGTCCAGGTGTCGACCAAACTGAACCGCTCGCATGCCGTCACCGGGGCACGGGCGCTGATCCTGCCGACGCTGGGGCGAACCGACAAGGACGTGCAGGCGGCCGGGCGGCAGTTCGTGACGGTCGAGGACTCGATGGGAATGGTGCACGCCTCCCGGGGCAATCTCACCCCCGCGAGCCCGCATCTGCTCTCCGAGCCGGCCATCGTCGCCAGGATGGCGCGCGCCGTGCTGGGCAAGTCCTCGGCCACGCCGTGGGAGGAGTTCGAGAACGACTACGCCGTGATCCGGGACCGGATCTCCCGGGTCGTGCCCGGCTTCGAGGACTTCAACGCCAGGATCGCCCGCCCCGGGGGCTTCACCCTCCCCCATGCGCCGCGCGACGAGCGGCGCTTCCCCACGACGACCGGCAAGGCCAACTTCACGGCCGCGCCCGTCGAGTGTCCCCAGGTGCCCGAGGGACGGCTGCTGCTCCAGACGCTGCGCTCGCACGACCAGTACAACACCACGGTCTACGGCCTGGACGACCGCTACCGGGGCATCAGAAGCGGCCGCAGGGTCGTCCTGGTCCACCCTGAGGACGCGCGTGAGAGAGGGCTGGCCGACGGAGCGTACGCCGACCTGGTCAGCGAGTGGCGCGACGGCACGGAGCGGCGCGCTCCGGGCTTCCGGGTGGTGCACTACCCGACGGCGCGCGGCTGCGCCGCCGCGTACTATCCGGAGACGAATGTGCTGGTGCCCCTGGACTCCACGGCGGACACCAGCAACACCCCCGCCAGCAAGTCCGTGGTGATCCGTCTGGAACAATCAGCCTCCGCCTAAGCGACTGCTCAGGCGCAGGCACTGGCATTTTCCTTCTGGACGGTACGACGATCGGAGCCGGACCCCATGGGCGAGCAGACCACCGTGAAGTTCCCGCAAGAGGTCATCGACGAGTACGCCGCGCTGGGCATCGACCTGCCCTCGCTGTTCTCCGCCGGGACGCTCGGCACGCGCATGGGCGTCCAGATCCTCGAGGCCTCCGCCGAGCGGGTCGTCGGCACGATGCCCGTCGAGGGCAACACCCAGCCGTACGGTCTGCTGCACGGCGGCGCGTCGGCCGTCCTCGCCGAGACGCTGGGCTCCGTGGGCTCGATGCTCCACGGCGGCAGCTCCAGGATCGCCGTGGGCGTCGACCTCAACTGCACACATCACCGCGGTGTGCGCTCCGGCCAGGTCACCGGTGTGGCCACGCCCGTTCACCGGGGGCGCTCGACCGCCACGTACGAGATCGTCATCACCGACGACGAGGACAAGCGGGTCTGCACGGCCCGGCTGACATGTCTGCTCCGGGACGCGCCGCAGGGACCGGCGAAGGCCTGAGGGCAGCGGAGGGCGCACCACGCGGTCGCGCCGATCGGACCGCGAGCAGTTCACACGGACGCTCGGCTGGGCTTCCCAGCCGAGCGTTTTTCATGGGCCGCGGCGGAGACCGGCACCCGCGAATCATCGACAACATCGTCGGACTGCCCGCCGGCCGGCGTCCGTACCGCGTCACCGTCGACCCGGTCGACGACGGTTCCGGAGAGGTCTCGAACGTCGCCGACCGCATCCGGCGGGAGTTCCTCACCCACGTCGGACTCGCCGATCTGCTGACCATGCACCCCGGGAGCAACTGACGCACGTCCATCTGACGCACGCCCATCTGACGCACAGGCGGACTTATTGCCGAAACTGCAAGATTTCTTGCGGTGGGAGAGGCGCCGGGCGATGGTGCCCGCATGACTCGGATCGCGATCGCCCCCGGTGACGTCGACGCCGGGCCACCCGCTTCAAGCCGTGACCTCCAGAAGGGGCAGCAGATCCATGACCGACAGCCATGCCGACCTCGACCGGACCGCCGACGAGGCCGCGCACTTCTGGGAGGACGTCTACGCCCGCCGGGGAGACCGAGTCTGGTCGGGCCGCCCCAATCCGATCCTGGCCGAGACCGCACGGACCATGCCTCCCGGCACCGCACTCGACCTGGGCTGCGGCGAGGGCGGGGACTCCGTGTGGCTCGCCGCCCAGGGCTGGCAAGTCACCGCCGTAGACATCTCCACGACCGCCCTGTCCCGAGCCACCGCGCACGCGGCCACCGCCGGGAGCGCCGTCGCGCGGCGGCTGACCGTCGAACGGCACGATCTCGCCCGCACCTTCCCCACCGGTGCCTTCGACCTCGTCATTGCGCAGTACATGCAGACCCCGTTCGCCCTGCCGCGGGCCCGCGTCTTCCGCCAGGCGGCACATGCGCTGGTCCCCGGCGGACTCCTCCTGATCGTCGACCACGGATCCGTGCGGCCCTGGGCCTGGGACCCCGACCCGAACACGCACTTCCCCACCCCGGAGGAGATCTTCGAAGACCTCGACCTCGACTGCGCCGTCTGGCGACCCGAACGCCTCGACACCCCCAGGCGCGAGGCCACAGGCCCCGACGGGCAGACCGCCACCGTCACCGACACGGTCATCGCGGTTCGACGGCTGGCAGCCTGACCCGGCGGACGGTTGACACGGCAGCCGGATGCCCCTCCATACGAGTGCGGAGGGGCATCCGACGTCCGTGCAGTGTGCGGTTCTCGCGGGGTGGGTCAGCCCGCGCCCTCGCCGAGGTAGGCGGCGCGGATGCGGCTGTCGGCGAGCAGTTCGCCGGCCGCGCCGGACATCGCCACCGAACCGGTCTCCAGCACATAGCCGCGGTCGGCGAGAGCAAGCGCCTGGGTGGCGTTCTGCTCGACCAGCAGAACCGTCGTGCCCTGCTCGTTGATCTCCTGAACGATCTCGAAGATCTGCTGCACGATGAGCGGGGCGAGACCCATCGACGGCTCGTCGAGCAACAGCAGTTCCGGCCTGCCCATCAGTGCCCGGCCGATGGCCAGCATCTGCTGTTCACCGCCCGAGAGTGTTCCCGCGAGCTGCGAGCGCCGCTCGGCCAGCCGGGGGAAGAGGGTGAACACCCGGTCGACGTCGGCTGAATCCACCGCGCTGAACTTGTACGCACCCATCTCCAGGTTCTCGCGCACCGACATCGTCGCGAACACCCGTCGGCCTTCCGGCACATGCCCGATCCCAAAGCGCACCAGCTCATGCGACTTGATGCCGTCGATGCGCTCACCACGCAGCAGGACCTGGCCGTGGCGCGGCTGCAGCATGCCGGAGACCGTGCGGAGCGTCGTCGTCTTGCCCGCTCCGTTGCCGCCGAGCAGTGCCACGATCTCGCCCTTGGCCACGGTCAGATCGATGCCCTTCAGCGCCTCGATGGCGCCGTAGAACACCCGCATGCCCTTCAGTTCGAGCAGGGTCTCGCCCGGCTCCGGGGCTCCGGCCGCGTCGGAGTCCTTGCGCAGCTGTGTCGTCGCGCTCACTCGCCGCTCTCCTTGCTGTCGCGCACCGCGTCACGCGCTGCGTCGCCCTTCGTCCCCTCGCCGGTCTCGGCGTCGGTCGACTCGGCGGCGTCGGGACCCGGGCCGTCCGGCACTGAGTCGGCCGCCGCCGCGGTGTCCCCGTCGCCGGATCCGTCCTGCTCCGGGGCAGGCTCGGCCGTGTCCTCGGAGTCCGGCTCCGTGACCGGGTCCCGCCCCGAGGCCGGCTCCTGGTCCTGACCCGCAGCCGGGTCCACGGCAGCGGCCGGGTCCGGGTCCGGGTCCTCAGCAGGTTGCTGATCCCGGTCGTCACCCGAGGCCGCGTCCGGGTCCCGGTCCGAGGCCGCGTCCGAGTCCGGGTCCACGGCGGCGGGCGGGCCCGGGGCCGCGTCCGAGGTCGGGTCCGGGTCGGCGTCCGAAGCCGGGTCCGGGTCCGGGTCCGCGGCAGCGGCCGGGTCCGGAGAGGCATCGGCACCGCGGGGCCCGCCCGCATCCGGAGCCGCCACCGCGTCCTGCGCATGGTCGTGTTCGGCGATCGCGCTGCGCACCGCCTCCGCGTCCTCGGCCGACGCCCCCAGATACGCCTCGATCACAGCGGGATGCTGCTGGACCTCGCTCGGCGTCCCCTCGGCGATCTTCTTGCCAAAGTTCAGCACCATCACCCGGTGCGCCACCGACATCACCAGTCGCATGTCGTGCTCGATGAGCAGCACGCTGACGCCCAGTTCATCGTTGATGCGGCGGATCAGCTGCTCAAGTTCCAGCTTCTCCGTCGGGTTGGTGCCCGCGGCCGGCTCGTCGAGCAGCAGCACCTGAGGATCGGTGGCCAGCGCCCGTGCGATCTCCAGACTGCGCTGGTCGCCGTAGCTGAGGCTGCCCGCGATCTCGTTGAGCTTGTCCTCCAGGCCGACGAACTTCAGCAGCCTGTGGGCCTGCTCGTCGCTCGCCCGCTCCGCGCGGCGCGCCTTCGGCAGCCCCAGCATGATCGATACCGGACCGGCCTTCTGCCGGGTCTCCGCCGCGATCTTGACATTCTCCAGCGCGGTCAGCGCGGAGAAGAGCCGGATGTTCTGGAACGTACGCGCCAGACCGAGCCGGTTCACCAGGTGCGGCTTGCTGCCCAGCAGGGACTTCTCCCCGCCCTCTCTGGGCAGGAAGACGATCCGGCCCTCCTGCGGGGTGTACGCCCCGGTGAGGGAGTTGAACAGCGATGTCTTTCCGGCCCCGTTGGGGCCGATCACCGCGAGGATCTCCCCGCGGCGCATCGACAGGTTCACCGCGTCCAGACAGGTCAGGCCGCCGAACCTCAGCGTCACATCGGTGGCCCGCAGCACCAGTTCTGCGCCGTCCGCCGCGGGCTCTGCGGCCGCGGTCGCGTCGGTCGTCACTTCGGCAGTCATCACGCCTTGCCTCCCGCCGGCTCGGACATGGCGTCTGCGTCGCCGACGCCCTCCCCCGCCATCGTCAGCTCTCGCTGCCTGCGGCGGGAAGGCCAGATGCCCTGGGGCCGGTAAATCATCATGATCACAAGCAGCGCGCCCAGGTACATATACCGGTCGGCCGGGTCCACATAGTCCTTGAGCGCCTCCGGCAGCCACACCAGCAGGGCCGCGCCCATCAGCACGCCCGGGATCGACCCCATGCCGCCGAAGATCACATAGGCGAGGATCAGGATCGACTGGAGCAGCGGGAAGACCTCGGGGTTGATGTACCCGTACTTGCTGGTGAAGATCACGCCGGCGACGCCGGAGGTGGAGGCTCCGATGGCAAAGGCCATCAGCTTGAACTTCACGGTGTCCACGCCGTTGGCGGCGGCGGCGATCTCGTCTTCCCGGATCGCGGTCCAGGCCCGGCCGACCCGCGAGTGCTCAAGGCGGGAGAACAGCACGATCACCAGGACGATGAAGAAGACCAGCAGATACCAGTACGGCAGCGGGTCGATCGACCACTCGTACTCGATCCCGCCGAAGCTGAACGAGAAATCCGGGATGAGCCGGGCGCCCTGGGGGCCGCCGGTCAGTCCGTCCGCGTTCTTGGCGACCAGATAGATGATCTCGTGGAATCCGAGGGTGACGATCGCCAGATAGTCGCCGCGCAGCCGCAGCGTCGGCGCGCCCAGCAGCACTCCGGTGATCAGACAGGTCACCACCGCGATCGGGATCACCCAGAAGTTGTTCAGCACGACCGGGGGCTCGACCGGCAGCCGGCCCGTCCAGTACGCCGTCGAGTACGCGCCGACGGCGAAGAAGGCGAAGAAGCCGAGGTCCAGCAGACCCGCCCAGCCGATCACCACATTGAGGCCGATGGCCAGCAGCGCGAAGATCGCGATCTGGTCCACCAGCACCGTCTGCCAGGTGCGGGCGAGGGTCGACGGGAGCCACAGCGCAAGCACCAGACCGCCGACGATCAGACCCCAGCGCAGCCGGGCATCGGCCCGCAGCCGGTCCTGCACCGTCCCCGCCGGGCCGCTCACAGTCGACTTCACGGCGGCCACGCTGCTCTTGATCGGCTCGGCCGCGAACTCCCGCAGCGCCCAGATGCCGATGGTGACGGCCAGGCAGATCCACAGGTTGAGGCCGGTCAGGGAGCCTTTGACCGAGAAGAAGATGTCCCGTGTCGTGCCCTGTTCCCCGGTCACCAGGGCGAGCAGCACGCCGAGCGCCACCATCGCCCACAGCCGGGTGAACCGCGGCTGCTGATACCAGGCCGTACGACGCAGCCTGCTCGCTGCGGAGGCGATGTTCTCGCCCGTGCCCTTGCCCGTGTCCTTGGAGGACTCCACCACGCTCATGCCGCCCTCCCCACTCGCTCACCGAGGATGCCCATCGGACGGAACATCAGCACCAGAATCAGGACCACCATTGCGGAAACGCTTCGCCACTGGTCGCCGAGCAGCGGCACCGTCATCGTCTCGACGATGCCGATCAGAATGCCGCCGGCCATCGCGCCGCGGATGTTGCCGATGCCGCCGACCACGGCCGCGGCGAAGGCGGTGATGCCGGGAATGAAGCCCATCGTGTACGACGCCTGGTTGAGGTTGGCGAACAGGAAGCCCGCCACTCCGCCCATGACGCCGCCGATGACGAACGTCCGGGAGATCACCCTGTCGATGTCCACGCCCATCAGGCTGGCCACCTCGGCGTCCTGGGCCACCGCACGGATGCCCTTGCCGAGCTTCGTACGGTTCACCAGCAGGTCGAGGCAGATCATCATCACCACGGCCGTGGCGAACTGCAGCAGCTGAGTGACGTTCACACCCGCGCCGAAGATCGTGAGCACGTTGTGGTTGTCATACATCTCGGGCAGCGTCATCGGGTCGCGGCCGAACAGCTTCCCCGCGAGGTTGTACAAGAAGAACGAGGCGCCGATCGCGGTGATCAGGAAGATCAGCCGTGGCGCGCCGCGTCTGCGCAGCGGCCTGTACGCGACCTTCTCCAGGCCGTAGGCCGTCACTCCGCCGAACAGCGCCGAGCCGGCCATCGCCAGTGCGACGTATCCGATCGACGCGAGAGCCGAGGGGTTGTCCGCCGGGCTGACGAACTGGAGGACGATGAGACTGCCGTAGGCGCCCAGCATGAACACCTCGCTGTGCGCGAAGTTGAGGAGCTGGAGAACGCCGTAGACAAGGGTGTAGCCGATGGCGATGACGGCGTACAGAGAGCCGAGCATCACCCCCAGGACGAGATAGTCCCAGAATTCCTGAAGGGACATGGAACAGACTTCCTTGTGGGAGCAGGGCGAGTCGCCGGTGCTCGTGGTGACGAGGGCGACCCGCGGCGGAACAAGCGGGGCCGGGGGAATCCGCGGAACCCGTGGGGCGCATCGCCCCCTGGCACTCATGGAACCCGCGGAACCTGCGGATCAGTAGCGGTTGACGGCCGTGGGCCGAAGACGGGGGCCGGGAGCACCGCTGCCTCCCGACCCCCGCTCGACGGCTGTCAGCCGCTGGCGCCTCTTCGGCCTCGGCTCTTAGCCGACCAGCTCGTTGACGTTGCCCTGGTAGGCGATCTTGCCGCCCTTGACCTGGTAGAGGTACACGTCCGTGCCCTTGAACTCACCGTTCTCATCGAAGGAGAAGGTCTTCGTCAGGCCCTTGTACGAGGCCTTCGCCAGCGCGTCGCGCAGCGCCTCGCGCTGGACGTCGCCCTTCATCGTCTTGATCTGCTCGATGATCATGTTGGTGATGTCGTAGGCCTCGGCGGAGTACGTGCCGGGCGCCCGGTTGAACGCCTTCTGGTAATCGGCGGAGAAGGCCTTGGTGCCGGCCTCGACCGTGGCGTCGGTGCACGGGCAGGTCAGGAGCCAGTTCTCGGACGCGTCACCGGACAGCTCGATGAACTTCGCGTCGTTGACGCCGTCGCCGGAGATGGCCGCGCCCTTGTAGCCCGCTTCCTTGAGCTTCTTGGCGAGCGGCGCGGCGTCCTGGTAGTAGCCGGCGTAGATCAGGGCGTCGGCCTTGGAGTTGACGACGTCCTTGGCGGTCGCGCTGTAGTCCGGGGTCTTCTGGGGGACGGACTTCTTGACGACCTCGATGCCGGCGGCCTTCAGGCCCTCCTCGGCGACACCGGCCAGGCCCGCGCCGTAGTCGGTCTTGTCGTCGAGCAGATAGACCTTCTTGGCGTTGAGCTTCTTGGCGAAGTACGTCGCCATGGCCGCGCCCTGCTGGTTGTCGTTGGGGACGCCGCGCAGCAGGCTGGTGAACTTGTTCTTGGGGTCGGTCAGCGTCGGGTTGGTGGCCGACGGGGAGACCGTGACCAGCCCGGACTCCGCGTACAGCGGCGACGCGGTGTTGGTGGCGCCGGAGAAGGCGGGGCCGACGACCGCGACGATGCCCGGGTCGTCGATCAGCTTCTGGGCGGCGGCGGTCGCCTTGTCCGGCAGACCCTGGTCGTCGCCCGCGACGTACTCGAGCTTGACGTCCAGCTCGCCCTTGGCGTTCGCCTGGTCGATGGCCAGTTTCACGCCGTTCTGCATGTTCTCGCCGAGGGCGACGTTGTCACCGGAGAGCGGGCCCTGGAAAGCGATCTTCAGCGTGTCGCCGTCACTGCCCGAGCCGCCACCGCATCCGGTCAGCGCCAGCGCGCCCACGGCCAGCGGAATTGCCAGCTTGACGATGGTTTTGTTCAGCACAACGTACTCCCTGGAGCCGCCCGAACGATCTTGTGTGTGTGGGAAGTTGGGAGACTTCCTCACAGGACACCGCTTGTCCGTGCGGTGTGCGGGGAATGTAATCGTCTGTTCGGTTGCTCGGATAGACGGCCGCCTGATGTGTGATCGCCCTGTGACCTGAGTCATGCGCCGGAAACAGAACAGTCCTTACCGGCGAGCGGACATCCGGGCTCTGACCGACAAGATCCAGACAATGTGCGCGGGACCGCGCCCTGATACACGGCGACAGCCGAAAGCCCAGGTCAGGGGGTTCGCCGACACATGGGAGAGCCCCCGGTCGACGACCGGGGGCTCCTGGGTTGCGCCGAGCCGGAGGCGAGTCCGGCAGTCGAGACGCGAAAGGCTACGGAGTCACTGCCCGTCGGTCTTCCCCTTCTCTGCCGCCTTCTTCTCCTCGGCGTCCTCGATGACCGCCTCGGCGACCTGCTGCATCGACAGACGGCGGTCCATCGACGTCTTCTGGATCCAGCGGAAGGCGGCCGGCTCCGTCAGGCCGTACTGCGTCTGCAGGATGCTCTTGGCCCGGTCCACCAGCTTGCGGGTCTCCAGCCGCTGGGAGAGGTCCGCGACCTCCTTCTCCAGGGCCTTGAGCTCGGCGAACCGGGACACCGCCATCTCGATCGCGGGCACGACGTCGCTCTTGCTGAACGGCTTGACGAGATAGGCCATCGCTCCGGCGTCCCTCGCCCGCTCCACCAGGTCGCGCTGTGAGAAGGCGGTCAGCATCAGCACCGGGGCGATCGCCTCCTCGGCGATCTTCTCAGCGGCCGAGATGCCGTCCAGCACGGGCATCTTCACATCGAGGATGACCAGGTCGGGGCGGTGCTCCCGGGCCAACTCCACGGCCCGCTGCCCGTCGCCGGCCTCGCCGACGACCGCATACCCCTCCTCCTCCAGCATCTCCTTCAGGTCGAGCCGGATGAGGGCCTCGTCCTCGGCGATCACGACGCGGGTCGTCAACGGCGGAATGTGCGCCTTGTCGTCGTCGACGGGCTGGGGCGACTCGGGGGCGGTCACTCAGGGCTCCTCGGTGCGGGGCTGGTACTGCTCCCCATGAGCCTACCCAGCTCCTGTATGGTTAGGTCACGAAGGGTCACCGCCTCCCTTCGTTTCTAAGGGGCCCCGGTAGCCCAGCGGTAGAGGCAATGGTCTCAAACACCATCCAGCGTGGGTTCGAATCCCACCCGGGGTACGTTCTCTGTATTTCCAAGGTCACGCTTTAGAGCGTGGCCTTCCGTCGTTCGCCCGGTCTCCGCAGGTCGAACACCCGGGCCGACGGGTCGAACGCCTGGCGCAGTCGGCTCATCCGCCCGCACACCGGCGGGAGGTCACACGGCCTCGCCGATGCGGTGGACGCGGACCAGATTGGTGGAGCCCGGGACACCCGGCGGGGAGCCCGCGGTGATCACGACGATGTCGCCCCTCTCACATCGGCCGATCCTCAGCAGCTCCTCGTCCACCTGGGCGACCATCGCGTCCGTGGAGTCCACCCGCGGGCCGAGGAACGCCTCGACGCCCCAGGTGAGGCTCAGCTGGGCGCGGGTGGCCGCGTCCGGGGTGAAGGCGAGGAGAGGGATGGGCGAGCGATAGCGGGAGAGCCGCTTGACGGTGTCTCCGGACTGGGTGAACGCCACCAGGAACTTCGCGCCCAGGAAGTCGCCCATCTCCGCGGCCGCCCGCGCCACCGCGCCGCCCTGGGTGCGGGGCTTGTTCCGATCGGTCAGCGGCGGGAGCCCCTTGGCGAGGATGTCCTCCTCCGCGGCCGCGACGATACGGCCCATGGTGCGGACGGTTTCGACGGGGTACTTGCCGACGCTCGTCTCCCCGGAGAGCATCACGGCGTCGGTGCCGTCGATGACCGCGTTGGCGACGTCGGAGGCCTCGGCCCGGGTGGGCCGGGAGCTGTCGATCATCGAGTCCAGCATCTGCGTGGCGACGATGACCGGCTTGGCGTTCCGCTTGGCGAGCTTGACGGCGCGCTTCTGGACCATCGGAACCTGCTCGAGGGGCAGCTCCACCCCGAGGTCGCCGCGCGCGACCATGATCCCGTCGAAGGCGGCGACGATGCCGTCGATGTCCTCGACCGCCTGCGGCTTCTCGACCTTGGCGATCACGGGAAGCCGACGGCCTTCCTCCGCCATGATCCGGTGGACGTCCTCCACGTCGCGGCCGGAGCGGACGAAGGAGAGCGCGACGACGTCCACGCCCGTGCGCAGGGCCCACCGGAGGTCCTCGACGTCCTTGTCGGACAGGGCGGGGACGGAGACGGCGACCCCGGGAAGATTGAGGCCCTTGTGGTCGGAGACCATGCCGCCTTCGACGACGACGGTGCGGACGCGGGGCCCGTCGACCTCGACCACGTCGAGGGCGACCTTGCCGTCGTCCACGAGGATGCGCTCGCCGCGGGTGACGTCGGCGGCGAGCCCCGCGTAGGTGGTGCCACAGCCGTGACGGTCGCCCTCCGCCTCCTCGACGGTGATCGTGAATTCATCGCCGCGTTCAAGCAGTACGGGCCCTTCGCGGAATCGCCCCAGTCGGATCTTCGGGCCTTGAAGGTCCGCAAGGACCCCGACACTACGGCCCGCCTCCTCCGCCGCCTTGCGCACGTGCCGGTAGCGCTCCTCGTGGTCGGCGTGGACACCGTGGCTGAGGTTAAGGCGGGCGACATCCATTCCGGCTTCGACCAGTGCCTTGATCTGGTCGTATGTGTCAGTGGCCGGTCCCAGAGTACAAACGATCTTTGCTCGGCGCATATCTCGAGCCTATGGCTTACCAACCGGTAGCGAATTGGCCGTGCATGACGACTCAACAACCTTTACATGAAACGTTATTGACAAGTGTTGAATTGTGCATGGGGGTGCTCTGATGAGCATGCACGACCCCCCGGACCGCTGCGCCGGGCCTTCGGCTCACAGCTGCGGCGGGGTCATGGTGAAGCGCGCATTGACCTGGGCGTAGACGGTCTGGCGCTGCGGTTCGAGATCGAGGGCGGGCGCAGCCTCCGCCGCCGCGGCGACGGGCGCGGACCGGAAGGCGCCGCCGAACGCCGGAGACTCCCCGTACGGCGCCGCGTTCTCCGCGCCGAGATCGGCGAGCTCGACGAGCGCCGCGAGTCGCGCACCGAGCGCGTCGGCGTACTCGCGGGCGCGCTGCACGGCTTCCCGGACGGCCTGGCGGCGCGCTTCCCCATGAGCGGGCGAGTCGGGGCGCAGCGCCCACCAGGGGCCGTCGACATGGGTGAGTTCGAGATCGGCGAGCTGGGTGGCCAGCTCGCCGACGACGGTGAGGTCGCGGAGCTCGGCGGTGATGTGAACTCGGCCGTGGTAGGCGCGTACACGGTCCTCGCGACCGTGCCGGGTGAGTTCGGGGGTGACGCAGAAGGCCCCGGTCTCCAGTTTCTCGACGGCCTCGCCATAGCTCTTGATCAACTCAAGGGCGGCGGCGTTGCGGCGGGTGAGGTCTTCCAGGGCGGTGCGACGGTCCCTCCCACGGGCTTTGACGGTGACGGCGAGCCGGGCGATCTCCGGATCGAACTCCAGTCGGGCCTCCCCGCGCACGGAGACGCGTGGCGCTTCGGGCGTTCCGTACGGCGCGGGCGCGGGACCGCCCGGCCGCCCTGCGCCGGCTGCGGTCGCGGACTCGGATGACGGTGTGTCGTGGCTGGTCATGGGCGGGCTCCCGTGGTCTGCGCTGGCCTGGTCCGTGCCGTGGGCGGCAGTTGTCCACAAGCCTTACGCAGCTCTTGCCGCCTGCGTCAGAATCTACGCGAGCAAGAGTTCTGGTGACGCATCAGGCGATGCTCGCCCGGTCGACCGCTCTGCCTGTCGCTCGTCGGCGGCGTGGCGGTTCCGCCGGTTGGCACAGCGGGATCTCCTCGGGGAACCCGCTGCGGGGCGAAGGTCGCCTGATGCGCGGCTGGCTAGTGCCGGTCCAGTGGGGTGAGCGGGGTCTTCTGTCCGGGGACAGTAGCCGTCTGCTGCTGTTGGAGACCGAAGGTGGTGAAGGCGGTGCGCCGGGGCAGCGGATAGGGCTCCTTGCCGGTGAGGGAGTTGAGGATGCTGGCGCTGCGCCAGGCGGCGAGACCGAGGTCCGGTGCGCCGACGCCATGGGTGTGGCGTTCAGCGTTCTGCACATAGATCGAGCCGCTGACGGACGGGTCGAGGACGAGGCGGTACTGGTCGTCGATGTGGGGGCGTCCGGAGGCGTCGCGGCGCATATAGGAGTCGACGCCGGCGAGCATGCGGTCGAGGGGCCGCTCGCGGTATCCGGTGGCGAGGACGACTGCGTCGGTGGTGAGGCGGGAACGGACGCCCTGCTGGAGGTGCTCGAGGTGCAGTTCGACCTTGGTGGTGGCGACGCGGCCCGCGGTGCGGACGGTGACGCCGGGGGTCAGGACGGCGTCGGGCCAGCCGCCGTGCAGGGACCGGCGGTAGAGCTCGTCGTGGATGGCCGCGACGGTGCCGGCGTCGATGCCCTTGTGGAGCTGCCACTGGCGGGGCACGAGGTCGTCGCGGACCTGTTCGGGGAGGGCGTGGAAATAGCGGCTGTAGTCGGGGGTGAAGTGTTCCAGGCCGAGCTTGGAGTACTCCATGGGGGCGAAGGCGTCGGTGCGGGCGAGCCAGTGCATCTTCTCCGCGCCGACGGGACGGGAGCGGAGCAGATCGAGGAAGACCTCGGCGCCTGACTGTCCCGAGCCGATGACGGTGACGTGTTCGGCGGAGAGGAGCTTTTGGCGGTGGTCGAGATAGTCGGCGGAGTGGAGGACGGGGGCGGCGGGCGACTCGGCGAGCAGCTTGAGGGGTTCGGGCACGAACGGCTCGGTGCCGACGCCGAGCGCGATGTTGCGGGTGTAGGTGCGGCCGAGGGCCTCGGCTTCCCCCTGGGTGTCGAGCTGGGTGTAGTCGACTTCGAAAAGGGCGCGTTCGGGGTTCCAGCGCACGGCGTCGATCTGGTGGCCGAAGTGGAGTCCGGGGAGGTGGCCGCTGACCCAGCGGCAGTACGCGTCGTACTCGGCGCGCTGCATGGGGAAGCGCTCGGCGAAGTAGAAGGGGAAGAGGCGGTCGAGGGAGCGGAGGTAGTTCAGGAAGGTCCAGGGGCTCGTCGGGTCGGCGAGGGTCACCAGGTCGGCGAGGAAGGGCACTTGGAGCGTGGTGCCGTCGATCAGCAGCCCGGGATGCCAGTGGAAGGAGGGCCGTTGTTCGTAGAAGGCCGTGGCGAGGCCGCCGGGGACGCCGTGGGCCAGGGCCGCCAGGGAGAGGTTGAAGGGGCCGATGCCGATGCCCACGAGATCGTGGGGCTGAGTGTCCCCGCCCCCACCGGGGGTGTGGTCGGAGGGTTCGCTTGCGGGGGTGCCGGTCATCGGGGGGTGCTGCCTTCCACGAGTTCGATCAGGGTTTCCAGATCGCGGGCGGTGACATGGGGGTTCAGGAGTGTCGCCTTGAGCCAGAGGCGTCCTGACGCCCGGGCGCGCCCGAGGACGGCGCGGCCCTCGGTGAGGAGGGAGCGGCGGATGGCTGCGGTCTGGCCGTCGTCGGCCGCGATGGGGCGGAAGAGCACGGTGGAGATGGCGGGCCGCTCGTAGAGCTCCAGCAGCGTGCTCTTCTCGACGAGGTCGGCGAGGTGTGCGGCTGCGGCGCAGGTCCGGTCGACGAGGTCGCCGAGGCCGGTGCGGCCGAGTGCCCTGAGGGTGACGGCGATTTTGAGGACGTCGGGCCGACGGGTGGTGCGCAGCGACCGGCCGAGGAGATCGGGGAGACCGGCGTTGGTGTCGTCCTCGGCGTTGAGGTAGTCGGCGGTGTGGGCGAGAGGGGTGAGCTGCGCTGCGTCGGGTACGACGAGCAGCCCGGCGGCGACCGGTTGCCAGCCCAGCTTGTGCAGGTCGAGGGCGACGGTGTGGGCTCGTTCGAGTCCATGGAGGCGGCTGCGGCGCTGTTCGCTGAAGAGCAGCGCGCCGCCGTAGGCGGCGTCGATGTGGAGCTGTGCGCCGTGTCCGGCGCAGATGTCGGCGATGTCGGAGAGGGGGTCGATGCGGCCGGTGTCGGTGGCGCCGGCGGTGGCTGTGACGAGATGGGGGCCGGGCAGGGAGGTCAGGACGGTGTCGAGCGCCGCCGGGTCGAGGAGGCCGGCGGAGGTTGCGGGGACGGTGACGGGCCGGGGCAGGCCGAGGAGCCAGGCCGCGCGGTGGACGGAGTGGTGGGCGTCGGGGCCGCAGATGACGCGGACCGGGCCGTGGCGTTCCCGGGCGAGGAGCAGGGCGAGCTGGTTGGCCTCGGTGCTGCCGGTGGTGACCAGGGCGTCGGGGCTCTGACCGGCGGGGTATACCTCGGCGGCGAGTGTGCGGGCGACGGCGGCTTCGAGTTCCGATGCGGCGGGCGCCTGGTCCCAGGAGTCCAGGGAGGGGTTGAGCGCGGAGGCGGCGAGGTCGGCGGCGACGGCGAGGGCGAGCGGCGGGGTGTGCAGATGTGCCGCGCACAGCGGGTCGGCGGGGTCGGCGGCGCCGTGGGCGACGGCTTGGACGAGGTCGTGGAGGGCTTCCGGCGCTCCGACGCCGCGGTCTGGGAGGACGGGGTGCACGGCCCGGCGGACTCGGGTGGCGACGGCGTCGGGGCCGCCTGCCGGGAGCGGTCCGCCGCGGGCCATGGCGCCGTTGCGGAGCGCGTCGAGCACGGTGGCGAGCAGCGGCCGCAGGGCGTCGGGTCCGTTGATGCCTCCGGCGAGGGGCGGCGTGCTCATGAGGGTCCTCGGGTCCTTCTCGTCCTTCTCGAAGCGCGGGTCTCCCACCAGGGTGGACGTCGGCCGACGGCGTTGGCCGGAGAGGGGGTGATCTCAACCCGAAAGGGGTACTGCCGTGCGATGCGGGGGCGTTCGGGGTGGGCCGCCTGGTAAGGGGCAGGCCCGGTGGGCACGGCGGACGGGGCGGGGCGGGGGGCGGGGCCCCAGGTGATGGCAAAGGGCCGACGAGAAAGTCCTGCGCGCCGTGGGCGAGCACATGGGCCGACTCGCCTCCGCTGATCTGGTCCGGC
>NZ_JADWYQ010000041.1 GCF_022414575.1 Streptomyces sp. MUM 178J | reverse complement strand
GGCCGGGCCGGGGCCGACGGGCCCGCCGCATGGTCCGCGCCCCAGCCCGCTGCGGCCCCGCCCGGCCGCCCGCCGCTTCGGCCGGACTCCGTGGCGTCCGCGTCATGGCCGCCGCAGTCCGCCGTGGGGCCGTCCGGGTGCTCGGCGCCCCAGCCGCCTGCCTCGCCGTCCGGGTGCCCCTGGCCCCGGCCCTCCGCGGCCCTGTCCGACGCAGACGCGCCGCAGGCCGGACGGGGCCGCACACCGCCGGCAAGGCGCTCTCCGGGCCCCGCGGAGCCGCGACAGCACGGCCCGTCCGGTTCCGGTCCGCAGACCGTGGTGTGCGCGGGGCCGGGCGGGAGGCCGTCGGGGTGCTCATGGCCCCAGCCGTCCGTCTTCCCGTCGCGCGCGGGCGCCCTCCCCTCGTGCCACCGGCCATGGCAATCGCCGCCCTGGCCCCACGGGTCGGCCGGGGCCAGATAGACCGGGATGCCGAACGCCGGGGTGGCCGTGTCGTCGTGCACCCCGCGCAGATAGGCCGTCCTGCGGGCCCAGTCGTCCCCGTACTCCTCCGCGTACTCCGCGGCGCGGCGCGCCCAGGTGGTGCCGTACTCCTCGGGGCCGGAGCGCGATCCCGCCCTGCCGGCGCGGCCGTCCGGGTCGGCCCGGCCCCGCCCGAAGCGGGCCGGGCAGCCGAGGCGTGCGGACGGCGGCAGACGACGCCCGCGGCCTGCGAGCGCCGCCCGCAGCCCGGGCACCGACAGCAGGGCCATGGCCGTCATCGACAGCAGCATCGCCAACCCCGCCCCGGAGATCCCGGCGGGGCCCATCAGCAGCGCCGCGCTCCCCAGCACCAGGAAGCACATCGTGCCCTGGAGCGCGGCGAGCACGCCCGTACGCCCCTGCACCCGCAGCACGCCGATGTACAGCTCGACGAGCACGCGCGGCAGAGCCGCCGCGGCGAGCAGCCGCAGCACGGTCGTGCCGTGCTGGGCGTAGTCCGCGCCGAAGGGGGCGAGGATCTGCGGGGCGAACACCATGAGGACCAGCACCACCGGCACCAGCAGCACGGCCATCCGGCGCAGGGCCCCCCGCACCCCCGAGGCCAGGCTCTCCGGGCTGTGCGAGGCGTGCGCGGTCAGCGAGGAGGCCATGTTGATGGCCATGAACTCCATCGTTCCGCCGACGGTGTACGCGATGTAGAAGAAGCCGTTGTGCGCGGCGTCGAAGCGGACCGCGACCATCACCGGCAGCAGATTGATCATCGCCAGCGAGAACAGCGCCCCGACCGAGTCCCCCGCCAGGAAACGTCCGATGTCGCGGACCGACGGCGGCTCGCGGTCGTGGTCGGCGGCGGCCTGCCGGGGGATCAGCCTGCGGAAGACCAGCCAGGCGAGCGGCAGCGTGGACAGGGCGATCGCCGCGGCCCAGGAGACGAAGATGCCGAGCACCGGCAGCAGCGAGGCGAAGACGATCAGCAGCAGCAGTTTGCCGATCGAGAAGACCGCGTTGCCGACGGGCACCCAGAAGGCCCGGCGCAGCCCGGTGAGGACCCCGTCCTGGAGCGTCAGCAGTGCCCAGCCGACACAGGCGGCGGTGAAGACGAGCCCGGCGGCGATCCCGTCCAGGGGCGCGTACGACGGCCCCCACAGGTCGAGGGTGAGCAGGAAGGCCACCGCGGCCAGACACACCACGAGCGAGCTGACCGCGTAGGCGCGCCACACCAGCGGCCCGGTGGCGCGTCCGGCCCGCGGCACGTACCGCACCACCGCGCCGATCATGGTGGTGGCGGTGAGGGAGGCGAGCAGCCGCATGGCCGCGATGGCGGCGGAGCCCTGGCCGACCGCCTCTTCGGTGTAGTAGCGGGCGGCGACGAGCCAGAAGCCGAGGCCCAGTCCGGCGGACACCCCGGTGGACAGCATCAGCGCGTAGGCGTTGCGGAAGAGCGAGTCGCCCCCGCCGCGGCGGGGCGCGGGCTCGTCGGGGGAGCCGGAGCGGGACGTGCCGTGCGGCGGGTTGTGCGACGCCCCGGCGGCGTCGCCGTGGACGGGGGCGTGCTCCGTGGAGGCGGGTTCCGCTTCCGCGGGGGGCGGCTTGCGCAGCCGGGTGGTGTCAGACACGGGGTTTGCCCTGTACGGAGAGTGAGGCGGAGGTGCGGGGGCCGGGCCGGGCCGGTGCGGGCGGCTTGGCGGGCCGGGCGTCGATCGCGGTGAGCACGGAGATCACCTGCTCGGCGTGGAGCGGATCGACGGGCAGGGCGTGCCGGGCGAACCACTCCGCGGGCTCGGGCGCGGGCGAGGGGTCCGTGAACTGCCCGCCCGCATAGGCGTCCAGCGGCGGGTCGTACAGGTATCCGACGGTGATGCGGCGGCGGTCCAGCGCGGCGATGGCTTCATCGCGATCCTCAACGAGCAACGGCACGCGGAACAACGGCTGTTCGCTGCCGACTCCGGGGCCGTCTTCCACTTCGGCGCCTCTGGCTCCTGTGCCGTCTGCCGCTCCGGCGTCTCCCACTCCGGCGTCTCCGGCGCCGTCTCCGGAGCCGGAGGCGCGCGGCGCGGCCCACCGGGTGGCCAGCAGCGTGCGTGTGCCCGCGCGGTGCCGGTCGAGGGTGGTGTCGAGGCGGGACAGGAGCCGCTCGGTGCGGCGGCGGCGCACCCGGCCCGCCCGCAGGCGGTAGTCGTGCATGTCGACGCGTATCCAGGAGTCGAAGTCCCCGAGTGAGGGCGCGGCCTCCAGGGCGTCGCGCAGCTCCGCCGGACGCAGGTCCATCCGGATGCCCGCGCGCTCCTGGAGGCCGAGGAGACGCATTGCGGCGCGGGCGGCGCGCACCAGCCGTAGGCCGCGCACCCCCGCCTCCGCGTAGGGTCTGAGCCCGTACGACAGCTCCGATGCCAGTCTCTCCGGCGCGAGCAGCGCGTCCCTGGCACGGGCCAGCTCATCGCGCAGCGCGGGGTCGGCGAAGGCGAGGAAGCCTCCGGTCTTGGCCCCGGTGTGCTTGGAGAGGCTGAAGACCGACGCCTCTCCGAAGGTGCCGACCGGGCGTCCCGCCGCTGTGCTGCCGATGGCGTGGGCGACGTCCTCCAGCAGGGGGATCCCCAGCCGGTCGCACCGCGCGCGCAGCTGCGGGGCCGGGTCGGGATTGCCGTACAGATTCGTGGTGAGCACGGCGGAGAGCGAGCGCCAGACGTGCTCCGGCACGGCGGACGGGTCGATGGCCCCGTCCGAGGCCCGCAGCGGGGCCTGCACCGGGCGCAGCCCGGCCGCGAGCACCACGAAGAAGATGACGTCGTCGTTGACGGGCGACATCAGCACCCGTCCGCCGGGAGGGCACCAGTGGCGCAGCGCCACATAGAGCCCCAGCCGGCACGACGGCGTGTACAGGCATTCTCTGCCCAGGCGTCGGCGCATCAGCGCCTCAAGGCGTGCGCATCCAGCGGACGCCGCCGGGCAGCCCTCCCCAAGAGCCATGTGATTCCCCCCACTTGCCCCCGGCTCAATGTGGACCAATCAGGACTGCCCCGTCAATAACGGGGAAGGGCCCATTCCTTGAGGAATGGGCCCTTCCAACGGCCTTGCTTCGCGCCGTGCTGGGTCAGGCTGCTGCGGCTGCCGCCGTGTCACTCTTCGAGGGTGAGTCCCTTGCGCAGTCTGACCAGGGTGCGGGACAGCAGCCGGGAGACGTGCATCTGGGAGATCCCGAGCTCGTCGCCTATCTCCGACTGGGTCATATTGGCCGTGAACCGCAGGGAGAGGATCTTCCGGTCCCGCGGCGGAAGGCCCGCGATGAGCGGCTTGAGCGACTCGACGTACTCGATGCCCTCGATCCCGTGGTCCTCGTATCCGAGCCGGTCCGCGAGCGCGCCCTCGCCGTCGTCCTCCTCGGGCTGGGCGTCCAGCGAGCTCGCGGTGTACGCGTTGCTCGCCGCCAGGCCCTCGACGACCTCGTCCCTGCTGATGCCGAGGCGCTCCGCCAGCTCCGAGGCGGTCGGCGTGCGGTCGAACCTCTGCGAGAGCTCGTCACCGGCCTTGGCGAGATCGAGGCGGAGCTCCTGCAGGCGCCGCGGCACCCGCACCGACCAGCTGGTGTCCCGGAAGAAACGCTTGATCTCGCCGATGATGGTCGGCATCGCGAACGTGGGGAACTCGACGCCCCGGCTCAGCTCGAACCGGTCGATGGCCTTGATCAGCCCGATCGTGCCGACCTGGATGATGTCCTCCATCGGCTCGCTGCGCGAGCGGAAGCGGGAGGCGGCGAACTTGACCAGGGCGAGATTGAGCTCGACCAGGGTGTTCCGGACGTAGCTGTATTCGTGCGTGCCCTCCTCGAGGGACTCGAGACGCTCGAAGAGCGTCTTCGACAGGGCGCGCGCGTCGAGCGCGTCCACCTCGTCGAAGGGAGGGATGTCCGGGAGGCCCTCCAGGCCCAGACCCTCGACGCCGTCCCCGGTCTCGAAGGCCTCGGGCGCTTCGTGCGCCGTGTACGGCTCGGGGTCGGGGGCAGGGGCGGGGATGTGGACGGCAGCGGGGGTGATTGCCGACGGCGCGGTGGGGGTACGCGATTCGTCGAGCCGGGGTGACATGGTCTCCTCCATCGTTCTCGGCATATGGCTGCCGATGCCAATGCGTGTTGCTGCGGTGAGCGGCGCCTCCGAAGCCGGCGTGTGATTGGGTGTGTCCTTACTAGCCCTACCCGGTCCGCGCACGCGGTTGCAAGTGGCATATGTCCGATATAGCAGGTTTGGTAGGGAGTTTGGCTACCCTCTCGCGCACGGAGGGCGTAGGGTTCTTCGGGTGCCGCAACCGCCCTCGGGGCGACCCGCGGTGCGAGATGTATGCACTATGCAAGCAGCGGACGATGCAGCGAACGACGCAGGAACGACACGGCGAAGAGGGACGGGCATGGACCGCGGGACGGTCGGCAGCGCGAACCGGGGCCGGCTTCAGGTCGAAGTTCGGACCGAGGGCCGCAGCGAGATTGTGAAACCGGTGGGTGAGTTGGATCACCACACCGCGGAATTGCTGCGCGCACCCCTGGAGGAAGCGCTCGCCAAGGGGCGCACACGCCTGGTCATCGACTGCTCACGGCTTGAGTTCTGCGATTCCACCGGCCTCAATGTGCTGCTCGGCGCACGGCTGAAGGCCGACGCCGCCGGGGGTGGAGTCCATCTGGCCGGGATGCAGCCCGTGGTGGCCAGGGTCTTCGAGATCACCGGCGCCGGGGCGGTCTTCACGGTGCACGACTCGCTGGAGTCCGCGCTGGACGACTAGCCGACCGGCCGGCCGCCCGCGGTATGAGCGCCCAGGTGTCCGGGCCCGCTGCCGAAGGCGACCGGATGCCCGGCGAACGCCGGACGGGTGCCATGGGGACGCCTGGCGGATGCCGGGCAGACGCCCCGGCGGAAGGCCTCCGGGTGGACACTGTTGCATGTGTCACGCTCCCGGTGGCGATGTCGTGGGTGTTGTCCCGATTCGGCAGGGCAGGAGAACCCCCGCGGTTCCATGCCGCGTCTCCGGGGCCGAACGGCAAGTGGGTGGCGCCCCGTATGGAGTGCCGAACAGTTGAAATTGATGGTGAACTGGTGAATCGGTGAGGTGAAGCGCTGATGAGCACCACCCGGCAGCAACCGCCGGGCGACCTCGGTCCCGAGCCGCACGGCGTCGGCGCCGCCGCCCCTGCCACCGGTTCCGGCGCCGACGAGGGCGCGCCGGGCGGGGCGGTCCGCACTCTTGCCCTGGGTAGCGCCAGTGGGATCGTTCCTCTTGCCCGGGACTTCACGCGCCAGGCTCTGTACGACTGGGGCTGGCTGCCCGCGGCCACCGCCGACCGCCGCGCAGCGGCCGAGGATGTGCTCCTGGTCGTCTCGGAGCTGGTCACCAACGCCTGTCTGCACGCCGAGGGCCCGGACGAGCTGCGCGTGGCCTGCGACGGGAAGGTGCTGCGCCTGGAGGTGACGGACCGGGGGTCGGGGCAGCCTGCGCCGCGCAATCCGCACCGGGCGGGCCGGCCCGGCGGCCACGGCATGTTCATCGTCCAGCGGCTCTGCCTCGACTGGGGAGTCCTCCGCACGCCGGGCGCGCCCGGCAAGACGGTCTGGGCGGAACTGGCCGCCCCGTCGTGAGGCTTTTGTGAGCGCGCCGACAAGGCGCGCTCTTTGTCTTCCCTCTCCAAGGCCCCAGGCGTACCTTGAGCGCCCGATCTGATGAGCCGTCAGTAATGTCGGTGCATCAGGCCGGAAATCTTCGGCGCAAGGGGGCATCGAGATGGCCTGCGGGAACGGGGACCGGCACCAGAGCCACACCCACAAGCAGAAGCACAAGCGGAAGCAGAACCGGCGTCGGAACGGGTGCCGCAAGCGGACGGCCCTCGCGCTGTCGGCGGCAGCGGCGACGGCGGTGGCGTGCCCGGCGGCGCTGATGGCCGCCGCTCCCGCCGCCCATGCCGCCGTCGTGGACGTCGACTACCAGTGCGAGACGCCGATCGGGCCCAAGGGCGCAGTCTCCCCGATCGACATCGCGGCGGTCAGCAGCGGCAGCTCCTACAAGCTGACCATGTCGTTCAGGAAGGGCGTCTCCTCCAGCCCGGTGGAGCTGGGGAAAGGGGCCATGAACCCCAGTGCGCTGATCGAACTGGGCGGCGCGGGCGAAGGCACGGTCAAGGTCTCCGGACCGCCGAACTCCGCCGCCATCCCCGCCAACACCCCCATCAAGATCAGCGACCTGTCCGGTACGTACACGCCGAAGAAGAGCGGCAAGGTCACCTTCACCGCAGGAGTGCTGACGATCAAGGCACTGGGCACCGTCACCACCTGCACGCCGCAGAACGATCCCAAGCCCTCGCTCGAACTGGACGTCACGGTCGCGGGCGGCGGCGCCCAGCCGCCCGAGGAACTGCCGAAGACCGGACCGCTCGACTCCGCGCAGGCCCTCGCCACCCTCGGCGGAACGGTCCTGCTGACCGGGGCGGCGGGAGTGCTCTGGCTGACCCGGCGCGGCCAGGGCGACGGCCCCGCCCGCAGCCGGCGCACCGCGGGCTGACCCGTGCGCCCGCCCCGCCGGCCCCTGCCGTCGGCCGCCGTGCTGCTGGCGTGCATGGTCGCGGCGGCGGCCGGAGCAGCCGCGCCCGGCGCCCGGGCGGCAGGGGACGGCTGGAGCGCCGTACCGGCAAGCGGGGACGGCGCGGAGGGCCGGCCGTACGCCTATCTGGAAGGCGCACCGGGCACGGTGCTCGAAGACCGGCTGTCCGTGGTCAACCGGGCCGACCGGCCGCTTGCCGTCACCCTGAGCACGGCCGACGGGATCGGCGACTGGATCGCCCTGGCCGCGCCGCGGGTCACGGTCCCGCCCCGCACCCGGGCCGACGTGCCCTTCTCCGTCACCGTCCCGGGCGGCGCGCCGCCCGGCGAACACACCGCCCGCATCGTGGTGCGCTCCGACACGGGCACGGCGAGCCGTGCGCAGAAGGCACGTACTCAACAGGTCCGTACTCAACAGGCCCGCGAACAACAGGCCCGCGAACAAGAGGCCCGCGAACAACAGGCCCGCGTACAACAGGCCCGTACGCAGGAGGTGCGCATCAGGCTGCGGGTCGCCGGCCCGACATTGGCCGCGCTCACCGTCGAAGACGTCTCCATACGGGCCGGGGAGATCCACTACACCCTGGTCAACCGCGGCAACACCGTCCTCGCGCCACGTCTGGCCCTGCATGCCGAAGGGCTCTTCGGCACGGTGCTCGACCGCACGGCCCGCGCCCTGCCGCTTCGGCTGCGGCCCGGGCAGCGTGCGGAACTCACCGAGCCCTGGCCCGGGCCGCCGTCGCTCGACTCGGTGGACGTCCGGCTGACCGTCACCGCCGACGGCCGTGCGGCGCGCGGCGTGCGTGCCGAGGCGGAGGCGTCGGCGGTGTTCGCGGCGTGGCCGTGGGCAGCCGCCGGCTGTGCTCTCGCGGCCGGAGCGGCGTACGGGGCTGCCCGGCTGCTGCGCCGTGCGATGGGCCGTGCGGGCCGTGTGATGGGCAGAGCCGGCCACACCGCCCGGCGGGACCGGGAGCGTGACGATGCCCGGTGACGCCGTCCGGGTGCGGACGCTCCGCGGGCCCTGGTCCCCGCTGCTCCTGTCAGTCCTGCTCGTGCAGCCGCTCCTGCTCCTGCTCCTGCTCCCTCCCTTCGGTCATCCGGCGGCCGCGGCGGAGAAGCCCGACGTCACACTCTCCGCCTCCGAAGCCGCCAAGGGCGGGGAGATCACCGTCAGCGGCACGGGCTGGCGGGCGAAGACCCTGCTGATGCTGCTGATCTGCGGACAGAACATGGTCGACGGCACCAACTCCTGCGCCAACGCGGACGGCAGGGCCGTCACCACCGGCTCCGACGGGGCCTTCCGCCGGAAGCTGCCGGTCGTCGCACCGCCCAAGCCATGCCCGTGCGTGGTGCATGTGGCGACCGTGACCGGTGAACCGGCCGCCGTGGACGCCCCGTTCACCGTGGCGGGCCATCCCACGGCCCCTCTGCCGCAGACGTCCGGCTCCGCGAAGCTCTCCGTGCTCGCCGGGCCCCGCCTCGAAGGCGACTCCGGGATCCTCGTCTTCTTCGGCGCCCCGCCCTCGCGGACGCTGGAGTTCACCGTCGGCAATCTCGGCGCCGCCCCCGTGAAGGACCCGGTCTTCCGGGTCGGGACCGCGCATGGCGTCTTCGCCCCGCAGTGGGAGGAACAGCAGTGGCGAGGCGAGGTCAAGCCGGGCGGGAAGGCGCGGGTCAGCCTGCCCGTCCGGCTCTCGGCCGGGGCCCACGGCGATTATGAGATCTCCGTGCGGTACGGCTCCGAGGTGCTGGCCCGCCAACCGTGGGGCGTGGACCGGCCATGGGGCGTGACTGCCTTCTGGATCCTGCTGGCCGTCGTGGTCCCCGCCGCGGTGTTCCGCATCGGCATGGCGATCGTCGACCGGGTGCGGCCACGGCGGGAATCGACGCCGCCCGCCGCCCCGCCCACCTCGCCCTCCTCCACGGCCGAACTGCCGTGGTTCACATCGGACTCCGCACCGTCTGAGAACGCCCCCACGAAGAAGGGAGACCCGTGAGCGACGCACGCGAGGTCGACGGACCGCCGGCGGCTGCGATGCATGCGGCTTCGCCGAGCGGGCGGAGAAGCGGACACAACAGCGCTGTGAGGACACAACGGAGGATCAGCGCGGCGGGCGTCGTTCTGATGCTCGGCGGTGCGGGGATTCTGCTGGCCGCGAGTCCAGCCGAGGCCGCCGAGATCTCGTACAAGGCCGAGGTCTCGTACAAGACGAAGTGCGTGCCGCCGCCGATCTCCGGGCTGCCGCCCGTGCAGGGCGACACCACGGTGGAGATCACCGCACCCGCCGAGGCGGAGGTCGGCGACGAGGTCGAGATCGTGTGGAAGACCGTCGAGGCCGCGTCCAGGAACCCCGATGTGCTGGACCTGGGGAAGGACACCGTCAAGCCGACCGGCGTGATCACCCTGGGCGGAGCGGCCTCCGGGGAGCTGGCGGTCGAGGGCCCGCGGCAGAACCCGCCGATCCCCAAGAACAGCCCGATGGTGCTGTCGGACATGAAGGGCACGCTCAAGCTGGAGAAGGCGGGCGAGGTCACGCTGACCCCGGGCGCATACACCATCAACGTCTCCAAGCCGATCTCGACGGACACCAAGTGCACACCGCAGGAGGAGGTCCGGGCCGCCGCCGCCATCAAGGTGACGGAGGGCGGCGGCGCATCGGGCGGCACGGCGTCGGGCGGCACATCGGCGTCCGGCGGTTCCGCGTCCGGTGGGGGCACGTCCTCCGGCGGTACGACTGCGTCTGGTGGGGGCACGTCCTCCGGCGGTACGACTGCGTCTGGTGGGGGCACGTCCTCCGGCGGTACGACTGCGTCCGGTGGGGGCACGTCCTCCGGCGGTACGACTGCGTCCGGCGGGAGCACGTCCTCCGGCGGTTCCGCGTCCGGTGGGAGCACGTCCTCCGGCGGTACGTCCGCGTCCGGCGGCGCCGCGAGCGGCGGCGGCAACGGCGGGCAGACGGACTTCCCCGGCACTCAGGTGAACGTCGTCTACGACTGCAAGCCACCCGGCCCGCAGGGCATCAGGACGCCCATCACCGTCAACGCCGAGAAGAACGGCGGCGGCTACGACCTCACCGTCAAGACGGGCGAGAAGGTGATGGACAGCCCCGCCGCGCTGCCCGCAGGCGCGCTCAAGGGCTCGATGGCCGTCGTCCTGGGCGGCGCGGACGAGGGAACGGTCACGGTGACCGGTCAGCCCAACAAGGACCCGATCGACAAGGACAAGCCCGTCTCCATCGGCGATCTGAAAGGCGTCTACAAGCCGGGCGCCACCGGCACGGCCACGCTCAGCCCCGGCACCCTCACGATCGACGTCAACCTGGGCGGCCAGACGCTTGCCATCCCCTGCACCGTCAAGGGATCGGCGGGCGTCTCCCTGAAGCTCACCACCGAGGCCCAGCCGGGTGGCGCGTCGGGTGGCACGACCACCGGGGGCTCCTCCGGCGGCGCGGCCTCCGGCGGCGCGGCCACCGGCGGCGCGGCCACCGGCGGCGCGACCGCCACGGGCGGCACGTCCTCGTCCGGCGGCGGCCTCGCCGAGACCGGCGCGGAGAACGCCGGCGCCCTGCGCGCCCTCGCCCTGGCAGCGGGCACGGTGGTGCTGCTCGGCGGCGCGGTTCTCACCTTCACGCCGTGGCGTCGGCTGCGCGGTGAGCAGAGCTGATCGACCCGTCCACAGCGCAGCGGACCGGCGCGGAGATCCCTCCGTGCCGGTCCGCTCGCCGTTCCCGTGTGCCCGGCCCGAAGCGGGACTTACTTGACGTTGCCCATAAGAGCCCGGAGCTTCTTTCCGGCGACCATGAAGGAGACGCCCGCAGCCGCGGCGATGATGGCCCACATCGTGTAGTAGGCGGCGTCGCCCATCGGGGCATTGAGCCGGGTGACCCAGCCGTTCAGGGCATTGCCTGTCGCAGTGGCGAGGAACCAGAGACCCATGATCTGGCCCACGAAGATCTTGGGCGCGAGCTTGGTCGACAGTGACAGGCCGACGGGGGAGAGGCACATCTCACCGATGGTCTGGACAAGGTAGACGCTCAGCAGCCAGAAGACGGTGACCTTCCCGGTGTCGCTGTTGGCGGCGGCCGCACCGGCCAGGCCCATGATGCCGAACGAGCCGCCGATCAGCAGCATCGCCAGGGCGAACTTCACCGGGGTGCTGGGCTCGCGATTTCGTGTGGCCAGCTTGACCCACAGGGCGGCGAAGATCGGGGCCAGGATGATGACCATCGTCGGATTGATCGACTGGTACCAGGAGGCCGGGAACTCCCAGCCGCCGATCATGCGGTCCGTCTTCTCGTCGGCGAAGAGCGTGAGAAGCGAGCCGGACTGGTCGTAGATCAGCCAGAAGAGCACGGCGGTGGCGAAGAACCAGACGAACGCCTTGATCTTCGGACGCTCCTCCGCGGAGAGTTGCGGGTCCCGGAAGATGGCGACGAAGTAGAGGATCGGCACGACAACGCCGAGTACTGCCAGCACACTTACGATGTGCTCGATGTGGTAGGTGCCGAGCACGAGGTCGATGACCAGCGCGGCGACGGCCACGCCGGTCCACAGCGCGACCTTGCGCAGGACCGCGGACTTCTCCTCCGGAGTCGCGGGCCTGGTCGGCTCCCGGCCGATGTCGCCGAGGTGGCGGCCGCCCAGCACGTACTGGACGACTGCAAGGGTCATGCCGACACCGGCGACGCCGAAGCCCAGATGCCAGTTGACGTTCTCGCCGAGGTAGCCGACCAGCAGCGGGGCGACCCCGCCGCCGATGTTGATCGCCATGTAGAACAGGGAGAAACCGGCGTCCCGGCGGGCGCTGGACTCGCCCTCGTAGAGCCCGCCGACCATCGCCGAGATGTTGGGCTTGAGCAGACCCGTGCCCGTTGCGATCAGGCCGAGGCCGACGAAGAAGGCCGCGTCACTCGGGACGGCGAGTGTGAAGTGGCCCAATGCGATGACGATGCCGCCGACGAGGACGGCCTTGCGCGCGCCCCAGAGGCGGTCCGCCACCCAGCCCCCGGGCATGGCAGCCATATAGACGACGGCGTTGTAGACGCCGTAGACGGCTGTGGCGAGCAGCTTGCGGTCCTCCAGCGGTCCGTCGAGGACTCCGGCCACCAGATAGAGCGTGAGGATGGCGCGCATTCCGTACCAGGAGAAGCGCTCCCACATCTCCGTCATGAAAAGCGTGGCCATACCGCGGGGGTGGCCGAAGAAGGTTTTCTCGGCGCCAGGGGTGCTGGCCGAATCCTTCGTCAGGCTGGACGCCATGGTCGATCCTTGCTCTGTCGGGACGCGCTGCCTTGTGAGCTCACGCGCCCGGTGGGGGGCGGCCGGCACCGGCAGCGGGTCCGCCCCACCCCACGCCCGAGAGGTTCGCCTCCGCGCACGGCGGAGAACGCGAGGCCGGTCCGCACCGGAATCCACGCCCCGGACGCATCGTCACGCCCCGGGCCCGGCACACAGGTCGTTCACTGGTCCGGGGTCGGCTCGCCGACCCCGCGCAGAAAGAAGACCCTTGGCGCGCGCTCGGCATGCCAAAGGTCCCGTGTGGTGCTACAGGCGTCTCGCCACCTTACGACATGACACAGCGGCATATGGAAGGACTTGAGATGTGGATCACAAGGTCAACGGGAATTTTCTGCCGTGAATCGAAGGTCATAAGTGAGATCGCGCCATGAAGTCAGAGGTCCTGCCGATCATGCTCCGACCGATGAGCCATGCGGACTACCATCACCCACATGACCCGTGTACTGCTCGCCGAGGACGACGCTTCCATCTCGGAACCGCTGGCTCGCGCCCTGCGGCGCGAGGGGTACGAAGTCGAAGTGCGGGAGGACGGACCGGGCGCGCTGAGCGCGGGACTGGCCGGCGGCGTCGACCTCGTGGTGCTCGATCTCGGGCTGCCCGGCATGGACGGCCTGGAGGTCGCCCGGCGGCTCCGGTCGGAAGGCCACACGGTCCCCATCCTGGTGCTGACCGCGCGGGCTGACGAGGTCGACACGGTCGTCGGCCTGGACGCAGGCGCGGACGACTATGTGACCAAGCCGTTCCGCCTGGCCGAACTGCTCGCCCGGGTGCGGGCCCTGCTGCGCCGTGGCTCCACGGAGCCGGCCGCCCCCCAGGCCACCCACGGGGTGCGCATCGACGTGGAGTCGCACCGCGCATGGATGGGCGACGAGGAGCTCCAGCTCACCGCCAAGGAGTTCGACCTGCTGCGGGTCCTCGTCCGCGACGCGGGGCGGGTCGTCACCCGCGACCAGCTGATGCGCGAGGTCTGGGACACCACCTGGTGGTCCTCCACCAAGACCCTCGACATGCATATCTCCTGGCTCCGCAAGAAGCTCGGCGACGACGCGGCGAACCCCCGCTATATCGCCACGGTGCGCGGCGTGGGCTTCCGCTTCGAGAAGAGCTGAGCGCTCCGCGGGAAGTGCCGCGACCGGCCGTCCGAACATGTGCGCGTCCGCCGTGGTCTGCCGCGCCCACGCGACGGAGCCGCGTATCGATTCGGCTCCGTGCCCCTTCGGGGCGCCGTCGGCCGCACCGGGCTCCGCCGAATCCGTACACGGGGCGGAGCCCCCTGACTCCCTCCCCGGAGGTCCGGGGGCGAAGCCGCCGGATACGGGAAGCGGGATCCCCGCTGCGCGATCAGGACGTGGGGAGCAGTCGGGGAGAGGCCGCCTACGCTCGATGAGTGCCGCCGCATCCCCTGATGGGGCGCGCACCGCACATCCCGCCACCCGCCCGGAGGGCACCTTGCGCCGCCGACTGATCAACTCCACGCTCGCCGTGGTGCTCGTCGTCATCGCCGTCTTCGGGGTCTCCCTCGTCCTCGTCGAGACCCGCACCATCAGCAGCAGCGCCCAGGAGAGCGTGGACTCCGAGGCCATCCGGCTCCTCAGCATCGTCGACAGCCGGCTCATCGGCGGCGAGCCCGTCACCCCCGGCATCCTCGCCGACCAGGGCGGGGCCAAGCGTTATGCGCTCATCGAGATCCCGGGCCGGGACGCCATCGAGATCGGGGAGCGCCCGGACGGCGGCGTCATCCGGGGCGTCGCGGACGGCGACAACGGAGAGAAGGTCACCGTCGAGGAGCCCCGCTCCTCCGTCACCCGCGAGGTGGGCCGCTCCCTGCTGATCATCGGCGCGGTGGCGCTGCTCGCGGTCATCGCCGCCGTACTCCTCGCCGTACGCCAGGGCAACCGGCTCGCCGCGCCGCTCACCGATCTCGCCGAGACCGCCGAACGCCTCGGCTCGGGCGACCCGCGCCCCCGCCACCGGCGGTACGGGGTGCCCGAGCTGGACCGGGTCGCCGATGTCCTCGACGCCAGCGCCGAACGGATCGCCAGGATGCTGACCGCCGAGCGGCGGCTCGCCGCGGACGCCTCGCACCAGCTCCGCACGCCACTGACCGCGCTGTCCATGCGGCTGGAGGAGATCACCGTCACCGACGACCTGGGCACCGTGAAGGAGGAGGCGAGCGTCGCGCTGTCCCAGGTCGAGCGGCTCACCGACGTGGTGGAGAGGCTGCTGACGAACTCACGCGACCCGCGCACCGGGTCCGCGGTCGTCTTCGACCTCGACGAGGTGGTCAAACAGCAGCTGGAGGAGTGGCGGCCGGTCTGCCGCAGCGCCGGTCGGGCGATCGTCTGCTCCGGCAAACAGGGGCTGCAGGCCGTCGGCACACCGGGTGCGGTCGCCCAGGTGCTGGCCGCGCTGATCGAGAACTCGCTGATGCACGGCGGCGGCACGGTCGCCGTACGTACCCGGGTCACCGGCAACCAGGCCGTCATCGAGGTCACCGACGAAGGGGCCGGGGTCCCCGCGGAGCTCGGCGCGCGGATCTTCGAGCGGGCGATCAGCGGCCGCAACTCCACCGGCATCGGCCTCGCCGTGGCCCGGGACCTCGCGGAGGCGGACGGCGGGCGGCTGGAGCTGCTCCAGCAGCAGCCGCCGGTCTTCGCGCTGTTCCTGAGCAGGGTGGCGCGCAGCCGCAGGGAGGACCGCCAGCCCACCGTGCGGTAGCACCGCTCGCCGGGCTTGCGGGAAGCCTGCGTCGAAGCCTCAGCCGACCTTGTCGGGCTCGGGCCGGACGTGCTGCGCTGACGGCCTGCGCGGCCTCAGGAATGACTCGGCGGCGTCGACCGGCTGCTCCGGCTCCCGTACGGGCTCCGGCGCGCGTGCGGATTCCGGCGCGGCCGCGGATTCCGGCTCCCGTACGGGGACGGGCAGTGCCCGGAAGACCCACGTCCGGTACGACCAGAAGCGGAACAGGGTCGCTACGCCGATCCCCAGGAACTTGAAGATGTTGGACTGCAGTCTGCCGTCCCAGCCGAAGCCGTACGTCGCCGTGTACAGCACACCGTTCTCGATCACCAGGCCGACCACGCTGAACAGCAGAAACAGCGTGAGCTCCCGGGTGCGCCGGGTCTTGTCGCGATCCCGGTACGCGAAGTACCGGAAGCCCAGGTAGTTGAAGCCGATCGCCACGACCGTGGCGAGAATGGACGCCCGCACCACCGGGATCTCGGTGGTGTGCCGCACCAGGTTGAAGACCGCCAGATTGACGAGGAGGCCCGCGCCTCCCACCGCCCCGAACTTGGCGACCTCGCGCAGCAGCCGGTCCAGCTGCCCGCGCAGCGCTCCGCCTCGTTCACTCATCGTGAGAACTCAGCCCCATCTGATCGGCAGCGTCAACCCAGCCATGCTAACCAGCCCCTCCCCGGGACGCCTGTGGAACGCTCTGGCCGCGTCGCGCGCCGCTTCGGCAGACGGCCGGACCGGGCCGGTCGGGGCGGCGGATACCCTAAGAGGGTGACGTTCCCGGTAGTCGGCATGGTCGGCGGCGGCCAGCTCGCCCGTATGACCCACGAGGCGGGCATCCCCCTCGGCATCAGATTCAAGCTCCTCAGCGACACCCCGCAGGATTCGGCGGCCCAGGTGGTCAGCGATGTCGTCATCGGCGACTATCGCGACCTGGACACGCTGCGTGACTTTGCGCGCGGCTGCGATGTGATCACTTTCGATCATGAGCATGTGCCGTTCGAGCACCTACGGGCCCTGGAAGCGGATGGCATCCCCATCCGGCCGGGGCCCGACGCCTTGGTGCACGCCCAGGACAAGGGCGTGATGCGCGCCCGGCTCGTGGAGATCGGCGTGCCCTGCCCACGCCACCGCATCGTGACGGACGCCGCGGACGTGGCGGCGTTCGCGCAGGAGGTCGACGGCTTCCCCGTCATCCTCAAGACGGTGCGCGGCGGCTACGACGGCAAGGGCGTGTGGTTCGCCCGCAGCCGGGAGGAGGCCGAAGAGCCCTTCCGCGCGGGCGTGCCGGTCCTGGCGGAGGAGAAGGTCGACTTCTCCCGCGAGCTCGCGGCCAATGTCGTGCGCTCCCCGCACGGCCAGGCCGTCGCCTACCCCGTCGTCGAGTCGCGGCAGGTCGACGGCGTCTGCGACACCGTGATCGCCCCCGCGCCCGACCTGTCCGAGGAGCTGTCGGGCCAGGCCCAGGAGCTGGCCCTGCGGATCGCCGCCGACCTGGACGTCATCGGACATCTCGCGGTCGAGCTGTTCGAGACGACGGACGGCCGCATCCTCGTCAACGAACTGGCCATGCGCCCGCACAACTCGGGGCACTGGAGCCAGGACGGCGCGGTGACGTCGCAGTTCGCCAACCATGTACGGGCCGTCCTCGACCTCCCGCTGGGCGATCCCCGCCCCCGCGCGACATGGACGGTCATGTGCAACGTGCTGGGCGGCGACTACCCGGACATGTACCAGGCGTATCTGCACTGCATGGCCCGCGACCCACAGCTCAAGATCCATATGTACGGCAAGGACGTGAAGCCCGGCCGCAAGGTCGGCCATGTCAACACCTACGGCGACGATCTGGCCGAAGTGCTGGAGCGCGCCCGCCACGCAGCCGGCTACCTCAGAGGAACGATCACCGAATGAGCACCTCCCCCGCTGGAGCACCCGCAACGGCCGCCGCCCCCCTCGTGGGCATCGTCATGGGATCGGACTCCGACTGGCCCGTGATGGAGGCCGCCTCCCAGGCGCTGGACGAGTTCGAGATCCCGTACGAGGTCGACGTCGTCTCCGCCCACCGGATGCCGCGCGAGATGATCGCGTACGGGGAGGAGGCCGCCGGCCGCGGACTCAAAGCGATCATCGCGGGCGCCGGGGGAGCAGCCCATCTCCCGGGCATGCTCGCCTCCGTCACCCCGCTCCCGGTGATCGGCGTCCCCGTGCCGCTCAAGCACCTCGACGGCATGGACTCCCTGCTCTCCATCGTCCAGATGCCCGCCGGCGTGCCCGTCGCGACGGTCTCCGTCGGCGGCGCGCGCAACGCGGGCCTGCTCGCCGCCCGCATCCTGGCCACGCAGAACCCGGAGCTGCTTGAGCGGATGCTCCAGTTCCAGCAGGAGCTGAACGACCAGGCTGCCGAGAAGGGCCGGCGGCTGCGGACCAAGGTGGACAGCGGGGCGTCGTTCGGCTTCGGAAAGTGACCCGCCGGTAAATCTGCTGCCATGGACTTCCTCACTCAGGCACGCGAACACCTCGGACGACACCCCGTCGTCGACGGACACAACGACCTGCCCTGGGCGCTGCGCCGCCAGGTCCGCTACGACCTCGACGCGCTGGACGTCTCCGGCGACTGCAGCGACCGGCTGCACACCGACGTCCCACGGCTGCGCGCGGGCGGCGTCGGCGCCCAGTTCTGGTCGGTGTACGTACGCAGCGACCTCGCGGGCGACGACGCGGTCAGCGCCACGCTGGAGCAGATCGACGCGGTGGGCCAACTGCTGGCCCGCTGCCCGGCCGATCTGGTGCGGGCGCTGACCGCCGACGACATGGAGCAGGCACGCGCCCAGGGCCGTATCGCCTCCCTGATGGGCGCCGAGGGCGGCCACTCCATCAACAACTCGCTCGGCACGCTGCGGGCGCTGCACACGCTCGGCGTCCGCTATATGACGCTGACCCACAACGACAACAACGACTGGGCGGACTCCGCGACCGACGAGCCGCGCGCCGGCGGGCTGACGGCCTTCGGCCGGGAGGTCGTACGGGAGATGAACCGCTGCGGCATGCTCGTCGACCTCTCCCATGTGGCCGCCACGACGATGCACGACGCGCTCGACACCACCGCCGCACCGGTGATCTTCTCCCACTCCTCCGCCCGGGCAGTCTGCGACCATCCGCGCAACGTCCCGGACGATGTGCTTCAGCGGCTGGCGGACAACTCAGGCGTGGCGATGGCCACGTTCGTGCCGAAGTTCATCCTGCCGGCGGCGGTCGACTGGACGGAGCGCGCGGACGAGAACATGCGGGCGCACGGTCTGCACCCACTCGACACCACGCCCGAGGCGATGAAGGTCCACCA
The DNA here is from genome assembly GCF_022414575.1 of Streptomyces sp. MUM 178J. GTDB lineage: Bacteria > Actinomycetota > Actinomycetes > Streptomycetales > Streptomycetaceae > Streptomyces > Streptomyces chengmaiensis. Next base: position 40,964 of record NZ_JADWYQ010000041.1, on the reverse strand, counting down.
CGCCTTCGAGCAACGCGATCCGCGGCCGATCGCCACCGTCGCCACCGTCGCCGACCACCTCGACCATATGCGCGAGGCCGCGGGCGTCGACCACATCGGCATCGGCGGCGACTTCGACGGCACGGCGTTCACCCCGGCCGGCCTGGAGGACGTCGCGGGCTACCCCAACCTGATCGCGGAGCTGCTGCGCCGCGGCTGGTCGAAGGCGGATCTGTCCAAGCTGACCTGGGAGAACGCGGTACGGGTGATGCGCGTGGCCGAGGACGTCGCGCGTGATCTGCGCGAACGCCGCCCGCCGTCGAACGCGACGATCAGGGACCTGGACGGCTGACGTCCCCTGCCGGGGCCCCGCCGGGGGCCGCCGCACGACGCCCTGCGCGCGGACGCCCGAGCACAGGGCGTCGTGCTCTGGGGGCTCTCCAACTCATCTGGGGTCTCTCCAACTCAGGGGTGCCCTGCTCACGGGGCACCCACCCCGGGGGTCGCCTTGATGGGTCTCCCACCCCGGGGTGTCGCGCTCCACGGTCGCACTCAGCGGCGCGTTCGACACGGGCAGCCCGCACGCCCCCGGCCTCAAGGACGTCTCCTGCTTCCCACGGCTGATCGCCGAACTCCTGGACCGGAACTGGCCGGAGGCCGATATCGCGGCCATCACCTGGGAAAACACCCTGCGGGAGCTACGAGCGGCGGAGCTCGCCGCCCGCCGTCTGACGGGCGCGCCGGGTGCGCCGTTGCGGCGGGGGCCATCCCCCGTGTGGCCCCCGCCGCGAGGAGGTTATGGCCCGGCGTCCGGGCGGAGAAGGTGCGCCTCGCACAGTGGCCGGGCGAGGGGGTAATGGTCTGCACAGCGATGTGCCGGGCCCGGAGACATACCCGGCCCCGAGATGGCTCAGTCATGCCCACCCATGCCCACCCATGGCCACCTGTCCCACCCATGGCCCCCCCCTGTGCCCACCCATGGACCACCTGTGCCCACCCATGGCCACCTGGCCACCTGTGCCCACCCATGGACTCGTGCCCGCCCATGGCCACGCATGGCCCATTCACGGTCCGGTCATGGCTCTCTGGCTACCCACCAGCGGCTCACCAGCGGTTCAGCGCGGTGACGGCCAGCCACAGCTCGTACTTGGCGCTGGGGGCCTGAAGCAGTGAACGTCCCAGTGCTCTCTCCGCTCTGACCAGCCGCTTCCGGGCCGCGGCTGGGGAGACCCCAAGGGCTGCGGCCGTCGCGGGAAGACGGGTGTCGGCCTGGAGCCAGGCGCGTACCGAGGCGAACGCCACCGGCAGGTCCGGGCGTTCCAGCTCGGCGAGCTGACGGTGCGCCCATGCCTTCGCGGGCGGTGTGGCCAGGACGTCCGCCAGGGTGCGGACGCCGTGCGCCGATCCCGGCGTGCCTGCTGCGCTGACAGCCGCAGCCGTGTGCACGCGCAGCGCCAGCCAGACGGCCGCCTGGCCGGCGGTGCTGCCGAGGTCCGGCGCGAGCAGCGACGCGATGAGCCGGAGGCGAGCGGCGAGCGTGTTGCGATGAACCTTCAGGTGGAGGTGGGCGGCGCTGCCGAAGGAGAGCCAGGAGGAGAGGGTGCCCAGCAGCTCCGCCGCTCCGGGGGCGGCCCGGCGGCGGGGGACGTATGTGAGGCAGGGCTCCAGCACCGTCCGGGCCCACGCCCTGCTGTCCGCGCTCAGGAGCGGGGCGATGCCTACGGGCCGCCCGAAGCGGGAACAGCCCTCCGGCAGGTCGCGCGCCACCGCCAGGGCGTGGAACGCCTGTTCGTACCCGACGGACACGTCCCGCAGCGGCACCTCTTCGCTGACTCCCACCGGGCAGGGGTCCTGTTGGAGCGAGGCCAGTTCCCGGAACCAGTCGACGGGGTCGCCGCCACACGCCCCGGCGGAGGCACGGCAGGATGCGCCGGGGGGCAGGGCGATGAGGTGTCTGGGCCGGACCGGACAGGGCACGATCCAGGTCTTTCCTCCGGTCAGCCGAGTGATGTGTTCCGCGATGCCGTTGCGGCGGCCCACGGGACACTCGACGACCAGGACATGGACCGACGCGGGCAGCGGGGGCTGCAGCGCGACCGCTATCCGCTGAGCCGGGGGCACATCCCCGATCATGAGGAGGTGGAGTACCGCCTCGCGGCTGTGGGCGTCTGCCGACTCACGGCGCCGGCAGTCCCGTTCGGCCTTCTCCAGCCGCCAGAGCAGTCCGAGGAAGCGGGCCACGTCGGTCAGCGAGCCACCGCTGACACGCCCCCCGCAGCCGGTGACGGCGAGGTAGGGCGCGCCGACCTTCACGTCCTTCGCGCCCTTCCCGCTGTGCCCGCCCGTGCCGAGCGACACGAGGTGAACAAGGGGACTGAGGCGGTCGCCGGGCAGTACGGAGGCGGCGACGCCGCGCCGGTCGAGCTCGGGCACGGCGTCGCCGGCGGCGCGGAGGACGGCGCCGGCCGTGGGACCGGCGCCGACGCCTCTGCCGGGACCGGTGCCGACGCCTCTGCCGGGACCGGCGCCGACCCCGGAGGCGGGCAGACACAGCACAGTCCCGTCCGCGTCCAGCACGGCGGCGGTCTCCGCACCCTGCCGGAGGAGCCAGTCCAGCCCGGCTGCAAGCGCCTCCGGCCTGCCTGCCAGGCGGGTGAGCGAGAACAGGTCGGAGAGATCCCCCTCGATCATGTCTGAGGAGCGTACTGTGGTGCGCCGCGGACATGCCAAGGGTTCCCGGCCCGCGGCGCGTCGCTCAGCAGGCGCAGAGGCAGAACGGGTGGCCCGCGGGATCCGCGTACACCCGCCAGGATCGCGCCTTGTCGTCCGCGTCCAGCGGCTTCGCCCCGAGTGCGAGCACCTCCCGCTCCGCGGCGTCCAGGTCCTCGACGGTCAGATCCAGATGGAACTGCTGCGAGGCATCCGGTGAGGGCCACTTCGGCGGTACGAAACCGGGCGCGGCCTGGAAGCCGAGCGGCGTGCCCTCGGTTCCTCTCAGGGCGACCCAGCCCTGGCCGACCTCCTCGCTCTCACCGCCGAGCAGTGCCGCGTAGAAGCGGCCGAGCGCGACGGGGTCGGGACAGTCGAGTATCACGGCCCCCATGGTTGCGATCCCCATGCTTCCTCCTCATCCCCTTGGGAGGTTACCGATAAGCAGGTCCAACCGGTAACGCGGTTACCGAATGATGCCGCACCGGGGGTAACGTCGCAACCATGAATGACAGAGCGCCCGCCCCCGGCGGCCTGGCGCTGATCGAAGCCCTGGTCAACACGGTGTACGTCGACACGGGCGTGGACCGGCTCGACACAGCGGAGGGCCGGGAACCCTTCGGAATCACCGAACAGGACGTCCCGGCCGCGCGCGAACTCCGAGAGGCCCTGCGCGCCGCCTGCCTCGCCCACGCGGGCCATCTGCCCCCGGGCCGCTCGCCCACGGCCCTCGACCGCCTGCTGGCCGAGGCCCCGCTCCTGGTGACGCTCTCCGAGGACGGCGCGGCCACCCTCCGCCCGGCGGCCCCCCACACCCTGGCCTCACGCGTGGCCGCCGCCATCGCCGCGGCCTCCGCGGACGGCACCTGGCCCCGCCTCAAGGCATGCCGGGCCGACGACTGCCAATGGGCCTACTACGACCGCAGCCCCGCCGCCCGCCGCCGCTGGTGCTCCATGTCGTACTGCGGCGCCCGCGCCAAGATGCGCACCTACCGCGCCAACAGGTCGGCCGCCGGCTGAGCACTCCGCGGGAAGTGCCGCGACCGACCGGCCGCCGAGCGTGTGCGATACCTCGTGGCCGGTCGCGCCCGCGCGGCGGAGCCGCATGTCGATACAGCCCGGCGCCCCTTCGGGGGCCCGAACCGCGCCGGAAAACCACGCCGTCACCGCGCCGGACTTCACCGGACCCGCTCAAGGCCCGGCTCCCGCGCGGTGCGGGCTGGTTCACCGCTGCCGCCCGCCACGGCGGCGGGTCCTTGCCGGGTGCGACCCGGCCGCGGCCCGCCGGGTGCGGGATGCCGGCTCCGCCGCGCGCTAGGCGTGCGGCCGCCCCATCGCGCGGTACGTCCACCCCGCCTCGCGCCAGCGCGCCGCGTCCAGCGCGTTGCGCCCGTCCAGCACGACCCGCCGCGTCGCCACCGCGCCCAGCTCCGCCGGGTCCAGCTCCCGGAACTCCGCCCACTCGGTCAGATGCAGCACCACGTCCGCGCCACGCACGGCCGCCCGCGCGCTGTCCGCGTACCCCAGCGTGGGGAAGAGACGGCGGGCGTTGTCCATGCCCTTGGGGTCGTACACCGTCACCTGGCCGCCTTGCAGATGGATCTGCCCGGCCACATTCAGCGCGGGCGAGTCCCGCACGTCGTCGGAGTCGGGCTTGAAGGCCGCGCCCAGCACGGCGACCCGCTTCCCCAGAAACGACCCGCCGCCCAGCGCCTCCCGCGCCATTTCCACCATCTGCCCGCGGCGGCGCATGTTGATCGAGTCGATCTCCCGCAGGAACGTCAGCGCCTGGTCCGCGCCCAACTCGCCGGCCCGCGCCATGAAGGCCCTGATGTCCTTCGGCAGACAGCCGCCGCCGAACCCGATCCCGGCGCGCAGGAACTTCTTCCCGATCCGCTCGTCGTGGCCGATCGCCTCCGCCAGCTTCGCCACATCGCCGCCGGCGGCCTCGCACACTTCCGCCATCGCGTTGATGAAGGAGATCTTCGTCGCGAGGAAGGAGTTCGCGGAGGTCTTCACCAGCTCCGCGGTCGGGAAGTCGGTCACGATGAACGGCGATCCCTCGCCGAGCGGCGTCGCGTACACCTCGCGCAGCAGCTTCTCGGCCCGCTCGCTGGCGACGCCGATCACGATCCGGTCCGGGTGCAGGGTGTCCTGCACCGCGAAGCCCTCCCGCAGGAACTCCGGGTTCCAGGCCAGCTCCGCCCCCTCGGGCAGCAACTCCGCGAGCCGCTGCGCCGAGCCGACGGGCACGGTGGACTTGCCGACGACCAGCGAGCCGTCCCGCACCACCGGTGCAAGGGAGGCGAAGGCGGACTCCACGTACGACATGTCGCAGGCGTACTCGCCGTGCTTCTGGGGGGTGTTGACGCACACGAAGTGGACGTCGCCGAACGCGCCGACCTCCTCCCACGAGGTGGTGAACCGCAGCCGTCCCGTCGAACCGTCCTGCCCCGCCACATGCCGGCGCAGCAGCTCTTCCAGGCCCGGCTCGTACATCGGCACGCGGCCGGCCGACAGCATCTCGATCTTCTCGGGCGCCACATCGAGCCCGAGCACCTCGAAACCCAGTTCCGCCATGGCCGCGGCGTGGGTGGCGCCGAGATAGCCGGTGCCGATCACGGTGATCTTGAGGGCCATGGGTGCTCCAGTACTGATGACGGCGTCGCTGCGGGCCTGAGCATAGTCGGGCCCGCCCGGGGGCACGTTTCCCGCTGTCACCAAACTCACGTAGGCCCGTGAGCGCCCCGCCCTCTAGGATTTGAGTTACTTAACGGTAGTTAGCAACTGCTGGGGCGAGTGAGCGACCTTGGCGTCTAAGGGAGATTCCGACAGTGTCTGACTTCGATCTGTACCGCCCGTCCGAAGAGCACGACATGCTCCGCGAGACGGTCCGCTCGCTCGCCGAAGCGAAGATCACGCCGTTTGCGGCGGCTGTTGACGAGGAAGCCCGTTTCCCGCAGGAGGCGCTGGACGCGCTCACCGCGTCCGATCTGCACGCCGTGCACGTCCCCGAGGAGTACGGTGGCGCGGGCGCCGACGCCCTCGCCACCGTGATCGTGATCGAGGAGGTGGCCCGCGCCTGTGCCTCCTCCTCCCTGATCCCCGCGGTCAACAAGCTCGGCTCGCTCCCGGTGATCCTCTCCGGCTCCGAGGACCTGAAGAAGAAGTACCTGGGCCCGCTCGCCAAGGGCGACGCGATGTTCTCGTACTGCCTCTCCGAGCCGGACGCGGGCTCCGACGCCGCCGGCATGAAGACCAAGGCGGTCCGCGACGGCGACCACTACATCCTCAACGGCGTCAAGCGCTGGATCACCAACGCAGGCGTCTCCGAGTTCTACACGGTCATGGCCGTCACCGACCCGGAGAAGCGCTCCAAGGGCATCTCGGCCTTCGTCGTCGAGAAGGGCGACGAGGGCGTCTCCTTCGGGGCCCCGGAGAAGAAGCTCGGCATCAAGGGCTCCCCGACCCGGGAGGTCTACCTCGACAACGTCCGCATCCCCGCCGACCGCATGATCGGCGCGGAGGGCACCGGCTTCGCCACCGCCATGAAGACCCTCGACCACACCCGCATCACCATCGCGGCCCAGGCCCTCGGCATCGCCCAGGGCGCCCTCGACTACGCCAAGGGCTACGTCCAGGAGCGCAAGCAGTTCGGCAAGCCGATCGCCGACTTCCAGGGCATCCAGTTCATGCTCGCCGACATGGCCATGAAGATCGAGGCCGCCCGCCAGCTCACCTACGCGGCGGCCGCCAAGTCGGAGCGGGGAGACGGCGACCTGACCTTCCAGGGCGCCGCGGCCAAGTGCTTCGCCTCCGACGTCGCCATGGAGGTCACCACGGACGCCGTCCAGCTCCTCGGCGGCTACGGCTACACCCGTGACTACCCGGTCGAGCGCATGATGCGCGACGCCAAGATCACCCAGATTTATGAAGGCACGAACCAGGTCCAGCGGATCGTCATGGCGAGGAACCTGCCGTAGGGGCCGTCGGTCCCCGGCGCGAGACGCCGGGGACCGCGCGAGCGGGGGGATCTACTGGGCTGGAGCGGCCCTGCCCGGCGGCTGGCCGGATCGGAGCAGGCAGCCCAGCCGTGGCGCTGCACGATTGGGGGAGCAGCACACCAAGGCCAGGGACAAGAACGAGGGCTGCTCCAGGTAGAACCCGTGCGATACGTCGCCGCCCCAGCCGAGTCGCTCGGCAGCGGAATCGACCAGTATCCCCGGCCGTGCACTGTCACCCTCGGAGCCGGAAGCGAACCGGGACGCGTACAAGGCAAGCCGTTCTCCGAGCCCCACCACCGCCTACCTCGAACGGCAAGCCGACGGACAGAACGGTGCCGCCGTCTTCGCCGACGGCGCCGCCACTCTCGTCCTACTGGACTTGGAGGACCTAACTAAGGCGCGGCCGTCGGGAAGGCCGCGCAGGAGAGGCCCGCAGCCGGGAGGCGGTCGACGGGGGCGTGAAGCCGGCGCGCATCAGTTCGACGTGACCGTGACCTTCTCGTCGTTCTGGATCTGCTTGACGAGCTGCTGGACCTTCTCCTTGTCCCAGACCAGGTTGGAGCCGCGGCTGCCGGAGATCGGGATGTTCATGGAGGTGCCGTCGCCGCCGTTGACGCCCTTCATGGCGAAGAACATCTGGGACAGGTCCCACAGGGACATGTCCTCGTCGACGATGAGGGTGTCCAGGCCCGCGCCCATCGTGGGGTAGAGGCGGAACGGGTTGAGGACGGTGCCGGGGGTGGCCGTCTGGTTGGCGAGGGCCGCGAGGAACTTCTGCTGGTTCTTCGTGCGGTCCAGGTCGCTGCCCGCGAAGGCGTAGCGGGTGCGGACGAAGGCGAGGGCCTGTTCGCCGTCGAGGGTCTGCTTGCCCGCCTGGAAGTCCGCGCCGGACTTCTCGTCCTTGAAGGCCTTGGGGATGTCCATCTCGACGCCGCCGAGGGCGTCCACGATGTTGGCGAAGCCCGCGAATCCGATCTCCGCGTAGTGGTCGATGCGCAGGCCCGTGTTGTGCTCGACCGTGCGGACCAGCAGCTCGGGGCCGTCCTCCGCGTACGCCGCGTTCAGCTTGGTGCGGCGGCCCTGGTTGGGGAAGAGCTTGCCCGACTCGGAGCCCTTGAAGGACGGTATCTCCACGTCCGAGTCGCGGGGGAGGGAGATCAGGGTGTCGCCGCCGCCGCAGGCCGCGAGGATCATCATGGAGTCCGTGCGCTTGCCCTCCGCCGAGCCGGTGTGGAGCTGCTTCTTCTCCTCGGCGGTCATGCCCTCGCGGCTGTCGGAGCCCACGACCAGGTACGTCGTGCAGTCGTCGTCCTTCGGGCGCTCGATGACCTTGGAGAGGTCGACTTCCCGGCGCATCTTGGAGTCCGCCCAGAAGTAGGTGCCTATGGATGTGGCCAGCACCGCCGTGACCAGCACGATGGAACCGATCTTGATGCGGCGACGCCAGTCCGGGGGAGGGCTCGTCCGCGGGGCGCGCCCGGGAGGGCCGCCGGGACCGCCGGGGCCCCCATGGCCGCCCGTGCCGCCAGGGCCCCCTGGGCGGCCGCCGCCGGGGGTGCCGTACACCTGGCCCGTGTTGTAGCCGTCGGCGTAGCCCTGCTGCGGCGGGACGCCCCCGTACTGCGGCTGCTGCGCGGGCGGCGGCGGCACACTCGGCCGCGGTGGCTGCTGGGGCCGCCGGGGCTGGCCCCCGCGCTGGACATGGGGCATCACACGCGCGCCCTCCGGCCGCGTCGCGCCGCTGCCGCGCCCGTACCCGTTGCCGCCGTTGCCGGCGTCGCCGCGGTCGTCCGTCCACCCATCCGGCCACTGATTCATGCGGACCAGTGTGCAGTCAGGGTCACGGGCCCTGACAGAGAGGGTGGGAAACAGGGGCACTGCTGTTGCAAGGCTGATGCAATGCAGACAGATGTACGGGCCGACATATCGTGGAGGGCATGACAGATCAGGCTCAGCGCTCGGAGAGCGAGATTCCGGGCAAGCCCACCTCCGCGTCCCGCACCACCCTCAGCCACATCATGACCGGCTCCGACACCAACCTCCTCGGCACCGTGCACGGCGGCGTGATCATGAAACTGGTGGACGACGCGGCGGGCGCGGTCGCCGGACGGCACTCCGGCGGGCCCGCGGTCACCGCCTCCATGGACGAGATGGTCTTCCTGGAGCCGGTCCGCGTCGGAGATCTCGTTCATGTGAAAGCCCAAGTGAACTGGACCGGACGCTCCTCCATGGAGGTCGGCGTACGGGTCCTGGCCGAGCGCTGGAACGAGTCGACCCCCGCTCAGCAGGTCGGCAGCGCCTACCTCGTCTTCGCGGCGGTCGACGGGGACGGCAAGCCCCGCCCCGTACCGCCCGTGCTCCCCGAGACCGACCGCGACCGCCGCCGGTACCAGGAGGCCCAGATCCGCCGCACCCACCGGCTCGCCCGCCGCCGCGCCATCAAGGAGCTCCGCGAGAAGCGCGCCGCCGAGGGGATGGAGGACTGACCTAAGCGCGGGGCGCTTACGGGCAGACCACCTGGTCTCCCGTGACCGTGCCCAGCTCGCCCCGCTGCGGGTCCTCCGCCCGCACCGGCGTCACCCGTTTGAAATCCGCCCCCAGCGTCACCCGCAGCGTCGCGCCCCGGTTCTTGACCGCGCGCAGCTCGGCGCCCGGCAGGGCGGCCGCCAGGGTCTTCGCCGAGCGGTCCCAGCGGGGGTCGTAGGCGATGGAGGTGCGCTTCACCTCGCGGCTCGCGCCGTTCAGCGGGGCGCGCGTGGTGGCGAAGCCGACGGCGCGCAGCTCCGCGTCCGCCTTACGGCCCAGCCCGTCCGTGTGCGTGCCGTTGTAGACCTGCACCCTGATCTGCCGCGGCGGCACGTCGACCAGGGCGGGCCTGGGGCCCTCCGGCGCCTTCGGGCGGCCGCCGGACGGCGGGGACGCCAGCGGCTCGTCGTCGCGCAGCGCCCGGAAGATGCGCTTCGCCTTGGCCGCGTCCCACTTCACCGTCGAGCCGATGCCCTTCACCGGGAAGCTGTGATCTCCGACCGGCACGGTCGTGAACTCCGACGACGCGGGGGTGAAGCCCCGCATGGCCTTGCCCAGCGCCAGCATCTGCTCGGTGCCGAAGCCCTTGTCGGCCCGCACCGACCTGAGCACCGTCGAGGCGACGTCCCGGAACCTCACCGGGTTCAGCAGCACCCCGCTGTCGGCCGCCTGGGCCGCCAGCGCCGCCAGGAAACGCTGCTGGCGCTCCATGCGGCCCAGGTCGGCGGCCCCGTCGACATGGCGGGAGCGCACGTACTGAAGCGCCCGGCCGCCGTCCATCCGGTGGGTGCCGGCGGCCAGTTCCAGGCCCGTGTGGGAGTCCTTCAGCGGGCGGGCCGTGCAGATCTCGACTCCGCCCAGCACGTCCACCGTCTTCATGAAGCTGGTGAAGTCGACCTCCAGATAGTGGTCGATCTTCACCTTGGTCATATGTTCGACCGTCCGCACGGTCAGCTGCGGCCCGCCCTCCGCATACACGGCGTTGAGCTTCACCGGGTGGGGCCGGTGGCGTTCGCCGCTGGTGAGGTCCGTGTGCTCGGGGATCTCCGCGTAGCTGTCGCGCGGCAGGCTCACCACGCTGGCGCGCCCGCGGTCTTCGGAGATGTGCACCAGCATGATCGTGTCGGTGCAGTTGCAGGGTGCTCCGCCGAGACGGTACTTGGCCTTCTCGTCCCGGCCGATCTTGTCGCGGCCGTCGGTGCCGACGAGCAGGATGTTCAGGCCGTGGCCCGCTTCGGGGCGGTTCTTCATGTCCTTGAAGGGGTCGATCCGGTCGAGGCCCGCGTCCAGCCCCGTCACGATGGCGTGGCCGATGCCGCCCGCGCCCAGGACCAGCACGGACAGCGCGGTCGCCGCCCGCAGTCCCCACCGGGGCCGTCTGGCCGGCTGCCGGGGGCCGGGCCGGGGCTGGGGTCGGGGCCGCGGCCGTGCTCCCGGTTTGCCCGCCCCGGCCGGCGGGCGGCCGCGCCCGCCCCCTTGCCCTCGACTCCGCGGGGAGGGCGACGGGGACGCTGCCGAGCGGGCCTGACGGCGGGGGCGGGGCGGTGTGGGCACGGGGCACCTCCGCGGGCGACAGGAGAACCAGGACGACGGATGGCCGGACTGCCAGCAGCCGGACGACGGGTGCCGGACGATGGGTGGTCGGGTGGTCGGCGGCCCGTACGGGCCGGAGGCCGTACGGCCCGGAAGCCGGACGGCCGACGGCCGCTGCGGCCGCCGGACCGGTACGTCCCGACCACCGGTACGTCCCGACCACCGGGACGTACCGGAGAGCCGGGGCCACGCGACATCCGGCACTTACGCAACCGGCGCATCCTGAGCACCGTAGGCCCATACGATCTCCGCCAGGCGGCAGCGACCCGGCTGTCGCACGGCCATGTCCCCCGTTCGCGGTAACGTGTGCGGACGATGAACGCCACACCGCCTGTCTCCGTGATCATGCCGGTCCTCAATGAGGAGCGGCATCTGCGTAACTCGGTCCGCCACATCCTCGAGCAGGAGTACGACGGCGAGCTGGAGGTGGTGATCGCCCTCGGGCCGTCTGCGGACCGCACCGACGAGATCGCCGCCGAGCTGGTGCGGGAGGACCCGCGCGTCCACACCGTGCCGAACCCCACCGGCCGCACCCCCGCCGCACTGAACGCCGCCATCAAGGCGTCCCGGCACCCCGTCGTCGTACGGGTCGACGGGCACGGCATGCTCTCGCCGGACTACATCGCCACCGCGGTGCGGCTGCTGGAGGAGACCGGCGCGCAGAACGTCGGCGGCATCATGCACGCCGAGGGCGAGAACGACTGGGAGCACGCCGTCGCAGCCGCCATGACGTCGAAGGTCGGCGTCGGGAACGCCGCCTTCCACACCGGCGGCCAGGCCGGCCCCGCAGAGACCGTGTATCTGGGCGTCTTCCGCCGCGAGGCGCTGGAGCAGCAGGGCGGATACAACGAGGAGTTCATCCGCGCCCAGGACTGGGAGCTGAACTTCCGCATCCGTGAGGCGGGCGGGCTGATCTGGTTCTCGCCGGAGCTGAAGGTGCAGTACCGGCCCCGGCCCTCCGTACGGGCGCTGGCCAAGCAGTACAAGGAGTACGGCCGCTGGCGTCATGTGGTCGCGCGCTACCACCAGGGGTCGATCAGTCTGCGCTATCTGGCCCCGCCGACCGCCGTGTGCGCCATCGCCGCCGGTGTCGTCGTCGGCGCGGCCCTCACCCCGGTCGGCTTCGTCGTCCCGGCCGGGTATCTCGCCGCGATCGCCGCGGGCTCGGTCCCGGCGGGCAGGGGCCTGCCGCTCAAGGCCCGGCTGCAGATCCCCGTGGCACTCGCCACCATGCACATGTCGTGGGGGTACGGCTTCCTCACCAGCCCCCGCTCGCTGGCGAAGAGGGTCATCGCGAGCCGCCGCCCGGCCGTGAAGACCGCCTGAGGCACGGAGACAAGAAGGCCTGAGGCGCAGAGACAAGAAAGCCTGAGGCACCGGGACCGGAAAGAGGAAGGGCCCGGGTGCGCGCCACCCGGGCCCTGACCGTCTGCTCAGCCCTCCGCTACCAGGTGAAGCCCTCCTGGACCTCCATGCACTCCGTGTCGTCCGCGCCGTTGAGCGGCCGCGCCGACTCCGGCGCCTTGCCGTCCTGCTTCGGCGTCGCCTTGGGGAAGGCGTCGCCTTCCCGCCAGTCCGCTCCGACCGTCAGCGTGATGCCTGTGACGTCCGTCGACTTCTTCACCGACGACAGCGGAATCCCCAGCGCCTTCGCGACCGCCTCGGCATCCCCTTCCAACTCGGCGTTGGAGAACCGAACCACCGTCGTCTTCACCGGGTTGCGGGCGCTCTCCGCCCGCGCCAGCGTGAAGCCCTTCTCGGCGAGCAGACCGGCGACCGCCGTCGCCCGCCCGCGGGCGGCGAGCAGGCCGTCGCCGTCGGTGCCGTTCTGCACCATCACCGGAATCTCCGCGGGCGCCGCCGCAGGGTCCTTGGACTCTTCGGGCTTGGCCGGAGGCTTCTTGACGCCCTTTCCGTCCAGCGGGGTGTCCTCGCGGACCATGCGGAACAGCTGCTCCGCGTCCTCCGGATCCGGCTCGACCTTGCCCTGGTACCCCGGCCGCTGCGAGTAGAAGTTCGGCATCGTGGTCATGGTGATCCGGTCCGTGGGCACGCTCTTGAGCGCCTGGCCCAGGTCGTACAGCTTCCCGACGCTGTCGATGCCCTTGTCGACCGTCAGCGCCTCGATGGCCGCCTCGGCGAGCTTGCGAAGCTTGTTGGGGTCGGTGAGCTTGGTGTTGGCGCGCAACTCGCGGACCATGGAGTTCATATACATATGCTGTGCGTGCGTACGGGCGAGGTCGGAGCCGTCCTCGAAGCCGTAGCGGGTGCGCAGCCACTGCAACGCCTGCTCGCCCTTGACGGGATGTGTGCCCGCCTCCAGCTTCAGACCGGAGCCCTTGCCCTGGGCGTTGCGTGAATGGATGTTCTGGTCGACGCAGACCGGCACGCCTCCTATCGCGTCGGCCATCGACACCACACCCGCGAAGTCGATCATCATAAAGTGGTCGATGGTGATGCCGGTCAGCTCGTACCAGGTGGCCACCGTGCAGCCCGGGCCCCCGCGGCCCAGGGACTCGTTCACCGGCCGCACTCCGGCAGTGGCGTGATAGGTCTCCCCGGTGTCCGGGTCGGTGCACTCCGGGAACTGCACCAGGGTGTCGCGCGGCATGCTGATCACCGAGACGTTGCTGCGGTCCGCCGACAGATGTACCAGCATCTGCACATCCGCGAGCGGCGGCGAGTCGAAGGTCTCCTTGGCGCCGCCGAGCTTCTGGTTCTCCTCGGAGTTACGCGCGTCGGAGCCGATGAGCAGGATGTTCAGCGGGGTCTGCCCGAAGGCGTTCGCCTTGTGGTCGGGCATCGCCCGCGAACCGAGGTTGAGATCTTCCTTCTTGAGCTTGCCGTTGAGGTGCTCGTAGTAGACATAGCCCGCCCCTGCCGTGCCCAGGATCAGCAGCGAGAGCGTGCCCGCCGTCCACAGGAGTATCCGGCGCTTGCCGCGCTTCGGGCGTGTCTGGCGCGCCGGGCGCTTGCCTCCGCGCTGGGAGCCGCCGCGTCTGCCGCCGCCGTGGGAGTCCCCGCCGTCACCGGTGTCCGCCGGTGCTCCGGAAGTCGGCGCCGCAGTCACTGTCGCCGTGCCCGTGCCCGTGCCCGCGCCGCCGCCCGGCGGCATTCTGTCCTGCCCCACCCCTGGGTCCCCCTGTATTCGCATGTCCTGTTCACACATCACTCAGGTCGTTCGGGTGCACGCCGTCGCGTGGCGGCACCGCTGTCCCGGTGCCGGTGCCGGTGCCGGTGCGCCGGTGCCGGTCCGGTGCGGGTGCCGGTGTCCCGGCGTCACTGGGCGCAGATCTGCTTGTCCGCCTCGACCTTCTGCACACCCTCCGGCGTCTTCGCCGGTCCGGTGACGGGCACGCCCGCGCCCTTGAAGTCCGCCCCGAGGATCAGCGTCATCGGCTCACGCTCCGCGGCGTCCTGCGTGCCCGGCTTCAGCGCCGACGCGGGCAGGCCCATCAAATCCGCGAGCTTGCGCGCCTGGTCCGCCTGGTTCGGGGCGTACTCCAGCGAGGTCTTCGCCTGCTTCTCCGGCGCGTTGCCCTCGTTGCTCGACTTCAGCACGCCCTGCTCGTTCTGCAGCCACCTCAGAGTCGAAAGCGCCGCCCCCTGGGTGTCGCTGCCGTTGTAGACGGCGACCCGCACCGCCGAGGGCTCCGCCTGCGGGCCCTCGAGCAGCTGCTCCTGCTTGTTCTTGGCGTCGGCCTTGGCCTGGGCTTCCTTCTCCTTCACCTCGGTGAGCGAGATGTCGTTCTGCAGCATGGAGAACAGGGGCTTGGCCTTGGCCTCGTTGAGCAGCACCGTCGCCTTGTCGGTGTTGTCGACCACCGGCACGGTCACAAAGCTGATGTTCTTGATGTCCACCTTGGACAGCTCCATGCCGAGGTCGCGGAGCTTCTCGATGCTGCCTATCCCGGTGTCGACCGTGAGCGCCTTGGTCGCCGCCTCGGCCAGGTCCCACATCTTGGTCGGGCTGGAGAGAGTGTCGCTGGACTTCATCTTGCGGATCAGCGAGCTGAGGAACTGCTGCTGGATCTCGATGCGGCTCAGATCGCCGCCGAAGCCCACCGAGTGGCGCGTACGGACGAAGGCCAGCGCGTCCTCACCCTGCACCACATGCTTGCCGGCGGGCAGATTGAGCTTGGAGTCCTTGTCGTTGATGTCCTTGGCGAGGCAGACCTCGACACCACCGACCGCCGTCGACATCGTCTTGACGGCGTTGAAGTCGGCCATCATGAAGTGGTCGACGGTCACCCCGGTCAGCTCCTTGACCGTGCGCATGGTGCAGCCGGGGTCGCGGCCCGACTGGCCGAGGCTCTCGTTGAAGCGTGTGTCGGACGTGCCCGGGATGACCTCGGTGCCGTCCTCCGTCTTGGTCTCGCAGTCGGGGATGTCGACGATCAGATCGCGCGGGATGGACATCGCCGTCGCGTTCGTCCGGTCCTTGGAGACATGGAAGAGGATCGTGGTGTCGGCATGGCCGGGGCTGCCGGCGTCGCCGTACCCCTCGTTGCCCTCACCACTGCGCTTGTCGGTGCCGACGACCAGGATGTTGACGGCCTGGTCCTTCTTGAAGCCGCCCGTGCCCGCTCCCGCGACGTCCACCGTGTTCAGGTTGGAGTTGAAGTGCTGGTAGGCGAGGTAGGCGGCGGCCGCCACGCCGACGAGGAGGAAGGACAGCACCCCGCCGACCCACATCAGCACCTTCTTCTTGCGCGACTTGGCCTGCTTGCGCTTGCGCCGGCCGCGGCCGGCCGCGGCGGCGGATGCGCTGCCGTCCGCACCGCCGGGACGGGTCTGGCCGCCGCCCGCGCGGCGGGAACGCTGGCCCGGCACCTCATGGCCGCTGCCCTGTCGGCTGCCTGGGACCCTGCGGCTGCCGGTTCCTGTGGCATTCCCCGTTTCCGTCCCTGATTCCGCACCGCTCCCCGCACCGCCCGAGCGGCGGCTTCCGGCGTTGCGCGGTGCGGGCATACGGGGGGAGGGAGCCTCGGCCGCATGCGGGCTTCTCGACGCCTCCGTTCTCGAGGAGTGCGCGGAGTGCGCGGAGTGCGAAGAGCGGGAACTCGACGGTGCGGAAGAAGGGAACTGGGACTGCGGTGCGGAATGGTCCAGTCGCAATTCGTAATTGCCGGTCTGCGGGTTGAGCACCCACTGGTCGGCGGGGTCGATCTCCTCCGCCCGCCCACGGCTATGCGCATCCACGGTTGTTTGAGTCCTCCGTCGGTGCCACGCTCAGCGTCTCCCCCCGGTGACGCCCCTCCTCGATCCAACAGTGCGTATCCATGGTCGGAAGCACCGGATCGCGTCACACTATCCGCCCTGCTCAGCTCTGAGCGACGTGCGTGACAAATTCCACGGCTCTTATAAGTGGGCAATCCGCCCATTCGTCATAGAGTGCATGCTCCCCCTTGGCCATTGCTTTACTCACACATGCCTTCCGCGGCATTGGTCCCGGGGAAAGTGGGCACCGGGGCGGGGCTTGCCGTCCCGGCGTCGCCGTCATCGTCGTCCTCCGTGACGACGATGGGCCCGTCCTCGCGCAGTCGCTTGAACAGTTTGCCTGCCTCGGGTTCGACCAGTTCATCCCGGTTCGGATTGGCGGAGTACGGCTGCCGAGGCACCGTGAGGAACTGGACTCTCTCGGTGGGAATGCCGCGAACGGAACGGGTCAGATCGTACATATCCTTCAAGGAGTCCAGTCCCGCATCGGTGGTCAGCGACTTCGTCGCCGCATCCAGCACGGGGTAGAGCCGTGCCGGGTTGAGCAGCACTCCATTGCTCTGGACCTTCTTCACCAGGGCGCCCAGGAACCGCTGCTGGCGCTCCATGCGCTCGGTGTCGCTGCCGTTGCCCAGGGACTTGCGGGCCCGCACAAATCCGAGCGCCTCCTCTCCGTCGAGGGTCTGCTTCCCGGCCGGGAGTCTGAGATGGGCGTCGGGGTCGTCGATCGGCTCCCTGAGGCACACCTCGACGCCGTCGACCGCATCCACCATGTCCTTGAAACCGCGGAAGTCGACCACCATGTGGTGATCGACGCGGATTTTGGTGAGCTGCTCGACGGTACGGATGGTGCAGGCCGTCCCGCCGTACCCGAAGGCCCAGTTGAACTGCGCGAACTGCTTCCGGGTGCGGGAGCCGTCGGCCTTGCGGCAGCTGGGGATCTCCACCATCAGATCGCGCGGGATGGACATCGCCGTCGCGCTCTGCCGGTCCGCTGCGATATGCAACAGGATGGTGGTGTCGGACCGCTCGCCGCCGCCGTCGCCCGAGCCGTACTGGTCGTTGCCCTCGCCCTCGCGGGTGTCGGAGCCCATGATGAGGATGTTCTGGGCGCCGGTGGCGACGGCCGTCGGCCGCTCCTTCTCGTACGCCTCCAACTCGGCCGCGGCCGAGGTGTCCGTGGTGATGTTGGCGTCGAGCTTGCGGTAGAGCCACCAGCCGAGGCCGGCGGCCACCAGGACGATGACGGAGGCGCCGAACGCGGCCCAGCGCAGGAAGTAGCGTCTGCGGCCGGAGCGGTCGGCCGTGCCGGGCTGTTCGGAGGACGGTGCGGCCCACGGCTCGGCCGGCGTCGGCGCGGAACGCCCCGCGGGCCGTCCGGCGGACCTGTAGGTCGGGTGCTCGACGGACACCTCGCTGGATGCGTCCGTCTCCGGGGAAGCATCTGTCTCCGGGGATGCGTCCTTTTCCGGGGCAGTGTTCGTCTCCGGGGCAGCGTCCGCGGACGGCTGGGCGGAAGCGTCCGCCGAGGGGGTCGGCGGCTCCTGCTCCGGCTCCGCTGCTCCTCCCTCGGCGTCAGGACCCCCACCCGTGCCAGCGCTGTCCGTCACGTCTGCGTCCATCCTTCACGGCGTCGGCGGCGCGCTGGGCCGCCGATTCGCTTCGCTAGACGGCTGAGCCCGGCGCTTGGTTCTGCGTGAGATGTGGTGTGTGCGTGAAATGTCACGCCATGCCGATCATCCATCGGAGTTGACGTACAGGCCGGGAGGGCCCGGCCCGAGTGTGCGCCACACGAGTGCACTTCAGCGGGCGGCTGGACTTCGCAGACGCGGCATGCCTTGCGGCGCCC
Source organism: Streptomyces sp. MUM 178J (assembly GCF_022414575.1). Classification (GTDB taxonomy): domain Bacteria; phylum Actinomycetota; class Actinomycetes; order Streptomycetales; family Streptomycetaceae; genus Streptomyces; species Streptomyces chengmaiensis. The sequence continues at coordinate 23,084 of NZ_JADWYQ010000041.1, read as the reverse complement.
TGTCGCACCGGAGCTGCGGTGGCCGCGGGAACTGCGCCGGCCGACGCCCGGCCGACGCCCGGCCGACGTGGCCGGGCCTCGCCGGACGGCGTATGAGGGCCCGCGCGGCGGGACGGTAGTCGGGGGCGTGTGTCGGCCTGTGCCGCCGGGCCTGTCTGACGCCGCCCGAAGGGCTGTCGGCGTACGCCGTAGCGCGGCCGTCGGCTGAGGCTGCCGGGGGCTGCCGGACCGTGCTGTCGGACGACCACGGAGCCGGGGGCTGCCGGACCGTGCCGCCGGATGGCCGACGGAGCCCGGGAGTCGGGGGACCGTGCTGCTGGATGGCCGTCGGCTGAGGCTGTCGGCGCACGCTGCCGGACGGCCGTCGGCTGGCGCTGCCCGGGAGTCGCCGGACCGTGCCGTAGCGCGGCCGTCGGCTGGCGCTGCCCGGGAGTCGCCGGACCGTGCCGTAGCGCGGCCGTCGGCTGGCGCTGCCCCGGAGGTGCCGGACCGTGCCGTAGCGCGGCCGTCGGCTGGCGCTGCCCGGGAGTCGCCGGACCGTGCCGTAGCGCGGCCGTCGGCTGGCGCTGCCCCGGAGGTGCCGGACCGCGCCGCAGAACGGCCCGCCGGCCGACGGATTCAACGGAGCCGCCGGCCGGCAGGACGCTCAGGTCTCGATGACGCAGACCGTGACCTTCTCCGCCTCGATCCGCTTCTCCAGGTCCTCCTCGGAGAGCCGGTCGAGGTTTCGGCACAGCACGACCGACCCGCCGGCCGCGAGCGGGGCGTACAGCCCCGTCGACACCCCTTCCCAGGAGTCGTACGGCCGCCCCGAGAGCAGCCGCGAGCCCGGCAGGAGACCGAGTGTCTCCGCGTCCGCCCGGGCCCGTTCCACCAACTCCGCCCCGGTCAGCTCGGCACCGGGTACGGCGAGCGCGGGCGCGTCCGGGTCCACCGGTGCGAACGGGGTGAAGCGGTCGCCCTGGCCCGGCACTTCCACCGCGTAGTCGACGAAGCCCGCGGGAGGCTCCGGGAACCGTCCGCCCAGCGGACGCAGCGCCAGCGCCACCCGTTCCCCGGAACAGGCGCGGGCCGCCTCAAGGGTGGAGGGGCCGCTGACGACGAGATCTGCGCCGGCCGGATCGCCGCCGATCTCGGCGCACACCCCGACAGAGGAGCAGGCGAGCAGCCAGACCGCGCTCTGCCAGTGCGCGGGCAGCAGCAGGGCCAGCCGGTCGCCCGGCTCGGCGGCGAGGTCGCCCTGGAGCAGATTGGCCGTCTTCGCCACCCAATTGGCGACGGTGGCCACGGACAATTCCACGCGCTCACCGGTGGCGTCGTCGTAAAAGGTGACCAAGGGGCGTGCGGGGTCCGCGGCGAGCGCGGATCGCAGCAGGTCGGCAGGGGTGCGGTCGCTGGCGTTCACACGGTCAAGCCTACGCGCCGGACCCCCTCGCAGGGCTGCAGGACGGCGGCGGGGTCCACCGGTCGGACGGACGGGCCGGGATTTTCCCGAAAGGCGGAGCGTTAGCGCCCGGTTCAGCATCGGAGACATGCGTGGAAACCTTGCTTCATCCTCGATCAGCATCGCGTGCTCGGCCGCGCTCGCCCTGCCGCTGACCCTGTCGTCAGCCCTCGTGTCGGAAGCAGCGGCGGCCTCCCAGCCACCCGCTTCCGACGAGTCCGGCTACACCCAGTCGCTGCCCCTGAAGGCGGCCCGCCCCACGGACCGTTCCGCGGGACCGGCGGGAGCGGCCGAACAGGGCCTGACGGAGCGGGACGTCAGAACGTTCTCGCTCGTCGGCGTCGTCTGGGAGGACGAGAGAGCCGAACTGCACGGCACCGTCCAGGTGCGCACCCGGGCCGTCGCGACCGGAGCCTGGTCCTCCTGGCAGGACGTGGAGACGCACAACCACGAGCACGCGGCGGACCGCGGCACCGCGGAGGGCGACTCCGAGCGGGTGCGCGGGGCCACCGCGCCGCTGTGGGTGGGGGAATCGGACGGTGTGGAGGTCCGCGTACGGGCGGAGGACGCCGAGCTCGCGCCGCTGCCGGAGGGGCTGCGCCTGGAACTCGTCGAGCCGGGGAGCGAGCCGCTTCCAAAGGGCCGGACGGGGGAGGAAGACGAACCGGGCGATGCCGTCGGGGCCGTGGACGGCCCGGAGCCCGACGGGGGCTTCGTTTCCGTGGACATCCCGGGGCTTGCGGAATCCGTGGCCGCGGCGGCGTCGCAGCTGGTGCTTCCCGCCCTGTCGCAGGAGGAGACCGAGGCGCAGGCCGAGGCGGGAGTACAGCAGGTGGCGATGGTGGATGCCGCGGCGGCCCCCTTCATCGGGCCCCGGCCGGCCATCGTCACCCGCGCCGGGTGGGGTGCGGACGAGAGCCTGCGGGAGAGCGGCTTCCTCTACACATCGACGATCAAGGCCGCGTTCGTCCACCACACCGCCACGGGCAACAACTACACCTGCAGCGAAGCGCCCTCCGTTATCCGCAGTATCTACCGCTACCACACCCAGAGCATGGGATGGCGCGACATCGGCTACAACTTCACCATCGACAAGTGCGGAAAGATCTACGAAGGCCGTGCGGGAGGCGTGGCCAAGCCGGTCATGGGCGCGCACACGCTGGGTTTCAACTCGAAGACCACGGGCATCGCCGTGCTCGGCACGTACAGTTCGACCAATCCGCCGTCCGCTTCGGTGACGGCGGTGGCGAAGCTGACGGCATGGAAGCTCGGTCTGCACGGGGCTGATCCGAGCGGGAAGGTCGTGCTCACGTCAGGGGGGAGCGGTAAGTACGCAAAGGGTGTGAACGTCAATCTCCATGTCATCTCCGGGCATCGGGACGGCTACAACACCGACTGTCCCGGAGGCCGCCTCTACAACATGCTCGGCACCGCCCGAAGCGTCTCTGCCGCGTACCAGGGCCGCTGACCTGGGGGGTCCGGACCCACTGCATAAACTGGCCGGTCTCGAAAAGAGTGATCACACCGGCCCCAGCAGGAAGCAGAGACGACAAGGTGACAGAAGCGATCCTCCTGGTGGGCGGGAAGGGAACGCGGCTGCGGCCGCTGACCGTCAACACACCGAAGCCCATGGTTCCGGCGGCCGGCGTGCCCTTCCTGACGCACCAGCTGGCGCGGGCACGGGCCGCGGGGGTCGAGCACATCGTGCTCGCCACGTCCTATCTCGCCGAGGTGTTCGAGCCGTACTTCGGCGACGGCTCCGCGTTCGGCCTCCATCTGGAGTACGTCACCGAGGAGGAGCCGCTCGGCACGGGCGGGGCGATACGGAACGTGGCGTCCCGGCTGTCGTCCGGGCCAGCGGATCCCGTACTGGTCTTCAACGGCGACATCCTGACGGGCCTGGACATCGGGGCGCTCGTCTCGACGCACCAGTCGTCGGGCGCCGCCGTCTCGCTCCATCTGACGCGGGTGCCGGATCCGAGGGCGTTCGGCCTGGTGCCGACCGACCCGACGGGGCGGGTGACGGCGTTCCTTGAGAAGCCGCAGACCCCGGAAGAGATCGTCACCGACCAGATCAACGCCGGAGCGTATGTGTTCCGCCGGTCCGTCATCGACACGATCCCGCCGGGACGGCCCGTGTCGGTCGAGCGTGAGACGTTCCCGGAGCTGCTGCGCTCCGGAGCGCACCTTCAGGGCATGGTCGACTCCACGTACTGGCTCGACCTGGGGACGCCGCAGGCGTTCGTCCGCGGGTCGGCGGACCTGGTCACGGGGCGCGCGCCGTCCCCGGCCGTGCCGGGCCGCTGCGGAGACCGGCTGGTGCTGCCGACCGCGCGGGTCGCGCCCGATGCGAAGCTGACCGGGGGCACGGTGATCGGCGCGGGTGCGCACATCGGGGAGGGCGCGCGCATCGACGGCAGCGCGGTCCTCGACGGCGCGGTGGTCGAGCCGGGGGCGGTGATCTCCTCCTCGCTCGTCGGAGCGGGGGCGCGGGTCGGGGCGCGGACGGTGCTGTCGGAGACGGTGATCGGCGACGGCGCGGACGTGGGGGCGGACAACGAGTTGCAGGCGGGGGCGCGGATCTGGTGCAACGCGAGGGTGCCGGCGGCGGCGATCCGCTTCACATCGGACCAGTAGCGCGGTTTTCCCACCCGCTCGCCCTTACGGCGGTGTGGGGGGCTTCGCCCCACACCCGACGCGGCGCTGCGCACCTCGGGGCGTCCTGTGCGCGCCGGGTCTGCGCGCTGGGGGCCTTTCCCACCTGCCCGCGCCGTGGGGCGCGGGGGTTTGGCCCGTATCGCGTGAATGTCCGCCTTTGCGGTGTCGAGACGTTGGGTGCGGGGCTTCGGCCTCGTACTCGTGCGGTGCGCTTCGCCGTACGGGCCGAATCCCGCCCCTCCCGAGAGCTGGCCCCTCCCGAGCGACACGGGTGCGGTGGCCCACAATTGCGGGCGCCCTCCGGCAGAGGCGGGCCCCTTCCCGCCCGCGCCTGGCGAGGCGCCGGAAACGGGGTGGGTCGGAGGGAGGAGCCGCCTGCCCGGGTCACGGGCGACCCGTACGAGGGGGGACCGTCCGCCACGGGGGACGCTTACCCTCGATACCGCACCGCACCGCACCACACCCGCGACCACACCACACCCGCGCCCCTCAAGGACCCCACCCGTGGCAGGACGTTTCACCCCGAAGCCTTCCGGCGGTTCCCGGCGTCCCGGTGACGGGCAGGAGGTCACCCGTGCCGCTGTGCGGGGCGGGTACACCGCCGTGCCGCGGGGCGCGGCGCCCGGCGCGCGGCGGCACGAGGGCGCGAAGACGCGGCGGTACACGCCTCCCGGGCCCCTGGACCTCGGGCTGGTGCTCGGGCCGCTGCGGCGCGGGCCCGCCGACCCGACGTTCCGGACGACGGCGGACGGGTCCGTCTGGCGCGCGACCCGCACGCCCGCGGGCCCGGGCACCCTGCGCGTGCGGACAGTGCAGCCAGGCGTGCACGCCGAAGCCTGGGGCCCGGGGGCGGACTGGCTTCTTGACGGCCTCCCCGCGCTGCTCGGCGCGGAGGACGACCCCGACGCCTTCGCCCCCCGCCACCGCCTCGTCGCGCTGTCGCAGCGCCGCCGCCCCGGTCTGCGCCTCACCCGCACCGGTCTGGTGCTCGAGTCGCTGATCCCCTCGGTCCTGGAGCAGAAGGTCACCACGGACGAGGCGTACCGTGCCTGGCGGCTGCTGGTGCGCCGCCACGGCGAGCCGGCGCCCGGCCCCGCGCCGGAGCGGATGCATGTGATGCCCGCCGCCCGCACCTGGGCGCTGATCCCGTCGTGGGAGTGGCATCGCGCGGGCGTCGACGCCAAACGTTCCGCCACGATCCTGCGCGCCGTGCGCGTGGCGCGGCGCTTGGAGGAGGCCGCCGCCATGGACCCGGAGTCGGCCGCCGCCCGGCTGCGGCTCGTCCCCGGCATCGGCCCGTGGACGGCCGCCGAGACGGTGCAGCGCAGCCATGGCGCGCCGGACGCGATCACCGTGGGCGACCTGCATCTGCCGGGCGTCGTCGGCTATGCACTGGCGGGCGACCGGGACGCCGACGACGCGGCGATGCTGGAGCTCCTCGCTCCGTACGCCGGCCAGCGGCACCGCGCCGCCCGCCTCATCCTGCTCAGCGGCCGCACACCGCCGCGGAGGCACCCGAAGATGCCCCGTACGGACATCTCCCTGCTCTGACCGGAGGCGGCGGCCTACCGCACCTCGATGAACGCCCCGGCGTCCCGTGCGGGCCGCTCCTTCGGCGGCGCGGCCGGACACCCGACCGCCACGGCGCCCATGGGGTCCCACTCCGGCGGCAGCCCCAGCACGTCCCGTACGACGTCACGGCAGAACATCGTCGAGGACACCCACGCAGACCCGAGCCGCTCGCCGGCCAGGGCCACCAGGAAGTTCTGCACCCCCGCGCCGGCGGCGACGACGAACATCTCGCGTTCCGCGGTGTCCCGGCGGGGGTCGCCGTAGTGGTGCGCCCCGTCCATGACCAGGCACGGCACCACCAGATAGGGCGCGTTGCGCAGCAGGTCCCCGCGCCGCACGCGCCGGGCGGCGGCGTCCTCGGACCGGCCGTCGCGACGCAGGTCGGCGATCCAGGCGTCCCGCATGGCGTCGAGCAGCCGCAGCCGCGCCTCGGGGGACTCCAGCAGCACGAACCGCCACGGCGTGGTGTGGTGCGGCGCGGGCGCCGTCACCGCCGCGGCGACGGCCCGCCGCACCGCGCCCGGGTCGACGGGGTCGTCGGTGAACTCGCGGACCGTGCGGCGCAGGGTGACCGCCTCGCGCACCGCCTCCGAGGTCCCCAGCCGGAACATGTCGTCGGCCGCGGTGCGCACCAGTGCCCGCGCGCCGCCGGCACTGCCCTCGGAGCCGCCGTCGGGAAAGGTACGAGAGTCGGGAGCGGTGTGAGGGTCGGGAGAGTCGCCGTCGCCAGAGTCGAGCGAGCCGCGAGTGTCGGCGGAGGCGGCGGAGGCGGGAGAGCCGGGCGAGGCGGGGGAACCGGGCGAGGCGACCAGATGGGGCAGTCCTCGTACGACCGCCACCGGCAGCCCCCGGGCCTTGCCCTTGACGAGGTCTCCGGCGGCGGCGAGCTCGTCGGCCGCCGCGGTCACGGTGACGCTCAGCTCGTTGCCGTGCGCGTCGGTGCTGCCGCGCAGATCGTCCAGCACCCGCACGCCCGCCGCGCCGATCGCCACATCGGTCAGTCCGTTGCGCCAGGGCCGTCCGAAGGTGTCCGTGACGATCACGCCGACGTCCACGCCGAGGGCGTCGCGCAGTCCGTCGCGTATGGCGGCGGCGGAGGCGTCGGGGTCCTCGGGCAGCAGCAGCACCGTCCCGACGGGGGTGTTGGAGGCGTCGACGCCGGCCGCAGCCATCACCAGCCCCTGCCGGTTCTCCACGATCCGCAGTGCGCCGCGGCGCGCCACGACCCGCACGGTCTCGGCGTCGATCGCCGCCTCCCGGTCGGCGGCCGGGACGATGCGCCCCTCCGCCTTGCTCACGATCTTGGAGGTGACCAGGAGGATGTCGCCGTCCGCGAGGCCGGGGCCGGCGGCGGCGATCAGCTTGGCCGGGTCGTCGCCTTCCCGTACCTCGCCGATGCCCTCCAGGGCCCACACCCGGTACGACGGCGCTTCGCCGTCGCGGCTCATGCGCGGGCCTCCTCGGCCAGCGTCAGCGCCTCGCGCGCCATCTGCGCGGTCGCGTCGAGGTCCGCCATCAGCAGCGGCACGGCGCGGCAGCGGATGCCGGCGGCCTCGACGTCGGCGACGGCGTCCGCGTCGGAGGTGTGGACGAGCCAGCCGTCGAGCAGCCCGGAGCCGTAGTGCGCGGCGACGGCCGCGGCCGTGGCCTCCACGCCCACCGCGGCCAGCACCTTGTCGGCCATGCCCCGCACGGGTGCGCCGCCGACGATGGGGGACAGGCCGACGACCGGGACGCCCGCCTCGGCGATGGCCTCGCGGATGCCGGGCACGGCGAGGATGGCGCCGATGCTGACGACGGGGTTGGACGGCGGGAAGAGGATGACGTCGGCCGTGGAGATGGCCTCCAGCACTCCGGGCGCGGGCTTGGACTGGTCCGCGCCGACGGGTACGACGGCCTCCGCGGCCATGGCGGCCCGCAGCTTCACCCAGTACTCCTGGAAGTGCACGACCTTGCGCGTGCCTTCCTCGGCCTGGATGGCGACGTGCGTCTCGACGCGGTCGTCGGTCATCGGCAGCAGCCTTACGCCCGGCTTCCAGCGGGCGCACAGCGCCTCGGTGACCGCGCTGAGCGGATAGCCCGCGCCGAGCATCTGCGTACGGATGACATGGGTCGCGAAGTCGCGGTCGCCGAGCCCGAACCAGGTCGGCTCGACGCCGTATGCCGCCAGTTCCTCCTTGATGTGGAAGGTCTCGTCGGCGCGCCCCCAGCCCTGCTCCTCGTTGATGCCGCCGCCGAGCGTGTACATCACCGTGTCGAGGTCGGGGCAGACTTTCAGCCCGAACAGATGGATGTCGTCACCGGTGTTGCCGATGACCGTGATGTCGGCTTCGGGGGCGGCCGCTCTGAGGCCGCGCAGGAAACGGGCGCCGCCGATGCCGCCGGCCAGAACCACAATGCGCATGCAGGCAGTCTGTCAGGCCGTCAGGCGCGTACGACATCCCCTCCGGGGGCGGGGGCCGGGGCGCACTGTGCGCGGCGTGTGCCGTGTGTGCCGTGTGTGTCGTGTGCGCTGTCGCTGTCGCCGTCGGCGTCGTGCATCGGCATCTCGGTCAGACCGGGGAAGTAGATGTGCAGGCTGACCGCGCCGTCGAGCGAGTCGTTGACGACCTCGTGCGCATAGCCGGGGGCGAACACGCGCTGTGATCCTGCGGTCAGGCTGCGGGCAGTCGCGCGGGACCGTTCGGTCAGCTCGCCCTCGAGGACGGTCAGCACGCCGGAGGACGGGCCGTGGTCGTGCAGCCCGCTGCCCTGCCCGGGCACCCAGGACAGCAGCCACACCTCGTAGCCGGGGCCGGTGCGCAGCCGGTGGTACCAGCGGGTGGCGGCGTCGTACCGGACGAGGGGGGCCCACTGTGCGCGGTCGGCGGCGATGGTGCGGGCGAGGCCGGCGAACTCGGCGACGGTGGCCGGGTGCTCGCGGGCGGGCTGGAGCAGGTGCTGTACGGCGAGGATGTCGCCGGCGATGGTCAGGTCGCTCTCGATGGTCAGGCCGCCGTTGTGGTCGCTGGCGCTGTTGCTGTTCATGGGGTGCGGGGGTTCCTCGGCTGGAGCGCGGGGCGGACAGTGCGCGGATGCACGTGCGCACGGGACGTCAGGGGCGGCAGTGGCCGGGCTTGCGCGGTGTGCCGCGGTCGTACGCGGACGCGTACGGGAAGGGGAGGGAAGCCGGAGCGCTGGGGCGTCAACAGCTGGAACAGCTGGAACAGCAACAGCGAGCCTGGACAGCGGTGCGGAACCCACGGACGTGGGTCGCGGAGTGCGCTGAGGTCGCTGGCATGGAGACAAAGGTGACCTGCTGGCTCTGCAGGTGTCAACCCAATGCCCGATTTGGCGGCAATGTTTCACCTCATCCGGTTACTGCAAACGGAGAGAGGTTTGTTCGTTGATGACCCGGGAGACACGGGCGACATGCATAGCGGTCGCGCCCGTAAACGCCGCCGAGTCACCGTGATCAGACTGTGATCTCGATCGCTTCGGCGGTTCTGGCCGAAACAAGATCGACCCATGGGGCGTCCTCCTCTGCGTGAGAAGGGAGATGCGGGCAGGCCGTTGGCATGTGTCACCTTTTTGGTGATTTGAACACTTTCCGCATAGCCTTAGTTCCGCAGAGTGAATACCGAGCCCAATAGCAGATCCCGGCTTGACTGGCTCGGAGCACCACACTTGTAATTTCACTCGTGTCGTTCGGCCGAGATCGATGACGGCGAACATCGACGGCTGCATCACGGGGACGCGAAGACAGACGAGGGGCGCACATGACCGAGCTGTTCCATCAACTGCTCGTCGAAGACGCGGACGAGGAACTCGGCTGGCAGGAGCGCGCCTTGTGCGCGCAGACCGACCCCGAGTCCTTCTTCCCCGAGAAGGGCGGCTCCACCCGCGAGGCCAAGAAAGTCTGCCTCGCCTGCGAAGTCCGCTCTGAATGCCTTGAATACGCCCTGGCCAACGACGAGCGGTTCGGCATCTGGGGCGGGCTCTCGGAGCGGGAGCGCCGACGGCTGAAGAAAGCGGCCGTCTGAGATATTCCACGGCACCGGGCGCCTTGTGGGGCACAGCCCCGGGAAGCGGGTGCAGCGGAAAGGACGGCGGCGGTCGCGCCGTCAGGGCCCGAGGCTCTGGGGCCGGAGCCGCACGAGTCCCGGTCCCCGCCCGGTCCCCGCCCGGTCCCCGCCCGGACGGGCGCGCGGACGGGCGCGCGGACAGCCCATCGGCTGCCGGGCCGACGAGCACACCGGCAAACCCATATGTGAACGACGGTCCGCCGGCTGCACCCTCCAGCAGCCGGCGGACCGCTGTGCCGCCAGCCGTTAGTGTGGGCACCCGTCCACGACGCTCCACCGCCCCACGGGGCGACCCCGCCCGGCCGGAGGGCCCCTACCCGATGTCCGCCACCACAGCCGCGTTCACGCCCCCGCAGCAGCCCGAGTTCCCGCGGCACGTCGTCACCGCCGTGCTCGTCTCCCACGACGGCGCACGCTGGCTCCCCGACGCCCTCGCCGGTCTCGTCGGCCAGGAACGCCCCGTACAGAACGTCATCGCCGCCGACACCGGCAGCGCCGACGACTCCGCACGACTCGTCGCCGACGCCATCGGCCCCGACCGCGTCCTCCACCTCGCCCGCCGCACCGGCTTCGGCGCCGCCGTCGACGAAGCCGTGCGCACCGCGCCCGTCCTCACCCCCGAGGACCTCCCCTACCTCAAGCGGCCCAGCGGCTGGGATCCCGTCAGCAGGACCTGGCGCGACGACGCCTACGACATGCCGGAACTCCCCCACGGCGAACCCGTCCAGTGGCTCTGGCTCCTCCACGACGACTGCGCACCCGAACCCGACGCACTCGCCGAACTCCTGCGCGTCGCCGACGACGACGAGTACGCCGCCGTCATAGGCCCCAAACTCCGCGGCTGGTACGACCGCAGACAACTCCTCGAAGCCGGCGTCTCCATCGCCAACAGCGGCCGCCGCTGGACCGGGCTCGACCGCCGCGAACAAGACCAGGGCCAGCACGACCAGATCCGCGGCGTCCTGTCCGTCTCCACCGCCGGCATGCTCATCCGCCGCGACGTCTACGAACAGCTCGGCGGCTTCGACCGCCGACTGCCCCTCATGCGCGACGACGTCGACCTGTGCTGGCGCGCCCACACCGCGGGACACAGCGTCCTGATCGCCCCCGACGCCGTCCTCCGCCACGCCGAAGCGGCCTCCCGCGAACGCCGCACCGTCGACTGCGCCGGCCGCTCGGCCACCAGCCCGCACCGCATCGACAAAGCCGGGGCCGTCTACGCCCTCCTCGCCAACACCCGAGGCGTCGCCCTGCCCTGGGTCCTCACCCGCATCGTCCTCGGCACCCTGCTGCGCACCCTCTTCTACCTCGTCGGCAAGGCCCCCGGGCAGGCGGTCGACGAAGTCAGAGGACTCCTCGGCACCCTGCTGCGTCCCGAGCGGATCATCGCCGCACGCCGCAGACGCGCCAGGACCGGCGGAGCCGTCGCCGCCTCCGAACTCCGCCCCCTCTTCCCGCCGCCCGGCGCCACCGTCCGCGCCACCGTCGAACAGATCGCCGGCAGCCTCGGCGCCGGCTCCGACGCCGACACCGGCGGCTCCCGCCACGGCGCCGTCGAAAGCGGACCCGGCGGCGACGACGCCGACTACCTCGAAGTCGAACAGTTCGCCCGACTGAAGAAGATCGCACGCAAGCCCGCACCCGTCCTCTTCGCCCTGCTCCTCCTCGTATCGCTCATCGCCTGCCGAGACCTGTTCGGCGGCGGCTCCCTCGCCGGCGGCGCACTGCTGCCCGCGCCGTCCGACGTGACCGACCTCTGGAACCGCTACACCGACCACTGGCACCCCGTCGGCACCGGCGGCACCCAGACCGCACCCCCCTACCTGGCCGTCCTCGGCGCACTCTCCGCGCTCTTCCTCGGCTCCACCGGCCTCGCCCTCACCGTCCTGCTCGTCTGCTCGGTGCCCCTGGCCGGACTCACCGCGTACTTCGCCGCCCGCCCCCTCGTCGAGTCCCGGCTGCTGCGCGCCTGGGCGAGCATCGCGTACGCCTTCCTGCCCGCCGCCACCGGCGCGCTGGCCACCGGCCGCCTCGGCACCGCCGTCCTCGCCGTCCTGCTGCCGCTCATCGCCCGCGCCGCCGTCGCCGCCCACGGGCTGCGCACCGCCCCGGCCGACCACGGCCCCGACACACGCGGAAGCTGGCGCGCCACCTGGGCGTACGCCCTGCTGCTCACCCTCGCCATGGCCTTTACACCCATCGTGTGGCCGCTGGCCCTGGTGCTCGGCATCGGCGTCCTGATCCTGCGCCGCCACGACCTCACCGCATACGGCCTGCGCTTCCTCGCCGCCCTCGGCACCCCGCTCCTGGTCCTGGCACCCTGGTCCCTCACCCTGCTGACCAGCCCCTCCGCCTTCCTCACCGAAGCCGGACTCGACTACGCGACCGGGCCCGCCGACACCCTCGACCTGCTCGGAATCAGCCCCGGAGGCCCCAAGACGGTCGGCGGCGTCGTCCTCGCCGGCATCGTGCTCGCCGCCCTCGCGGCCCTGCTGCGCGAAGAACGCCAGTTCGCGATCCGCGCCGCCTGGGCGGCCGCCCTCGCCGGACTCGTCCTCGCCGTCGTACTCAACGGGGCCGACCGCTCCTGGGCCGGCCCCGCCACCCTCGTCTACGGCCTGGCCCTGCTCACCGCCGCCGTCCTCGGCGCGGAAGGCGGCCGCACCCGCGTCGCCGCGCAGAACTTCGGCTGGCGGCAGCCCGTCGCCGTACTCATCGCCCTCGCCGCGGCACTCGGCCCCCTCGCCGCCGCAGCCAACTGGATGCTCAGCGGCGCCGCGGGCCCTCTTGAGCGCCGCGACCCCGTCCAGGTGCCCGCGTTCGTCGCCGAGGAGAGCGGGACCCGCGACCAGCCCCGCACCCTCGTCCTCGGCGGCACCTCACCCGGCACGGTCCCCTACACCCTTGTCCGCGGCTCCGGCGCCCGCCTCGGCGACGCCGAACTGGCCGCGAGCGGCGGCAGCGACCCCCGCCTCGACGCCGTGGTCGCCGGGCTCGTCGCCGGCTCCGGCGCCGACCAGACCAGCCAGCTCAGCGGATTCGCCATCCGCTATGTGCTGGTCCGCGACGGCGCGCCCCGCCAGACCGCCCGCGTCCTCGACGCCACCCCGGGCCTCACCCGGCTCAGCCAGCTCGACGGCAGCGCCCTGTGGCGCGTCGACCGGCAGGTCGCCCGCGCCGTCATCGTCGCCGGCGAGGACGATCCGCTGCCCGTGGCCTCCGACACCGTCGAGGCCCGCGCCGACATCCCCGACGGGCCGGGCGGCCGCGTCCTGCGCATCGCGGACCACGCGGCGGACGGCTGGCAGGCCACCCTCGACGGGAAGCCGCTGGAGAAGACCGTCGTCGACGGCTGGGCCCAGGGGTTCAAACTCCCCGCCGAAGGCGGCCGCCTCCACCTCGCCTACGCCGACCCCGTCACCCACACCGCATGGATCTGGACCCAGGGCGCGCTCGCGCTGCTGCTGCTGATCCTCGCCCTGCCCGGCAGGCGGCGTGAGATCGACGACGACCTCCCGGACGAGGAGGCGCCCGCCGCCGCGTTCGCGCACTCCGCCGACGGCGAAGGACGGCGTGCGCGGCGACTGCGTGCCACCGCTGCCACGGCCGCCGCTGGGGCGGAAGGTGCGGCGGACGCGGTGGCAGACCACGGGCCCGCCGGCCACGACGGCGCCGCCGCCGTCCCGCGCGTACCGCGGCAGAGCTCTGAGGAACCCGACCCGTACGGGGCCGTGCCCCGGCAGCACTCCGGCACATGGGAGTCCGCGGCCGACGGCCGGGACACCGGCCCGGCGTATGCGGAGGCGTCGCAGGACGACCAGTCGTACCGCGACGGGCGGTACGACGAGCCTCGGTACGACGACCCGTACGCGGCCGCCGCGCAGCCGCCCTATGAAACGGGCCGGTACGGCTCCGAGGCTTACGGCTCCACCGCGTACGACTCCGGTGCGTATGGCTCAGCCGGGCAGGGGACCGACGAACGGGGCTCCGAGGCGTACACCCAGCAGCAGCGCCAGGCCGACCCGTACGGGCAACAGCCGGACCCCTACGGGCAGTACCCGCACGAGCCCCATGCCCAGGGCCAGTACGACCCGGGCCAGTACGACCCGGGCCAGTACGACCCGGGCCAGTACGAGCAGGACCGGTACGACCCCTACTCCTACGGGCAGCCGCAACAGCACCCCGACGACACCCAGGGCCAGGCGCAGTGGCCCACCGGCAACACACCGCGAGGCGAGTCAGAGTGAAGCGCACGACCATCTCCCTGCTCGCGGCGAGCGCCGCGCTGGCCGCGATCACCGGGTTCGCGACGCTGACCGCGCCCGGGAAGGACGGGTCGCCCGCGCCGTCGGCCGCCCCGGCCCGGCTGCCCGTCGAACGCTCCAGCCTGCTCTGCCCCGCGCCGGGCGCCTCGGAGGCCGCCGAGACCGCGTACACCTCCTTCACCCCGGCGGGCGGAACTGCCGCCCCGAAGAGCGAGGGGGACGGGACCGGCGGGGCGACGGCTGAACTGAGGCCGTCCGTGTCCACGCTGGCCGACGGCGACGACACCGCCAAGGCCGGCAAGAAGGGCGAGCCGGAGGGGAAGGAAACGCCGGAGGGGGAGGGAACAAAGGAGCAGGGCAAGCCCGTGCTCTCGCTCAAGGAGCCCGGCAAGCCCGCGGCGGCCGAGGCGAGCGGCGCGGACGCCCCCGCGCTCCTCGGCACCGCCACCGGACGGTTCGCGCCCGGCTGGACCGCCCAGCAGACCACCAAGGTCACCGCGGGCGCAGGCCGCGGTCTGCTCGGCGTCAGCTGCACCGCGCCCGACACCGATTTCTGGCTCCCGGGCGCGTCCACGGGCGAGGAGCGTCGCGACTATGTCCACCTCACCAACCCCGATGAGACCGCGGCCGTCGTCGACATCGAGCTCTACGGCGAGGAGGGCCTGCTCAAGAGCACGCTGAGCGAGGGAATCCCGGTGCCGGCGGGCACGAGCGTCCCCGTGCTGCTGTCCACGCTGACCGCCGAACGTGCCGTCGATGTGACGGTGCATGTGACCACCCGCAGCGGTCGGGTGGGGGCGGTGGTGCGGGCCGCCGACGAGAACACCGGAAGCGACTGGCTGAGCGCCTCCGCCGACCCTTCAGCCACTGCGGTGCTGCCGGGCATTCCGAAGGACGCCGTCTCGGTGCGGCTGGTCGCCTTCGCACCCGGTGAGAGCGACGCGGAGCTGAGGATCCAGCTCGCCGGCCCGGACGGGCTGATCACCCCGGCCGGCAATGAGAGCCTGCACGTCAAGTCGGGGATGACCGCGAGCATCGACCTCCAGAACGTCACCAGGGGCGAGGCGGGGTCGCTGGTCGTCAGCCCGGCCGAGGGGCGGCCCGCGACCCCGGTGGTCGCAGCGCTGAGGGTCGTCCGCGGCAAGGGCGACAAGCAGGAGATCGCCTTCATTCCGGCGACCGCGCCGGTGGGGGAGCGGGCCGCCGTCGCCGACAACAGGGCGAAGGGCTCCACGCTGTCCCTCACGGCGCCGGGCGCGGCCGCCAAGGTCAGGGTGACCGCCTCGGCGGGGACGGAAGGCGGGTCGGAGACCGTCAAGACGTATGACGTCAAGGGCGGCACGACGCTCTCGGTCACCCCGCCGGTCCCGTCCGGTCTCAAGGGGACGTATGCGCTCACCCTCGAGACGGAGTCGGGCGGTCCGGTGCATGCGGCACGGATGCTGGAGCTGCCGGAGGACGGCATCCCGATGTTCACGGTGCAGACGCTGCCGTATGACGAGGGGACGGTTGCCGTGCCCGAGGCGAAGCAGGACCTCTCGGTGCTCGACGACTGAGGGCAGGTGACGACGGCGGGTGGCGACGGCTGAGGGCGGGTGGCGACGGCTGAGGGCGGGTGGCGACGGCTGAAGGCAGGCGGCGTCGGTTGAGGACGGCTGGCGACGACTGACGATGACTGGCGACGGCAGAGGACGCCTGGCAACGACCGGCGACGGCAGAGGGCGCCTGGCAACCACCGGCTTCCACGAGTGGCGACGACTGAGAAGCGCCGGTCGTCCGAGGAGCGTCAGCCGGTCCTTCGGCCTTGTACGTCAGTCCTGGCCATACCGCGGGTCCACCGACTCCGGGGCCAGTCCCATCAGCTCCGCCACCTGCTCCACGACGACCTCGTGCACCAGGAGGGCCCGCTCGTCCCGGTTCTTCGTCCGGATCTCGACGGGGCGCCGGTAGATCACGATGCGCGCCGGCCGGTCCTTTCCCGCAGGTGTCATGCCGCCCAGCGGAACGGACGCCTCCGGCGACCCCGGCACCTCCAGCACCAGAAAGTCGACGTCGGCCAGTTGCGGCCAGCGCCGTTCCAGCCGCTCCACCGAGTCCTGGACCAGATCGCGGAACGTCTCGGCGCGGCTGGCGGCGAGCGGTACCTGGGGCGGAGCAACCGGTCCGCGCATGCCACGCCCATGGCGGTCGCGCCGACGCGGCCGCGGATCGGCCGGGCGGGAGGAGGTCCCCGTGGCCGAGGCCGGGGGAGGAGGCACAGGACTGTCCATCACTGACGCAGCGTAGCTCTCCCCCGCAGGGCGGCGTTCCCGCGTGCGCTCCGGTGAGGATGGTTGTCGATAATTGAACGATCCGGCCAGCGTTCGGCTCGATTGCCAACCGTGCCACGACCGTCGCCCTCACTGTGATTGACCTTATTCGTCCCACGTCATGACCGGTTCGTGTCGCTCCCTCCCGACGCCCTGTCCCTCCACCGCAGGTCAGCACAGACCCTCCGGAGGGCCGTATGCGGCATCTCACAGCGCGACACGGGCGAGTGACCTGGTGGAGAGTCGTCGCAGCCCGCTCAAGAGTGCGGTACCGTCCAACGTCGTGAGCCCTGTACGTCGCTGTTCGCGCACCGCGTGCGGCCGCCCTGCCGTCGCGACACTGACGTACGTCTATGCCGACTCGACCGCGGTCCTCGGCCCGCTCGCCACCTACGCCGAGCCCCACTGCTACGACCTGTGCGCCGAGCACAGCGAGCGCCTCACCGCACCGCGCGGCTGGGAGGTCGTGCGGCTCACCGACGGCTCCGCCCCGCCCCGCCCCAGCGGCGACGACCTCGAGGCGCTCGCCAACGCCGTACGGGAAGCGGCCCGCCCACAGGGCCGCGCCGCCGAAGCGGGCGGCCACGGCGGGCCCGGCGCGCAGGGCGGCAGCCGCCGCACGGCGGACCCCATGGAGGTCGCGCGGCGCGGACATCTGCGGGTCCTGCGCTCCCCCGACTCCTGACGCCCGGGGTCACGCCCTCCGCTTCCGATTCCAGGCTGCTCACCAGCCGCCCCGCCAGGCCCGGTAGCTTTGGGCGGACCGATGAGTCTCAGGAGGGGTGGCCGGTGGCTGTGGATCTGTCGCAGATTGTGAAGGCGTACGACGTGCGTGGGGTGGTGCCGGACCAGTGGGACGAGAGCCTCGCGGAACTGTTCGGGGCGGCATTCGTCCAGGTCACCGAGGCCACCGCGATCGTCGTCGGCCATGACATGCGGCCATCGTCGCCGGGCCTGTCCGCCGCCTTCGCCCGGGGCGCGGCTGCCCGGGGAGCGGATGTCACGCTCATCGGACTGTGCTCCACGGACCAGCTGTACTTCGCTTCGGGGCGGCTCGGGCTGCCCGGCGCGATGTTCACGGCATCCCACAACCCCGCCCAGTACAACGGCATCAAGATGTGCCGCGCGGGCGCGGCCCCGGTGGGCCAGGACAGCGGCCTCGCCGAGATCCGGACGCTCGTCGGGCAGTGGGCGCAGCAGGGCGCCCCGGCCCCCGTCGCCCGGCCGGGCACGATGACCGAGCGGGACACCTTGGACGAGTACGCCGCCCATCTGCTGTCGCTGGTGGACCTGGGGTCGATGCGGCCGCTGAAGGTGGTCGTCGACGCGGGCAACGGCATGGGCGGGCACACCGTCCCCACCGTCTTCAAGGCCCTCCCCGTCACGCTGGTGCCGATGTACTTCGAGCTTGACGGCACCTTCCCCAACCACGAGGCCAATCCGCTGGACCCCGCCAACATCGTCGACCTCCAGGCCCGTGTCCGGGCCGAGGGCGCCGACCTGGGCGTGGCGTTCGACGGAGACGCCGACCGCTGCTTCGTCGTGGACGAGCGCGGCGAGGGCGTCTCCCCGTCGGCGATCACGGCGCTCGTCGCCGCGCGGGAACTGGCCAAGCACCCCGGCGGCACCGTGATCCACAACCTGATCACCTCCTGGTCGGTCCCCGAGGTGGTGCGTGAGAACGGCGGCGCCCCGGTCCGCACCCGTGTGGGGCACTCCTTCATCAAGGAGGAGATGGCCCGCACCGGCGCCATCTTCGGCGGCGAGCACTCGGCGCACTACTACTTCCGGGACTTCTGGAACGCCGATACGGGCATGCTGGCGGCGCTGCACGTGCTGGCCGCCCTCGGTTCCCAGGAGGGCCCGCTGTCCCGGCTTGTGGCCCAGTACGACCGGTACACGGGCTCCGGAGAGATCAACTCGACGGTCGCCGACCAGGCGGGGCGCACGGCGGCGGTGAAGGAGGCGTTCGCCGCCCGCGACGGCGTGGCAGTCGACGAGCTGGACGGTCTGACCGTGACGACCGCGGACTGGTGGTTCAATCTGCGCCCCTCGAACACGGAGCCGCTGCTGCGGCTGAACGTGGAGGCCCGGGACGAGGCCACGATGGCCAAGGTCCGCGACGAGGTGCTGGCACTGGTCCGGGTCTGAGGACCGGCCGCGGCGGGCCGGCTCCCTTCCGCCGGCTCCCCCGCGGCCGCCTTCAACGCGCTCCACTCCGGTCCCCGGAGGTAGGCTGACGTGGCTCGACGTATACGGCGTGACGCCTGTGAAGGGGTGACGCCTGTGAACGTGACGTGTGTGAACGTGACGTCCGTGAACCTGAAGGGACACCCTCGCCATGCCGCTTGAAGCCGGCCTTCTGGAGATCCTCGCCTGCCCGGCCTGCCACGCGCCCCTGAGCGACCGCACGGCAGCCGACGAACCCGAGCTGATCTGCACCGGCGAGGACTGCGGTCTGGCCTACCCGGTGCGGGACGGCATCCCGGTCCTCCTCGTCGACGAGGCGCGCCGCCCGGCATAACGGCCCGCCCGAGTGTCTGCGCGCGGCGGCCGCCGGACGATCCAGGCGGAGCCTGTCGCGCCGCGCGTACACATCACCACGGATCGTGCACAATCGAACAATTGCCATCACAACCGCACAGAAGCACGCGAAACGCGTCAGGACGCGTCTTCCGTACGCGCACGGCGCACGCGACGGCGATCGGAGGCCCACCCTCATGCTCGACGAGTCGCTCCTCGACGACCCGGACGCCCTGGCCCACGCCGATCGCCGGGGGCTGCTGCGCGGCGCGGCGGAAGCCGGGGCGCGGGTGCGCACCGCCGCCCGGCATGCCGCCGAAGCGGGCATCGCGGAGCTGAGCCCGGAGGGCCGCCCCCGCGCCGTGCTCGTCGCGGGCCCCGGCACCGCCGCCACCGGCGTCGCCGATCTGGTCGGCGCGCTCGCGGGCGCGTCCGCCCCCGTCATCCGGCTGCACCCCAGCGGCGTCGCGGCCGCCGCCGGCGCCCTGCGCTGGGCGCTCCCCGGCTGGACCAGCTCGGTCGATCTGCTGCTGATCCCCACCGCCGACGGCACCGAGCCCGGCCTCGCCGTGCTCGCCGAACAGGCGTACCGCCGCGGCTGCACCGTCGTCGCAGTGGCACCCCAGCGCTCGCCGCTCTCCGAAGCCGTCGGCGGCAGACACGGCCTGGTGGTGCCGATGGCCACCGCCCCGCACGAGTACGACGAGACGCAGGCCGCCGCCAGCCCCGGAGCGCTGTGGGCGCTGTTCACCCCGCTGCTGGCGCTGCTGGACCGCGTAGGGCTCCTCGACGCCCCCCACGACGCGCTGGCGAAGGTGGCCGACCGGCTCGACCATGCGGCGGAGAAGTGCGGCCCGGCCATCGTCACGTACAACAACCCGGCCAAGACGCTCGCCGCCGAACTCGCCGACAGCCTGCCGCTCATCTGGACGGAGGGCGCCGGCGCGGCGCCCGCGGGCCGCCGCTTCGCCGCGGTGCTGGCCGAACTCGCCGGACGCCCCGCCCTCGCCGCCCAGCTGCCCGAGGCACTGCCGTCCCATGCCGTGCTGCTCGCGGGGGACCTGGCGGCGGGCGCAGATCCGGAGGACTTCTTCCGGGACCGGGTGGAGGAGCAGCAGGCGCTCCGGGCGCGGGTCGTGCTGCTGCGCGACCGGCCGGCCGGCGGGCTGACCGCCGCGCCCGCCGCGCGGGAGCTGGCGCTCAGTCACGACACCCCCGTCAGCGAACTCGAACCGGAGGAGGGCAGCGAACTGGAGTCGATCGCCGAACTCCTCGCCGTCACGGACTTCGCCGCGGTGTATCTGGCGCTTGCCGACGCGTACGACCGCTCGTAACCCGAAAGGGGGACGCTGCGCTGCGTTCCCCGTGTTCGCGCCGCGCTGTGACCATCATCGCGTACCGAGCGGCACGACAGCCGCGCACATTGCCTGCGCGAGCCAAGCACCCGAGCACCCGAGCACCCGAGCACTGAGCACCTGAGCACCTGAGCACCGAGACCGAGAACCGGGAAGTTCCATGGACCGCCTCTCCAACACCGTGCGCCCCTACGCCTGGGGGTCCACGACCGCCATCGCGGACCTCCTCGGGGTCGCCCCCACCGGTGAACCCCAGGCCGAGATGTGGATGGGCGCGCACCCCGGAGCCCCCTCCCGCCTCACACGAGACGATGTCGAACGCCCCCTCTCCGAGGTCATCGACGCCGACCCCGCGGGCGAACTCGGCACGGCCACGGTCGAGAAGTTCGGTCCGCGCCTTCCCTTCCTCCTCAAGCTGCTGGCAGCCGGAGCGCCGCTGTCCCTCCAGGTCCACCCGGACCTTGCACAGGCCCAGGAGGGGTACGCCGCCGAGGAACGCGCCGGCATCCCCGTCGACGCCCCCCACCGCACCTACAAGGACCCTCAGCACAAGCCGGAGCTGATCTGCGCGCTGACGCCCTTCGACGGGCTGTGCGGCTTCCGCGAGCCGGCCGTCTCCGCCGATCTGCTCGCCGCCCTCGACGTCGATTCGCTCAAGCCGTACGTGGACCTCCTCCACGCCCACCCCGAGGAGGCCGCGCTCCGGGAGGTCCTGACCGCCGTGCTGACCGCGGATCCCGAGGAGATGGCCGTCACGGTCGCGGCGGCCGCCGCTGCGGCGGAGCGGCTCGGCGCAGAACACGCCCCGTATGTCGGGCTCGCCCACCACTACCCCGGCGACCCCGGTGTGATCGCCGCCATGCTGCTGAACCACGTCCGGCTGCAGCCCGGCGAGGCGATGTTCCTGGGTGCCGGGGTGCCGCACGCCTACCTGAACGGCCTCGGCGTGGAGATCATGGCGAACTCCGACAACGTCCTGCGCTGCGGACTCACCCCGAAGCACGTCGATGTGCCCGAACTGCTGCGCATCGTCCGCTTCGAAGCCGGCGACCCGGGCATTCTGCGGCCGGAGGAGTCGCCCTCCGGAGAGGAGGTGTACGACACCCCGGTCGACGAGTTCCGGCTGTCGCGCTACGTCCTCGCCCCGGGCGCCGCGCCCCGCGACCTGACGGCGCACACCCCGCAGATCCTGCTGTGCACGGCGGGCAGGGCGGCCGCGGGCGACCTGACGCTCGGGCCGGGCGAGTCCGTGTTCGTGCCGGCCGGCGAGGATGTGCACGTCTCGGCTGCGGCACCGGGCGCCGGGGTTGCCGGCGGCACGATCTTCCGGGCCACTGTGGTCGCCTGACACCTCGTCGCCCTCGCCGTCCCCGTCAGCCTCTCGCTCCCGTCAGACTGCGGAGACCGACGCCGACCGACTGCGGACCGGGGGCGGCCCCACAGGGGCCCCGCAGCGGACCCGCAGCGGACCGAAAGCCGCCCGGCACGGCATCGCCGTCCGGTGCCGCGACCCCTGCTGCAACAATGACGCACCGCCAACGCCGGGGCGCTGCCGTCCCGGAAGGCGACACAGGCATCGCACGAAGGGACATACCCACACACATGAGCGCGTCCGGCGGAACCAAGGCGATCGTGGCGGCACTCGCCGCCAACCTCGCGATCGCGGTAGCGAAGTTCGTTGCCTTCCTCTTCAGCGGCTCTTCGTCGATGCTGGCCGAGAGCGTCCACTCGGTCGCCGACTCCGGAAACCAGGGCCTGCTGCTGCTCGGCGGCAAGAGGGCCCAGCGCGAGGCGACCCCGCAGCATCCCTTCGGGTACGGTCGCGAGCGCTATATCTACGCCTTCCTGGTCTCCATCGTCCTGTTCTCGGTCGGCGGCATGTTCGCCGTCTACGAGGGCTACGAGAAGATCAAGCACCCGCACGAGATCGAGCACTGGTACTGGCCGGTCGGCGTCCTCATCTTCGCGATCATCGCGGAGGCGTTCTCCTTCCGCACGGCCATCAAGGAGTCCAACGAGGTCCGCGGCGGCCTCTCCTGGAAGGAGTTCGTCCGCCGGGCCAAGGCTCCCGAGCTGCCCGTCGTCCTGCTGGAGGACCTCGGCGCGCTGGTCGGCCTGATCCTGGCGCTCGGCGGCGTCGGCGTCGCCCTGGCCACCGGAAACGGTGTCTGGGACGGCATCGGAACCCTGTGCATCGGCGTCCTGCTCATCCTCATCGCCATCGTCCTTGCGGCCGAGACCAAGTCCCTGCTGCTGGGCGAGGCGGCAGGGACGGAGGACGTCGAGAAGATCAAGACAGCTCTGGTGGACGGCGACGCCGTCACCCGCATCATCCATATGCGCACACTGCACCTCGGCCCGGAGGAACTGCTGGTCGCGGCGAAGATCGCGGTACGGCACGACGACACGGCGGACGAGGTCGCCGCCTCGATCAACGCGGCCGAGGAGCGCATCCGCGCCGCCGTCCCGATCGCCCGCGTGATCTACCTGGAGCCGGACATCTACGACGAGACCATCGCAGCGGGCGGCGTCCGCCCGGCCCAGGCGCCCGGCGGCCCGGACCAGTGACCGGACTGGCCGGATCCGGCCCCCGCGGACTGGGGCCGGCCGGGCCGTTCGGTGTAGATTCGTGACGGAGTCAGACGTCGCTGCTGATGGCGGTCGGGCGGTCCCCGAGCGGGCCGACCGAGGGAGAGAGGGCCTCCGACGGACTGAGCTGCGGTCGATGCCCGGGCATTCGTATGCTCGTGCCGCCGCACAGCCAGCCGTTCCCACCTCGACCCAATGACGAGGAGCAGTTCGCATGTCGACTGTCGCCCATGGCAAGGACTTCAAGGTCGCCGACCTTTCCCTGGCCGAGTTCGGCCGCAAGGAGATCACCCTGGCCGAGCATG
>NZ_JADWYQ010000040.1 GCF_022414575.1 Streptomyces sp. MUM 178J | reverse complement strand
GCCCGCGGACACCCCGACCAGCCCGCTCGCCGCGGCCGCCGCGGCGACCGGTCCCGCCGGCGCCGCGTCCGGGGTGCCGGCCCCTGCACCGCCCCGGGACACCGCGCCCGCCCACTGGCGGCCCTGGCGTTTCCGCATGTCGAACGATGTGTGGGGCACCCCTGTCGTATCCGGGGAGCTGCTGTACGTCACCTCGTTCGAGGTGCACGCCCTGGACGTGGCCAGCGGTCGCCGCCAGTTCAAGACCCGGGACGTCGCCTGGTCCATGGCCGTTTCCCAGGGCCGTATCCACGCCTCGGACGGCCCCACCCTCTACGCGCTGGACGCGGCGAGCGGGCAGGAGCGCTGGCGCTGCCAGACCGACGCCTGGGTGTACTCCCTCAAGGTCGACCAGGGCACCGTCCTGACCGGGACGCGCGGCGGCGGCGTCCAGGCGTGGGAGGCGTCCAGCGGCGAGAAACTGTGGGAGACGTCCGGGGCGCAGACGGAGTTCGAAACCCCCGAGGCGGGGCCCGTGATCTGCGACGGCACGGTGTACGTGTGGAAGGACGCGCGGCTGCGCGCTCTGGAAGCCCGCACCGGCGTCGAGCGCTGGTCCTACCCGGTCGGCGACGCCGCCTCCTGCGGCAATGTGCCGGTACGGGTCCATCAAGCCTCGGACGGCTGTGTGTATGTGGCGGCGGGCACCCGCGTCCTGGCCATAGACGTCGCAGGCGGGCTGGTGCGGTGGCACTTCGAGGCCCCCGCGGTCTTCCTCTCCCCGCCGGTGTTCGCCCCCGGCCCGGCCGTCACCGGCGGCGGTGTGTATCTGGCCGACTACCTCGGCACGGTGTACGCCCTGGACGCGACGACCGGCAAGGACCGCTGGCGCATCGCCACCGAGTCCAGGCAGACGACCGAGCCGCCGCTGGTGGCCGGCGGCAACGTCCATGTGGGCAGCGGCAGCGCGCTCTACACCCTTGACGCGGTCACCGGCACCCCGAAATGGCGGTTCGCGGCGGGCGGGGAGGTGGTCGGCGCCCCGGTGGTCGCCGACGGCAGGGTCCACTTCGGCTCCGCCGACCATGTGCTCTACACCCTGGACGCGAGCGGCGGCCAGCTGCGCTGGAAGCTGGCCACCGGCGGGGAGATCACCGGCTCTCCGGTCGCCCAGGGCGGCGTCGTGTACGCGTGCAGCAAGGACCGCTGCGTCTACGCCCTGGACGCCGCCAAGGGCACGGCCACGGGCCGGTCCGCCCCGCGCTGAGCCATGTGTCTCCGGCCGCCCCTGGTGGCGGCCGGGCCCCGCGCGGCGTAGCGTCAGGACCGCAGGGGAGGCACAGAATCGGCGGCCGCCGTACGGAGCCCCTTCCGTGAGCGGTACGACGGCCGTCTCGGGATCGGCGCCCGCCAGGCCTCCTGTTGCACGGAGCGGACAGAATCACCTGGCCCGTGTGGCGAAGGTCCGTGGGCAGCTCCAACACCTACACGGGCTCCAGCGCGCTCTTCCCCGACGCGCCGGCCGTCAGCAGCAGGTCGACGTCGCCATCGGGGTCGAGCCGGACCGTCACCACGTTCCCGCCCTTGCCCGGCACCGCTTCTCCGGGCCGGGCGTCTTCCCCTGTTGACCGTCAGCTGCCCGAAACCTGGCTGCGGAACTCGTCGCTCGACATGGTCTGGTCCTCCGTCGGAATCGTGATGGAGAACTTCTCTCCGAAGGAGTCGTAGTTCGTCGTGCTGGTCCGCCCGTCCCGTTCTGCTTCCAGCTGTACGAGGCGCGAACTTTCATTATCCACGTAGTACGTGTCGGAGGCGCCGCCCTCCGACACGGCGAAGGCCGTGGTCCGCTTGCCGTCGCTCCAGGGCGCGTGCTCCGCGCTCTCGGGGATTGCGAAGTACACGTCGCAGTCCTGGTCTGACTCGGCGGTGATGAAGATATCGGTCAGATGACTGGGGACAGTGATCGACTGTCCCCTCTGCTTCAGCGAGGCGGCGAAGAGGGCGGCGCTGAAGTACGTCGTGCCGTCCTTGCAGTACATCTCGCCGGACCCGCCGTTCCCGGAAGACTTCAGACGGAGGCCCTGCTCGGGGTCCCACCATATCTCCTGCGCCCCACCGGCGAACGCGGTCGTCCCTCCGGACGCGTGGAACGACGTCGAGCGCAGCTCGTCGTTCGCCTTCTCGACCGACGGCCCGCTGTCGGCGGAGCAGCCGGCCACGAGACCGGCGCCGACCGCCAGGGCGGCGAGCCGATAGACCTTGGTGCGAGCATGGGAAGCCATACGGGTGCCCTCTTCTTATTGTTCGTTCGTAGCGATGCGCCACACACATCTCGTGGTGCGCGGCGCACCATAACCCAGGCTGCGGGAGGCCCGCGGTCATGCCGACTCACTGTCACCGGAGGAGGCTCCGCATCGAAGCCCGACACCTGGCGGCAGGCCACCGGGAACGGCTATTTGCGGACGGTGTAGAAGCTGTCGCCCTTGCGGGCCCCGCGGCCGTGCTGCTTCCAGGTGAGGCGTCGGCGCAGGCGGCGAGGTGGCGCTGAGCGAGCTGCACGATGCGGAAACAGTCGACGACCACGGCCGCGTGAGGCAGGGCACGGGGCACGACGGTGCGGGAGCCGTCGCAGACCGCGGACCCGCCGCCCGGCGCAGGGCGAGGGCAGTCCGCATCTCCGTGGGGACCTGGCGTATCGCCTCGGTGAACGAGCCGCGTTCGCGGGCGGGACGAACCCGTTTTCTTCAGAACTGCTGCTGTTCAGCGTCGGGCGGCAGGAGGCAGGGGGTGTCGACGGACAGGCTCCATTGGTCCTCGGCCACGTCACCCGCGGAGACGTACTGCCTGTCCTTGGGATGGCTGGCCTGCACTCCGTAGGCGCCACGTTCCTGCCCGGGGCCTTCCTCGTAGCCAACGATCTTGAATCCCTGGGTTTCGAGTTCGTTTCTCAACGCCTTTACTGCCTTGGTGTACTGAGACCGGGGCAGTTTGGCGCGTGCGTTGAACATCAATGTGAACCGGCCGTCTTCGGCCGTCTCGCCGTTCTTGCCGGTGCAGTTGGTGAAGTTCGCCTTGGATGTGTTGGGGATTATCTCGGACTTGGTCGTGCGGGCCATGGACTCGACCCAGTGCTGAGCCCATGCCTCCGCCTTTTCCTTGCTCATGCGGGGAAGGGCATCGTTGACACCATTTTCGGACATGCAGCCTCCGAGCAGGAGTGTGAGGGCTAGGGCGATGAGCGCCCTCCGCGTCATGGGCATGGTTTGCGGTCTCTTTCGGATCAGTCGGACGGCGCGGGGCGGGGCTTCAGTCCGGCGATGATGCGCCCCTGGTTGTCGAGGCTCTGGCTGCCGTCGTCCCAGTAGCCGCTGTGTCCCGAAGTGTCCACATACATCCTCTGGGCTCCGAAAGCAGGTTCCTTGGGGTCCTCCGAGAGGGTGCGGCCGGATGCCCAGTTGGATACGAAGTCGTTCTCGGAGGCCCCCACCCACAGGTGATCGGGATTGACGTGCAGTTGGTCGGCGCGTTCCACGGTGAGGCCTGGACTGCCGACGACCACGATGTCGTCCGCGTCCAACCCCGTGCCGCCAGCGTCGGCGGCCCCCGTCATGGAAGACCCGTAACTGTGGCCGATGACGGTCAGGTGCACGCGATCGCCCTCGTGTGCTGACCGGAGGCCGTGGGTGAAGTCCCGCAGATCTTCGGCACCCGCTTGCGCGCGACCTTGGGTGATGACACTTCCATCGATCTCGGGGGCGTCATAGTCCATCCAGCTGATCACGGAGATGCCCTCTCCGGGTGCACTTGAGTTAGCAGCTGCGTTCTGCAGCTTGTCGATGCGGTTCAGCTGTCCGCCGTAGTTGTCCAGCTGATTGTCCGTTCCCGGCACCAGGACGGCAGTGTGCCGGGCGGTGTCCGGGTTGCCCAGGGCCACGATCGCGCGGCCGTCCTTCTCGGTGCCGAAGCCGAGCAGGTACATCTGCTTGCTAGCCGGGCCGCTGTCCGTCTTCTCCAAACGGTCCTTGAGCGTGGTCAGGTTCCGGAAGTTGTACCGGTCGTGGTAGCCGAGGCTGCCTTCGCGCAGCGCGTAGTCGTTCAGACGCAGGTCCAGGGCTGAACGGTTGGCCTCGTCGCGGGCGGGCGCGGGAAGACCGTCCAGAGCTCCGATCCTGTCCGGGTAGCCAGCGAGGTAGAACTGCCGCCTTTCCTCGCTCAAACCCGCCCACCAGGCCGATCAGGCGGGCGTTCACCTCGGCCGTGCCCAGCTTGGTCTCCGTTGCTTCCATAGCCGCGAAGCCATACGTTGCGCTGACACCTGCCCAGCCCGCCTTGTGCAGCGGGCCGGTCACGCGCTTGCGGCTGCCGCGCTGTATGTCGTCGAATCCCTGGGCCAGTTTCTCCAGGACGCAGCGGCGGCGTTTATGTCGGCGAAGCCCTGGCGGAGCAGTTGTGCGAAGAGTTCGTGCATCGCGGTTGTTCACCAGCCCCGGAACTTGGAAATGATGTCCTGCTCGAAGATGTCCGCACCATTCGCTGCCGGGGGTCGCCCGCATCGCGTATCTGCTCCACCTGCTGACTGCGAATCGACGTCCTGGATGCACCGAGCTGAAGAGCCAACAACCGCCACCTGCGTCCCCGCCTTTCAGGGCAATGCACCATCCCGCCTACGATGCACTTGCATGAACACAGCGGCCCCGCACGGAACTTCGGGCGGGGCCGTCCAGCAGTGAGGGGGGATGGCGGACCATGGTGCGCCGACGATTCAAACTGGCGGCCGTTCTGGTTGTCGTCGTGCTCGCCCTGACGGGCTTCTCCAGCGGGAAGGGCCGCGGCAGCGGCGGAGGTGGGGGAGACGGCGGAGGAGGCTGCTCCACCTCGGACAAGAGCAACGGCGGCAGCGGCTACCAGCGTTCCTCCCAGCGCTATGACGATGACGATGACGACGTCTACGACGGGGGTTCGTCCGGCTCCGACGCGTACGACGCGTACACCCCGACACCCACCCCCACGGCCACAGACGCCGCGACGGTGAGGGTCGTCACCTGCGTCCGCAAGGCCACCCGCACGCGCAAGGCCCTCACCGCGGCCACGGTCGCGGTCGCGGCCGCCCCCGGGCCTGCCCACACATACCGCATCGAGGTCGAATTCCTCGGCGCCGCCGACCGCGTCGTCGACCGCGCCCACAAGGACATCACCCTGGAGGGCGGCGAACGGACCACAGTGCGGCTGGAGATGCCCCACCCGAAGCAGGTGACGCAGGTCAAGCGCTGCCGTCCGGAGGCGGAACGGACCGACTGACGGTCCGGGGGGCGCGCCGCCGGAGGGGCGGAGGGCCTCCGTCAAGCTGTCTCACGGTCCCGCCCCGCCACCAGCGCGGCCACCGCGCGCAACCGCACGGCCTCCTGCGCCGAGGCGACAGATGCCGTGTCTCCCACCAGATCGCTCACACCCACCCAACGGCCCGGAACGCAAACGCTTCTGATCCCGAACGACTCGTGCGACGAGTTCCCCTTCGCCGGCTCCTTCGAGGGAGGGACCGATGGTGCTCTGTGTGCCGACACAACGTCTCCGTCGTCGACTGACAGAGGGCACAGCACAACTCGGGCCCGAGGACGATGCTCCGGGCTCCGCCCGGCTGAACCCGAAGGGACACCAGTGAAAGACTCCATGACCGGGCCATGGGCGTGGGCCGGGGACCCGCGCGGCGTTATGTGGTGCGTGACCATCACCCGCGGCATCACTCCCGAAGAAGTGCTCGTCCGCTACGGGGCCGATGCGCGCACCGCCCGGCTTCTCACCCGGCAGCAGGCCGCCCAGCTGGCCGACGGCGACCTGCCGGAGGGGTCGGTACTGCGGGCAGGGCAGGTGGGCGACTGGTCGTTCTGCTTCGAGGACTACGGGGTCATAGGGTGCATGCCCGGCCCCCTGTCCGCACTGTCCTGCGGCACGGAAACCTTCAGTGTGCTGCGGGGCGGGGACGGTATGAACGGCTTTGCGTACTGGCGGGACGGACAGTGCGCCGAGCGGTTCGAGCCGGGTGCCGCCAGCGCCAAACCGCATCCCCCGCACCCCTGGTGGGATGCGGTACAGGAGCGGCTCGACGCATCGGGCGAGGAGTACCCCGGCTTGGTCCCTGTGCTGGAAGCGACAGCGCACCACACCGGGGCCGTACTCGACACGGACACCCTCGACGGCCTGCTGCTCACCCTACGGCTAGCGGACAACGACCGGACCCCTGACCCTCAAACTCGCCGTCAGGCACCCCGGCCTCCCGAGGGCGTGCCGGGTGTCCCCGTCAGACCCGGACCACCCCAGCCGCCCGCCGTAGGGCAAGCCGTCAACGTCCCCAGCACCCGGCACGCCCACGGGGCCAAAGACGAGAAGTAGAGAAGCAGGCATCACACTCGATGCCCCCAGAGAATGCGGCGTACGACGGCGGCCCCGTCGGTCCTCAAAAGGCTGCGCACCGGCGGGCTCGTCGGTGAATAGAGTCAAGGCCTGCCGGGCGTGACGGCGGTGCGGGGCGTCAGGGTCGGGCGCGGGTCCGCTGTCTCTCGCGCAGGGCCGCGATCGTGCGCTCGCACCAGTCGCGGTTGCCCTGCTCGAAGGCGAGGCCGCGCTGGCACGTCAGATACGGCCCGATGCGGCTGCCGTGGTGCAGGAACTCCTCCTCCGTGCGGTCGCCTCGCATGGTGCGCAGCAGCTTGTCGAACAGGTCGACCTTGGCCTGGGCGAAGGCGGCGCGCTCGGACAGCTGCGCGATCAGGGCGGTCGTGGTGACATGATCGGCGGCCTGGACCTTGACGAGCAGGTCGTCACGGATGAACGACGGCTTTGTGGGGGCGGCGGCAAAGCCTTGCAGCTCTTCCAGCCCGGCGTCGGTCACCTGGAACAGGCGCTTGTTGGGGCGGGTCTCCTGGACCACCTCCCGCCCTGCGATCAGCCCTTCCTTCTCCAGCCGGGCCAGTTCGGCGTAGAGCTGCTGCGGCCGGGCGTACCAGAAGTTCGCCACGCCCAGATCGAAGGCCTTGGCCAGTTGGTAGCCGCTCAGCTCTCCGTCGAGCAGCGCCGCCAGCACGGCGTGCCGCAGTGCCATCGGCTCGCACCTCTCGCTCGCTCCCTGTCGCTCCCTGTCCCGGGAGACCGCCCCCATGGTACTCATAAATATGAGTAGTCATAATCATGAGTATGTAGAGAGGTGAGCCATGACCACGGCAGACCGCTTCCGCGCCGCCGTCGACAGCCGTGACCTCGCGGCGCTGGACGACCTGTTCACCGAGGACGTCCGCTTCTACAGCCCCGTGAAGTTCCAGCCCTTCGAGGGCAAGCCGATGGTGCTGGGCCTCTTCCGGGTGCTGCTGCGCACCTTCGAGGACTTCCGCTACGTCGGCGACTACACCGGGGCCGCGCAGACCAGCGCCGACGGGGTCACCGCCCCGTCGGCGGTCCTGCTGTTCCGCGCCACCGCGGGCGGCAGGCAGATCCATGGGATCGACCTGCTGCACTTTGACGACGACGGCCTGATCAAGGAGTTCACGGTGATGGTCCGCCCCCAGTCGGCCGTCCACGCCCTGGGCGAGGCGGTCCTTGCCGGACTTGTCGCGGAGGGGCTTGTTCCGGCGCCTGCGCAGCCGTAGCCCGCAGCCGTAGCCGGGACCCGCCCCGCCGGAGGCGCAGGGTCTCATGGCGGGGCGGGGTGGGTCAGGCCGTCGGCAGCAGGACCCGGGTCGCTCCCTTCTCGTCGTTGTGGCGGGCCGCCCAGTTGACCAGGGCCGTGTGGCAGGCGTGGTCCAGGTGGCGCAGGCTGAGCAGGTCCAGTTCGATGGGGCGGTCCTTGGGGAGGGACTCGAGGGTGCTCAGGATGCGGGGGAGGCGCAGGAAAGTGGCGTTGCCGGAGACGACCACGCGCAGGGGGGCGTCGTCGGGCCCTTCGTCCGGCTGGACGTGGACCTGGACGTGGGAGGTCTCCCAGGCGGACTTGGCGATCGCCAGCAGGAGTCCGACGAGTACGCCTTCGAACATGTTGGCGGCGACGATGGCGACGGCCGTGACCAGCAGGATCACCGCCTCGCCGCGCCGTTCACGCCACAGCCGCCGCACTTCGGCCAGCGGGATGAGCTTCCATCCCGAGTAGACGAGGACGCCCGCGAGGGAGGCCAGCGGGATCAGTCCGAGGACGGCGGGCACCAGTGCTGCGAACAGCAGCAGCCAGCAGCCGTGCAGCACCCGGGAGGCCTTGGTGCGGGCGCCCGCCTGGACGTTGGCGGCGCTGCGGACGATCACCGCGGTCATCGGAAGGGCGCCCAGCGCGCCGCAGACGGCGTTGCCCGCGCCCTGGGCCATCAGCTCCTTGTCGTAGTGGGTGGCCGGGCCGGTGTGCAGCCGGTCCACGGCTGCCGCGCTGAACAGGCTCTCCGCCGAGGCGATAAGGGTGATCGCGACGACGGTGCCGATCGCCCCGGCCGAGGCGAGCGCGCCGAAGTCGTCGGCGGACGGCGGGCTGATCACGCCCAGCAGCCCGCTGACCTCCACCCGTTCGACGGGGAGGCCGAACAGCGCCGTGAGCGCGGTGGCCGTGCCGACCGCGGCGAGCGGCGCGGGAACGGTCCGCGCCCGGGCCGGCAGATGCTTCCACAGGGCCATGACCGCGATCGAGCCGACGCCCAGGGCCCCGGCCGTCAGCGCCCGCGGATCCTCGGCCACGCGGGCGAAGAGCCCGGGCAGCCCGGCGAGGTTGGCGGGGCCGGAGCCCGGCGCCTTCGCGTCGGCGACGGCGTACAGCTGGCCCGCGATCAGGACGAGGCCGATGCCCGCGAGCATCCCCTCGACGACCGCGATGGAGATGGCCCGGAATCAGCGGCCCAGCCGCAGCAGCCCCATCAGCAGCTGCAGCACGCCCGCGATCAGCACGAACACGCCCAGCGGCCCCAGCCCGTACTCCGTGACGGCCTCCAGCACCAGCACGGTCAGGCCCGCGGCCGGGCCGCTGACCTGGAGGCTGCTGCCGGGCAGCAGCCCCGTGACCAGCCCGCCGACGATGCCGGTCACCAGGCCGAGTTCGGCGGGCACCCCCGAGGCGACGGCCACGCCCACGCACAGGGGCAGGGCGACCAGGAAGACGACGACGGAGGCGCTGGGATCGGCGCGCAGGGCGTCCTTGCCCGGCCCGGGACCCGGCCTCGGCCTTGACCTTGGCCCCGGTGGTGCGGCGCGTCGGTGCCGGCCGCGTCGGCCCGGCAAATTCTGAGGGGGTGGGGCGGCAGCGGTGTCGGCAGTGGCGTTCACAGCGGAAGGAAGGCGTTGTCGTGGGGGCGGTGGACGAGCACCGCGCCGGTGTCGACGATGTAGAACCAGCCGTGCAGCCGTAGTTCTCCGGCGGCGGTGCGCCGCCGGACGCACGGGTAGCCGCGCAACCGTTCCAGCTGCCGCAGGACATGGTCCTGGACGGCTTCGGTGACGTCGGGGGCGGACGGATCGCGGAAGAGGGGCGGCGGGGTGGAGCTCTCCAGCCAGTCGCGCACCGCCGGCACGGACGAGAGGTCCTCGCGGCGCACCATCGCGCCGACCGCGCCGCAGTGGGAGTGGCCGCAGACGACGATGTCGGCTACGCCCAGCACCTCGACGGCGTACTCGACGGTGGCCGCCTCGCTCGACGGCCTGCCGCTGTCCCACTCCGGGATGATGCTGCCCGCGGTGCGGAGTTCGAACAGTTCGCCGGGCCGGGCCCCGGTGATCAGCGAGGGGATCACCCGGGAGTCTGAGCAGGTGATGAAGAGCGCGTGGGGGGACTGGCCGGCTGCGAGCCGGCCGAACTCGTCGGCTCGGGCCGCGGCCTGGTCCTGGAAGGCGCGGACGTGCGAGGTGAACTGATGCATGGGGGATGGTCCTCCGGCGCGCCCCGAAGGGCGTGCGAGGTGTCGGTGTTCTGGTCGGAATCGCAGATGGACGGTTGTGGGGGTGTGCCGTGCGGGTGCCGACGCGAGGTCCGGCCGGAGCCGGAACATCTGGAGAACTGAGGTGCGCCGAGGCGCAGTTGACCCAACTGGTCAGTAACTCCAGCCTCGTGAATCACTGTGACATCACCGGGGCGCTCAAGTCAGTGATTCGTTAGGAATTCGTGGCTGTCGTGATACTTGACACAGGGGGTGACGGGGCGTACTGCCGGTTACGGTCGGCCGTGGGTCGGATGCCGCCGGCCAAGGCGTACCGCGGCCGGTACCGCGGCGTACCGCAGCCGGGCCATGGCCTACCGCGGCCGGACCACGGCCGTATCCCGCGGCCGGACCACGGGGTGCCGCGGCCGGTACTGCGGCGTACCGCGGCCGGGCCATGGCCTACCGCGGCCGGACCACGGCCGTATCCCGCGGCCGGACCACGGGGTGCCGCGGCCGGTATCGCGGCGTACCGCAGCCGGGCCATGGCCTACCGCGGCCGGACCACGGCCGTATCCCGCGGCCGGACCACGGGGTGCCGCGGCCGGTACTGCGGCGTACCGCGGCCGGGCCATGGCCTACCGCGGCCGGACCACGGCCGTATCCCGCGGCCGGACCACGGGGTGCCGCGGCCGGTATCGCGGCGTACCGCGGCCGGGCCATGGCCTACCGCGGCCGGACCACGGCTGGTACCGCGGCGTACTGCGGCTGGGTCAAGGCCTACCGCGGCCGGACCGCGGGGTACCGCGGCCGGTACTGCGGCGTACCGCAGCCGTACCCCACAGCCGGACCCCGGCGTACCACGGCCGTACCCCACAGCCGGACCGCGGCGTACCGCAGCCGGGCCAAGGCCTACCGCGGCCGGACCGCGGCCTACCGCAGCCGGAAGTCCCCGCCGCCACGACGGCCGCGGAACAGCTCCGTCTGACGCTCCGGCGGCAGACTGCCCAGGGCGATCAGGGGGGCGGCGTGCGCCATCGCCTGGGCGCGGGCGGCCTCTGTGGCGGACCACAGGGCGCGGACCGTGCCCTGGACCGCCTCGGTGGGGCAGGCGGCGATGCCCGCGGCCGCACGCAGGGCCGCGGGCACGGCCTCGCCCGCGGGCGTCACCTCGGAGACCAGGCCGATCTCATGGGCCCGGCGGGCCGTCAACCGCTCGGCCGTGCCCGTCAGACACATCCGGGCGGCCTCGCCGTACGGCATCCGCTGGGCCATCAGGATCGCCTCGTACGCGCTGACCATGCCGTACGTCGTATGCGGGTCGAAGAAGACCGCCTCCTCGCCCGCCACCAGGAACTCCGCCTCGCCCAGCAGATAGAACGCGCCGCCGCAGGCCATGCCCTCCACGGCCGCGATGACCGGCTTCCACAGGTCGTTGGCCTTGGGGCCGATGGTCAGCAGGGGGTCGTCGATCGCGTACGGGGAGGTGGGCTGGGGCACCTCGGCCGAGCGGTCGACGCCGGTGGTGAAGGCCTTGCCGCCCGCGCCGGCGAGCACCGCGGCGCGCACCGTGTCGTCGTAGCGGAAACCCTTCCAGACGGCGGCCAGTTCGGCGGCCATCGCCAGGTCGACGGCGTTGTGCCGGTCGGGCCGGTCGAGCGTGACGAGCGCGACGCCCGTGGCGCAGTCCGTCTCCACCCGCACCGCCGGGGGCCCGCTCACGCCCGCTCCCGGAGCAGCCAGCGCGGCACGGTGAGACCCGCCTGCTCGGTGAAGGCGATCCGCACCGGCGCGCCGATGCGCAGGCGCGCCGGGTCGACGGAGTCGAGCGGGGCGTCCGGGGCGGCGACCACATGGCCCGCCAGCCGGATGCGGGGCGCGTCTGCGAGTTCGACGAGGACCGCGTTGTACGGGGCCACGGCGGCGTAGGCGTCGAGCAGCGGCGGATGCGGCACGACGTACGACCAGATCCGGCCGCGGCCGGACATCGCCCGCCACTCTGCGTCGAAGGACCGGCAGTGCGGACAGCAGGGGCGCGGCGGGAAGCGCAGTTCGCCGCAGCCGGGTGCGGCGCAGGCCTGGATGCGCAGCTCGCCGCGGGCGGCGTACTCCCAGAAGGGCGTGCCGTCCTCGTCGATCACGGGCGGCAGCAGAGTGTCCCCGGGCACGGTCGGATCAGCTCCTCAGCAGGATCGCGGATGTGGGCACGCCCTCGCCGGCCGTGACCAGGCAGGTGGCCGCGCCGGGCACCTGGGCCGTGGAGCTGCCGCGCAGCTGCTTCACGCCCTCGGTGATCAGGTTGAAGCCGTGGACGTACGCCTCCGAGAGGCCGCCGCCGGAGGTGTTCAGCGGCAGCCGTCCGCCGGTCTCCAGCGCGCCGCCCTCGGTGAAGGCGGCCCCCTCGCCGCGTGCGCAGAAGCCGTAGCCCTCCAGCGACAGCGGGATGAGCGGGGTGAAGGCGTCGTAGATCTGGGCTACGTCGACGTCATGCGGTCCGAAGTCCGCCTGTTTCCACAGCTGTCGGGCGGCGGTCCAGGCGGGCCCGGTGAGCGGGTCGTCGGTCCAGTAGTTGACCATCCCGTGGTGCTGGGCGGGCAGCCCCTGCGCCGCGGAGTGGATGTACACCGGCCGGCTGCGGCAGTCGCGGGCGCGTTCGGCGCTGACGATCACACAGGCCAGCGCGCCGTCCGTCTCCAGGCAGTTGTCGAAGAGGCAGAGCGGCTCGCTGATCCAGCGGGCGGTCATATACATCTCGCGGGTGAGCGGCCGCTCGTGCATCACCGCGGCCGGGTTCTGGTTGGCGCGGTTGCGGCAGGCGAGGGCGACGTTGAAGAAGTGGTCGCGGGTCGCCCCGTACTCGTGCATATAGCGGCGGGCCAGGATGCCGATCTCGTCGGCGGGTCGCAGCAGGCCGAAGGGGCGGGTCCACTGGGCGGGGGTGGGGAGCTGGACGGCGGTGTCGGTCCAGGGGCGGGGGCCTGAGCCGCGTTTGCGGGACCGCCAGGCGACGCCGACGTTCGCCTGGCCGGTGGCGACGGCGGCGGCGAGATGGGCGACGGTTGCGCAGGAGCCGCCGCCTCCGTAGCCGACCTTGGAGAAGAAGGTGACATCGCCCGCGCCGATGGACTTGGCGATCTCCACCTCGTCGGTCGCCTCCATGGTGTACGAGGCGAAGGCGTCGACCTCGGAGGGGTCGATGCCGGCGTCGGCGAGGGCGTCGAGGACGGCGCGGCAGGCCAGGGTCTTCTCCGGCTCGGGGAGCCTGCGGGCGAAGGGGGTCTGGCCTATGCCGACGATCGCCGTCGCGTCCTTGAGCGTGCCTGCCATGCCGGCCTCCACGTACGCGGTCGCACCCTGCTGACAGCGGGGAAGCGTACCGCTAATCTGACGGTCAGTCAGCTAGTTGTTTCTCCCCGCCCTGCCCGTTCCCGCAACCGGGGCGAAGCCCCGGACCCCCGGTACGGCCTGAAGGCCGCGTCCTCAATCGCCGGACGGGCTCCAACGATTGAGGAGCGGGGCCTGGGGGCGAAGCCCCAGTGACGGGATGGGGGCGGGGCGGGGAAACGGTGTTCGGCGTCTCGGGAGAGGGACTTGCGATGCGCGGCGACCTTCAGTGGGGCAGCGTTGCGGGGCTGGTGCGCGACGCCGCCGAGCGGTACGGGGAGCGGGAGGCCGTCGTCGAGGGCCGCACCCGCATCTCGTACGCGGAGCTGGGCGAGCGAGTGGAGCGGTCCGCCGCGGCCGCCATCGCGGCCGGGGTCCGGCCGGGCGACCGGGTCGCCGTCTGGGCCCCCAACTCCCTCGACTGGATCGTCGCCTCGCTCGGGGCGGTCGGCGCGGGAGCGGTGCTGGTGCCGCTCAACACCCGCTACAAGGGCGCGGAGGCAGCGGACCTGCTCAACCGCTCGCGGGCCCGGATGCTCTTCATCACCGGCACCTTCCTCGGCACCTCGTATGTGGCGTCCCTGCGCCGCGCCGGGACCGAACTGCCCCATCTCCGGCACACGGTGGTCCTCGCCGACTCCGCACCGGACGACTACCGCACATGGAAGGAGTTCCTGGCGGGCGGGGACGCGGTCGGCGCACGGGAGGTACGGGCACGGGCCGACGCCATCGCCCCGTCCGCGCCCTCCGACATCGTCTTCACCTCCGGCACCACCGGCCGCTCCAAGGGCGCGGTCATCACCCATGCGCAGACGCTGCGCTGTTACGACATCTGGTGCGAACTCTCCGGGCTGCGCGAGGGCGACCGCTATCTGATCGTGAACCCCTTCTTCCACACCTTCGGCTACAAGGCCGGAGTGATCGCCTGCCTGATGCGGGGCGCGACGATGGTGCCGCAGCCGGTCTTCGACGTAGACACGGTCCTCGCCAACATCGCCGCCGAACGGATCTCCGTGCTGCCCGGCCCGCCGACGCTCCACCAGTCGCTGCTGGACCACCCCCGGCGCCGCGCCCACGACCTCTCGGCGCTGCGGCTCGTGGTCACCGGCGCGGCGGTCGTCCCCCTCCAACTGGTGGAGCGGCTCCGCGCCGAGCTGGGGATCGCCACCGTACTGACCGCGTACGGCCTCTCCGAGGCGAGCGGCATCGTCACCATGTGCCGCCGCGGCGACGCCCCCGACGTCATCGCCGCCACCTCGGGCCGCGCCATCCCGGGCGCCGAGGTCCGCATCGCGGGCGCCACCGCCCCGGGCGAGCCGGGAGAGATCCTCGTCCGCGGGCACAACGTCATGCAGGGCTACTTCGAGGACCCGGACGAGACGGCCGGGGCCTTCACCTCCGACGGCTGGCTCCGCACCGGCGACATCGGCGTCCTCGACTCATCGGGCAACCTCCGCGTCACCGACCGCATCAAGGACATGTTCATCGTCGGCGGCTTCAACGCCTACCCAGCCGAGATCGAACGCCTCCTCGGACTCCACCCGGACATCGCCGACGTCGCGGTCATCGGCGTCCCCGACGCCCGCCTCGGCGAAGTGGCCAAGGCCTACGCGGTCCGCCGCCCCGGCGCGGCCCTCACCGCCGACGACCTGATCGCCTGGTCCCGCCGCGAAATGGCCAACTACAAGGTGCCCCGACAGGTCGAGTTCGTGCCCGCGCTGCCGCGGAACGCCGGCGGAAAGGTCCTGAAGGCGGAGCTCAGGGCGCGGGCGTCGGGCAACGGCGGGTAGGCCGACCGGGGTTTCGCCCCCCGGTGACGACATGCTCGCGGCCGCGACGGCTCCCCCCTCCTGGCCGTCGCGGCCGCGAGCATCCCCCGATCCCCCCGTTCCCCCCTGGCGCACCCGCCCCCCCCAGGTGCGCCACACTCGGGCACGCCCTCGACGGCAACCCCCCAGTTGCCGTCCCCCCGGCGTCCCCGGGCCCCGTGCATCCCCCCCCGTGCATCCCCCGCTCCTCATCCCTTACGGAGGCGGGAGCGGCCGTGCTCAGTCCTTCGCCGGCGGGACCGGCGCGTGGCTGTCGTCCGGCTCCGGGTCGGCCGCGCCGCCGCCGTCCGCGGGCGGAGCCGGAGCGTGGCTGTCCATCGCGACGATGCCCTCGAGCTCCGCGTCGAGCAGACCGTCCGGCGGAGGGGCCGGGGCGTGGCTGTCCATCGTCTTGGCGCCGTCGGCCGGCTGGAAGCCGCCCTTCGGCGGAGCCGGAGCGTGGCTGTCCATGGTGGTGAGGTTGAGGTTCTCGTTCTGCCCGACTTCGCTCATGGTGCTTCTCCTGCGGAAATGATCGTGCCTCGGTGGGAGGCGGACGCCCGTTCGGCCACTCCCCCGTGGGTTGCCGAACGGGCGCCTTCGGGCCGCTCACCGTGGCGTGCGAAGCCCAGCCGATCCACCTGCCCCCCGTTGCGGTGAATCGATGCAATCAGCATGTCAGCTCGCCATAAACGTTCGATGAACGTCCTGCTGCAGGACCGCACGGCCGTGCAACAAGTCCCCGGGCGCCGCCCGTCAGCCCGCGGCGACGCCGCCTGTCAGGCCGGAGCGACGCCGCCTGTCAGGCCGTGGCGACATCGCCTGTCAGGCCGCGGCGAGCGGAGAGAGCAGGGTCCGCAGTTCGTCCGCCTCCGCCGCGCCGGACTTCTCGTGGATGGTCAGCGCCTCACGCCAGCAGGCCTGCGCACGTCCCGTCTGGCCCAGCCGGTTCAGCGCCTTGCCCAGCACGGTGAGGACGTTGGCCCGCATCCAGTCGCCGCCGATGCAGCCGATCGCCAGCGCCTGCTCCGCGTACTGCGCGGCCTGCGCGCTGCGCCGGGAACCGAGATGGACCTCGGCGATCCGGTAACAGGTCGTGCCCTCCCACAGCCGCTGCCGGTTCTCCGCGAACACGTCCTGCGCCTGGAGCAGTTCCTCCAGCGCCTCCGCACGCCGCCCGGCATGCGAGAGCGCGATCCCCAGGGCGTACTTGGCGTTGGCGAGACGCAGGGTGAGCCCCAGCTCGTCATAGATGGCGATGCCTCGCTGAGCCAGCTCCACCGCGCTCTCCGTGCGCCCCATGGACACCAGGATCCGGGACAGGTTGCACAGCGCGCTCGCCTCGCCCGGCCGGTTGCCGTCGGCACGGAACGCGTCGATCGCCGTGAGCAGGAACGCCTCGCCGTCCTCGTGCTCATTGCGGCAGATGGCGATTATGCCCAGCTCGTTCGGGGCGTTGCTGCAGATCCACGGATCGGCGGCCGCCCGCCCCAGCGCCTCGGCCCGCTCCGCCTCCGCCTGCGCCTCCTCGAAGCGCCCGGCCGTACGGTGGACCTGCGTCAGCGTCGTACGGGCCCGGCCCTCCGCGCGTGCGTCGCCGGCGACCGCCGCCGCGTCCCGCGCAGCGACCGTCGCGATCTCATAGCGCCGGGAACTCGCTCCGGACTCGGCCAGATCCTTGCTCGCCAGCAGCAGGTCCACGGCCCGGCGCAGCGTGCCCGGCCCCAGCGACTGCTGTACGCAGGCGAGCAGGCTGGCGGCTTCGGCGTGCAGCCAGTCCAGAGCCTCCGCGTCCGAGGCGAACTCCCGCCCCGGGTAGGCGGTCGGCTCCAGATGCGCGACCGTGCGGTCGCCGGGCCGCTCGGTCGCGTACACCCGCGCCGCCGTCGTCAGATAGAAGTCCAGCAGCCGCGACAGCGCCGCCTCGCGTTCCCCGGGCTCGTCCCGCTCTGCGCAGGCACGCGCGTAGAGCCGTACGAGGTCGTGGTAGCGGTACCGGCCGGGCGCCGCCGACTCCACCAGCGAGGTGTCGACCAGCGCCTCCAGCAGATCCTCCGTCTCCTGCTGCGGCAGATCGAGGACGGCCGCGGCCGCCGCCAGCGAGATGTCGGGTCCGTCGGCGAGGCCGAGCAGCCTGAAGGCCCGCGCCTGGGCGGGCTCCAGCTGCCCGTAGCCCAGCTCGAAGGTCGCCTTCACCGCGAGGTCGCCCGCCTGGAGCTCATCGAGGCGGCGGCGCTCGTCAGCCAGCTTCGCGGCCAGCACGGACACGGTCCAGGTGCGCCGCGCGGCCAGCCGGGACGCGGCGATCCGGATCGCCAGCGGCAGGAACCCGCAGGCGGCGACCACGTCCAGCGCGGATTCCCGCTCGGCGCCGACCCGTTCCTGGCCCACGATCCGGGTGAACAGCTGCAGCGCCTCGTCGGGCGACATCACATCGAGGTCGACCAGATGCGCCCCGGCCAGATCGACCATCCTGATCCGGCTGGTGACCAGCGCCGCACAGCCCGCCGTGCCCGGCAGCAGCGGCCGCACCTGCGCCGCGTCGCGCGCATTGTCCAGCAGCACCAGCAGTCGGCGGCCGTCGAGCGAGGTGCGGAAGAGACCGGCCCGCTCCTGGAGCGTCTCCGGGATCGAGTCGTCCGGGACGCCGAGAGCCCGCAGGAAGGCGCCGAGGACGGTCTCCGGCTCCGCCGGCCGGCTTCCCGCGCCCTGCAGGTCGACGTACAGCTGCCCGTCCGGGAAGTGCTGCCTGACCTGGTGCGCCACATGCACGGCGAGCGTGGTCTTGCCCACGCCGCCGATGCCGGCCAGGGCGGAGACCGCCATCACCGAGCCCTCGGCGGAGGTGAGCAGATCGCCCAGCTCGTGCACGAAGGAGGCGCGGCCTGTGAAGTCCGCCACGGTGGCGGGCAGCTGGTGCGGCCGGGCGACCTGCGGCGCGGGCGCGGGCCGTTCCTCGACCGGCCTAGCCAGCTCCGCGTCGGCCTGCAGGATGCGCTGTTGCAGCTGCGACAGCTCTGGGCGCGGGTCGACGCCCAGCTCCTCCGCGAGCAGCCGGCGGGTGTCGGTGTACACGGCCAGCGCCTCGGCCTGCCGTCCGCTGCGGTACAGCGCCAGCATCAGCAGCTCTCGCAGCCGCTCGCGCAGCGGATGCGCGGCGGTGAGCGCGGTCAGTTCGGAGACCGCCTCGGCGTGGCAGCCGGTCTCCAGATCCAGGTCCAGCCGGTTCTCCTGGAGCTGGAGCCGCCACTCCTCCAGCCGGGCGCGCTGGCTCTCGGCGTACGGCCCGGGCACATTGGCCAGCGGTTCGCCGTCCCACAGCCCCAGCGACTTGTCGATCAGGTCCCGGGCGTGGCAGCGGTCGCCGGCGGAGCGCGCCTTCTCCGCAGCGGCGGCCAGCTCGTGCGCCACCGCGAGGTCGAGGGCGTCGTCCCGGAAGCGCAGTGCGTAGCCGCCCGCCTCACTGACCAACGCGTCGGAGGAGAGGACTTTTCGCAGCCGGGAGGCGTAGGTGCGCACCGCGGCGAGGGCCTGCGACGGAGGGGCTTCGCCCCAGAGCGCGTCGATCAGCTCGCCGGCGGTGGCCGTGCGCCCGTCGCGCAGCAGCAATGCGGCGAGCAGGGCGCGTTGCTGGGGGGAGCCGGTGGGCAGGGCTTCGCCGCCGCGCCAGGCGCGCACCGGCCCGAGCACGCTGAAGAGCAGGTCGTCGGCGCCTTCGCCGGCGCTGTTGCTGCCGTGGCCGCGTGTCGGAGCACGGCGCTGCTCCGGTACGCGTGGCCCGCCGTCACGGTCCATAGCTGCCCCCTGCCGGTACTGCGTGTGCTGCGTATGCTGCGTGTCGCCCAAGTAGCCGGTCGACAGTCTGCCTTGTAGGGGGCGGGTGCGTCAGCAGCGGGGCTTGCAGTCAGACGACAACCGATCACCGGGCGCGGCTGCCGGCCGGCGGGCGACGGAGGGCGGGGCGGCGGGCTCACGGCGTGCTGACGGCAGTCCGGCGGGCGGGCGGACGGCAGGCAGCAGCAGGCAGACGGCGCCCGGACAGCGGGCCCGCAGCGGGCCCACGGCGGGCCGGACGGGCCGGATGCTCAGGGCCGGTAGACGGCGCCCGGCTCCGCACTGCCGGGAGCGAGCAGCTGCGGGACCGTGACAAAGGTGTAACCGCGCTTCTTCAGCTCGGAGATGATCTCCGGCACGGCGGGCACGGTCCCGTCGTATATGTCGTGCAGCAGGATGATGCCGTCCCGGCCGGCCTGGTCGAGCGTCCGCTCGGCGATCAGGT
Organism: Streptomyces sp. MUM 178J; assembly: GCF_022414575.1. GTDB lineage: Bacteria > Actinomycetota > Actinomycetes > Streptomycetales > Streptomycetaceae > Streptomyces > Streptomyces chengmaiensis. The sequence goes on along the minus strand of NZ_JADWYQ010000040.1, from coordinate 40,581 downwards.
CCGAGTCGACGGTGGAGAAGTCCTTGGCGGTGGTGGACCACAGGATCTGCGCCAGACCGAGCTCCCTGCTGACCTCGGTGACGTCGTCGTTGATCCGGCCCTGGGGCGGGCGCATCAGCGTCGGCTTCCTGCCGGTGATCTTCTCGATGGCTTCCTGGGTGAGGGAGAGCTCCTCGCGGATCCCGTCCGGCTTGAGCTGGTCGAGCCGGCGGTGCGACCAGGTGTGGTTCGCCACCTCATGACCCTCGTCGGCCATGCGGCGCACCACGTCGGGGTGCTTGAGGACATGGTTCTTGCCGAGGAGGAAGAAGGTTGCGGGTACCTTCTCCTTCTTCAGCAGGTCCAGCAGCTTCGGTGTGTCCTTGCCGGGGCCCGCGTCGAAGGTCAGGGCGATGCACTTGGCCTTGGCGCAGTCGACGGCCTCGCTCGGCGGCTTGGCATCGGAGGCGGCGCTGTCACGGGCTTCGGCAGGGGTGGTGGTGTCCATGCCGCAGCCGGTGAGCGTGAGGGTGAGTGCGGCGGCGCCGAGCGCGGCGGCCGCGACCGTTCTGATACGGCGACCCTCGCGCCGCCTGGGTATGTGTATGCCCCCTGTTGCCCCGTTTTTCTGCATGGTCAGCCCTTTGGTCGTGGTCGGTCGCAGCACTGTAAGCGGGGTGTATGGAGAGGGTGTGCGGCGGGGTGGGTCGTGGGTGCGGGGCCGCCGATAGCTGACGCACCGTCAGATCAGCGCTACCGTGATTCCATGGAGACCTTCCCGAAGATCATCTCGGTGGACGACCACACGGTGGAGCCTCCCGGCGTTTGGCGCGACAGACTCCCGTCGAAGTACCGGGACACGGGCCCGCGCATCGTCCGCGCCCCCCTGAAGCACATGAGCTTCACGGGCGGGAGATTCGCCCCGGTGATGGGCGCCCCCGGCGACGAGGGCCCGATCGGCGACTGGTGGGTGTACGAGGATCTGCACCGTCCGCTCACCCGCCTCGACACGGCCGTCGGCTGCGGCCGCGACGAGATCAGGCTCGAAGTCATCACCTATGAGCAGATGCGTCCGGGCTCCTACAGCGTCCCCGAGCGGCTCGCCGACATGGACCTCAACCACGTCCAGTCCGCCCTCTGCTTCCCCACCTTCCCCCGCTTCTGCGGCCAGACCTTCACCGAGGCCGAGGACCGCGAACTGGGACTGCTGGGCGTGCGCGCCTACAACGACTGGATGGTGGAGGAGTGGTGCGGCCCCGAGGCGCACGGCCGGCTCATCCCGCTCACCCTGATACCCCTGTGGGACGCCGAACTGGCCGCCGCCGAGGTGCGGCGCAACGCCGAGCGCGGCGTACGGGCGGTCTGCTTCAGCGAGATCCCGCCGAACCTGGGGCTGCCCTCCATCCACACGGACGCCTGGGACCCCTTCCTCGCCGCCTGCGACGAGACCGGCACGGTCATCGCCATGCACATCGGCTCCTCGTCGAAGATGCCGTCCACCTCCGCGGACGCCCCGCCCGCCGTCGGCTCTGCGATCACCTTCGCCAACTGCTGCTTCTCCATGGTCGACTGGCTGATGAGCGGCGCGTTCGAGCGCTTCCCGCGGCTGCGGATCATGTATGCGGAGGGCCAGATCGGATGGATTCCGTACATCCTCGAACGCGCCGACGTGGTGTGGGAGGAGAACCGCGCCTGGGGCGGCGTCGCAGACAAGGTCACCCGCCCGCCGTCGGAGCTGTTCGCCGAGCATGTGTACGGCTGCTTCTTCGACGACGCGTTCGGGCTGAAGAACCTGGACGCGATCGGCGTCGGCAACGTCCTGTACGAGACCGACTACCCGCACTCCGACTCCACCTGGCCCAAGTCCCGCGAGGTCGGAGAGGCCCAGATGGGCCATCTGCCCCCGGACGCCGTGGAGCGCATCGTCCGCGGCAACGCGATCGAACTGCTGGGCCTCACGCCCGAGGGCCTCTGGCCGGGTGCGGGCGTCTAGCGGCAGTCTGGGTGCATGACATCGACACCCGCACCCGCCCTGACGCCGGAAGACGCGCAGAAGGTCCTCGCCGACAACTTCGCACCCTGGGTGCTCGACCTGGGCCTTGTCGTCGTCGAGACGGGGGAGCGCCACGCCGTGCTGCGACTGCCCTGGTCCGAGCGGCTGGCGCGGGAGGGCGGCGCGCTGTCGGGGCAGGCGCTGATGGCCGCCGCCGACACGGCGACCGTGATCGCGGTGGCGTCGGCGCGCGGCGGGTTCACGCCGATGACCACGGTGCAGCAGTCCACCTCCTTCCTACGCGCGGTCCAGGGCTCGGACGTGCTGCTCGACGCCCGCATCGGCAAGCTGGGCAGGCGGATGGCCTTCGCGGACATCACGATGACCGCGGAGGACGCGGCGGGGGCGGACGGTCCCGCCGCGCGCGCGTCGACCGTGTACGCGCTGCTCGGCTGAGCGCGGGGCCGAGGGCCGTCCTCGCTCTTGTGCGACGGGACGCCAGGCATGACGATGACCGCACATTGCATATGACGGTGCGTCAGTTCCTCATCAGGGGGTCCCATGCACATGTACGGGATACAGCTTCCGGTCCAGTCCCAGTCGGCCCTCTACGCGGAGTCGTGGGAGGCGGCAGCGGGCCCGGAGGACCTGGTGGAGGTCGCCCGGGCGGCCGACCGCTGCGGCTTCGGCTATGTCGCCTGCTGCGACCATGTGGCGATTCCGCAGCGGCTCGCCGCCGCCATGTCCACCGTCTGGTACGACCCGGTCGCCACCCTCGCCTTCCTCGCCGCCGCCACCGAACGCGTACGGCTGCTCAGCCATGTGGCCGTCGTCGGGCTGCGGCATCCGCTGCTGACCGCCAAGCAGTACGCCACCCTCGACCACCTCTCCGGCGGCCGGCTGGTGCTCGGGGTCGGGGCAGGGCATGTACGGGAGGAGTTCGAGGCACTCGGGGCGGACTTCGAACGGCGGGGGGCCGTGCTGGACGAGAGCATGGACGCGCTCAGGGCGGCCCTCGGGCCGGAGGAGTTCCCGGAGTTCGAAGGGAAACGATTCGTCTTCCGGGGGCTCGGGCAGCGGCCCCGGCCCGCCCAGCCGCGGGTGCCCCTGTGGGTCGGCGGTTCCTCCCCGGCCGCGGTGCGCCGGGCCGCGCTCAAGGGAGACGGCTGGCTGCCGCAGGGCGACCCGCGCGACCGGCTGCCCGCCCGGATCGCCCGGATCAGGGCGCTGCGGGAGCAGGCCGACATCGCCGACCGGCCCTTCACGGTGGGGGCGATCGCCGAGCCGCTGTATGTGGGCGAGCCCGCCTGGGAGGCCGGCCGCCGCACACTCACCGGAAAACCGGAGCGCCTGGCGGAGTCGCTGACCGCCTACCGCGCGATGGGCGTGGACCAGCTCCAACTGCGGTTCCGCTCCCGGTCGCGCAGTGAGCTGACCGACCAGCTGGAGGCCTTCGCCGCCGAGGTGGCGCCGCTTCTCGGCTGACGCACGGCGAACGGGGGGTCCGGGGCGAACGGGGATCCGGGGCACGCGGGGGATCCAGGACGCACGGGGGGATCCAGGGATCCAGGAGAAACAGGGGAACAGGGGAGGACGCGATGGGAAAGCTGGACGGCCGGGTCGTGTTGATCACCGGGGCGGCGCGCGGCCAGGGAGAGCACGCGGCGCGCCTCTTCGCCGCCGAAGGGGCGCGGGTGGTGCTCGCCGATGTGCTCGACGGCCAGGGCGAGGCGCTCGCCAAGGAGCTGGGGGAGGAGGCCGCCCGGTATGTGCACCTCGACGTGGGCCGGGAGGACGACTGGACGGCCGCCGTCGCCGCGGCGAAGTCGGCCTTCGGGAAACTCGACGGCCTGATCAACAACGCCGGCATCCTCCGCTTCAACGAGCTGGTGGACACCCCGCTGGAGGAGTTCCAGGAGGTAGTCCAGGTCAACCAGACCGGGGTGTTCCTGGGCGTCAAAACCGCCGCTCCCCAGATCGCGGCGGCGGGCGGCGGCACGATCGTCAACGTCGCCTCCTACGCTGCGCTGGCCGGCATGGACTCGATCGGCTCGTATGTGGCGAGCAAGCACGCGATTCTCGGGCTCACCCGGGTCGCGGCGATCGAGCTGGCGAGGAAGAAGATCCGCGTCAACGCGATCTGCCCCGGGGCCATCGACACCCCGATGAGCAACCCGGCGGAGGTGGACCCGGACACGCTGGCCCAGCTGTACCGCAGGCACGTCCCGCTGGGCCGGGTGGGCCGCCCGGAGGAGGTGGCGCGGCTCGCGCTGTTCCTCAGCGGCGAGGACTCCTCGTACATCACCGGGCAGCCGTTCGTCATCGACGGCGGATGGCTGGCGGGCGTCAGGCTCTTCTGAGACAACGGCTGAAGCAAGGCCTCCGCGCCGAAGACGGCACGGAGGCGGACTCAGCCGCCGCCGTTTCTCATGAATGGAAGTCGGCTCCCGATCAGATCCGGCTGAGCGGGTCGCGCATCAACCCGACGTCACCATTACACGTACGATTTCGCCTGCAACGCCAAGCCGTCGACGCGTTGGGCCGGCGGCTGCGGTGGGTGCCGTCAAACAGCACGGAGCCCTCATCGACATCACTGTCGATGAGGGCTCCGTCGCAGCATCTCCCCTCAGGAGGGGAGACCCAACTCGGCCATCACCCACGCACTGGACACCGGTGCTTCCCGGGGTTCCCCGTTGAGGACCCAGGAGCCATCCCATTCGATGCGCCAGACCTGGCCGCGGAAGTTCTCGAACTCGACGAAACTTCCGGTGGCGCCTTCCAGGAGTTCCACCTCTCTGAGGAGCACGTCATGTGTTGTGAACCCGCGCGACGACCCGATGCTACCGCTGCCTGTTCTCGGGTTCTCATACCGCATCCGCAGGTAGGGAACAGGCGGGCGAGGCATGACCGTCGGCCTCAGCATGCGCTTGAACCGATATCTGGTCTCCTCGAGCGTCTCATTCCCTGAGAACTCGCACTGATATGCGGGGAATACCGCGCTCACAACCTCGTTCAGCGCATCATTCCGGCCGACGTGATAGCCGTGGACATCAGGAGGGACCGCCGCAACGACGTCGAACCCATAGGGATCGGACGCGAATCCGGAAGCCACTGCGAACGACTGCATCTCGCCTCGCCCGAGGCGATGCTCCCGAGCGAAGCTGAGCACTGCCCTCACCAGGTCCTCATCGAAACCGTCGATGGAGTTCACCTGGTAAGCCCAGTCGCCGTCACGATCCATCGCCAGGGAGAAGACGAACCTCGACATGGGCGACCATCGCCACGCCATGGGGAGGCCGGGAAAGTCCTCGACATTCACGTTCTCCAGCACAGCGCGCTCGATATCCACAGCTACCACACATCCCCTTCGCTTACGGTGAGTAATTCGGCCCCGTGTCCTGTCGGTACCTTGCCGTCATTCTGCCACCTGCAGCGGAGTTCGGTCCCCTACGCATGGGCACGAGGTTGTCTGGATCGTTGAAGTAGTCATTCCTAGCCGCTCGACTGGTGTTGAAGCCCGTCGTGTTCCAGTGGTCGACGACAGGGGGAGCATGGTCGTAGGTCAGCTCATTTCGAGGAATGATGCTACCTTGCTCATCCAGCCAGTTACCGCTGGAATCCGTCCATCGCCTCTCCATTTCCTGGTGCGTGGAAGCCCGGTATCCGCTGGGATACTGATTGCTACGGTCAAGACGGTTGACCGGAGCATTGGGGTTGCTTCCCATCGTTCCGTTGAGCAGACGCGGCTGCCCTCCCGCCGCACACGTGCATGTGGCTGAATGAGCCGGATTGCTGCCACCGCAGTTGTGTACGAGAACGCCCTCGGCCCCCGCCAGCACATGGTACGTGTGCAGGCCCTCGACGCTCAGGTCGTAGGTGATCCGCTCCGCGGTGTATGACGTGACCTCGACGATCGAGGAGCGTCCGCCCTCCGCGTTCTGGAGCTTCTGGCCGGCCTTCAGGTCGGTGGCCTGGGTCCAGGAGTTGCGGGTGGCTTCGTAGAACTGGTGGTGCTTGGTGGTCTGGATCGTCTTGGGGCCGGACTTCGTGGCTACGACGACGTCGACGTAGTCACGGTCGTCCAGGGTGACGATCACCTTCTTGACCTTGTGCTTCTCCTTCTTCTTCTTGCCGGGCTCGGCTGTGAGGACGTAGTCCCCGGCCTTCACCTCGGATATGGGTTCGGTCGTGCCGTCGGCCATCAGCACACCGGTCTTGCCGGTGAAGCTGTGCGGTGTCCGCACGGGGCAGGTCGCCGACTGGCGGGGGGACGACGAGCTCGTCTGCGCGTTGGGCTTGGACTTCGGGCCGAGGCGGCTGCCCGCCGCGCCGAAGACGCCGCCCGTGGCCGCGCCCAGCGCCGTGGCCGTGGCCGCGCCGGCGGCGCTGCAGCCCTGGGGGCTGGTCGCGCAGGACACGCCGTACTCGACCGCGCCTTCTGCCGCGCCGCCGGCCGCTTCCCTGGCTGCGCCCTGCACGACCCGGCTGCCGACGTTGCTGAGCAGGCGGCCGACCGCCTGGGAGGCGGCGCCGCTGACCGCGCCGCCGATGGCGCCGCCGATCGCTCCGGTCGCCGCGCCGACGACCACGGCTCCGAGGAATCCGCCGACGGACTTGGGGCCGTCGCTCATCATGTAGCCGACGCCGTTGGCTGCCGCGCCCGCGAGGGCGGCGCAGCCGATGGCTCCGACTCCGGCGGTCAGGGCTGTGCAGCCCGCGAAGACCGCGATGCCGACGCCGATCGCCGCGATGGTGGCGGCGTGCTTCTTGACGTAGTTGACGGTTGCCTTGGCGGCCTTCTTGACGGCTCTGCCGACCTTTCTGGCTGCCTTGACCACCTTTCTCGCGACGCTCTTCGCTGCCTTGGCGACCTTTCTTACGGTCTTCTTGACCTTCTTGACGACCTTGTGGGCGTACTTCTTGACCTTCTTATAGGTGCGTTTGACGTATCTCTTGACCTTCTTGACACTGTCCTTGACGTAGCGCACCGTCTTGCGGACAGCTCGCTTGGCCCGCTTGACGACCCGCTTGACCGCCTTCTTGATCTTCTTGGCGGCCTTCCTGACTCGCTTCGCGACCTTCTTAACTGCCTTCTTGGTCTTCTTGTAGGCCGACTTGACGGTCTTCTTGACCTTCTTGGCGACCTTCTTGACCTTGTTCGCAGCCTTCTTGATGAAGCCGCCGATCGACCAGTGGCCGGTCGGGTCGGTCATCGTCATCGGGTTCTGGTCCGCGTACGCGTACCGGTTCGCCCGCACCGAGGTCGGCAGCGGGCTCAGCCCGACCGTGTCGCGGCTGTTGAACTGGCCGGTCTCGGGTGAGTACCAGCGAGCGGCCATGTTGACCTTGGCGGTGGCCGGGTCGGTCCAGCCGGACTGGTAGCCCAGGTTGCCCACCATGCCGGTGGACTGGACGACCTTGCCGAACGGCGTGTACGTCGCCGAACCCGTCAGCGTCTCGCCCGTGTCGGTGAACTGCGCCACCACGTCGGTGTGCAGGTCCGTCAGGTAGAGAGCCGACGAGACCGGCGTCTTCACGCCCAGCAGCGTTCCGTCGACGTTGCGGCTGTAGGACGCCGCGCCATCAGATGCCACGTCGTTGCCCATGCCGCTGTACTGGAAGTCGTACAGCGAGCCGCCGCCAGTGGTCGTGGCGGACAGGAGCCGGTCCAGGCCGTCGTACTGGTAGGTGCGGTCGCCTTCGTTGATCACGCGGTTGAAGGCGTCCGCCTTCACCTGCGTCACCACGCCGCCCTCGTCCACGACGGAGCTCATCGTGCCGCGCGGCGTGTAGCTGTAGGTGCTGTGGCCGTCCGAGGTCAGACGGTTCCGCTCGTCGTACGTGTATGTGTCGCCGCCGACGCGGGTGCGGTTGCCCGACGCGTCGTAGCCGTACACCTCCGTGCTCGTGCCGTTGTTCCAGGACGTGATGCGGTTCGCCCAGTCGTATGTGTATGTGTTCGTGGACGCTCCGGCGACGCCGACCGTGGTCTTCGACGTCTCGTTGCTGTTCTTGTCGTAGCCGTAGGTGATCTGCGACGTGACCGTGCCGGACGGCGCTGTCAGCTTGTCGCTCGTCAGACGCTGCAGGGCGTCGTACCCGAAGGAACGCTTCGCCTTGCCGGTGCCGTAGTCGATGGATGTGACGTTGCTGTTGACGTCGTACCCGTAGGTCGCGGTGGAGCCGGTGGCCCCGTCGTTGACCGTCTTCAGACGCCCGGCGGTGTCGTACCCGAAGGTCGACGTGCCGGAGGCGTCCGTGCGGGAGGTCATCGCGCCGTCGCCGTTGTAGGCGAAGGACGATGCGCCCGACGGGCCCGTCGTCGACAGCAGCAGGCCGCGGTCGTCGTAGGTGAAGGTGTTGGTCTCCTCGCCGACGCCCGCCACCCCGACCAGCCGGTCGTCGGAGTCGTACGCGTAGGTGTGGTCGACCGTCTCCGCCTCGGCGCCCGTGCCGGTCTGGCGGACCAGCCGGCTCTTCGCGTCGTAGACGTTGCTGATCACCACATTGCCCGGGGAGCGCTGCTCGGCCACGCGTCCGTTCTTGTCGTACACCGTGGTGAACGTGCGGTCCGCGAGGTCCGGGTGGTTGGGTGTCGAAGGCTCGATGAGCGACTCCGGCAGGCCCCAGCTGTTGTAGGTGGTCAGGAACTTGTTGCCGCGGCCGTCGGTGAACCGTGTGCGGTTGCCGCCCACGTCGTAGCCGAAGGTCGTGGTGATCGACTCGGTCTCCGAGACCGGCTGCACCGCCTTCGTCACCAGACCCGTCGGGTCCAGGGTGAGCTTGGTGGTGTGGCCGCGGTAGTCGGTCGCCTCGACCGGGTTGCCCGCGCGGTCGTATGTGGTACGCGCCGTGCGGATGACCGTGCCGTCCGCCGCCAGGTCGTGCGTGGCGACCGGCCGGCCGAAGCCGTCGTAGTCGACCTTCGTGCTGGTGCCGTCCGGCTCGGTGGCGGTGAGGATCCCTCCGTCGATGTTGTAGGTGGCCTTGGTCGTCTGACCGGCGGCGTCGGTCACCTCGGTGACCTCGCCCACCGCGTTGTACGTGTACGACTGGGCCACGCCCGTCGGGCTCACCGACCGGGACAGCTCGCCGCCCGGTGCGTCGTACTCGTTGATCGCGGTGTAGGCGCGCTGCGTCGGCTGCCGCACGACCGTGGTGCTGGTGAGGGGGCGGCCCAGGTAGTCCCAGGTCATCTCCTCACGCGCGCCGTTCGGCCGGGTCACCGACAGCTGCTCGCCGCTGTCGGCGTACGCGTACTTCGTCGTAGCGCCGCCCGGTTCCGTGACCGAGGCCACCGCGCCGAGCTGGGTGTACGCGTACGTGGTGCGGTTGCCCAGCGGGTCCACCTCGGCCGTGACCTGGCCCAGGCTGTTGTACTCCGTCCAGGCCATGGCCTCGATCGGGGTCGCGGAACCCGGCGGGGTGTAGTTCGGCAGCTTCACCGAGGTCTCCTGGCCCTCGGCGTCGTAGGTCGTCACCGACACGTTGCCGAGCGGGTCCGACACCTCGGTCCGCTCACCGAAGGTGTTGTAGCCGATCATGGTGACCGGCCGGACCGTGACCGGCGTACCGCCCTCCTGCTCGGCGTTGACGGCGGGCTCCGTGACCGTGGTCTGCTGGCCGCCCTCGTCGTAGCCGTAGTCGGTGGTGATGCCGTTCGGGTCGGTCATCGACACCGGCAGACCGCGCTGGTCCAGCTTCCACGTCGTGGACTGGACCGAGCTGCCTGCGGCCGGCAGCGTGCCGCCGTACAGCGACGACACCTGCGAGCCGGTCAGCGCCTCACCGTAGACCTGGACGTCGTCCAGACCGCCCTTGTGGTTGTTGTTGTAGCCGGTGCCGTACTTGTGCCGGCCGAGCTGCAGCGGACCCTTCGCCTCCCACGGGGAAGTCCACGCGGTCTCCATCTCAAGGGATCCGTTGACGTACAGACGGATCTTCGCCGCCTCGGCGTCGTAGACACCTGTCAGGTGCGTCCAGGTGTTCGCGGTCACCGCGTCGGTGCCGGAGTAGGCCCTGACCAAGGGGGCGCTCTTGCTGTCCGCGGCCCGGCCGCCGAAGGACCAGCCGCCCGCCGTGGAGTAGTAGAGCACGAGGCGGTAGACCTGCTCGCCGTCCTGCGAGACCAGGGTGTGGTTGACCGATGTGTCGGTCAGCTTGGCCCACGTGGAGACGGTGAAGCTGCCGCTGGTGTTGACCACCGGCCCGTCCGTCTGCGCGTACGACTCGGCGTCGCCGTCGAAGACGGCGCTGCCGCCCCGGTCGGTGTTCCAGTGCATGCCGGTGCCGTGCGTGGCGGTGTGGTTCGCACCGGAGGAGTCGCCGACGTCGTAGCCGGTCGTCTCGTCCAGCTTGTAGCGGGCGACCGGCGCCACCGTGCCGTCGTGGACGGTCGTGCCGGTGACGTTGCCGAGGTTGTCGTAGAGCCGGTCGAGCGTGCTCTTCTCGCCCGTCGCCGGGTCGTACTCGCTCTCCGTCACGACGTTGTCGTCCGGGTCGTACGACACGGTGGTGGTGCGGCCGAGGCCGCCCGGGTCCAGGACCGAGGAGATCACGCGGTCGGACGCGTCCACCGTGAAGGTGTTCGTCGTCTGCCCGTCGTTGGTGACCTGCTTGATCAGGTTCCCGGCCGCGTCGTACGTGTTCGCCTGCTCGGTGAACGATTCGCCGGTCTGCGGGTCCTTGCGGACCACCGAGGCCGACAGGCCGTCGTCCGTGTAGGTGTACTCGGTCCTCCACCCCATCGCGTCGGTGAGGGACGCGAGCCGGCCCGCCGGGTCGTACGCCCGGGACTCCGTCACCAGGGTGCTGGGGGCGGACGGGTTGTTCGGGTCGCCCACGAAGTCCAGCACGTTGGTGGTGAGTGCCCGGCCCTCGGCGTCGTAGGTGAAGGTCATGGCCGTCCCGTCCGGGTCGGTCTCCTCCACCTTGTTGCCGTACACGTCGTACGTGAACGACGTGGTGTCGCCGCCCGCGTCCGTGCGGGAGTCCATGCGGCCCCACGCGTCGTACGTCATGGACACGGTCCGCGCCGCGTCCCCGCCGGTCAGGTCGGAGACCGTCTGCGACAGGACGTTGCCGTCCGCGTCGTAGCCGGTCGTGGTCCTGGCCTGGTGGACGGCGCCGGTCACCCGGTTGGTGACCTCCGGGCCGGTCTCGGTGACCACCTGGTCGTTCTTGTCGTACGTGAACGTCGTGGTCAGACCGGCGGGGGTGCCGTCGGAGTACTCGGTCTTCGACAGCTGCCGGCCCAGGTTGTCGTACGCGTACGTCACCCGGGCGCCGTTGGCGTCCGTGACCTCCGCGAGGTCACCGTTGGCGTGGTAGACCTGCCGGGTCTTCTTGCCGCCCGGCGTGGTCACCGTGTCCAGCAGCCCCGCCGGGACCGTGGCCGTGCCGCCCTCGGCCGCCGGCGTCGACGACGTGGTGTACGTCGTGGTCGCGGTGCGCCCGTCGGGGTGGCCCGCCACGGGCGGGGTGGTCACCGAGGTGAGCTTGCCGGCCGTGTCGTAGGTGTACGTGGTGAGATACCGGTCGTCCGCGGGGCCAGAGGAACGTCCGTCCCGCTCGGTGAGCAGCAGGTCGTTGCGCAGGTCCATCGGCGGGAACGCGGTGGTGGCGTCCGGGAAGTACGTGTAGTACTCCGTCGAGCACTTGTCGGCGGCCGTGTCCTGGCAGGTGGTCGTGGAGACCGTGTTGCCGCGCACGTCGTGGCCGTTGATGCTTCGGTTGCCGTTGGCGTCCGTCACGGTGTGCAGGAAGCCGCCCGTGTCGTAGCCGTATGTGGTCCGCTTGCCCTTGGTGTCGATCGCGGCCAGCAGACGGTTGCCCATCTCCGCGTCGTACACGTATGTCAGCGTCTTGTCGGTCGGGTCGGTCAGCTTGACCGTCTTGACCGGGGCGACGCCGGAGGACGACTTGTACGCCTTCCAGTGCGCCTCGACGTCCGCCGCGCTCAACGGGTGACCGTAGGCGGCGACCTCGGCGATGGAGCCGTTGAAGAAGCTCACGTCACCGGGGGACTGGTACCAGTACTTGGCGAAGCCCGCGCCGACGAAGGTCCTGGTGTTGGACTGGTCCTTCGCCGCGCCGCTGTACTCGCCCTGCTTCACGCCGTCCAGGTACAGCGTCTGCTTCGTGCCCGAGGCGGACAGGACCGCGTGGTGCCACTTGTCGTCGGTGACCGTCTTCGTCGAGCCGAAGGCCGTGCTGCCCGAGCCCGACACGCTCCACCAGTGACCGTGCAGCTTGCCGTCGGAGCCCGCGTACAGCACCGGGTTCCAGGAGCCGGACGGGCTCGCGAGCGTCGGGTCCTTCGACTGGTCGGACAGGATCACACCCGGTGAGCCGGTCTTGAACCACAGTTCGACCGCCCGCTCACCGGAGCCGTGCCACGGGGCGAACGGGATCTCCGCGTACGACGAGACCCCGTCGAACGACGCCGCCGTGGCGTCGCCGGCGCCGAACGGCCCGGTCACGCCCTGGGTTGCGGTGTTGTACGTGCCGAAACCGGTGTTGACCTGGTTCGCGGCCTGCGGGGCAGCCGCCGTGTCGTCCAGGCGCCAGTAGCCGGCCGGGGCGGAGCCCATGACGGCGGACCGGTAGACCTGCGACGAGCCGGTGACAGTGGGCGGGTTGAGCTTCCAGGTGCCGCCGTTGGCGTCCGTGGCCTGGAGGACCAGGTCGTCGGCAGTGCCGTAGTCGACCTCGGAGCGGACCTTGCCCTCCGGAGTGGTGATCCTGTTGAGCAGCCCCGCTGCGTTCTTCGCGGCCTGGTACTGCGCGGTGATCACGGCCGGGGTGAGCGGCTCGGAGTAGACGGCGACCTCGGCGAGGTCACCGGTGTAGTGCCCGAGCTTGTCGTCCGGGTTCATCGCGGGCCAGCCCTGGTTGTTCACACCCGCACCCAGGCTGATGTAAGGCTGGTCCCAGTCGTTGATCGTGCCCGTGAGGGACCCGACCTTCGCACCGTCCAGGTACAGCGTCTGGCTGTTGGCCTGACCGGTCAGAACCGCCTGGTGCCACTTGCCGTCGGTGACGGTGGGGCCGGAGACGATGTTCGGGCTGCAGCCGGGCGACATGGCCAGGCAGCCGCGCAGCTTGCCGTCCGTGCCGACGTACACCGCCGGGGTGTTGTACTTGGTGTTGTTCACCGGGTCGGGGTCGCTGAGCGGATGGGTGCCGTAGTAGAACAGCACACCGCCCGCCGTCGTGGTCTTGAACCACAGCGACACCGACATGTACGACGGCGTCGCACCCGGCGCCGACGGCATCTCCACATACGACGTGGTGCCGTTGAACGACGCGGCCGTCTGTGTGGAGCCCGCCAGCGGACCCGCCGCGCCCAGCGCCACATCGTGGAACAGACCGTTGTACTTGCCCTGGTTGGTGACGATGCTGTCCTTGGCGACCGTCTCGCCGGCCGTCTCACCGAGCCGCCAGTACGCGAACGGGTCCGCGTCCAGGACGGTGGTCCGGTAGTGGTTGCCGGTGGTGTAGCCGTAGGTGGTGCACTTCAGCGGGTCGGCCGGGGTGCAGACCTTGGTGAGCTGGTCACCCGCGTAGCCGTACGTCCACGTCTGCGCCGTGGTCGCATCGCCGGACGTGGCCGGGTCGGTGGCGACCGTCGCCACATGCGCGGCCGTCGCGCCCGCCGGGGTGGTCCAGGTCAGGTGCAGGGACCGCTTCGACGTCTCGTTCGTGATCTTCGTCAGGTTGCCGGAGGTGTAGGTGAACGTCTCCGTGCGGCCCGCGAAGTCCTTGATCGAGCTGATTGCGTAGGTGTCGGTCTTCCCGGGGACCGCCTGGGTGAAGCGGTACTCGGTGAAGTCCTTGTCCGTCAGCGTGTAGCCGCCGGTGACCGTCTGGATGCGCGCGTAGCGGCCCAGCGGCGGCACGAACGTTCCGTCGGAGTTGCGGCCGAAGGCGACCTGCTCACCGCCCGGGTAGGTGATCTCGACGTGGGTGACCGTGCCCGACGGGTCCTTGTGCTCGGCCGCCTTCATGTCCACGACCGTGGACCAGCCGGCGCCGAAGGCGTTGTCCAGGCGCGGGTCGAGACTGTTGTACGACCGGTCGATCTCCAGTGACGGACCCACGACCGACACCTGCGCGTCGGTGTCCTCGGTGGTGTAGTTGCCGTCCGACGGGTCGAACTCGTGCCCGCCGGTGTTCTGTGCCAGACCCGACGTCACCGGAGGCTGCGGAACAGCCGTGGTGAAACGGCCGGACTGAACCGTTTCCGCGTAGCCGTCGGAGACCCCGACGTACCAGACGTAGTTCTTGCTCCACTTCAGCTTGTCCGCCGGGACCCGCCAGGCCCCGCGGCTCAGGGAGCCCGAGGTGGCGACCGGTGTGGTGCTGCCGCTGTCCGCGTCGTAGACCTCGAAGGTGTACGACAGCGCGGCCGGCCACTTGTCGGAGTCGTGCGCGTACACCAGCAGCTCCGGCCGGAGCGTGTTGGCCTGGAAGTTCACCGGCGGGTACTGCGCGGTGATCTGCGGCTTGGTGTTCGGCGCGTAGGTCAGCTCCAGCGCCGGGCGGAAACCGGAGGTCGTGGAGTTGTCCGAGTGGAACTTCTTCCAGTGCAGGTTGTCGTTGACCGGCGCGGTCAGGGCGAGACCGTAGTTGGCGCCGCCGGTGGCCACCCAGTCGAACCACCCGGTGTCCAGTGTGACCGGCATCTTCACACCCACGCTCGTCGAAGCGCTGGTGTTGGTGCAGGACGCGCCCGGGTTCGGCGTGGCCGAGCCGATCGCGGGGCCGAACTTCGGGCCCGGGAACGTCTTCGTCGTGGAAGGCGACCAGGACTCGGTGACCGGCTGGGCGTAGAACACCTGGGGGGTGCAGGTGGAGGACCAGGAGGCGTACACGTTCAGCTTGGCGGACGAGACGCGCTGGCCCTTCAGCGTGGTGCTCAGCGACGAGAACTGCAGGAACGAGATGGCGGCGTTGGCGCCGCTGTCATACGAACCGACCTTGATGACCTTCTCGGTGGAGCGGTCGGCGCTGTAGTTGGACTGGACGTACGTGCTGTTGCTCGCGGCGATGGTCGGGTCGACGGTGACCGGGTAGACCCGCTCGGGGTCCTTCAGCCACTCCTCGTCCGCCGTCATCCGCAGCGCCGGCTTGCCGTCCTCCTCCACCAGCTCGTACGTCACGGCCTGGGAGCGGGTGGCGTCACCGGAACGCGGGTCGATCTTCGAGTCCTCCATGAAGGCATGGGGGATCGTCGCTACGACCTCGTCCTTCTCGCCCTTGCGGGCGGTGAACTCCACGTCCCCGTCGTCCGTGAGGCGCGGGGTGAGCCCCTTCAGCTCCATCGGGAACAGCCAGGAGTTCGGAGCGTCCGGCGAGTGCAGGACCAGGTGCTCCTTGAAGCCCTCGGCCAGCGGAACCAGCCGCAGGTCCGTGTCCGGCAGCACCCCGGGGTAGGTGACGATCTTCTGGTCGTCCAGCTCCGGCTCGGCCTTCGCCGTGCCGCGCAGGGAGTACGCAAGGCTGAGCCCGTCGCCGAAGTCCACGGACGCGAGCCGCTGGTCGGCGGCGTCCGGCGCGAACTCGACGTCCAGGGAGTTGGCCCGCTGGCCGAGCCGCCCGTCCTTGTCCTCCACCAGAGTGGTGTCGATGGGCTTCCAGGTGCCGTCGTCCGCTTTGAAGTTGGCGGGGGAGGCGTAGTGCTTGACGGTGGTGGAGCCGTCGGCGTTGACGAAGTAGTCCGAGGTGGCTGTGGACTTCTTCGCGTCCCGCTTGCTGGACTTCGGGTCAAAGCTGTCGGCGTCGCCGGGCGCCTTGCCCGTCTTGGTCTTCTCGACCTTGTCGACCGGCCGCTTGTAGGGGTCGAGTTCGCCCTTGCCCTTACCGGGCTTGCGGCCGACGCCGCCGTCGGCGCTGGTGTCGTCCGCTGACGCCTTGTGGCTCTTGCCCTTGGCGGAGCCGCCCTTCTGGTCGGGCGTGTCCAGCGGTGAGGTGTTCATCCACTGCCACAGCCCCGACAGGGACAACTTGGGCATGGACAGCGAGGGCAGGGTGGCCCCCTGGGCCACCGCCTGTTCCGTGCTGACCAGGAGTGAGAGGGATATGAGTGCGGTGACCGCGGTCACCCGCGCTCTGCGTCTGCCAGAACGACCTGGCGGAAACAGGCGCGGACCGGGGACCCTTCGACGATGCATGGGTCAGGCCTTAACTTTACGCGTTGC
This sequence comes from Streptomyces sp. MUM 178J, assembly GCF_022414575.1. Taxonomy (GTDB): domain Bacteria; phylum Actinomycetota; class Actinomycetes; order Streptomycetales; family Streptomycetaceae; genus Streptomyces; species Streptomyces chengmaiensis. The sequence goes on along the minus strand of NZ_JADWYQ010000040.1, from coordinate 24,408 downwards.
TTACATGAGCCTCGCGAGCCTGCCTGATGAGCGCACGTCAGTTCCACCTGAGCGGGGAGGCATTACGTGATCTTTACCCTGGCGCGGGAACCTGCTGCTCAGCCGTCAGACGCCGGACGCCTCGACGACACCTCGGATCGTGTCCGCCACCGTGTCCTTCAGCCCGTCGCCATCCCCGGACCGCGCGGCGGTGATGTTCACGCCCTTCTTCGTTCCGTCGACGGTGACGAACCGTATGTCCTTGTGGTCGTCCGCCCGCTGCTCCGCCGCCTTCACCTGCGCCTCGCCCACCGCGAGGACGACCGAGCACTTGCGCTGGAGCAGGCCGTTCATGAACGGCAGGGCGTTCTCGGCCGTCTGCTCTCCCGTCACCGGCACATATGTGACCCGCACCCGGGTGTCCCCGGACGCCTCCTGCATGCCCTCCCACACCGTCGCTGCGGTCGTACCGGAGGTGATCCCCTTGTCGTCTGTCAGAAGGCAGGCGTTGAAGTCCTTGTACTGCCGCGCCCGCGGATCCGGCGGCGTGGACTCCTCCTCCCCGCCCAGCCACAGCCATGTCCCCACCAGACCGGCCACCAGCACGGCGACACTCCCGGCCACCCACGCCCACCGCCCCCGGAACGCCCCGGGCGAGGAGCCCAGCGCCCGGGCCACCCCGGCGGCCCTCTGCTCGCTCTCCTGTGACTTTTTGGGCGCATTGCGCCAGGTACGACGGGTTTTCATGTTGCCTCGACTCCTTTCGTCCGCCCGTGCGACCAGGCACAGGGCCGACGTACGGTAACTCCCCCGAGGAGGCAGCCCGGCGGGAGGGTCCGGACCGCATCCGACAAGGTGGCGGGGAGACCATCTGCTCGGTCAGCTCACCGATCGTCGGCTATTGACGGCTCCGGCGGGCGGTGCGAGAGTCGACCCCGATGTATCTGACGGAGCGTCAGAAAACTGGGAACGGGTGGTGACCCCCTTGGAATTCGGGCTCTTTGTACAGGGATACGTGGGCAAGCGCGCCGAGACCGACCCGCTCGCCGAGCACAAGGCGCTGATGGAGGAGACCGAGTACGTCATCCAGGCGGACAAGTCCGGCTTCAAGTACGCCTGGGCCTCCGAGCACCACTTCCTGGAGGAGTACTCGCACCTCTCGGCCAACGACGTCTACCTCGGCTATCTGGCCCATGCCACCGACCGCATCCACCTCGGCTCGGGCATTTTCAACCCCCTCGCCCCGGTCAACCACCCCGTCAAGGTCGCCGAGAAGGCAGCCATGCTCGACCACCTCAGCGAAGGCCGCTTCGAGTTCGGCACGGGCCGAGGGGCGGGTTCGCACGAGATCCTCGGCTTCCTTCCCGGCATCACCGACATGAACCACACCAAGGAGATCTGGGAAGAGACCATCGCCGAGTTCCCCAGGATGTGGCTGCAGGACGAGTACCCCGGCTTCCGCGGCAAGCACTGGTCGCTGCCGCCGCGCAAGGTGCTGCCCAAGCCGTACGGGCCCTCCCACCCACCCATGTGGTACGCGGCGGGCTCCCCGTCCTCGTACGCCATGGCCGGGCGGAAGGGGCTGGGCGTCCTCGGCTTCAGCGTGCAGAAGGTCGCCGACATGGAGTGGGTCGTCGACTCCTACAAGACCGCCGTCAAGGATGCGCGGCCCATCGGCGACTACGTCAACGACAACGTCATGGTCACCTCCACCGCGATCTGCGCGGAGACGCACGACAAGGCGGTCGAGATCGCGGTGGGCGGCGGGCTGAACTACCTCCAGTCGCTCCTCTTCCGCTACCACGACACCTTCCCGCGGCCCGAGGGCATTCCCGAGTGGCCCGAACTCCTCCCCGACTACACCCCCGAGATCGTCGAACTCCTCATCGCCGAGGAACTGATGATCTGCGGCGACCCGGACGAGGTGCTGCAGCAGTGCAAGCGGTGGGACCAGGCGGGGGCGGACCAGCTGTCGTTTGGCCTCCCGATCGGCATCTCCTACGAGGACACGATGACCACGATCAAATTGATCGGGGAGCATGTGATCCCGCACATCGACACGGACCCGGTGCACCGGACGACCCGTTTCCGCGAGTCAGCGGCGACGGGGTGACCCCGCCGCCCCGCGGGGCCCACGCCCGCGCGAGGGGCCCCGGGGGCGGAACCTCCCCCGGTTTCGGGGCACGGCATCCCGGACCGTCGCCCCGTACCGCCCGGCCGGAGGCCCGCCTCGGTTGCGGCCAGCCGAGGCGCGGCCTCCTGCCGGGCACCGCGGACCCACGTCCTCGCCGGGACCGCATCGCCCCCGCCCCTGCCGGACACGGCGACCCGCCGGGCACCGCGACGGCACTGCTCCTACGGGGGAACGCGTACCACCGCATCAGCCTGGCCGGGCGCCTTGACCGCACAGCCTTCCGGGGGCGCCGCCCGCACCGCGGCCCCCTCCCACCGCGGCCCCCTCCCACCGCGCCGCCCGTGCCGCCCGCGCCGCGGCGCCCGTGCCGCCGCACGCGGCAAAGCCGCCCGCCACTCCGCTCCGAGAGGAAGCGATCCGCATGCTCGACCACCTCGTCCAGGCCGCAACCGTCGTCGACGGCACCGGCGCTCCCTCCTACCGCGCCGACGTCGGCATACGCGACGGCCGCATCGCGGTCATAGCCGAGCCCGGCAAGGCGGCCGCCGCGCACCCCGCCCGTACGTATCGGAACGCCGACGGCCTCGTCCTCGCCCCAGGCTTCGTGGACCCCCACACCCACTACGACGCCCAGCTGTTCTGGGACCCGTACGCCACCCCGTCCATGAACCACGGCGTCACCACCGTCGCCGGCGGCAACTGCGGCTTCACACTCGCCCCGCTCAACCCGGAACGCCCGGAAGACGCCGACTACACACGCCGCATGATGGCCAAGGTCGAGGGCATGTCGCTCGTCGCCCTCGAACGGGGCGCGCCGTGGACCTGGCACACCTTCGGCGAGTACCTCGACGCCCTCGACGGCCGCACCGCAGTCAACGCGGGCTTCATGGTGGGCCACTGCGCGCTGCGCCGCCATGTCATGGGGCCGGACGCGATCGGCGGGCGGCCCACGCCCGCGCAGCTGGAGGCGATGGTCCGCCTGCTCCATGAGGCGATGGACGCCGGTGCCTGGGGCCTGTCGACGACCCAGTCGTCCACCCACTCCGACGGCGACGGCCGGCCCGTCGCCTCCCGCCACGCCCGCCCCGAGGAACTCCTCGCGCTGTCGCGGGCCGTCGCCGACCACGAGGGAACCCAGCTGGAAGCGATCGTCGGGGGCTGTCTGGACCGGTTCTCGGACGACGAGATCGACCTCCTGGTGGAGATGAGCGCCGCCGCCGGACGGCCCCTCAACTGGAACGTGCTGACCATCGACGCCGCCGTTCCCGACCGCGTACCGCGCCAGCTCGCGGCCTCCGAGCGCGCCCGCAAGGCCGGCGGCCGCATCGTCGCCCTGACCATGCCGATCCTCACGCCCATGAACATGTCGCTGGGCACCTTCTGCGCGCTCAACCTGATCCCCGGCTGGGGCGAGATCCTCGGCCTTCCCGTCCCCGAGCGGATCGCGAAGCTCCGCGACCCCGCCGTCCGCGCCGGGATGCTGAAGCGGGCCGACTCCGAGGAGGCGGGCGTCTTCCGCCGCCTCGCGCACTTCGGCCGTTACGTCGTCGGCGACACCTACAGCGCGGAGAACGAGGGCCTGACCGGCCGGGTCGTCGGCGACATCGCCGCAGAACGAGGCCAGGATCCCTTCCACGCCCTCGTGGAGATCTGCGCCCACGACGAACTGCGCACCGTGCTGTGGCCGATGCCCGCCGACAACGACCCCGATTCCTGGGAGCTGCGCCGCCGGACCTGGCAGCACGAGGACGTGCTGCTCGGCGGCTCCGACGCGGGCGCGCATCTGGACCGGATGTGCGGCGCCCCGTACACCACGCGCTTCCTCGGGGACTGTCTGCGCGGCCGCAGGCTGGTCGGCCTCGAAGAGGCGGTGCGGATGCTCACCGACGACCCGGCCCGGCTCTTCGGTCTGCGCGAACGCGGCCGCATCCAGGAGGGCTTCCACGCCGACCTCGTGCTGTTCGACCCGGAGCGCATCGACGCGGGCCCGGCCACGCTCGTCCACGACCTTCCCGGCGACAGCCCGCGCCTGGACGCCCGCGCCGTCGGCATCGCCTCCGTCCGCGTCAACGGGGTGGAGACCGTGCGGAACGACCGGGTGACGGGCGCGATCCCCGGCAGGGTGCTGCGCTCCGGCCGTGACACCGGGACGGTGGCCACCCGATGACCCCTGAGCCCCTGCCGGAACCCCTGCCGGAATCCCTGGCGGAGCCGCTGACAGAGCACCTCTTCATCGGCGGCGAGCAGGTGGCGCCGGACGACGGCTGGTACGAGGTGGTCAACCCGGCCACCGAGGAGGTCGTCGGCCTCGCCCCCGAGGCGAGCCGCGCCCAGGTCCATGCGGCCGCGGCCGCCGCGAAGGACGCCTTCCCCGTCTGGTCCCGCACCCGCCCCGAGGAACGGGCCGCGGTCCTCGACCGGGCGGCGGACCTCATCCAGCGGGAGTCGGAGGCGTACACCCGGCTCGCCGTCGCGGAGTCCGGCGCGACGACCGCGACGGCGCGCGCCATGCAGGTGGCGGTCGCCGCGGCCCGCTTCCGCCGGTATGCCAAGGGTGCGCTGGAGCCCGTGGAGCAGCCGCTGCCGCCGCAGATCAGCGCGGCGGGGCCGATGGGGAAGGCGGGGGTGCTCGGCGCGCTGGCGGTGCGCCGCCCGGTGGGCGTGGTCGCATGCATCACCTCGTACAACAACCCCTGGGCCAATCCGGCGGGAAAGATCGCCCCGGCCCTGGCCATGGGCAACACGGTCGTGGTCAAGCCCGCCCCGCAGGACCCGCTGTCCGTCTATGCGATGGCCCGCGCGCTGGCGGAGGCCGGGGTGCCGCCCGGTGTGGTGAACGTGGTCACCGGCTCCGGCGCCGCCGCGGGGGAGGCGGCCGTCGACTGCCCGGACGTCGACATGGTCAGCTTCACCGGCTCCACGGCGGTCGGCCGGCGCATCGGCGAGGTCTGCGGCCGGACGATGAAGCGGCAGCTGATGGAGCTGGGCGGCAAGGGTGCGGCGCTGGTCTTCGACGACGCCGACCTGGACTCGGCGGTGCGCGGCATCGGCACGACCTTCTCCTTCTACAGCGGTCAGATCTGCACGGCCCCGACGCGGGTCATCGCGCACCGCGCCGTGTACGGCCGGCTGGTGGAGCGCCTTGCCGCCTATGCGTCCCGGTTGAAGGCCGGAGATCCGACGGAGCCGGACACGGTCGTCGGCCCGCTGATCTCCGCGGCTCACCGGGACCGTGTGGAGTCGTATGTCGACTTGGGGAGGAAGGAGGGCGCACGGCTGGTCGCGGGCGGCGAGCGGCCCGGCAGCCCGGAGCGGGGCTTCCATGTGGCCCCGGCGCTCTTCGCGGACTGTACGGGTGGGATGCGGGTGGTGCGGGAGGAGATCTTCGGCCCGGTCGTGGTGGTGCTGCCGTTCGAGGACGAGGAGGAGGCCATCGCGCTCGCGGGCGACACCGAGTACGGCCTGATCGACTACGTCTGGTCGGGCGATGTGGCGCGCGCCTTCCGGGTGGCGGGGCGGCTGAGGTCCGGCGGGGTGGGTGTGAACACGGTGGGCCGGAACATGGAGGCCCCCTTCGGCGGGTTCAAGCAGAGCGGGGTCGGCCGGGACGTGGGGTCGTACGCACTGCACGCGTACAGCGAACTGCAGGCACTGGTCTGGCCGGGCTGACCGCTGCCGGTCGTCTGGTGACACACCTCACACGGTGGATGAGCGCCTGCGAAGCCGTGCCGCCGCCGCGTCTCACGACAGGTCCAGCGGGTCTGACGGGTCCGGCGGGTCTGACGGGTTCAGCGGGTCGTACGGGTCCGGCGGGTCGTACGGGGTCCATCAGGGCCGACGGGGCCCGCAGTTCGTACGGGGCCTGCGGGCCCGCGGGTCATACGGGGCCTGTGGAGCTACGGAGTCCACGGGTCGTACGGGGCCCGCGGGACTACGGGATCAGGGAGTTCCGCACTTCGGTCACCACGGTGTCGAAGGGCGGGGCTCCCAGTTCCTTCGCCGCCGGCAGAACGGCCCCCTCCAGGAACGCACGGAGCTGCTCCTCGGACTCCCATACGTCGATGACCTGCCAGCCGCCGCCCTCGCGGGGCCCGGCGAAGTGGGCGACCAGCCCTGAGGGCGGGTTCTGGGGGTCGGGGATCGCACGCTCCAATGTCCCGAGGTAGAGCTCCTCGTTCCAGTCGGGGCTCTGGTTGTGCACAAGAATCGCCATGTCCCTCTCCTTGCGATTGTGCGTATGGCGGCCTGCCGTCAGCCTGCGTCCCCTGGAGAGGCCCCGCCACGCCTGGCCGGCAGGCGGGTGAGGCGCAGGCCACGCGCACGGGTGCGCGTGGCCGGTCCCGACGGCTGCTCTTTGGGGCGGCGGAGACGTGACGGATGCCGTCGCAAGGTTGACTGCGGCAAACCGCCCGGTAACCAGCACTGACCCCGCTGGAGCGACCAGCCGTCGGCGTCGTCCGGCCGACGGCGCAGCTCCTCGTCGTGTTCGATTTGTTACGCACAGCACTTGAAGACCTCCCCGTGGACCGTGGATGATCGATCGCTCCGGCGCCCCTGAAAGGACGCGGGAGATCCCTGGCCTCACCCGTGCCACGGTGCCGCGCCCGGCGTAGCCGATCGAAATCCGATGGGCCCTCAGAGTCGGCTGCCGCGTGTCCCGCTCTCTCCGGGCATGCCTCCCTCCCCCGTACGAGGACCTGATGACACAACACATACCGGGGGCGGTGGTCTGGTGCCTCGCCGTGGTCACGTTCGTCGGACTGCTGCTTCTGATACGCCAGCACCGGATCACCGCCGCCCTACGCCGTCGACTGAGACTTCACGAAGCCGCACTGTCCGCCCGCGACGAGGAGATACGGCACCTCGCGGAGACCCGGCTCCCCGCGCTGGTGAAGGCGTCCCGTGACGCAGATGCAACGCCCGTGCCGGGACGACCACTCGACGCGGAGCTCGCGGCAACGCCGTACGGGAGGAGTCTGCAGAGGATCGTCGACCAGCTCTCCGGCGTCGGCGAGGCCGCCCGGCTGCGGGCGGACAAGTCCGCGAAATCGACGCTGAAGACGACGATGCGCGCTCTGCAGGCACTGGCCAGTGAGCAGCAGCTGTCGATCTCGGAGATGCAGGGCCGGCACGACGACCCCGATGTGCTCCAGGACCTCCTGGAAGTCGACCACGCCAACGCGCAGTTCGGCCGGAGGGCCCAGGCCGTCGCAGTGCTCTGCGGCTCATGGCCCGGACGGCAGCGGGCTGCGTCGCCGCTGCTCGAGGTGGTACGCGGCGCGACGTCGAGGATCCGGGACTACCGGCGCATCGAGGTGCACTCCCGGGTGGACATGGACGTGGTGAGCCGGGCTGTCGAGCCGGTAGTCCTCGCGGTCGCGGAACTGCTGGACAACGCGGCGCGGCACTCCCAGCCCAACACCAAGGTCGAAGTGGGCATCCGGCCGGCCCACAACGGCGTCAGCATCGTCGTCGACGACGCAGGCATCGGCATGGACGCGGGCGAAGCCGATGAAGCCGCCCGGCGTCTGTCCGGCCGGGAGGACATCGACATCCACCGACTCGGCGACCCGCCGCAGTTCGGCTTCGCCGTGATCGGCGTCCTTGCCGCCCGCTATGGCTTCCGGGTCTCCGTGGACATGCAGTCGCCGTACGGCGGCGTGCGGGCGGTGCTGTTCCTCCCCGACGCCCTCCTCAACCGTGTGCGGTTCATGGGGCCGCCGATCCCCGTGCAGGGAGCGGAGGCGCAGCCCGCCTCCCCGTCTCCCTCCCGCGTGGAGGCCGGAGCAGCAGCGGATGCCGTACCCCGAGCCGGAGCCGGAGCCGGAGCCGTACCCGGAGCCCGAGCGGCCGGGGAAGCCCCGGCGGCCCGAGCGGGTACCGCCGCCCCGGAAGCCGCCGCACGCCCCGGACCGCCCGCGGAGCCCTCCCCCGAAGTGGGGTCGGCGGCGCCGTCCGCCGCGGGAGGTCTGCCCAAGCGCCGCAGACGCAGCCCCGTGCGTCAGGAGACCGACGCCTCCCCGGCCCCGGCCCGCCCCGGTTCTCAGCTCGCCCGTCCGCCCGCCGAGGCCGCCTCCCGCATGGGCGCGTTCGCCCGCGGCACCCGCTCCGGCCGCGACGCCTCCACCGACAGCGAAGGAAACGCCGCGCAATGACCAGCCCCGTGACCAACGAACTCGGATGGATGCTGGACGAGGTCCTGAGAGTCCCCGAAGCCCGCCACGCGATTCTGCTCTCCTCGGACGGCATGCTCCGCGCCCATTCCAAGGACATCGACCGCAACGAGGCCGAGCGGCAGGCCGCGGCGCTGTGCGGGTTGCAGTCGATCAGTCGGAGCACGGCCGAGTTCTGCGCGGAGGAGACGTCTCCGTGGCAGCAGACGCTGGTCGAGTTCGTCGACGGCTACGTCTTCCTGGTGGCGGCCGGTCCGGGCGCGTACCTGGCGGTCTCCGCAGGTCAGGACGTCGACATGGAAGCCGTCACCTACAGCATGCACAAACTGGTCGACCGGCTCGGCAGGGAGATGACCTCCCCGCCGCGGCTGACCTCGGAGGCGGTCGCACCAGACGGCGCCGGCACGGCATGACTCCGTCACGACCGGGGCGGGACAGAGGACTCGTACGGCCGTATGTCATCACGGAGGGCCGCGCTCATCCGACACGCAACACGGTGGACCTGGTCACGCTGGTGACGGCGGTACGCGACCGCCCCCTGAACTCGCTGAACCCCGAGAAGCGACGGGTCATGGAACTGTGCGGAGGAGGAGCCCTGTCGGTCGCCGAAGTCGCCGCCCACCTCTCTCTGGCGGTGAGCGTCACCAAGGTTCTGCTCAGCGACCTCATCGACAGCGGCCATCTCACCGTCCGGCCCCCGATCCCCAAGGCACAACTTCCCGACGCCCGGCTCCTGCAGGAGGTGCTCCATGGGCTCCGCTCCCGTTTCTGACCCGGTCTACGTCCCCGACACGGTCCAGACCGCGGTCAAGATCCTGGTCGTCGGCCACTTCGCCGTCGGCAAGACCACGTTCGTCGGAACCCTCTCCGAGATCCGCCCGCTGCGCACCGAGGAGACGATGACGCAGGCCGGCGAACTCGTCGACGACCTCGCTGGAGTCCCCGGCAAGACGACGACGACCGTCGCGATGGACTTCGGCCGCATCACGCTCAGCGAGTCCCTGGTGCTGTATCTCTTCGGCGCGCCCGGGCAGAAACGCTTCACCGGGCTGTTGAACGACATGCTGCACGGTGCGCTCGGCGCCCTGGTGCTGGCCGACACCCGAAGACTTGACCACTCCTTCGACATCATGGGCCTGTTGGAAGAGCACGGTGTGCCGTACGCGGTGGCCGTCAACCAGTTCGAGGGCGCACCGGCCTTCCCGGAGGCGGACATCCGCGAGGCCCTCGACCTGCTTCCGGAAACCCCGCTGGTCGTATGCGATGCGCGGGAGGCCGCGTCCTCGGCCGGAGCGCTGATCTCCCTCGTCGAGTACCTGCAGACCCGCACACCCTGGGAGCAAGGATGACGACACCCCGATCCACGTCCGAGACGGCGCCTCCGGGCTGCCCGGCGCACGCGAGCGCGCCCACGGCAGAGCGCCTGTACGGCGCGGAGTTCGCCGCCGACCCCATGGCCTCGTACACCCGGCTGCGCGCCCGCGGCTCCCTCGCGCCCGTGGAGATAGCCCCCGGTGTCCACGCCTGGCTGGTGACCGGCTACGACAGAGCACTGGAGGTGCTGCGCAGCCCGGAGCGCTTCTCCAAGGACCCGCGGCGCTGGCGGGCCCTCGCCGACGGGACGGTGCCGCCGGACAGCCCGGTGGTGCCCATGATGATGTACCGGCCGAACGCCCTGTGGACCGACGGACAAGAGCACAGCAGACTGCGCGGCGCCATCACCGACAGCCTCGGCCGCGTCGACCCCGACGCGCTCAGGGGATACGTGGAGCAGATCGCCGACACGCTGATCGACCGGATCGGGCCCGAGGGGCGGGCGGATCTGCTCTCCGAGTACGCCGCCGTCCTGCCCCTGCTGGTCTTCAACCGGCTCTTCGGCTGCCCACCGGACATCGGGGACAAGCTGGTCGAAGGCATGTCCGGGATCTTCGACGCCGACGCCGACTCGGAGAAGGCGAACGCGGTGCTGACCGAGGGCGTCGCCGAGCTGGTCGCCCTCAAGCGGAGAGAGCCGGGACCGGACGTGTCGTCCTGGCTGATGGCGCATCCGGCCCGGCTCACGGACGAGGAGATGATGCACCAGCTGGTGGTCCTCATGGGCGCGGGCACCGAGCCGCAGCAGAACCTGATCTGCAACGGGCTGCGGCTGCTGCTGTCCGACGACCGCTTCGCCGGCGACCTCGCGGGCGGCAGCATGCCCGTCGACGACGCCATCGACGAGGTGCTGTGGACCGACCCCCCGCTGGCGAACTACGCCATTCACTATCCGCTCCGCGACATGGAGATCGAGGGGAACCTCGTATACGAAGGCACCCCTCTTCTGATCAGCCTGGCAGCCGCCAACACCGGCACCGGCCTCTCCGGCGACCGCCGGGCCGGAAACCGCGCGCATCTCGCGTGGAGTGCGGGCCCGCACACCTGTCCGGCGAAGGGCCCCGCCCGGCTGATCGCCGCAGCCGCGCTGGAGAAGCTCCTCGACCGGCTGCCCGACATCGAACTGGCCGTCCCGGCAGCGGACCTGCGCTGGCGGCCGGGCCCCTTCCACCGGGCGCTCGTCTCCCTGCCCGTGCGCTTCCCGCCGATCCGCGCACTCCTGCCCGACCGAGTGCGCTGACCTCCGCCGACGCGGCCGGTCAGTCGACGCCGGTCAGTCGACGCCGGTCAGTCGACGCGGCCGGTCAGCGGTAGCGGACCAGCCCACTGGTGTCGAACGTCCACCGCCCGGCGGGCACGGTGTCCCCGAACTCGTACGGAACCGAGGACCGGTACCGGAGCCCGTCGGGCCCTTCCTTGGGCTCCGAATGGACGACGATGGCGCCGTCACGAGGGTCGACGACGATATAGAGCGGGATTCCCATCCTCGGGTAGTCCTCCACCTTGGTCACCAGATCGTTCTTGGGATTGCCCTTGGAGACGATCTCGACGACCAGCAGCACAGTCCGCGGATCGACCGACTCCGCCTGTGGGTCGACGTCCGCGGTGGGAAACGCCATCAGGTCCGGCACCTTCTCCAGGCCGGTGACGGGGTCGGTCATATCGGTGTCGTTGACGGCCGAGACGTCCGGAGTCTGTTCCCTGATCTGCTCGCGGAAGGCGTCCACATTCGTGGTGTGAGGCAGATTCGGACTCATCATGACGAGCTTCACTTCCCCGTCCGTCGTCTCCACCTTCCAGCCCTTCTCGAGCTGCTCGGCATAGTCGGAGACATGGTCGACCACTTCGCGCATGCGCTTGATCTGCTCGGGGCTCATGCCGCTCACGGTGTCCTCCCATGGGGATGCACCGGTCAGCCTAACCGCGGAGTCGGGCGCTTGTGTCACAGCGCGAGTGTGCGTGGCCCAAGGGCATATCCGCCATTCGAGTTGGCTCTGATCACCCCTGCGGGTGATGACAGCGCTAATGCCGCTCCGCGCGTTCCGTCTGCCGAGGCCGGCCCGTCGCCGCCGCGGCCGCGCCGGTGAGCCACAGCAGCACGGCCACGACGGCGGCGGGCGTACTGGAGGCCGTGTGGAGCGACCAGGCCCATGGCTCCGGTGTGTTGTCGGCGGCCACACCCAGCAGCAGCGTCGGCCCGAACACCGCGAGCGGCAGCAGCCAGGCCAGCCCGCTGCCGAAGAGCCGGGCGCTGATCATGCCCAGACCCAGATAGCCCACGACGTTCCGGGCCGCCGCCCCGAAGACCTCCGCGGTCGCACCGGTGAGCAGCGGCAGCGCGGTCAGCCCTGCCGCCAGGGCGAGCAGCACCGCCAGATAGGCGGCACGGTGGCGGCTCATGGGCTGGGCGGCGGTCTCCTCCAGGTCGGCCATGGGGGAGAACAGCGTGGTGGCGAGAACCACCGCGTGGGCGAGCGGCACGACTTCGGCCACCGGCACGCTGAAGTCCACCAGATAGCGCAACTGCGGCACGGCGACCCGCTGCGCGGAGAACGCCGTCGCCGCCAGGGCGACCAGCAGCGCGACCCCCGCCGCCCGGTGCAGCCCGCGGCAGCGCGCAAAGGCGAGCACAGTCCTCACGCGGGGGCTCCCCTGCCATGCATCGCGCCGGTCACCGGGGCAGCTCGGGAACGGGACGGCAGGCGCGGATCGCGTCCGCCGCCCCCTTGATCCACGCGTCTTCGCGTGCACGCGGCGCGCCGGCAACGCGTTCCAGCGCACTGCCGAACTGCTCGCCGTAGTACTCGGCCGGCGCGCCGACGCGCCCGCGGACGACGGCCTCGAAGAGGAACGTGTCCGGGTAGCCGCCGGCCTCCTTGAGCAGATGCGGCTCGCAGTCCGGGGAGTCCGGCTGCGGCAGCGCGGCCGTGAACATGCTGTCCACCAGGTCGGCCTCGGTCACCGCGGGCGACATCAGGGACAGCTCGGCGCTGTAGGGGGACGCGGGACGCTTCAGACCGCTCGCGTAGAAGCTGCGGTTGAGGCCCTTCAAGCCGCCGAGCCCCGAGTCGACCGCCCGGACGGCCGCGCGGGCCCGCGGCAGCAGATGGCGGTCCTGAGGCCACAGGCACACCTCGGTCTGGCCGCTGTCGGCGCACACCGGCCGCTCCGGCTGCGCCCTGTGCACCGCCCAGTACGAGTCGGGCGCGGGAGCCGCGAGGGCCGTCAGCGTGCCGCCCGCGAGGAGCGCGGCTGCCGTGAGCGCCCCCACGGTCAGCGGCCGCGGGGCGAGCGCGGCGCGCCGCCACAGCGCGGGCAGGGCCGGCAGCAGCAGGGCGAGAGCCGCACACCAGAAGACGGCGAGCAGCATCCTCGCCGTGTTCGGCGTGAACTCCGAGCCCCAGAACTCGTCGACGGCGGGAAACAGCTTGTCGAGCGCCGTGCCGGGAACGAACGCGACGAAGACGAAGAGCCCGTACCAGAAGATCCCGGCGAACGGAGCCACCACCCGGGACGGCAGCGCCGACCCGATCGCGATCCCCGCGGCGATCTCCAGGCCGAGCATCCCGGCCCCGAGCAGCAGCGGCGTCCACGACGGCTCACTGACCTCGCTGACCTGCGCGGTCCGCGAGAACGCCACGGCGATCAGCACGACGTACGCAAACAGCGCCCACAGCCACACCGCGAGCCACAGCAGCAGCGCCTGCGCCCAGCCGCTGCGCGCCGCGGCATCCGCCCAGTCCCTCGTCCGGTGGCGGAAGGCCCGCCCCGCTGCCCAGGCGGCAGCGGCGCTCATCACCGAACCCATCACGATCACCGCGAACAGCTGGACGACCAGACTGGTCTGGGTCCACCAGCCGATCCAGTCGCTGTCGGCCGGACTCCCGGAGAGCAGGTAGTAGACGCCGGCGGCACCCATGAGCAAGGCCGCCCACTTCGCCTCGCCGCGCCGCATCTCCGTCAGCAGCACACGCATCAGGTCGTCACCGCGCCCGCTCCGGCCAGATGCAGATACCCGGCCTCGACAGCGGAACCGTCGACCGCGCCGTCGCCGCTCCCTCCGTCGTCCCCGTAGTCCGCTCGGGGCAGCGCGCACAGTTGGGCCACCGTCCCGGTGAAGCGGACGCTTCCCTCAAGGAGGACGGCGACCCGGCCGCAGACATGGGCCACGTCCTCGGCGAGGTGCGTGCTCATCACCACGGCACACCGCTCGCCCAGTTCGGTGATAAGGGTCCGGAATCCCACACGCTGGGCCGGGTCCAGGCCGACGGTCGGCTCGTCGAGGAGCACCAGAGCAGGTTCGTTCACCATGGCCTGGGCGATGCCGACGCGCCTGAGCATGCCGCCGGACAGCGCCCCCATCCGGGCGTCCGCGTGCTTCTCCATCTGCACCAGGTGCAGCGCCTCACGGGCCCGCTCCCGCCGCCGGGCGGCGGGCACCCTGCGCAGCCATGCCGCGTACTCGGTGAACTCCAGGACGGTGAAGCGCGGATAGAACCCGAAGGACTGCGGAAGCACACCGATCCGTTCCCGCACGCGCCGCGCCCGCGACGCACGCCCTGGCGTCTCCTCCCCGAGCAGGGCGACCGCACCGGAGTTTGGCCTGCGGGCGGTGCTCAGCACAGACAACAAGGTGCTCTTGCCTGCTCCGTTGGGCCCTAGAAGCCCGGTGACCCCGGAGCGGAATTCAAGGGAGACGTCGTCCAGGGCGGTCGTGGACCCGTACCGCACGGTCACGCCCGCGACCGCCGCGACCGGCTGGGAGCCGGCCGCGGCGGCGCTGTTGCGAGTGGTCATGTGCCGCCCGATCAGTTCTGGGCGTTCACGTAGCCGTAGGCCCGGCTGCCGGAGATCCCCGACCAGGTGGCCTTGGTGTAGTACTTGCCGCTCGTGCTGGTGCCCTTGTACGAGCCGCAGCCGTACCCCTGCCTGTAGCTGCGCGAGGTGCTGGCGATCTGCGGATCGGGGCGGAAGCTCTTGTCCTGGTAGATGTAGGCGCTGAACGTCCTGGTGTCATTCACCGGAACGTCCCCGCACGCTTTGGCGTGACCGCTGCTCTTGCCCTTCCAGCGGTCGCCGTCCTCCTTGCTGCCCGATGTCGCGATGGAGAACGGGAGCCTGCTGCCGCTGATCTCCGCGGCGACGGCGCTGACGACGGGAGTCGCCATGCCTATGGCGGTCAGGACTCCGACGACGGCGAGCTTGCGCTTCCTTGCTAAGGCCGAGCGCATCAATCCCCCAATGAAAGAAGGCTAGTTGGTCGTCTTCCATGCTATGTCGCAGCCGTTAACTCTGGTCATATGCGCCCCACATGTGTCGGTGATCACAGCGGCGGCCACGTGTGGGTGATTCCTGCGTTTATGTCACTCGGTGTGGCCGTCCGTGCATACGGTGATGGGTGGTTGTCCCGGCACGGAGCGTGAACGAAAGGCGTGGTCGGCATGGACCATTCGACGACGGACCCGACAGACCCGACGAACCCGATGGACCTCGAGGACGACTCCGGCGCGGTCCTCAAGACGGTCGGCAAGCAGATCCGGCTGTGGCGAGAAACAGCGAAGATGCGCCAGGCGGAGCTGGCTCGGGCGATCGGCTACAGCGACGAGCAGGTCTCGTCGGTGGAGTGCGGCCGCCGGACCCCGAGTGACACGTTCTTGGAGAAGGCGGACGAGGTGCTGGGCGCGGGCGGCAAGATCGCGCAGTTCAAGGAGGACGTGGCGGAGACCCGGTATCCGCCGAAGGTGCGGAACCTTGTGAGGCTGGAGACGAAGGCCATTGAGATCGGGTGGTACGGCACACACAACATCCATGGCCTGTTGCAGACGGAGGAGCACGTACGGGCCCTGTTCGCGATGAGGCGGCCGCCCTACTCTGAGGAGGAGATCGAGAACCACGTGGCCGCTCGTGTGGCTCGGCATGCGATCTTCGAGCGCAAGCCTGCCCCCGTCCTCACCTTTGTCCAGGAAGAGGCCACGCTCAGGCGTCCGCTGGGCGGCAAGATGGTGTTGCGCCGTCAGCTCGAACACCTGCTTGCGCTTGGTGAGTTGCGGCATGTCGAGGTGCAAGTCATGCCGACGGAGACCGAGGAGCACGCCGGCATGGGCGGTGACATTCAATTGGTGAAGCTCAAGGACGGGGCGGTGCTCGGATATTCGGAGGGCTACGGCAGGAGCCGGGTGACCGCCAATCCAAAGGTCAATCAGGTCCTTGAACTGCAGTATGGAAGCATCCGGGCGCAGGCTCTCACCCCACGGGAGTCGCTCGCCTTCATCGAGAAACTGCTGGGAGAGACATGACACTCAAGCCGTCCATATGGACCGAGAGCAGTTACAG
This sequence comes from Streptomyces sp. MUM 178J, assembly GCF_022414575.1. Taxonomy (GTDB): domain Bacteria; phylum Actinomycetota; class Actinomycetes; order Streptomycetales; family Streptomycetaceae; genus Streptomyces; species Streptomyces chengmaiensis. The sequence goes on along the minus strand of NZ_JADWYQ010000040.1, from coordinate 8,415 downwards.
CACCAACGACGGTCCCGACTGCGTCGAGGCGGCCTGGTTCAAGAGCAGCTACAGCAGCAATGACGGCCCCAGCTGCGTCGAGGTCGCCGCCACCCCCGGTCTCGTCCACGTCCGCGACTCCAAGAACGTCCCCGGCCCTCAACTCGCCTTCCCCGAGGCCCAGTGGGCGCAGTTCATCGCCTCGGGGCTCTCCCGCGCGTGACCCACTCCACCGAGTCCGCCGTCGCCGCGATCACGGGGATCGCCGAGGCTCACGGTCGCGGGCTGACCGTCGCCCACGACATCGGCGCGGACCAGACGACCCGGCGGACGGCCGCCGATCCCTTCGCCGTGTTCGATCCGGACGGGTCGCTGCCGCATGAGGCGTATGTGGAGATCGACGGCTCCCCGGCCGTCATCGTGCACCTCTACCCGGCGCCGGACGACGACGCGACGGTCACCGTGGACGGGGTGGAGTTCCCTGACGTCCCCCGGGACTCCGTCCCCGCCTTCCTGCGGTCTGTCTACGGCGGGCTCGCCTCTGTGAAGGGCCGATTCTTCCCGCCCGGACAGTGGCTCGTCGTCCCGCTGCCGGGGGACGCCGTGTACAAGGAGCCGATCACGAGCCTCACGCTCACCCCCTGGCTCGCCCGCAGCATCCGGCCCTGAGCCCCGGCGTCCCCGGCCTCCCGCCTACTTGGACTCGATCGTCCCGGGCGGGTTGGGGTCCGCCGCCAGCGCGTCCTGCGCCGCCTGCCAGGCGGGGTCCCCGGGGTAGAGCCGGCTGCGGAGGTAGGCCCAGGTGAGGCGCTGGACCGCGGACAGTCGCTCAGGGCTCTCGTCCGTGGTCTCGGCTACGTCGTATCCGGAGACCCCGCCGAGCCCGTGCTCCCCGCCGAACAGGGTGAGCAGGGACTTGGGGCCCGGTGCGAGGTGGTACGGGTCGGCGTGCCATTCGGGGCCCATGACCGTCAGATGGGCGGAGTCGTCCTTGTCCCCGGCGACCACGAGCGCGGGCGTCGTCATCCGGGAGAAGTCCGTGGTGCGGAAGAAGGGCCAGTTCTCGGCCACGGACTCGGTGAGGGCGTCGCCGCCCCGGCCGGTCGCGGCGAGCAGGACGCCGGCCTTGATCCGGGGCTCGGCCAGGTCCACCGTCGTCCCGTCGTCCGGATCGGTGAGCCGGGCGCCCAGCAGCAGGCTCGCTGTGTGGCCGCCCATCGAGTGTCCGACCACGGCGACCTTGTCGTGGGCCAGGCGTCCCAGGAGCTGCGGGACGGCGGCCTCGACCGCGTCGAGCTGGTCGAGGACGCAGGTCATGTCTTCTGCTCGCGATCGCCAGAACAGCGGCGCGCCGGGGGTGTCGGGGTCCAGGGTTCCGCGCAGTGTCATGGAGCTCAGATGGGTGGGCTGGATCACGGCGAAGCCGTGCGCGGCCCAGAAGTTGGCGAGGGGGGCGTAGCCGTTCAGCGAGGAGAGGTGGTTCGAGTAGCCCTGACCGTGCGACAGGAGGATGACCGGCAGGTCGCTCCCGGTCATGGGCGCGGAGACGCGTACCTCCAGGTCGACTGCTCGGCCGGGTGTTTTGAGTGTGACCGGACTGACCGAGAGGACGGGGGATGGTGAGGTGAAGGCGTCGGATGCGGAGGTCGGTGCACTCACGATGGGCGTTTCCCTTCGATGGCTTCCGCCGGCGAGATCCCATGGGCCGGCGGAGTGGGAGATGGACAAGGGCGTCCGGGGCGCAGCTCCGCGAGATGAAGCGGAGCGCCGTTCCGTTTAAGATACGGAGCGTTGTTCCGTTTATCAAGTGGAACGGAGTTCCGTTTTGTTTGGCGTGGTCGACGATCCGCGTCGCAGGTCTGACGTCCGGGCCCGGCGTCAGCCTCAGGTAGGACGCGGAAGCCCGTCTGCGGTCTGGTGAAACGGCCCGGCAGAGCGCCGTAGCGTGACAGGCATGGTTAAGCGCACCCGGAACACGCCGATGGCGCTCGGGATCGTTCTCGCAGTAGCAGCGGTCGCCGGGCTCGCCGTCGCCGTCCTCGTCGGCCGCCCCGGCTTCACCTGGCTCAAGGAACTGCGCGGCGGGAACGGCTGGTATCTGACGTATGAGGCCTCCGCGGACGGAGAGGGCGGGCCGGGGACGGGGGAGATCGCCTACACGGTCAGCCCGGACCGGTTCGAGGGCGCCCTCGACACGCAGCGGGTCAGCGGGGCGTCGCTGCCGTGGAGCGGGGAGTCCGTGGTGAACACCGGAGACGTCGCGCGCGTCGTGATCACTCCGCAGGACGGGCGGACCGCGTCCTGCCGGATCATGCTCGACGGCGTCCGCGAGGTCGCCTCCGGGATCTCGCCCGCGCCGGGCGAACCGGCCGTGTGCGAGGTGAAGACCAGCGAGGAGCCCGAGCACTGGCCGAGCGAGACGGGCGTGCCCGGTCAGAGTTAGCGCGGTGGCGGCGTCGGGCATCACTTCTCGCGCTCGCAGCCGATGCCGTCGTCGTCCGCGTCGAGGCGCGGCGCGTACCCCGGCCGGCCGCGCAGCAGAGGGGCGGCCCCGCGTCCCGTGCGGCGTCGCAGTTCTCGCAGTGCGGCGAGGGGGCGGTGAGCTCCCGCACGGACGCGCTCACGATCACGCCGCGCGCACGATGCCGCACCGCAGGAAGGGAGGGCGTCCACCGTGCGGTCCCCGCCGGGAAGCGCCCCGCACCGGCGCGCCATAGCGTGGCAGTCCCACTGTGCCGTCACCGCGGAGGCGCGTTCCATGCTGGAGTTCTTCGACGACGACCCGCTGTTCCAGATGTTCACGGACCGGGCGATCGCACTGGTCGCCCGGGGCGCGGCGGAGATGGGGGAGTGCTCGGCAACCGCCCGGCGGATCGAGCCCGGGGACCGGGACGGCTGGTACGGACAGTGGACGGCGCTCGCCCGCAGGCTGGCGGAGACGGCGGGCGAGAGCGCCGCCGCCGGTCGCTGGACCAGCGCCGCGGACGGCTACCAGCGGGCTGCCACCTACTTCCGGACGGCCTACCAGCCGCTGTTCGGAGAGCCGGTCGACCCCCGGCTCACGGAGGCGTTCGACCTGGAGAGCGACTGCTTCGGCAGCTTCGCCGCGCTCGCCCCGCAGCCCGTCGAGGCGGTGGAGATCCCGTTCGAGGGGACCACCCTCCCCGGATACCTCTGTCTGCCGGCCGACGCCGACCCCGCCGGGCCGCCGCTGCCCACGGTGGTGTCGGTCAACGGCTATGACTCGAACGTTCACGAGGCCTATGCGATGCACGCGGTCCCGGCGGTGCGCCGCGGGTATGCCTGCCTGCTCGTGGACGGCCCCGGGCAGGGCAGCGTGCTCATCCGGCAGGGGCTGCGGCTGCGACCGGACTGGGAGACCGTGCTCCGCCCGGTGATCGACTACGCCGCTGGGCGGTCCGAGGTCGACGCCGGGCGCATCGCCGTCATGGGCATGAGCCTGGGCGGCTTCCTCGCGCCGCGAGGGGTCAGCGGCGACGGCCGTGTGGCGGCTCTGATCGCCGACCCCGGGATGTGGGACCTGCTGGCGGGCATGGGGCTGCCGCCGGACGTCATGGACCGGCTGCCTGACGTCGACCCCGACGAGCTGACCGCGCTCGTCGCCCCGGCGGCCGAGAGCCCGATGGGCCGCTGGCGGCTGGTGCAGCGAGGACTGTGGACGCACGGCGTCGAATCGCTCGGCGCGTACATCATCGAGCTGAGCCGCTACACGCTCTCCGACGTCGCGGGACGGATTGCCTGCCCCGCGCTGGTCGTCGCCAACGAGAGCGACCCCCTCTCCGCGCACGCGCAGCTGCTGCACGACGCGGTGGCGGGACCGAAGACGCTGGTGCGGCTGGGCGGGGAGGACGGCGCCTTCGGCCACTGCCAGATCTGGAACAGGTCGGTCTTCGACCGCTGCGCCTTCGACTGGCTCGACGGGATTCTCTCCCCGGAGAGCGCGGAGTGAGGCCCCTTGCCGTCCCGTCGCCGCAGCCGCAGCCGCAGCCGCAGCCGCAGCCGCAGCCGCAGCCGCAGCCATAGCCGCAATCCCAGCCGTCGCCGCAGCCGCAGCCGCAGGTCAGCCAAGCCGTAGCCGTAGCCGTAGCCGTAGCCGTAGCCGTCGGCCTCGGCCGGGGGCCGGGCCGCGACCGGTTCTCCGCACGGGGACGCCGCCCTACGGGGGGCCCGTGCCGTTCAGCCAGTACGCGCCGTAGACCGCGCTGACCGCCGCCAGTGCCGTGAGCGTGACCCAGGTGTACACCGGGCGGGAGCGGGCCAGCAGGATGGCCGGCGGCAGCAGGATCGGGAAGGCCGGGATGAGGAGCCGGGGCTTGGACCCGAAGTAGCCGGAGGCTCCGAGTGCCAGCGCGGTCACCACGGCGGAGTAGACGATCAGGGAGATCGGCAGGCGCTGTTTCCAGGCGGCCCGGTGCGGCCAGGCGGCGAGCGCCAGCAGCGCGGCCAGGACCAGGGCCGTGGCGAGGGGGGAGGCCCATACGGGCGTCGCCAGGAAGCGGGCGAATCCCAGCCCCGCGTCGAAGCCGTTCCCCCACTCCGCCTGGACGTCGAGATAGCCGAGCGGTTCGCCCCGCTGGTGTCCCGTCCACAGGATGTAGCCCGCCGCGCCCAGCGGGGCGAGGGCGCATCCCGCGATCATGCGCGCGGGGCGGGGGCGTTCGGCCAGGACGGCGGTCATGATCAGCGCGGCGCTCAGTGCGACGCCGACGGGCCGGGTCAGCCCGGCGAGGCAGGCGAGGACCCCGGCCGTGAGCCAGCGGTCGCGGAGCAGCGCGTACAGCGACCAGGCGGCGAGGGCGACGAACAGCGACTCGCTGTACGCCATGGACTGCACGACGGCGACGGGCAGCGCGGCCCACAGGCCTGCGAGGATCAGCCCCGCCCGGTCGCTGTGGACCTGGCGGCCCAGCGCGAAGAGGCCGACGGCGGCGGCTGCCGAGGCCAGGGCGCTGACCAGCAGGCCGATGTCGGACGGGGCCAGGGGCGAGAGCGCCGATCCGGTCTTCTCCAGCCAGGGCAGCAGCGGGAAGAAGGCCATGCTGGAGAGGTCCCGGCCGTCGGGCGCGTGGAGTGTGAATCCGTAGCCGTGCTCCGCGACCCGCGCGTACCACAGGGAGTCCCAGCGGCGGCTGAGGAGCACATGCGCGCTGGCGCCGTTCGCCGTCGACCAGAGTGCGAGAACGGTTAGGCCGAGCGCCCGTATCGCCAGATAGAGGGAGACGGCCGGGGCGAGGGACCGCAGGTCCCATCGTGACGAACCTGCCCGCACCCCGTACTCCCTTGCCAACTGCCCTGAACGGTGCATGCTATCCGGCGGTCCGCCACCCGGACGGCCCAGCCTCGGAGCTCTCGGCGGGTAGACCGGCGCGGGCCTTCATACGCTGGCCGAATGGAGGGCAAGGAGCAGGAGCCGGAGGGGCCGGGGGAGCCGGGGGAGCGGGAAGGGACCGAAGCGCCTGAGGAGAAGGCGGGGGAGGAGAAGGCCGGGGAGAAGAAGGAGATGCCCGGCTGGCTGGAGCTCACGCTCACCGTGGTGATCGCCCTGGCCGCCGTCGGCACCGCCTGGGCGGGCTTCCAGAGCGCCAAGTGGAGCGGGGTCCAGGCCAACTCGTATGCGTCCGCGTCCGCCACCCGCACCGAGTCCACCCGCAACTCCACCGAGGCCGGCCAGTTCGTCACGATCGACGTCATCATGTTCACGCAGTGGCTCTCCCTGCTGAACCAGGAGATCCTCGAAGGCGGCGCGGAGCGCCCGGACGGCCAGTACGTCCCGGACCCGGACCGTGCCTCAGGGGCGCTGTTCGAGAGGTTCCGCAGCGAGTTCAAACCGGCGATGCAGGCATGGCTGGCCACGCGTCCGCTGCAGAACCCGGACGCTCCGAGCACGCCGTTCGCCATGCCCGAGTACCAGCTCGCCACCCTGCAGGAAGCGGTGAAGCAGCTGAACGAGGCCGAGGACCTGTCGGCCAAGGCGCGGCAGGCCAACCAGCGCTCCGACAACTACGTCCTGACGGCGGTGCTCTTCGCGCTCGTGCTGTTCTTCGCCGCCCTCACCAGCCGTATGCGGGCAGGTCCCGCCCGGCTGGGCCTCTTCGTCCTCGGCCTGGTCACCCTGCTGGGCGCGGTGGGCCTGCTCATCTCCTATCCGGTGAAGGTCTGATCCGGTGAAGGCCTGAGCCGGGAGGCGGCGGCGACGGCGAAGGCCGGCAGGCAGAACAGCGCGGTGCCCCACAGCGGGACGCTGAAGAGGACCGGTGCGCCGCCGACCAGGAACAGGGCGAGCAGCAGCGCGGAGAAGCCGAAGCAGAGCGCCATCCAGCGGCCCAGGGGCCAGTGCAGCAGGGCGCGCCAGTACGGGGTGCAGGACATCAGCGCGGCGAAGAGGCCGATGGCGGCGACCGAGCCGGGGACGACTTCGACGCGGGCGGACCAGCCGACGAGGTGGTGGCCCAGCAGCAGAGCGGCCGCACCGCTGTAGGCGTGGAGGGCGAGTTGTCGCGGCGTCCGGCGGCGCGGCCGCTCGGCGCGGCGCTCGGCCGCCCAGGCCGAGGCGAAGGCGTTCAGGTCCTCGCCCACCACCGCGGCCGGCGGCCTGCCCGCGCCGGACGCGTCGTCGAGGTGGTCGCGCAGCTCCGCGACCATGTCGTCGACCTCGGCCTCCGGCAGATCGCGGAACAGCCACTCGCTGCGGCACCGGTCGAGGATGTCGTCAGCGGTCAGCGTCATGGGTCTCATCCGTTTCCCCCGATTGCGTGTCGGACAGCGTCCGGTCGACGGCCGTCGCGAAGCCCTGCCAGGTCGTGCGGCCCGCGGTCAGCGCGGCACGGCCCTCGCCGGTCAGCCGGTAGTACTTGCGCGGCGCCCCGCCCGACGGTGACGGAGCCCGGTAGGCGTCGATGAGGCCGCCTTTCTGCAGGCGGGCCAGCAGCGGATAGATGCTGCCCTCGCTGACCAGCTCCAGCCCGTTCTCCGCCAGGCCCGAAACGATTTCGAAGCCATAGCGCGGGCGCTCGGCGATGAGCGCCAGCAGGCACAGGTCCAGGACGCCGCGCAGCAGCTGGGTGCGCCGCTGGTCGGCTGCCGCGCCGGGCAACGCAATTGTCATGCGGCGCATGATAGTCAAGGACTGTCTTGTGCGGCAAGGTAGTTGATGTCCGACAGCCTCAACCGCCCCGTCGGGCGCGGGTGTTGTGGCCCTTCCCGTGTCTTGATCTCTTCCTCATAGGTGGCCAATACACCCTTTGCTTGCATATGGTCACGGGGCGCATGTCTCGCGTCTCTGCGTAACACCCTTGTCCTGCAGCGGACATGACGCATGCGCATCTGACCAAGCGAATACGTCTGGCGGCCCATCCGCATGCGCACTGTCGTTGGGCGCGCCGATCCAAAGGGGGACCATCTTGGAGAGTACGTTCTGGAGTCGGCGGCGGATCCTCGGCACCATAGCCGCAACCACCGCCGCGACCGCTCTCCCGCTGGCTGCCGGCACCCGTGCCATGGCCGCCACACTGCCCGACGTCGGCCTTCCCGACCCGGAGACCCTGCCCGACACCGCCCGCGCGAAGGCCGTCACGGCGTGGAAGGCCGGCGGCAAGGCCGTGAAGAAGGCCGCCGCCGCAGCCCTGACCGGCACACCCGAGGACATCGACCGCTTCCTCACGGCCGAACTCGCCGGGGCCGTCGCCGAGGACAACCGCGTCGCCGTGATCAAGGCCCTCTCCCGCGCGGGACGGGGAACCCGCCGGGAGGTCACCGCCGCGCTCAACGCCGGAGACGACGCCGTCGCCGCCTTCCTCGACGGCGGTTTCAAGACAGCGGAACTCGAAGACCTGCGCGTCCTCACCTTCAGCATCCTCGCCGACGGCGACAGGGGCGTGAAGCGCGAGGCGCAGGCGGCGCTGGACAAGGGCACCAGCGAAGCCCTGACCGAGTTCCTCACCACCGGTCAGTACACCGCCCGCATCGAGGACGAGCGCACCGAAGTCTTCAAGATCCTCGCCACCGCCTCGCCGGAGGTGACGAAGTACGCCCAACGCGCCCTGAACGAGGGCACTCCCGGCGCCGTCCACTGGTTCCTGGAGACCGGGCAGCACATCGCCCGCGCCCGTGACCAGGAGACGGCGACCATCGACCAGCTCGTCGCCGTCGTCGAGCGCCAGGGCAAGCGGGCCAAGCTCCGCACCGACCAGGCCGTAGACGCCTCCGAGAAGGCGAAGACGGCCGCGGAGAAGGCGAAGGAGGCGGCCCTGCGGGCGGCGGAAGAGGCCGACGCCGCCCGCGACGACGTCGCCAAGTCCGGCCAGGCTGCCCGCAAGGCCGCCGGGGCGGCCAAGGGAGCGGCGAACGCGGCCCGCACCGCCATCCGCGCCTCCGCCGCCGCGCAGTCGGCCGCCCGCCGCGCCGCCTGGGCCGCGT
>NZ_JADWYQ010000039.1 GCF_022414575.1 Streptomyces sp. MUM 178J | reverse complement strand
CGGCGGCGGCGCGGACGCCGAGGCGGTCGCGGAGGCGGCGGCCGCGGCCGCCGAGTGCGGGGCGGCGGGCATCGCCTCGCCCGCCTTCGGGGCGGGACGGCTTGTGCCGGGCACCCAGGCCGCTCCGTTCCAGTACCGGACATATCCGGGAATGGAGGGATCCGGGTAGTAGCCGGGTGTGGGGCTGCTGCCGTCACCTGCGGCCGGGGTTGGGGCGCTCATCACCGTGGTCCCGTATCTGCTCGAGGCTCACTTCAAGGCACCACATCTATCAGACCCTTGAGAGCCCGCGGACCGCTCCAGCCATAACGACAACTTTTCAGTCGCCATGCGGTAACGGAAAGTTGTCCCGGAAAAACCTTCGGAACCCGCGTAATGACCGGCCGGCATCCGTGTCTCCTCCAGCAGCGCCGCCCCCGGGCGGCCGGTGCACCCGCACGCAGAAACACCCGAAAGCGAGAGAAGAGGCACTTCGATGCAGCACACCGTCGTGGAACGCGAGCTGGAGCTGAAACTGGTGCTGTCACCCGAGCGCAGTATCCCGGTGCCCGCCCGGCTGACCTATCGCACCGACGACCCGTACGCCGTGCACATCACCTTCCACATCGGCTCCGACCATCCCGTGGACTGGACCTTCGCCCGTGAGCTGCTGGTGGAGGGCGTGTTCCGGCCGTGCGGCCAAGGGGATGTGCGGATCTGGCCGACGAAGTACGAGGGACGCAGCGTGGTGCTGGTGGCGCTGAGTTCCCCCGACGGCGACGCGCTGCTGGAGGCGCCGTCGTCCGCAGTGTCCGCCTGGCTGGAGCGGACGCTGCGGGTGGTCCCGCCGGGCGCCGAGTCCGAACGGCTCGGCATCGACGACGGTCTGGCCGGGCTGCTCGCGCGCACCCCGGCCGACGACGTATGGCTGCGGGACAGGTTCCGGCCGTCCTCCGACGAGTCTTCGTAAGGGGCAGGGCTGACCTTCGGTAGATGACGTGCATATGGACGGGGAACTCGACGCTGTGGCCGTCGGGGTCGCCGATGTGGACCCTGCGGACACCGACGAGGGCGTTGATCTGCTGCGGCTCCTCATGCCGCGGGTCGGCCCGGTAGGGCGGTTCGCGGACCGTGATGCGGCCGAGGCCCCTCCCGCCGCGACGCATGGCATGCGACCACACCTGCCAGGACAGCGCGTACGGCTCAGAACAGCTTGCCGGGGTTGAGCAGGCCGAGCGGGTCGAAAACCTGCTTGATGCCCCGCTGGAGCTCCAGACCCACCGGGCCCAGCTCCCGGGCCAGCCACTCCTTCTTCAGCACGCCCACGCCGTGCTCGCCGGTGATGGTGCCGCCGAGCTCCAGGCCGAGCGCCATGATCTCGTCGAAGGACTCCCGGGCCCGCCGGGACTCGTCGGGGTCGGCATGGTCGAAGCAGACGACGGGGTGGGTGTTGCCGTCGCCCGCGTGGGCGCAGACGCCGATGGTCAGCCCGTACTTGTCGGCGATGGCGGCCGTGCCGTCGAGCATCGCGGCCAGCCGGGAACGCGGCACGCACACATCGTCGATCATCGTGGCGGGCTTCACGGCCTCGAGTGCCGTGAGCGACATTCTGCGTGCCTGCAGAAGGAGTTCGGATTCGGCCGCAGTATCCGCAGGAACGATCTCGCTCGCGCCCGCCGCCGCGCACAGCTCGCCGACGGCGGCCAGATCGGCGGCCGGTTCCGCGGTGTCGAAAGCGGCCAGCAGCAGCGCCTCGGTGCGCTCCGGCAGCCCCATGTGGGCGAGGGCGTTGACCGCGCGCAGGGTCGTGCGGTCCATCAGCTCCAGCAGCGACGGCGTATGCCCCCGCTCCATGATCGCGCAGACGGCGGCGCAGGCGTCGGCGGCCGAGTCGAACTCGGCGGCGACGACGAGCTGCTCCGGCGGCTTCGGCCGCAGCGCGAGCACGGCCTTGACCACGATGCCGAGGCTGCCCTCCGAGCCCACGAACAGCCTGGTGAGGTCGTATCCGGCCACCCCCTTGGCGGTGCGCCGGCCGGTGGTGAGCAGCCGGCCGTCCGCGAGGACGACGTCAAGGCCGAGGACGTACTCCGCGGTCACCCCGTATTTGACGCAGCACAGTCCGCCCGAGGCCGTGCCGATGTTGCCGCCGATGGTGCAGGTCTCCCAGCTGGAGGGGTCGGGCGGGTAGTACAGGCCGTGTTCGCCGGCCGCGCGGGACAGCGCCGCGTTGACCACGCCCGGCTCGACGACCGCGATCCGCTCCACGGGGCTGATCTCCAGGATGCGGTCCATCTTCACCAGGGACAGCACGATGCAGCCGTCGCTGGCGTTGGCCGCGCCGGACAGGCCCGTGCGCGCGCCCTGCGGAACGACGGGGACGCGCAGCTGAGAAGCCGTGCGCATGATGTGCTGCACCTGCTCTGCCGTGCGGGGCAGGACGACAACGGCGGGGAGGCCCGCCGGGCAGAAGCCGGCCATGTCGTTGGCGTAGGAGGCCATGACGTCCGGGTCGGAGATCAGGGCCTCTGCGGGCAGCCCGGCGGCCAGCCGTTCGATCAGCGGCTGCGGGGCCGGCTCCGGGCCGCGGTGCGGGAGTCCATCCATGATCTAAGCCTTCCACCGGGGGCCATCGGTGTGAACCCGGTCGCCTTGTGCTGCGCACCGCCGAGAGTGTCCTCCGTACGGGCTGCGCCCTGACGCACAGTGAGCGCCATGAGGGATCACGTGAAGAACGCCGCGGTCAGCCTGCTGGTCGGTGCGACGCTCGTCGCCGGAGTCATCGCGCTCGCGCCCGGATGGGGCGAGGATCCACCGCCCGCGCCGGGGCCTGCCGGGCGGGCGATGGCGGCGGCGGGCGCGGGCGCCCCTGCCGCGCCCGCCGATCTGGCCGCGCTCATCGAGGACCGGGAGAGGTGGCTGAAGGATCACCCCCGCGACGAGGAGTCGTGGGCGGTGCTCGGCACGGCGTATGTGCAGCGCGGGGTGCGGCTGGCGCAGTCTGCGCAGTTCCCGAAGGCCGAGCGGGCGCTGAAGAAGTCGCTGGACGTCGTGCCGGCCGACGAGGGCAACGTTGAGGCGATGGCGGGCATGGCGGCGCTGGCCAACGCCCGGCGGGACTTCGCCGGGGCCCGCGGCTGGGGCGAGCGGGCCGTCAAGCGGAAGCCGAAGCGGTGGACGACGTATCCGCTGCTGATCGAGGCGTACAACGGCCTGGGCGACTACAAGGCGGCCGGCAAGGCCGTGGACCGGATGCTGGAGCTGAACTCCGGGCCGCAGGCGAGGGGCGTCGCCGCGCTCGTCTACCGCGACCGCGGCTGGCGCGAGGACGCGGCCGCGACGGCGCACGACGCCGCCGCGAACGCCGAGGGCCCGGAGCAGAAGGCCGCGGCGCTGCACCGGATGGGTGAGTTCGCATGGGAGCGGGGCGAGCCGGCGGAGGCGATCGCCCACTACGACGCGGCGCTGCGGGCACGGAGCGACCATCACGCCTCGCTGGCGGGACGGGCCCGGGCGCTGGCGGCGCTGGGCCGTACGGACGAGGCGCTGCGTGACTACGGGGCGGCGCAGAAGGGCCGTCCGCTGCCCGCGTACGCGCTTGAGGCCGGTGAGCTGTACCAGTCGCTGGGCCTGGACGGCGACGCCCGCCTCCAGTACGAGCGGCTGCGTGACGGAGTGGCGGAGGCGGCGAAGCACGGGGTGGACTCCACGCTGCTGCTGGGGCGGTACGAGGCCGACCACGGCAGCGCGGAGGCGGCGGTGCGGAGGCTGCAGGCCCAGTGGGACAAGGGGCGGCGCAGCGTCGGCATGGCGGATGCGCTGGGCTGGGCGCTGCACCGGGCGGGCCGGTCGCAGCAGGCGCTGGAGTTCGCCCGGAAGGCGATGGACAAGGGGCGGCGCAGTGCGCTGTTCTCGTACCACCGGGGGGAGATCGAGCGGTCGCTGGGACGGTACGGCGCGGCACGGCGGCATCTGGAGGAGGCGGTGCGGACAAACCCCGACTTCTCTCCGATGTGGGCGCCGAAGGCGAGGGAGGCCCTGGAGGCGATCGGGGAGCCGCCGGAGGGCGCGCCGCGGGAGCTGGAGCGGCCGGCGGGGACCCCGGCCCCTACGCCGTCGGCGTCGGCGTCGGCGTCGGCGTCGGCGTCGGGCGCGGCGCCGACTGCGACGCCGGCGCCGCGTTCCCCCTCGCCGTCTCCCTCTCCCACCGCGTCCGGGAGTCCGGCCGGGCGCTGAGCGGGGGTCGGCGCTTCGTCAGCGGGTCACCTCGGCGTACACGATGAGGTTGTCGACGGGGTGGCCCTCGGCGTCGTAGCCGCCGTCGCAGGTGACCAGCCGCAGCACGGGGGCGTCCGTCGCGCCGTAGACCTTCTGTGTGGGGAACGCCTTCTTGCTGACGGTCTGTTTCGCGGTGACGGTGAAGTGGACGGTCCTGCCTCGGGCGTCGCGTACGGCGATGTCCGCACCCTTGGCGATCTTCTTCAGATCATGGAACACGGCCCGTCCGTAACGGGTGTCGTTGTGCCCGATGATCACTGCGGGGCCTGTCTCGCCGGGCTTGGCGAGGCCGGTGTACCACCCGGCGGTCATCCCCTTCTCCGGCGGCGGCACTTCGACGGTGCCGTCAGCGTTCAGGCCCAGCCGCATCAGGGCGCTCTGCACGCCGAGTGAGGGGATGGCGAGGTGGGTGGGGTCCGCGGCCTCGTGGTCGGGGACGACTGCGTGGGTCGCGGTGGGCTTCGCGGGTGGGCGCGGATCGTCCTGCGGCGCGGAGCAGCCCGCGAGGGCGGTGACCGCGACGAGGCCGGCGGCGGCGAGGAGCCGCGCGCGGCGCAGGGTCGTGGGCAGGGGCATGGGCATGGGAAGAGGGTTTCCTGTCGTCGTACAGGGCTCGCCCCCGCCCCGGAGAGGAAGGGCGGGGGCGATCGTCGGGCGTCAGGCGCGCGAGCCGCCCGTGCGGCGGCGGATCACGGTGAAGCCCAGGCCTCCGAGCAGCGCGGCGCCGGCGGCGGAACCGGCGAGGACGGCGGCGGTGTTCGTCGTGCCGTCGGCGGCGGCCTCCTCACCGGCGGCGACTCCGCCGCGCGGGATGGGCGACGCGTCCTTGCCCGCCTGCTCCTTGGCGGTGCGCGCCTTGGCCTCGCGGTCGTCCTCGGCCGGGACGGGACGGGGGGTGCCGTCCTCGGCCGGGACGGGGCGGGGGTTGCCGTCCTTGGGCTGCACGGACGCCGCGTCCTTGGGAGCCGGGGTGGGGGTGCCGTCCGCGAAGGCGGCGGCGGACGGGATGAGCAGCGCGCCCGCCACGGAGGCGGTGAGGACGGCGGCGCGCAGGGTCAGTCGGTGGGACATAAGCGTGAAGCTCCTGTGTCAGCTGTGATGTGACGGCGCCCGGTCACCGGCCGGAGCGGCTCGCCGCCGGGCATGTCCCCCAGACTGAAGGGAAGTTGTGAGGAAACTGTCAGATCGCTGTGTCCTTCGGATCAGGGTCTGGCGTCTCACGGTCCGGGCCGTGCGGCGGGAATCCGCAGGGAGAAGACCGATCCCTTTCCCTCCTCGCTCTCCGCCCGTGCCGAACCCCCGTGCGCCTCGGCCAGCTTGCGGACGATCGCAAGGCCGAGGCCGCTGCCTCCGGTGCGTCGGCTGCGGGACTTCTCGGCGCGCCAGAAGCGGTCGAAGACACGGGGGAGGTCGTCGGCCGGGATGCCGCACCCGGTGTCGGCGACCTCGATCAGGGCCGCGGCGCCGCCGCCGTCGTCGGAGCCGTATGCGCGCAGGGTGACGCGGCCGCCGGGCAGGGTGTGACGTACGGCGTTGGAGACGAGGTTGCCCACGGCCTGGCGCAGCCGTACGGGGTCGGCGTGGAGTGCCGGTGCGGGCGGGCGGCCGTCCGGCGGTCCGGTGTCGACGGCGAGCGCGACCCCGGCGGTCTCGGCGCGGGCCTGGTGCGCGGCGGCGACCTGGGCGAGGAGTTCGGCGGCCCGCAACGGCTCCGGGTGCAGCCGCAGCGCCCCGGCGTCCGCCTCCGCCAGATCCTGGAGGTCGTCGACGATGTGCTGGAGCTGCATCGCCTCCTCCAGGAGGGAGGAGATGAACGCGGGGTCGGGGTCGGCGAGTCCGTCCTGCGCGGCTTCGAGCCAGCCGCGGATGTTGCTCAGCGGGGTGCGCAGTTCGTGTGCGACGTCGCTGACCATCGCCTTGCGCTGGGCTTCGAGGCGTGCGCGGTGCGCGGACATGTCGTTGAAGGCCGCGGCCAGCCGTCCGATCTCGTTGTCGGCGGTGACGGGTACGGGCGCGGTGTCCTCGCCGTCCTTCATCCGCTGGGCGGCTCCGGTGAGCGCGTGCAGCGGCCGTACGAGACGGGTGCCGGCGAGCACCGAGGCGCCGACGGTCAGGGCCAGGACGAGGGCGGCGACGCCGGCGATCTTCGCGGTGTTGGCGAGGGACAGTTCAAAGCCGGGGACCGCTCCCCCTCGGGGGTCGCCGATGTAGAGCAGCGCGGGTGAGGCGACATAGGAGCTGAGCTGTTCGCGGCGTGCGGTGTCCACGCAGGAGGCGATGGCGCGGTCGGCGACGTCGTTCCTCTCGGCGGGGAGGGCCTCGCGCGGGACGGGGGCCGGGGTCGCCGCCTTCCAGGACAGGTCGAGGGAGAGTTCGACGGGCGGCAGATCCTGGCGCTGGAGGCAGGCGTCGGTGAGTTTGCTGAGCGCGTCGAGCGCCTTGGCCTCCGTCTTGGTGGGCCGGTCGAGGTCGTCCTGCGAGCAGCGGGCGGCTTCGGCGCGTTCGTCGCTGCCGACGACCTGGATGCGCGGGCGGCCGCTGGGGCTGTCGACGATGTCGGTGGCGATGGAGTACTTGCCGAGGCAGGCGGCCGTGGTCTCGGCGGCGCGGAGCAGTGGGGCGCGTTCGTCGTCGGGCAGCCGGAAGGGGCCGACGGCGCGCGGGTCGATGCGGTCTGCTGCGGCGGCCCGGGACGGGTCGGCCGGCGGTGACAGGGCGGTGTCGGGTGAGAGGGGGTCGACGACGGCGGAGGCGCGGGGCGGCAGTTCCGGCGGCGGCCCGTCCGCGCCGCCGTCCTCCGCGCCCCCGCCGTCGCCGTGCGGGGCTGCGGAGTCGGCGAGCGTTCGGCGGTCCTGTGTGGTGAGCGCGATACGGCGGCCCGACTGCTGCGCGAGCTCCCGCACGGTCGTCTCGACCGCGTCCCACCGTGGGTGGGTGGCCGCGTAGCCGAGCAGGGTGTTGTAGATGCGGGCGTCGTCGGCGAGGTTCTGCCCCTGCTCCTGCCGGATCGCGCCGGAGGTGGTCTGTGCGGCCAGCCAGGCGGTTGCCGCGACCGAGCAGGCGGCCACCAGCGCGGAGACGGCGAGCAGCCGCCCGAGGAGGCTCTTGCGCAGGGGCAGCCGCCGTTCGCCCGCCGTCCGGGCGGGCTTGCGGGCCGGATGTGCGGGGGGACCGGACCGCGCCGCGCGTTTCATATCGTGCCGCCGCCCGTGCGTGCGGTGTGCACCGTGCCGGAGGCCCGCACGGTGTGCACCGTGCGGGCCTCCGGGTCGGTCAGCTTGTAGCCGACGCCGTAGACCGTCAGCAGGCGGGAAGGGCGGCGCGGGGCGGCCTCGATCTTCTTGCGGAGGTTCATGATGTGGACGTCGACGGTGCGGCCGCTGATGTACCGGTCGAAGCCGTGGAGTTCTTCGAGGAGCCGCTGCCGGGTGAAGACCCGGTCGGGTTCGGCGGCCATGGCGGCGAGGATGCGGAACTCGCCGGGTGTGCACTCCACGCCCGTCCCGTCGACGGTCACCTCGTGCCGCTGCGGATCGATCAACAGCGTGCCGACGGCGAGCACCGGGTCGGCCGCCGCCGGTCCTCCGGATCCGCCGCGCCGGGCGCGGCGCAGCAGGGTGCGGACGCGGGCCACCAGCTCGCGCGGGCTGTACGGCTTGGTCATGTAGTCGTCCGCGCCGAGGTCGAGCCCGAGCAGCAGATCGTCCTCGGTGCTGCGGGCGGTCAGCATCAGCACGGGCAGTTCTCTGGCCTCGGCCCGCAGTACGCGCAGCACATCGAGCCCGTCGGCGCGCGGCATCATCACATCGAGGACGAGCAGATCGGGCTCCCGCTGCCGTACGAGGTCGAGCGCGGCGCGTCCGTCCCGTACGAGCGTGACGGCGTGCCCTTCCCGCTCCAGATACCGGCGGACCAACTCGCCCTGTTTGTCGTCGTCTTCTGCGACCATCACATCAGCGCACACGCCGCCGATCGTAAGCGACCGCTGCCCGGACCCCCCGATCCCGGACAGCGGTCCGTCGCCCGCCGGTCCGTCGCCCGCCGGTCGCCGCTCAGCATCCACCGGTCGGCTCCGCCGGCCGCAGACGGCGGGTCAGAGGTTGCCGCGCCTGGCCTGCTCGCGCTCGATCGCCTCGAACAGCGCCTTGAAGTTGCCCTTGCCGAAGCCCAGGGAGCCGTGCCGCTCGATCATCTCGAAGAAGACCGTCGGCCGGTCCTGCACCGGCTTGGTGAAGATCTGCAGCAGATAGCCGTCCTCGTCGCGGTCGGCGAGGATCTTCAGCTCGCGCAGCTCCTCGATCGGCACCCGGGTGTCGCCGACCCACTCGCCGAGCGTGTCGTAGTACGTGTCGGGCACGTCGAGGAACTGCACGCCCGCGGCCCGCATCGAACGCACGGTCGACACGATGTCGTTGGTGGCGAGCGCGATGTGCTGCACTCCGGGGCCGCCGTAGAACTCCAGGTACTCGTCGATCTGGGACTTCTTCTTGGCGACGGCCGGCTCGTTGATGGGGAACTTCACCTTCTTGGTGCCGTCGGCGACGACCTTCGACATCAGCGCCGAGTACTCGGTCGCGATGTCGTCGCCGACGAACTCCTTCATGTTGGTGAAGCCCATGACCTTGTTGTAGAAGCCCACCCACTCGTTCATCCTGCCGAGTTCCACGTTGCCCACGCAGTGGTCGATCGCCTGGAAGGTCCTCTTGGCCGGGGGCTCGACGATCGGGGAGGCGGCGACGAACCCCGGCAGGTAGGGGCCGTCGTAGCCGTCGCGCTGGACGAGCGTGTGGCGGGTCTGGCCGTAGGTCGCGATGGCGGCCAGCACCACCGTGCCGTTCTCGTCCTTGACCTCGTACGGCTCGGTGAGGCCGGTGGCGCCGTGCTCGACGGCGTACGCGTACGCGGCGCGGGCGTCCGGGACCTCGATGGAGAGGTCGACGACGCCGTCGCCGTGTGCGGCGACATGCTCGGCGAGGAAGCGCCCCCGGTCCGTGGACGGCTTGATCACGGAGGTGAGGACGAAGCGGGCGGAGCCGTTGGTCAGCACATAGCTGGCGGTCTCGCGGCTGCCGTTCTCCGGTCCGGAGTAGGCGACGAGCTTCATGCCGAAGGCCGTGGAGTAGTAGTGCGCGGCCTGCTTGGCGTTGCCGACGGCGAAGACGACCGCGTCCATTCCCTTGACCGGGAAGGGGTCTGCCTCGCGCGCGGTGTGAGGGGTCTGATCCATGGTCATCGCGTTGTCTGCCATAGCCGCAGACTCCCGCCGATCCACAAGGTGCGCAATAGTTTGCCTGAGCACTAAACAATCTGCATAGCGAAAGCCGACAATCACCGGACTATGTGTACAGTATGACCACTCAGGAGATCTTATGGTGATCGATCATCTGGATGCCCGGCTGATCGTCCTGCTGGCGCGTGAGCCGCGGATCGGGGTGCTGGAGGCGTCCCGCCGGCTCGGTGTGGCGCGGGGCACGGTGCAGGCGCGGATGGACCGGCTTCAGTCCAATGGAGTCATCCGCGGCTTCGGCCCGGACGTCGATCCGGCCGCCCTGGGCTACCCCGTCACCGCGTTCGCCACGCTGGAGATCAAACAGGGCCAAGGGGCCGACGTCCGGGCCCATTTGGCGACCGTGCCGGAGGTGCTGGAGCTGCACACCACGACCGGTCACGGGGACATGCTCTGCCGGCTGGTCGCCCGCTCCAACGCCGACCTTCAACGGGTGATCGACCGGGTTGTCGGCTTTGCTGGCATCGTGCGGGCGTCGACTGCGATCGTGATGGAGAACCCTGTTCCGCTGCGGATCATCCCGCTGGTGGAGCAGGCGGCGCGGGACCGGGCGGAGTAGTCGCCGGTTCGGTGCGCCGCGGCGCGACCGGGCGGGGCAGCGGTTCAGCGGGCGGCGGCAGGACCGGGCGAAGGCAGCGGTTCAGCGGGCGGTCTGGCCGGAAAGCGCCCCGCCTAGGTAGGCACGGAGCGGGTAGCCGCCCTCTCGGCGAGGGCCTCTCGGGCGAGGAGAGGGCATCGGAGTGTCCGCCGACCGAGGGAGCGCTTATGAGCTTCTGGGAGTATCTGACCACTCGGCGCCAGCAGTTGCTCACGGACGCCTTCCAGCACGCCAGCGCCGTCTTCCAGTGCATGGTGGTCGCCACGGCGCTGGGCGTCCTCATCGCGGTGCTCAGCTACCGAAGCACCTGGGCCGGGAATCTCGCCATCACCTCCACGGCCACTTTCCTCACCGTCCCCTCCCTGGCCCTGATCGGTCTGCTGATCCCGGTCGTGGGCCTGGGCGTGGCGCCGACCGTGATCGCCCTGACGCTGTACGGGCTGCTGCCGATCGTCCGCAACGCGATCGTCGGACTGCGCGGAGTGGACCCCTCGCTCGTCGACGCGGCCAAGGGCATCGGGATGTCGCATACGGCGCGCCTGCTGCGCGTGGAGCTGCCGCTCGCCTGGCCGCCGATCCTGACCGGCATCCGGGTCTCGACGCAGATGCTGATGGGCATCGCCGCGATCGCCGCGTACGCCTCCGGCCCCGGCCTGGGCAACGAGATCTTCCGTGGCATCGCCTCGCTGGGCAGCGCCAACGCCGTCAACCAGGTCCTCGCGGGCACGCTCGGGATCGTCGTCCTCGCCCTGTTGTTCGACGCCGCGTATGTGCTGCTCGGCCGACTGACCATTCCGAGGGGGATCCGTGCCTGAGTCCGCGTCCGAGAACACCGCCGCCGCATCCGCTGCCACGTCCTCTGCCGCATCCTCCGCCACGTCCGCCGCTGCATCCTCCGCCACGCCCGCCGCTGCATCCTCCGCCACGCCCGCCGCATCCTCCGCCACGCCCGTCCCGGACACGGCCTTCGGCGGCGCCGTCTCCCGGGGCGGCGCGTCCGGAGCGACGATCCGGCTGGAGAACCTCACCAAGCGCTACCCCGGCAATCCCATGCCCGCCGTCGACAACGTCTCCATGGAGATCAAGGCCGGCGAGATCGTGATCTTCGTGGGCCCGTCCGGCTGCGGGAAGTCCACCACGCTGAAGATGATCAACCGGCTGATCGAGCCAACGTCCGGCCGGATCCGGATCAACGACGAGGACGTCACCGACATGGACCCGGTCAAGCTGCGGCGCAAGATCGGGTATGCGATCCAGGCCTCGGGGTTGTTCCCGCATATGACGGTCGCGGAGAACATCGCCCTGGTGCCGAAGATGGCCGGCTGGCCCAGAACGCGGGTCAGGGACCGGGTCGAGGAGATGCTCGATCTGGTGGGCCTGGACCCGCGCGAGTTCCACGGCCGCTATCCGAGACAGCTGTCCGGGGGCCAGCAGCAGCGGGTGGGCGTGGCGCGGGCGCTGGCCGCGGACCCGCCGGTGCTGCTGATGGACGAGCCGTTCGGCGCGGTCGACCCCATCACCCGGGACCATCTGCAGGACGAGCTGATCCGGCTGCAGCACGAGCTGCGCAAGACGATCGTCTTCGTCACCCACGACTTCGACGAGGCGATCAAACTCGGCGACCGGATCGCGGTGCTCCGGGAGCGGTCGCACATCGCCCAGTTCGACACCCCTGAGGCCATCCTGACCAATCCGACGGACGACTTCGTCTCCGGCTTCGTGGGCGCCGGGGCGGCCCTCAAGCGGCTCAACCTCACCCGCGTACGGGATGTGGCGATCGCCGAGTTCCCGACGGTCGGCGTCGACGACCCGCTGCAGTCCGTCTTCGACAGACTGCGTCAGGGCCCGCACAACGAGCTGCTGATGCTGGACCGGCGCGGCCGCCCGTACAAATGGCTGCGCCGCGGCGACCTGGCGCGCGCCAAGGGCTCGCTGGCCAGGGCGGGACAGCTGGTGCAGGACACGGTAACGCGGGACGCGACCCTGCGCGACGCGCTGGAGGCCGTGCTGACGGACTCCGGGGGCCGGGCGGCGGTGACCGGGCGGCGCGGCGAGTACATCGGCGTCGTCGACATGGAGACGCTGATGAACTCCGTGCACGAGTTGCTGGAGGCGGACCGGCTGGCGGCGATCGAGCACCAGCACCAGTTGGAGGAACTGCACCACGACCGCACGGAGCGGGAGCTCGAGGGGTTCGGGGGATGAGCGAGGACCTCGCGGCGGATCAAGCCCCGGACCGCGCCCTGGACCGCGCCCCGGGCCGGGCCGTGGAGGAGCCTCCTCCGCCGCCGCCCGCGCCCCGCCCCCGTCCCCGCATCGGCTGGCAGCGGCTGACGCTGCTGCCTGGTGTGGTCGTACTCGTCGCGGCGGCGACATGGATCTGGATCGCGAACGCGGACCTCGACTCGATCGCCGAGAACGCGCTGGCCGGGGACACCGTGCAGCTGCGGCTCTGGCAGCACGTCCGGCTCACGGCGGTCTCCACGTTCTGGGTGCTGCTGATCGCCATCCCGCTGGGCATCGCGCTGACCCGGCGCGGCCTGAGCAAGGCCTCCCCCGTGGTGACCGCGATCGCCAACATCGGGCAGGCGACCCCGGCGATCGGTCTGCTGGCGCTGCTGGTGATCTGGCTGGGAATCGGCCCCTCGACCGCCGTCACCGGCATGGTGATCTACGCGGTGCTGCCCGTGCTGGCCAATACGGTCGCGGGTCTGAAGGCGATCGACCCCCAACTGGTCGAGGCCGCGCGGGGCATCGGCATGTCCGCGGTCGGCACCCTGCTGAGGGTCGAACTGCCCCTGGCCGTGCCGCTGATCCTGGCGGGGGTGCGCACCGCGCTCGTCCTCAACGTCGGCACGGCGACGCTCGCCACGTTCGGGGGCGGCGGAGGGCTCGGCGACCTGATCACCTCGGGCATCCAGACGCAGCGGATGCCGGTGCTGGTGCTCGGATCGGTTCTCACGGTGGCGCTGGCGCTGCTGGTCGACTGGCTGGCGTCGCTGGCGGAGCTGGTGCTCACCCCTCGGGGCCTGGAGGCGGAGTGAGCGGGATGAAGCGGTGGACTGCATCGGCCGTGTGCCTCGCCGTGCTGGCCTTCGGCGGTCTGACGGGCTGCGGGTTGAAGAGCGGCTCGCCGATGGCCGACGAGGTCTCCCCCGGTACGGCAGGCCGGGGCCGCCCCCTGGAAGGCGCCTCCCTGACGGTCACATCCAAGAACTTCAGCGAACAGCTCATCCTGGGCCAGATGATCGGCCTGATCTTCAAGGCGGCGGGCGCGGAGGTGCTGGACCGCACGAACCTTCCCGGCTCGATCAGCGCACGCGAGGCGATCGTGAACGGCGACGCGGACGCGATGTACGAGTACACGGGCACGGCCTGGATCACCTACCAGGGCAACCAGGACCCGATCCCCGACCCGCTGGAGCAGTGGCAGGCGGTCCGCGACGCGGACCTCGCGGACGGTGTCACCTGGCTGCCCGCGTCCACGCTCGACAACACCTACGCCCTGGCCATCAGCAAGCGGCACAACGCCGAGTACGGCCTGAAGACCCTCTCGGACGCGGCGGAGCTGGCCCGGCGCGACCCGTCCGCCGTGACCGTCTGCGTGGAGAACGAGTTCGCGTCCCGCGACGACGGCCTCCCCGGCATGCAGCAGGCGTACGGGATGGGCGTCCCCGCCGCCGGCATCAAGAAGATGGACGCGGGGATCATCTACACCCAGGTTTCCCAGTCCGACTCCTGCCTGCTCGGCGAGGTGTTCACCACGGACGGCCGCATCAAGGCGATGGACCTGGACACCCTGGAGGACGACCGGCGCTTCTTCCCCAACTACAACGCAGCTCCCGCGATCCACACCGCCACCCTCGAGAAGTGGCCCGTGATCGCGGACCTGCTGAACCCCGTGACGGCGAAGCTGACGACGGAGACGGCCCGGGAACTGAACGCCAGGGTCGACGTGGACGGCGAGGACCCGCACGAGGTCGCGAAGGAGTGGCTGGTGGAGGAGGGGTTCATCAAAGAGGGTTAGCACCCCTCCCGGCAGGCTTTGCCCTGTCGCGACACTGGCCAGGCCCTCGTTCGGATTCCTCTGGGCGCTCAGCAGCTCGGGACCTCCGCGCCCCGCTCCAGCGCGCGGAGGGAGTCCACCGCCCCCTTGAGGGTGGCGACGGGGATCAGCCTCAGGCCGTCGGGCAGTTCGGCGCGGGCGTCGGAGCACTCGCCCTCGGGTACGAGGAAGACCGTAGCGCCGTCGCGCTTGGCCGCCTGGGTCTTCAGGGAGACGCCGCCCACCGCGCCGACCGTCCCGTCGGGCTCGATGGTCCCGGTGCCGGCGATCGTACGGCCGCCGGTGAGGTCGCCGCCCGCGCCGTCGCCGTCCAGCTTGTCGACGATGCCGAGGGCGAACAGCAGCCCCGCGCTGGGCCCGCCGACGTCGGCGAGTTGGAGGTCGACCGTCACCTGGGACGGGTCCTCGCCGAGGTAGGAGAGCGCCGCCCGGGTCGCGTCGTCCTGGGACTCCTCCATGTCCGCGATGTTGTGCCGCTCGATCTCCTCGTCGGACTTGCCGGACGGATAGACGGCGTCACGCGGCAGCACGGCGCGGTCCGTGCGGAACCACCCGTCGATCACATCGCCGAGGTCGATGTCCGCGGACGGCCCCGTCGCCGCGATCGTCGTCATCAGCAGCTCGCCGTCGGTGTCCCGGGTGGGCGCCCCGGAGATCGTGATGATCTGCCGCCCCTGGTCCGCGCCGAGGACGTCCGCTGTGGCCCCGGGCTGCGCCACGGTGTACGGCAGGGGCGCGAGCCCCGCGACGGCGAGCAGCGCCACGACGGGTACGGCGGACAGGGCGAGGGCACGGGGGCGCGTGAGGCGGGAGAGCAGCACGGGCCCAATCTATCTGCGCGCCGGACCGGGCGGCCTCGGGGCTGGGGGCCGGGTGCCGTTCACAGGCGCACCGAGCGCCGCCTCAGGGCTGGGAGGGCCAGGCGCCTCTCCGCGCACCGCGCCGCCTCGGGGCTGGGGGCCGGGTGCCGTTCACAGGCGCACCGAGCGCCGCCTCGGGGCTAACGAAGCGCGTCCGCCACCTCGCGCGCGGCGTCGACGACACGGGGACCGACCCGCTCCGGGACGGAGTCCGCCAGCATCACCACGCC
Organism: Streptomyces sp. MUM 178J; assembly: GCF_022414575.1. GTDB lineage: Bacteria > Actinomycetota > Actinomycetes > Streptomycetales > Streptomycetaceae > Streptomyces > Streptomyces chengmaiensis. Next base: position 45,881 of record NZ_JADWYQ010000039.1, on the reverse strand, counting down.
CACGCTGCCCTCTATACCGGTGACGCCCACCAGCGGGGCCGCCGCGCCGCTCGCGCCCGCCTCCAGTTCGCCGTGTGTGAGCGTGTAGCCGGGCTCGGTACGGCTGCCCTGTCTCGCGGCGAGGATCGCCTTGCCCGCCGCGCCCCGGTCCAGCGGGTGCCGGAAACCGGCCCGGTAGGCGACGTGGTAGTCGGTCCACGTCGGTTCGACGACGGCGACCGCCAGCGCCTCCGCCCCGTCGACGAGCGTGAGGTGCGCGGTGGCCCCTATGTCCTCGGCCAGTGAACGCAGCGCCGGCATCGCCGCCTCCCGCACCAGCGGGTGCACCTGGCGGCCCAGGCGCAGCACGCCCAGGCCCACACGGGCCCGGCCGCCGAGGTCACGGCGGACGAGGGCGTGCTGTTCCAGGGTGGCGAGCAACCGGTAGACGACGGTCCGGTTGACGCCGAGCTTGTTGGACAGCTCGGTGACGGTCAGCCCGTGGTCCGTATCGGCGAGCAGCTTGAGGACTCGAAGTCCCCTGTCGAGCGTCTGGGAGGTCTCCGCGGTCACGACGCCCCTCCTTCGGAGTGAGTGACGGCGGTCCTCCTCACACTCGTCACGCTGGAAACGAGGGTCGCGGCACCGGTCCCATCGGCGACGCACCTAGAGGGCCGCCGGCAGGCCTTGGCACACCGACTGCGCTCCGCGGCGGCGCTGCCACGGGGCGTTTACTTGGCCGGGACAGTATCGAGCTGCTCCGCTCAGCGGAAGACCTCGTCCAGAATCCGGGCGCGAAGATTCCCAGGACGGCCGGTTTGCCCCTGTTCAGGACCGAGGTCATTGTCCGGACACAACGAAATCCCCGCACGAACAAGCGCCCGAACTTTCCCTCGTAAGACTGAAAGTCACCACTCCGGGGCGAGAGACCCTCGTACGACTGAGAGCGACCACTCCAGGGCGAGAGACCTTGTACGAGGAATGCGACCACTCCGGGCGAGAGGCCCTCGTACGGCTGGAGAGCAACGGCTCCTCGGGGCGAGAGGTCTACCGCATACGGGTGGCCCACTCCTGGACCTTCTTGATCCGCTCCCGGATCTGCCCCGCCGTCGCCTCGGCGCTCGGCGGCCCGCCGCACACCCGCCGCAGCTCGTTGTGGATCACTCCGTGCGGCTTGCCGCTCTGGTGGGCATACGCGCCAACCATCGTGTTGAGCTGCTTCCGCAGCTCCAGCAGCTCCTTGTGCGAGACCACCGGTCGCCGCTCGGCCGGCAGCTCCAGCAGATCCGCCTCCGAGTCCGGCTTCTTGCGGCTGTGCGCGATCTGCCGCGCCTGCCGCTTCTGCAGCAGCAACTGCACCTGGTCCGGCTCCAGCAGCCCGGGAATGCCGAGGTAGTCCTGCTCCTCCTCGCTGCCCGGATGCGCCTGCATGCCGAACTCCGCGCCGTTGTACATCACCCGGTCGAAGACCGCGTCGGACTCCAGCGCCTCGAACGGCAGCATGTCCTGCTCGCCGGTGTCCTCGTCCTGCTGCTTGTTCGCCTCGTCCATCTCCTTCTCGGACTCGGCGTACGGGTCCTCCTCGCCGTCCTTCTTCGGACGGTCCAGGACGTGGTCGCGCTCCACCTCCATCTCATTGGCGAAACCGAGCAGCATGGGGATCGTGGGCAGGAAGACGGACGCGGTCTCGCCGCGCCGCCGGGACCGTACGAAACGGCCGACGGCCTGCGCGAAGAACAGCGGGGTCGAGATGGTCGTCGCATACACCCCGACCGCGAGACGCGGTACGTCGACGCCCTCCGACACCATCCGGACGGCGACCATCCAGCGCTCGCCGCCATCGCTGAACTCGTCGATCCGCTTCGACGCGCCCGCGTCGTCGGAGAGCACGACGGTCGCCTTCGTCCCCGTGATCTCACGGATCAGCTTGGCGTACGCACGCGCCTGGTCCTGGTCGCTCGCGATGACCAGGCCGCCCGCGTCCGGGACGGCTTTCCGGACCTCCGTCAGCCGCTGGTCGGCGGCGCGCAGCACATTGGGCATCCACTCGCCGCGCGGATCGAGCGCGGTGCGCCACGCCTGCGAGACGGCGTCCTTCGTCATCGGCTCGCCGAGCCGCGCGGCGATCTCGTCGCCCGCCTTGGTGCGCCAGCGCATATTGCCGCTGTAGCTCATAAAGATGACCGGCCGCACGACGCCGTCGGCGAGGGCGTTGCCGTATCCGTATGTGTAGTCGGCGGCCGACCGCCGGATGCCGTCGTTCCCCTCCTCGTACGTCACGAAGGGGATGGGATTGGTGTCCGACCGGAAGGGCGTACCGGTGAGCGCCAGCCGCCGGGTCGCGGGCTCGAACGCCTCCAGACACGCCTCGCCCCACGACTTGGAGTCGCCGGCGTGGTGGATCTCGTCCAGGATGACCAGCGTCTTACGCTGCTCGCTGCGGTTGCGGTGCAGCATGGGCCGCACCCCCACGCCCGCGTACGTCACCGCGACGCCGTGGTACTCCTTGCTCAGCGGACCCGCGCTGTAGTCCGGATCCAGCTTGATGCCTATCCGCGCGGCGGCCGCGGCCCACTGCTTCTTCAGATGCTCGGTCGGGGCCACGACGGTCACCTGCTGCACCACATGGTGGTGCAGCAGCCACGACGCGAGCGTCAACGCGAAGGTGGTCTTTCCGGCGCCGGGCGTCGCAACCGCGAGGAAGTCACGCGGCTGCTCCTGGATGTACTTCTCCATCGCCCCCTGCTGCCAGGCACGCAGCTTGCCGGCCGTGCCCCAGGGGGCGCGGCCGGGAAAGGCGGGCGAGAGATGGTGTGAGTGGGAGGCGGCGGTGGTAGTCACGGTCTCCGGTTCGACGCTCGTCCAGATACGACAACCGGGCCACCCTATCGGTGGCCCGGCGACCCGAAAGGGCGGGACGAGCCCGGCACCTCAGACTGCGACCCGTGTCACATCGCGTCGTGCAGCGCCCGCAGCCGGCGGGTGATCTCCCCCAGATCCTCCAGGGTGCCGCTGGACACCTCGACCACAAGCTTGTACGCCTCTTCCTGGTCGATGGCGACCATGTCCGCGCCGTTGAAGTCGAGGAACACCACGGTGCACATCCACGCCATGCGCTTGTTGCCGTCGACCAGTGGATGGTTCACGGCGAGTGACTGCAGGAGGGCGGCGGCTTTCTCGAACAGGTCGGCGTACGCCTCAACGCCGAACATCTGCGACTGGGGACGGTGCACAGCGGAGCTGAGCAAGCCCAGGTCCCGTACGGCGATGTGCTGCCCACCGCAGGCGAGTTCCGCCAGGTCCAGGGCCTCCTGGACCGTCAGGTACTTCACTTACTCCCCCAGCCGCTTCAGCAGCTCCGCATGGTGCATGGCGTACTTGGCGCCCAGGCGGCGGACGGTCTCGCGGTCGGCCTCCTGCTCCAGATACCGGTCGATCGCCTGGAGCACTATGGCGTGCATGCTGCGGCCCTCCGCCTCGGCGCGCAACTTGAGGGCCTCTTGCTGATCATCACGGAGACGCAGATTCATTGCCATACCATCACGGTACTGCTCTTGGGGTCATTCTGGTACCGGAGCAGTTTTCAACCGGGTCGCCACCCACGCCCCCGCCAGCGCCACCGCGGCCATCGGCAGGAACACGGCGGCGAAGGCCGCCGGGCTCGGACCGCCCGCGGCCGAGGTCGCGGACGCGGTCGCGGTCGCGGTCGCGGTCGTCTCGGCGGCGTGGCCCACCGCGCCGCCGCCCAGCGCCGCGAAGGCCGCGCCGCCCACGGCGAGGAGCAGGACGTTGGACAGCCCGTCCGATATCTGGAGCGCCGCCGAGTTGGCGCCCGCCTCCTCCGGGGCGGACAGCTTCAGCAGCAGCACGCTGGTCGAAGAGAGGACCAGCCCCATCCCGAAGCACCCGAACGCCCACGCCACACCCACGGTCCACACCGGAACCGACTCGATCAGCACACTCGGCACGGCAGTGATCGCCGCCGCGACCAACACCATCCCCAGCACCGTCAGCCGCTCCCGGTACGCCTCGACGCGCGGGCGGGCCTGTACATACGAGCCGAGCGCCCACGACGCCCCGCCCACCGCGAGCGACAGACCGGCCATCGTCGGCGACAGCCCGCGCCGGGTGACCAGCATCAGCGGCACGAACGCCTCCGCCGAGATGAACGCCCCCGCCGCGACCCCGCGCAGCAGCACGACAGACGGCAGCCCGCGCGCCGCCCGGAACGTCCCGCGCGGCAGCAGCCCCAGCGCCGCGGGCGCCAGCAGCACGGCCCCCGCCGCGGCCGGAAGCAGCGACAGCCAGCGCAGGTCCTGCCCGGCGTACTGCAGCAGCCCCGCCCCCAGCGAGATCCCGAGCGCCAGCCGGATCCGCCGGCGGTCGAACCCCTGCCGCGGCCCCTCCGGATCGGCAGGCCCCGACGCCATCCGCCGGATCGCTGGCAGCGCGAGCACCAGCGGGAAGACGACGAGGACCGGTATCCCGATGAACACCCAGCGCCAGCCCAGCCGTTCGGTGACCGTCCCGGACACCAACGGCCCTACAACCGACGGGATCACCCAACTCGCCGCGAACGCCGCCATGAGCGCCGGTCGCAGCCGCTCGGAGTAGGCCCTGCTGACGACCACGTACAACGCGACGATCACCAGCCCGCCGCCGAAGCCCTGGACCGCCCTCCCCACGATGAACAGCCACATCGCCCCCGCCGTCCCCGACAGCACCAGACCGGCCCCGAACGCGGCGATCCCGGCGGCCAACGGCCGCAGCGGCCCGTGGCGGTCGGCCCACTGCCCGGAGAGGACCATGGCGAAGAGGCTGGTGGTGAAGTACGCGGAGAAGGCGAAGGCGTACAGGGACACGCCGTTCAGCTCATGGGCCGCGACCGGCATGGCCGTACCGACGGCTGTCGCCTCGAAGGCGATGAGCAGGACGACGGAGACGATCCCGATGCTGAGGGCCCGGTGCGTTCTGTCGAGTACACCGCCCCGTACGCCAGGGCCGTCGGGGTCGAGGTCGAGGTCGGGGTCGGTGCCGGGGCCGTCATTCCCGGACTCGGGGCTGGGGTCGGCGCCGGGGTCGGGGTCGGTGGGCGCGACCTCGACGTCACGCGGATCAAGGGCGGTCATGGCCCTCAGCGTAAGAGCCATGACTTGAGTTGACCCCTGTCGCAAGACCGGTCGACGACTGGTCCGCTGGTCGTACGACCGCTGACGTCGGCCCGATTCCGCCCCGCCCCAATCGATCAACTAGTGATCACCCCGTCACCAAATGTAGTGTGACCTGCGTCATGGGAGATGACAGGGGGTCGAGGGGCTGCGCATGCGCACGGAAGAACTGATCGGCTTGCTGCGGGCACCGGACCAGAGCGGCCAGGGCCGGGTCGAGCAGACCGCCTACGGCGGCCCGAACATCGAGCGCCTGGCCGCCCTGGACGCCCACGCCTCGTCGTTGCGCTCCTACTCGCTGCTGACCGTCCCCGGTCTGCTCCAAGACCCTGAGTACGGCATGCACGTCATCCGCGCCGCGCTCCCCCGGCTGCCCGACCATGAGCTCAGACGACGGGCCCTCATGAAGTCCGCGCGCGCCGTCTCCTTCCTTGAGCGGGCGCGACGAGGCGAAGTGCGAGCAGCGTTCGTCCTCGGCGAGCAGTCACTGGCGCACGCCCCCGGGCTGGACGCCGTCGAGGCACACCGGAAACAGCTCCGAAGGCTGCTCGCCATGACGGACATCCAGTCACTGTCCGTGCAGATCCTCCCCTTCCACACGGTCCCGCCTCAGTTCGCCTCGCAATTCTCCTTGTGGGCATTCGCCAAGGAGCCGGACAGGGAAGCCGAGTTGGCCCGTAAAGCCGTTGGCTACTGTGAGTCGATCATGGGAGGCTCATACTCGACGCGACTCGACGACATGGCCACCATGCACAGCACGTTCGCGGACCTCGTCAGCCTGGCATGGCCTCCGAGCCGGTCGCGTTCGCATATCGCAGAGCTTCTTGGGGAGGCGACATGACGACGTTCCACGGAGTGGAGTTCCGCACATCCAGCTACAGCACCGACGACTGCGTGTCGGTGGCTCCGACTCCCGGCGCCATCGCGGTCGCGGACACCAAGACCGGCCACCGCTACGTGGTCGAGATAAGCCCTTCGGCCTGGGACGCGTTCCTCTCGGGCCTCACCCGCTGACGACGCACGAGAGCCCCCGGCCGACACACGTCACCCCTGGCCGGGGGCGCCACCCGCTCAACCCGCCTCGTAGGCGTCCTTCAGCCCCTGAATGTCGATCTTCTTCATCCCGAGCATGGCCTGCATGACCCGATCCGCCTTGGCTCGGTCGGGGTCACTCAGCAGCTCGCCCAGAATCCTCGGGTTGATCTGCCAGGACAGCCCGTACTTGTCCTTGAGCCACCCGCAGGGCCCTTCCTCCCCGCCCTCGGTGAGAGCGGCCCAGTACCTGTCGACCTCGTCCTGTGACTCGCAGTCCACGGACAGGGAGATCGCCTCGTTGAAGGTGAACTCCGGCCCGCCGTTGAGCGCGACGAACCGCTGCCCCGCCAGCTCGAACTCGATGGTCATCACCGACCCGGGCTCCCCCGGCCCGGCCTCCCCGTACCGCGCCACGGTGACGACCCTCGAGTCGCCGAAGATCGACGTGTAGTGCGCGACGGCTTCCTCGGCCTGCTTGTCGAACCAGAGAAAGGTCTTGATCTTCTGCATGACGGGTCTCCCTGCGTGGTGTGGCTTTCATCCCTTCCGCAGGTGTTGACGGTCCGGCTCCGCAATAATCATCGCTGCCGAATAGTCATCGCTGCCGACGGCGCGCGAGGGAAACGGCGACGGCAGCTCCGATGATCACAGCCGCACCGACGCCGAGCCCGATCCACAGTCCGGTGTTGGAGCCACCGCTGCCATCAGCGGTCGGGGCTGCCGCCTCCGTCTTACCGTCGTCGGGCCCTGAGCCAGCGGTCGGCTTGGAGGGGTCCGGAGCCGGCGACGGCGACTGGGCTACGGCGAGGTCCGGCAGCGGATACTCGTCGGCGGGCCCCGGGTCTCCGGGCTCCTGCAGCGCACGCAGAGGACGGACAGCCCCGTACCCGATGTGGTCGTTGCGCTCGCTGCCGCTGGTGGGGCCACTTACGGTATTGAGGATCACCCGGAGGACCTGATTGTTGGTCCACTCGGGATGCTTGGACCAGATGAGCGCGGCGGTGGCGGAGGCGATGGCTGTGGCGTCACTGGTGCCTCTCGACTTGCACAGGCCACTCTCGCTGTCGCCGCAGGCGTGGACCATGTCGACACCGGGGGCCGATACGTCGACCTGAGGCCCGTACTGCGACTCCTTAGTCTTCTGCAGCTTCTGATCTAGGGCACTTACGCCAACAACACCAGGCGTCGCAGCAGGATATACGAGCCCATTATGCCCATCGTTGCCAGTCCCTGCGAAGAGCAGAGCCCCTTTGTTGAGAGCGTACTTCACAGCCTCTGTCAGCTGAGGAGAACCCTCCCGAACCGCCATCGAGACGTTGATGACCTCGGCACCATTGTCGGCTGCATAGCGAATGGCCTTGGGCGCGTAGGTGTTGAATTGTTCGTTTCCTTCGGCCTGGTTGGCCAGATTGCCCGACTCAGGCATCCGGATGGGGAGGATCTTGGATCCTGGGGCCAAACCGAACGCACCGTCTCCGTTGCCGCTCTTGCCCGTCCCGGCGATCAGACCGGCCATGGCGGTGCCATGGCCGTCGTAGTCCGTGCGCTCGTCACCATCTGACTTGGGAGCCAAGTCCAGCCCCTCAAGCACCTGGCCGCGCAGGTCCCCATTGTCGGCATCGACTCCGCTGTCGATGACTGCGACGGTGACACCCTTGCCGGTGCTGATCTTCCAGATGTCCTCGGCCCCCATGGCATCGAGATGCCACTGCTGGGAACGGATCGACTCCGCATGCGCAGGCGTGGCCGCGACGCCTGCCAGCACCAGCCCCAAGACCGCAGAAACCACAGCCCGACCACGGGCCCGACCAGTACCGGCAGGCATACGCATCCTCTTCGCTCGCCTCTCTCTGGGGCTCAGTCGATGACCGGGGGCGCAACCCGGCGCTGGTTCTGCTGCCAGGTCTCCTCATCCTCAGTCAGATAGTCCGGCCGCTGCCCGTTGGCATCCTCACGCCGCGATCCGGCCCGCGAGGACGAAGCCGGAGGCATCATGCCACCACGCATCCCCGCCGACTGACCGACCCCGCCACCCGACACACCACCAGCACCGCCGCCGCGCACCAGACCGGAACCACCAGGCGTGAACGGACGACCAGCCGCCACACCCGGCTGCGCCGGACGACCACCGACAACCCCGCCGGTCTCACCGGCAAGACGGCGACCGCCGACCACACCACTCTGGCCCGCACCGGTACCGCCGCCAGCCGCACCCCCGCCGCCATGCGCCATCGGAGGCCGACCGCCGTGCACACCCGACTCCGCACCAATCACCGTCCCCCGCGGCAACCCCGTCGCCCCACGACCGGACTGCGCAGGTGGCACCGGACGACCACCCACCACACCCTCACGCGACACCCGGCCCCCAGGGCCAGCCGAACCAGTGCCGCCCACCTGCTGACCCGTCACAGGCGCAACAGGGCCACGACCACCACCGACACCAGGACGCAGACCACCAGCACCACCACCCTGCGACTTCACAGACCCACCACCCACCACAGGCGGCGCACCCGCCACCAATGGCGGCGCAGTCACATCAGACCGACCCGTAACAGGAGGGGTCGGCGACACAGCAGGAGCAGACGGAGCCGACTGCTGCGGCACAGCCACACTGTCAATCCCCAACGACACCGGCGACGGCGACGACGCAGTACTCGACACCTCCGGCCGCACATAATCGCTGGCAGACGTGATCTCAGGTGAAGAAGCTCCTGAAGTGACGGGTGTGCTCCCACTGGATGGTTGAGCGTGCGAGCCGCCCCCGGAACCGCCGTATGCCCCGGCTCCACCACTACGTGAGAGACCTTCGGAGCCCCAATCGATGCCCTGGTCACTGTCCGGCACGAAGCGGTCCGGCGGTGGCTGGAACGTCGGCACCTCCTGCTTCGCCATCTGCGACGACGACTGCTGATACGACTGCGACAACTTCCGCATCTCCGCAGCCGCCTCAAGACGCTGACTCTCCTGCGACGCCGCCAACGCCGCCTCAGCCTTCTCCTGCACCAACCTCGAATCAGGATCGTTCCGATACGCCTTCGCCGCATCCAGACTCTCCTGCGCCGACCCCTTCGACGTATACCGAGGAATCCCCGACTGCGCCGCCGCAATCGACGTCGCAGCCTCCTTCAACCACTTCGACGCCTCATCGCTGTAATCCGCCAGCCGATACGTCGCACCCGACAGACTCGCGCCCCACTCCACAAACGCCTCAAAGCCCTCGCCCTGCCACTCCACCCGCTCAGGACGAAACTTCAACTGCAACGCAATATTCCGGATCTCACCCGCAGCCCGAGCCAGCCGATCCCCCGCATCCCGCACATGAAAACTCGACGCCTGATCCAGCCACGCCAACATCTGCTCATGCGACATGCCCTCAAACGGCGTACCGCCGCCCCCACCGCCGCCGCCCGCTGCGTTAACCATGACCCCGTCTCCCCGTTGATCGACTGTCGCTTACTGGTAGCCGCCTGCGCCGGCGGAGTCGCCGTTGCCGGTGCCCGGGGCGGTGTCGGCGCCGCCCGCGGCCTGGGCTCGTTCGCGGGCAAGCTGCTGGGCGACCGGGTCGCGATCGGCGTCGTAGTGATCCTCGGTGCGCTGCCGGATCGCGAGCATCCGCCGGCGGACGTCGTCGTCCATGTCCTGGTAGCCGTCCTTGGCGGACACCACTGCGATGCCCATGCCCTCGACGCAGTCGGCCAGGAGCTGCGAGAGCTGCTTGAGTTGGGTGATGACGTTCTCATAGGCGTCGAAGATGCCCGACGCCTCCGTCCATGCACCGCCCCCGCCGCCGAACTGGCTGCGGCCCACCGGGGTCGCGGCCACCTGGTCCGGCGCTGCGGGTGAGCCCATCAGATCGACCAGCAGTTCGTCGACGCGCTTCTTGAACGACGTCATCGACTCCGGGTCGTACAGCATCGATGCCAGCGCTGGATTGACCATCCGCAGCATGCGCTCGTCCGCCGACATCCCCCCGTCGTCTGCCATGAAACCGACGCCTCCCCGTAGTTGTATCCCCGTGCAACGCAAAGTCTCAGGCTTAACTGTAGTCAGATGTACTGACAACACGCACCTGAGCATTGCTGGCGCAATGTGCGTCGCGTCACTCCGAGGCGACTGCGGACTCCCCCGCACTGCGCGGACGCCGCGACACCACCTGCGTACCCGTCGATGTACACGCGCGCCACGGCCTCCTCGGGCTGCGCCCGCGGAGCACGCGTGCATCCATGCACGCGCGCGCGGCGACGAACCACAGCTACGGCATCCTCGCCCGCGGCCGCGTCCCACGACGGTGTCAGAGGCGTCTCTGCAGCCAGCGCAATGAGCGCAGAACCCGCTCTGCCAGTGAGGGCTGTCACCTCACCGGCGACCACCACGCGTGCACGCACTCCAATGGCAGGGTCAACAGCCCGGTCAACATTACGCGTTGGGCGTGGCGACGGCGGCCTGGGGGCGGATCGGGAGGCGGTTGACCGGGCGGCCGGTGGCGGCGCGGACCGCGGAGGCGATGGCCGCCGGGGAGGTCACCACCGGGACGGCGCTCGCCGGTTTCGCGCCGAAGGGGGCCACGACGTCGCGTTCTTCGACGAGTTTGACGATGTGGATGTCCGGGGCGTCCAGGGAGGTGGGGAGGGCGTAGCCGGTGAAGTCCGGGTGGCGGAGGAGGCCGCGGGCGGTGCGGAGGTTCTCGGTGAGGGCCGCGCCGACGCCCTGGGTGACGCCTGCCTCGATGCGGGCGGTCAGCTGGGCGGGGTTGAGGACTCGGCCGACGTCCTGGGCGACGGCCATTTCGACGACCCTGACCGAGCCGATCTCGATGTCGACGTCGACGACCGCGCGGACGGCGCAGAAGGCGAGGCCGACGAAGGCGTCGCCCTGGCCGGACTCGTCGAGGGGTTCGGTGGGGTGGGGGCGGCACTGGGCGGTGGCCCAGAGTTCCTTGCCGTCCATGGCCTCGGTGACGGTCGTGGACAGCACGCCGTCATACGAGGTGATCTTTCCGTCGGCGATCTGGAGCAGCTCGGTGGACATGCCGAACTTGTGGGCCAGGGGCTGCAGCAGCTGGGTGCGGACCATCTTGGCGGCGCGCTCCACCGCCCCGCCCGAGACCCAGGTGTGGCGGCCGTGGGCGGCCGGGCCGGCCGGGGGCTGGTCGGTGTCGACGGGGGCTACGCGTACGTCCTCGATGCCCAGGGTCTCCTGGACGATCTGGCGGGCGAGGGTGGCGAAGCCCTGGCCGGTCTCCACGGCCGCGCAGATGACGGTGGCGACGCCGTCCTGCACCTTGACGGTCGCGGTGGAGACCTCGTCCGTGCCCTCCGCGCCCAGCATATGGACCATGCCGAGGGCGTAGCCGACGCCGCGGCGCACCGCGCCCGGTTCGCCCGCGCCCTCGATGCCGCCGGGGAGCAGCCAGCCGTCCTCCGGGGTGTCCCTGGGGAGGGGCGGCAGCGGGTAGTCGCGTACGGCGCGCAGGAGTTCGGCCACCGGCGCGGGACAGGTGACGGTCTGGCCGGTGGGCAGGATGTCTCCGGTCGCCAGCGCATTGCGCAGGCGTACCTCGTGCGGCTCCAGGCCCAGCTTGGCCGCCAGCTTGTCCATCTGCGCCTCGTAGGCGGCGCAGACCTGCATCGCGCCCTCGCCGCGCACATGGCCGGAGGGCGGGTTGTTCGTGCGGACCGCCCAGCCTTCGACGAAGGCGTGCGGGACGACGTAGGGGCCGCAGGCGAAGGCGACGGCGGCCGCGAGGGACTCGGAGGAGGAGTCGGCGTACGCGCCGGCGTCGAGGAGGAGCTGGGCCTCGACCTTGACCAGCCGGCCCTCGGCGTCGGCGTGGTGGCGGTAGCGCAGCAGGGTGGGGTGGCGGTGGGCGTGACCGAGGAAGGACTCCTCGCGGGTGGCGGTGAGCTTGACCGGGCAGCCGGTCTTCAGCGCCAGCAGGCCGAGCGGCAGCTGGAAGCCGGGGTCCTCGCGGTCGCCCGTGGCGCCGGGGACTCCGGTGACGACGATCTTGACCCGGTCCTGTTCCAGTCCGAGGCACGCGGCTGCCAGATCGCGGTCGCCGTGCGGGTCGGTGGAGGCGACGTACAGCTCCACGCCGCCGTCCGGGCGCGGTACGGCGAGGCCGGCCTCGGCGCCGATGGGGGCGGGGTCCTGGCGGCCGATGCGGTAGAGGCCCTCGACGATCACCTCGCCGACGGCCTCGGGGTCGCCGTACTGCAGTGGGATATGGCGGATGAGGTTGCCGTCGGGGTGCAGGGGTTCGGCGGCGAAGGCCTGTTCCGGGTCGGTGACCGGTTCCAGCGGCTCGTACTCGACCGCGATGGCGGCCGCGGCGAGGCGGGCGGTGTCGGGGTGGTCGGCGGCGACCGCGGCGATCGCCTCGCCGTGGTGGCGTACGACGTCGGTGGCGAAGACCGGGCGGTCGGCGATCCGTTTGCCGTACGCCCCGTCGCCGGGAATGTCCTGCTGGGTCACCACGGCCCGTACGCCCGGCATCTCCAGCGCGGCGGAGGCGTCGACGGAGACGATGCGGGCGTGGGCGTGCGGGGAGCGCAGGACGGCCGCCCAGAGCAGGCCTTCGGCCCAGAGGTCGGAGGCGTAGGGGAAGGTCCCCTCGGTCTTGGCGCGGGCGTCGGCCTGCGGGAGGGACGCGCCGATGCCGTGGGCGGCGGGCTCCTGCGGGGGGCCGTCGACCGCCGGGGGCGTCGCGGTGGTGGCCGCGTCGTTGCTCACGCCATGCCTCCGTCGTGCGGGTGGGGCTGCACACTACCCGCACCGGGCGGCGCCTGGTGCGGAATGCGAGCTTCCGCCACTGCCGGCTCGCTGTCGTGTGCGCTGCCGTCCTCCGGTTCGGGGTCCGTCGTGGCAGCGGCGGCGCTCGCCGCGCGCTCGGCGACCACCTCGCGCACGGCTGCCAGCACGCCCTGATAGCCCGAGCAGCGGCACAGATTGCCGCAGAGGGCTCGACGGGTCTCCAGGTCGGTGGGGGCGTGGTTGCCTTCGAGGAGGTCGTGGACGGTCATGGCCATGCCGGGGATGCAGTAGCCGCACTGGACCGCGCCGCACCGGGCCAGGGCGCGCTGGACGTCGGAGGGTTCGCCGTCCGCAGCGAGCCCCTCGACCGTGCGGACCTCGGAGCCCGCGGCGGTGGCGGCGGGCACCAGGCAGGAGGCGACGAGCCGGCCGTCGACCTGGACGTTGCACGCGCCGCACTCGCCCTGCGAGCAGCCGTCCTTTGCGCCGGCGAGGCCGAGGCGCTCGCGCAGCACGTAGAGGAGCGACTCGCCGATCCAGGCGTCGGTGACGGGGCGGTCCGCGCCGTTGACCCGCAGGACGTACGAGGTGGAGGGGTGCTCGTCGCTCGGCGGCGTCGACGACTGGGCGGACTCAGGGGCGGACTCAGGGGCAGGCTCCGGGGCGGGAGCCGATGCGTGCTCGTGCTCCGACTCCGGGGGCCGGGGTGCCGGGAACTCGGACGTCGGGGCCCCCGGCGCCGGGAACTCGTCGGGCGTCGGTGCGGAAGCCTCCGGCCCCGGCTCCGGCGTGAAGGCCTCGGGCGCGGGGGCCTCCGGCGCGGGCTCGGCGTTCTCATGGGAGGCGGGCTCCTCCGCCACCGCCGGCGAGCGCGGCTCATCCGGCGTCCCGGCGGGCGCGCCGGCTTCGCCCAGCGACTCCGCCCAGGGTGCGGGCGCGCCTCCCGGCAGAGTCGCCGGACGGTCCTGGAAAGGCACCCGGGGGGCCGCCTCGGGGGGAGCCGCCGGCCAGGGTGCGGGCGCGCCTCCAGGCAGCGCCGCGGACGGCGGGGCGCCGCCCCACTGGGAAGCGAGGGCGGAGGCCGAGTACTCACCGGACTCGTCGGGCAGATCCCCGTTCGCCACCGGGATCGTCCACTGACCCGTCAGCTCGGATGCCCCCGGGGGCGGCTGGGACGACAGGGGTGGCTGGGACGACAGGGACGGAGACGCGGAGGAGGGGGCCGGGGCGTCCGCGGCCGTCGGCGGCTCCCCCTCGGTCAGGCCCGCCGCTTCCGGGAGGTTCCACTGGCCGGTCGGCTGCGGCGCCGCCCAGCCGACCGTCGCCGCCGGGTCGGCGCCCGCCGCCGGCGTCAGCGGGGTGATCACCGGCGGCACATAGCCATGGCCCGGCGCCTCCAGTGGCGCGGCGGCGTCCAGTGCGCCGTCCTGGGAGGGGTCCTCCGCGGGCAGGTGGAAGAACGCGGTGGCCTCGGCGTCGTACTCGCCGCCCTGGGGGGTGGGCTGCCAGCCGCCCGGCCCCTGCGCTGCGGTCCGGCCCTGCCCTTGCTGCACGCTCTCGTCGCTGCTCACGACAGCGCCCTCCCCAGTGCTCGACGGGCCAGCGCGGCGACGGTGCGCCGCAGATGCAGTACGGCGGGCGACAGCACGGGCTGTTCCACAGCCGCTCCCGCGACCGTGTCTCCGCCCTCTTGGGCCGCCGGGACCGGTTCCGGGTCGGGGATGCAGGCGGCCGCGACGTAGTCGCCGAAGGCGGTCAGAGCCTCGGGCGCGAGCGCACGTTCGCCGTCCCAGTCGATCAGCGAGGCGATCCAGCGCTCCGCCTCCAGCGGACGCAGCGGCATGGTGGCGATCGCGCCGACGGCGCAGCGCACGCCGCGGCGTGCCGGGTCGAGGACGACGGCCACGGAGGCGGTGGCACGGCCGGGTCCGGTGCGGCCGGTGGCCTTCAGGAAGACCTGGGGCGCGTGCAGCAGTGGGACGCGCACATGGCCGATGAGTTCCGCGGGGCCGAGCATCTCGCGGCCGGCCAGCAGGTGGGAGACGGGGATCTCACGGCGTGCGCCGCCCGGTCCCGCGATCACCAGCTCGGCTTCGAGGGCGGCCAGCACGGGCAGGGTGTCGCCGGTGGGTGCGGCGGAGGCGATGTTGCCGCCGAGCGTCCCCGCGTTGCGGATCTGAGGCGGTCCCGCGGCCCGCGCGGCGGCGGCCAGCGCGGGGATGAGGGCGGCGAAGTCGGGCCGCCCCACGCGGGCGTGGGTCAGGCCCGCGCCGAGCAGGGCGTGACCGTCCTGGTAGTGCCAGCCGCGGATCTCGCCGATGCGGCCGAGGCCGACGAGTCCCGCAGGACGGAGCTGGCCTTTGTTGACTGCGGCCATCAGATCTGTGCCGCCTGCGACGGGGACGGCTGCGGGCATGGCGGCGAGCGCCGCCACGGCCTCGTCGAGCGAGACCGGCAGCGTGACGGAGTGCGCCGCCTGCGGTGCGTGCGTGGTCACCCAGATGCCCCTTCCCGGTGTCCCGGCCGTCCGCCTGTGAGCCGTACCGTACGTGGCCGTACCGTACGTGCTCACAGCCCGGACGTGGCAACTCTGGCACATCATCCCGACCGGTCGGCGCGAGGGTCCGCGAAGGGCGTATTGAACCTGAAGTGCCCCGACAGCCATGCTCGTACCAATAGTCCGATTTTGTGGATGCCTGTACAGGATCGCAAGATCATGGTTTGTGAGACTGTTGTGCGAGGTGTTCCTTGAGGGTGTCCACGTTCGCAGGGCCGGGGTGCGGACCATGCGCCTTTCCCGGTGGCTCACACGTTTGGGGGCGCGCCCTCGATCGGGCGTCCGAGCGCGCCCTTCACTCCTTCGGGAAGGGGGCGGCGCTGCCAGGGCAACGGGCCGCCGGGCGGGCGGTAGTCGACGCCCAGCGCGTCGAGCCGGGCGTAGTGGGCGGCCATGCGCCGTTCGAACTCCGTGAAGTCGCGTTCGGCGGAGGCCGGGAGGGCCGGGCGCCAGACAACTTCCGCAAAGGCGGCCAGGCGTGGGTAGACCTGATAGTCGACGCGGGAACGGTCCTGCATGACCTCCGTCCACACATTCGCCTGTGCGCCGAGGACATGGCGGGCGGCCTCGGGCCGTCCGCGGAGCTCGGGCGGAACGGGTTCAAACCGATAGACGTCTTCCAGAGTGCGTACGTAGCCGATGGGCATGGGTTCGTCGGAGCCTTCGGCCTGCCGGTGGTCCAAGTAGACCTGCTGCTCGGGGCACATGACGACGTCGTGGCCCGCGCGGGCGGCCTCGATGCCGCCCCGGTAGCCGCGCCAGGAGGAGACGGCGGCGCCGGGGTCCAGGCCGCCTTCCAGGATCTCGTCCCAGCCGATCAGCCGGCGGCCGCGGGCGGCCAGCCAGCGGCCGAAGTGGCGGATGAACCAGGACTGGAGTCCTTCCTCGCCCGCGAGCCCCAGTTCCCTGATGCGGGCCTGGGCCGTCGGGGATGCCTTCCACTGGTCCCTGGGGCATTCGTCGCCGCCGATGTGGACGAACGGCGAGACGTCGGCCGGGAAGAGTCGGAGGACCTCCTCGAAGACGCCCTCGTAGAAGCGGAGCACGGTGTCGGTGGGGGCGAGCACGTTCGGACTGACGCCCCAGGTGTCCCAGACGGCGAGGGAGGTCGTGTCGATGACGTCGGCGTTGCCGAGTTCCGGATACGCGGCGATGGCCGCCTGCGAGTGGCCCGGGATGTCGATTTCGGGGACGATGCGGATATGCCGCTCCGCCGCGTAGGCGACGATCTCGCGGATGTCGTCCTGGGTGTAGTAGCCGCCGTGCGGGGCCGGGTCCCACAGTTCTGAGGCACGGTGCCCCCAGCGCGTTCGAGCGCGCCAGGCGCCGGTCTGCGTCAGCCTGGGATGGCGTGTGATCTCGATGCGCCAGCCCTGGTCGTCGGTGAGGTGCAGGTGGAGGACGTTGAGCTTGTGAGCGGCGAGCAGATCGAGGTGGCGCAGGACGTCGTCCTTCGGCATGAAGTGCCGCGCCACGTCGAGCATCAGGCCGCGCCAGCCGAAACGGGGCGCGTCCTCGATCGCCTGGTGCGCGATGGCGCGGTACGCGGCGGGACGCAGGGGTGCGCGGCGGAAGGCGTCGGGGCCGAGGAGTTGACGCAGGGTCTGGGCGCCCCAGAAGACTCCGGCCGGGCCGCCGCCGTCGATCTCCACTCCGCCGGCGACGGTGAGCCGGTATCCCTCGCGCGGCAGGCCGGGGTCGATCCGGAGTGTGACGGTGTCGCCGGCTCCGGGCGCGCCGGGCGGGAGTTCGAGCCCCAGCGCGGCGCCGAGCACCGTGCGCAGCCAGCGCGCCGTGCCCTCGGTTCCGGGGGTCGCCGCAAGGGCCGTGCGGGCGTCCACGGCGAACACACCGCCGTGCGGGCCGTCGATGTGTACGGGGGCAGGGATCAGATCCATGGGTGCGGCCCATTCCGCGAGTTCGGCCCCTCACCGCGCATGGAGCCGAATGCCGTCAACTCCGCGGCGCCGTCGGCCGGCCCGTCGGCCGGCGTAGCCAACTAGCCGACATAGCCGACCGGCATCGCATTGCATTGCATTGCATCGCAGCATGCGCAACATCTGTTCCGCATGGCGCAATGCCCACGAGGCTAGAGGCCACGCCCACGACGGACAAGAGGTCTCGACCACTCCCGTTGCTGCGGCCGCACCCGCGCCGGGGTGGCCGCAGCGCGGAGCGCCGCATACGCGGACGGCCCCCGCCTGCGCGCATACGCACAAACCGGGGGCCGCACCCAGCGGTGAGGGGGAACCGCTACTTCTTGTCCTTGCCGCCCTTGTCCTTGTCGCCGCCGACGCCCATGGACTCGTAGATCTCCTTGCACATCGGGCAGACGGGGTACTTCTTGGGGTCACGCCCCGGCACCCAGACCTTTCCGCACAGTGCCACCACTGGAGTGCCGTCGAGGGCACTCGCCATGATCTTGTCCTTCTGGACGTAGTGGGCGAAGCGCTCGTGGTCGCCATCGCCGTGCGACGTCTGCGGCGTCGGCTCTACGAGGGTTCCCGCGCCTGTCCCGCGCTCGGGCTCAAGAGTGCTCATAAGTGCCAGGGTACTGAAGCCGCCCGCGATCGGTCCGGCGGCTCAGTTCAGGGAGGGGTCGTCGGGGTACGTCGCGAACATCGCCAGCTCGTTGCGCTGGCGGCGCAGCACCGCCCGCCAGAGCGTCTCGGGGCGCGGGGAGGAGACATCGCCCGGCTCGGACTCCACCACGTACCACGCGCCGTCACCCAGCTCGTCCTCCAGCTGGCCGGGACCCCAGCCCGCGTACCCCGCGAAGATCCGCAGCGAGCCCAGCGCGGCGCCGAGCAGCTCCGGCGGGGCATCCAGGTCCACGATGCCGATGGCGCCGTGTACCCTCCGCCACCCCAGGGGGCCTTCGTCGCCCGGGATCACGGCGACACCGAGCGCCGCGTCGAGGGAGACCGGGCCGCCCTGGAAGACGACGCCCGGCTCACCCGCCAGGTCCGCCCAGGGCTCCAGGATGTCCCCGACGCCGACCGGCGTCGGACGGTTGAGGACGACGCCGAGCGAGCCCTCGTCATCGTGGTCGAGCAGCAGCACCACCGCCCGGTCGAAGTTCGGATCGGCCAGGGCGGGGGTGGCGACGAGCAGCCGGCCTGTGAGCGAGGACACCTCGGTCATGCCGACATGATCCCGCATCTTCGGCCCCGGTGGAGGGCTCCTGGCCGAGCACATGGGGGCCGCCTTCGGCCGCAGATATGAGCGCAGCTCAGACCGCTCCGGGGAAGCGGCGCTCCCGCGAACGACCCGAGCACGGAACGGTCACGCTCGGCAAGATATGGCGAACAGAGCGTGTTGTGCCGGATTCATTACATTCCCATACACGTCTTGGCCGTACAGGACGCGGGTAGAAGCCCCTTAATCTTTATCTCTGGCCCTGCCCGACCTCCCCTCGCTCCGCCGGGGGGAGCCCTTTCGGAACGCGAGATTCATGACCGGCACAGACGATGTACTGCTTGTCCACGGCGGCACCCCGCTCGAGGGCGAGATCCGCGTCCGCGGCGCGAAGAACCTCGTGCCCAAGGCGATGGTCGCCGCTCTGCTCGGCAGCGAGCCGAGCCGCCTTCGCAATGTGCCCGACATCCGCGACGTCCGCGTGGTGCGCGGTCTGCTCCAGCTGCACGGGGTGACGGTCCGCCCCGGCGACGAGCCGGGCGAGCTGCTGCTCGACCCCACGTATGTGGAGAGCGCCAACGTCGCGGACATCGATGCGCACGCCGGTTCCTCGCGCATCCCGATCCTGTTCTGCGGCCCGCTGCTGCACCGCCTCGGCCATGCCTTCATCCCCGGCCTCGGCGGCTGCGACATCGGCGGCCGGCCGATCGACTTCCACTTCGACGTGCTCCGGCAGTTCGGGGCGAAGATCGAGAAGCGCGCGGACGGCCAGTATCTGGAGGCCCCGCAGCGGCTGCGCGGCACCAAGATCAGGCTGCCGTACCCGTCCGTGGGCGCGACCGAGCAGGTGCTGCTCACCGCCGTGCTGGCGGAGGGCCTGACGGAGCTGTCGAACGCGGCGGTGGAGCCGGAGATCGAGGACCTCATCTGCGTCCTGCAGAAGATGGGCGCGATCATCGCGATGGACACCGACCGCACGATCCGGATCACCGGTGTGGACAAACTCGGCGGATACGCCCACCGGGCGCTCCCGGACCGCCTGGAGGCGGCGTCCTGGGCGTCCGCGGCGCTCGCCACCGAGGGCAACGTCTATGTGCGCGGCGCACAGCAGCGCTCCATGATGACCTTCCTCAACACCTACCGGAAGGTCGGCGGCGCGTTCGAGATCGACGACGAGGGCATCCGCTTCTGGCACCCGGGCGGCTCGCTCAACGCGATCGCCCTGGAGACCGACGTCCATCCCGGCTTCCAGACCGACTGGCAGCAGCCGCTGGTGGTGGCGCTCACCCAGGCGGCGGGGCTGTCGATCGTCCACGAGACGGTGTACGAGTCGCGGCTGGGCTTCACCTCCGCGCTGAACCAGATGGGCGCGCACATACAGCTGTACCGGGAGTGCCTGGGCGGCTCCGACTGCCGCTTCGGCCAGCGCAACTTCCTCCACTCCGCGGTCGTGTCCGGCCCCACCAGGCTCCAGGGCGCGGACCTGGTCATCCCGGACCTGCGGGGCGGTTTCTCGTACCTGATCGCGGCGCTGGCAGCGCAGGGGACATCGCGGGTGCACGGGATCGAACTGATCAACCGCGGCTATGAGAACTTCATGGCGAAGCTGGAGAAACTGGGCGCGAAGGTGGAACTGCCGGGCGGCGGCACGCTGTCGTGAACACCGGGGCTGCGCCCCCGGCCCCCTCCGGGGGTGCGGCGCGTGGCCGGCGCCCCGCCCCCCCTGCCGACGGCTTCGCTTCGGCGCGGACATCCAAAAGGGCGGCCACCGCGCGGTGGCCGCCCTTTGGTGTCGGCGGGGCTTACTTGCCCTTGGCGGCTTCCTTGAGCTTGGAGCCCGCGGAGACCTTCACGCTGTACCCGGCCGGAATGTTGATCGGCTCGCCGGTCTGCGGGTTACGAGCGGTACGAGCGGCACGGTGGGTGCGCTCGAAGGTCAGGAATCCGGGGATGGTGACCTTCTCGTCGCCCTTGGCGACGATCTCGCCGACGGTCTCGGCGAAGGCGGCCAGCACAGCGTCGGCGTCCTTGCGGGTCACCTCTGCGCGGTCGGCCAGCGCGGCCACCAACTCACTGCGGTTCATGTTGTTACTCCCGTGTTCTTCTTGCCTGTGAGGCGTGAGATCGAAGCCGATGCTGCCAGGGCCCTAGGACAGTCCCCGGACCCGGGTCTGCCGTCAGACCCTCGCGCCCAAATACGCATCCTGCCCCCACCAGCGGCGGGAAAGCCAATCCGGCACCCTTCGGAGTCACACGAAAAGCGCCAGAGCCCCGTCATGGTGACGTTCCGTCTACTTCCCGAGGACTGCGCGGAGCCGAGCGGCGGCGGCGGCGCCGTACGGCACCGTGCGGTCCAAGCACGCGGCGTATGAGCGCAGAGCTCATGGACCGCCACACTAGAGCGGCCAAAGGGGCCCCAGGCCCCGCGACGCGCCGGGCGTCACGCCGATGTGGGGCCTCCCACAGCAGTTCGACGGACGCCGCCGGGCAGGCTGCCCCGGGGCGGACGTCGGCAGACCTCCGGCCCGTACCGGCCCGCGCTGCGGCCGACCCGGACCGCGTGCCCGTGCGCCATCCGCCCGGCTGTCCGGGCCGCCGTCGTCAGACCGCCGTCGTCAGACCGCCGTCGTCAGACCGTCAAGCCACAAGCCTCAAGCCGTCAGATCGTCACCGCATTCGACGCGGCCACCCCCGCGGCCCGGGCCGCCTTCCGCACCGCTCCCGCGACCTCGCCCGCGACCTTGTCGTTGAAGACCGACGGGATGATGTAGTTCGGGTTCAGCTCGTCCTCGGTGACCACGTCCGCCAGCGCTGTGGCTGCGGCGAGCATCATCTCCGTGTTGACGGTGCGGGACTGCGCGTCCAGCAGACCGCGGAAGACACCCGGGAACACCAGCACGTTGTTGATCTGGTTCGGGAAGTCCGAGCGGCCGGTGGCGACGACCGCCGCGGTCTGGCGGGCGACCGCCGGGTCCACCTCCGGGTCCGGATTCGCGAGCGCGAAGACGATGGCGTCGTCCGCCATGGCCGCGACGTCCTCCGCGCCGAGCACGTTCGGGGCGGAGACGCCGATGAAGACGTCCGCACCGGCGACGGCCTCCTTGAGGGTGCCGGTGACGCCGTCGGGGTTGGTGTTGTCCGCGATCCAGCGCAGCGGCGAGTCCTCGGCGGCGTCCACCAGGTCGGCGCGTCCGGCGTGCACGACACCGTGGATGTCGGCCACCACGGCGTGCTTGACGCCTGCGGCGAGGAGCAGCTTCAGGATGGCCGTACCGGCGGCGCCCGCACCGGACATGACGACCCGTACGTCCCCGATCTCCTTGCCCACCACGCGCAGCGCGTTGGTCAGGGCTGCGAGCACCACGATGGCGGTGCCGTGCTGGTCGTCGTGGAAGACGGGGATGTCCAGGGCCTCGCGCAGCCGCGCCTCGATCTCGAAGCAGCGGGGCGCGGAGATGTCCTCGAGGTTGATCCCCGCGAAGCCGGGGGCGATCGCTTTGACGATCTCGACGATGGCGTCGGTGTCCTGGGTGTCCAGGCAGATCGGCCAGGCGTCGATGCCGGCGAAGCGCTTGAAGAGGGCGGCCTTGCCCTCCATGACGGGCAGCGCGGCCCTGGGGCCGATGTTGCCGAGGCCCAGCACGGCGGAGCCGTCCGTCACGACCGCAACGGAGTTGCGCTTGATGGTCAGCCGGCGCGCGTCCTCGGGGTTCTCGGCGATCGCCATGCACACCCGGGCCACACCCGGCGTGTAGACCATGGAGAGGTCGTCGCGGTTGCGGATGGGGTGCTTGGACGCCATTTCGATCTTGCCGCCGAGGTGCATCAGGAACGTACGGTCGGAGACCTTGCCGAGGACGACGCCCTCGATCTTGCGCAGCTCCTCGACGATCTCATCGGCGTGCGCGGTGGAGGAGGCGGCGATCGTGACGTCGATGCGCAGCTTCTCATGGCCGGAAGCGGTCACGTCCAGACCGGTCACGGAGCCGCCGGAGGACTCCACGGCCGTGGTGAGCTGGGAGACCGCGGTTCCGCTCGCGGGCACCTCCAGCCGGACCGTCATCGAGTACGAGACGCTGGGCGCCGTTGCCATGACCGGGTTCCTCTGCTTTCCCTAGCTTCGCTGCTATGCGGCCGTGGCCTGTACTGCCCGGCGACGCTTTCCGATGTTCGCACCTACCAGCGGGTAGCCGGTAACAGAGCATGACTACGGAAAACGACTTCCACCATACGAGATACACCCCTCGCGGGGGAACCGAGGACATGGAGAAACGAAACAGGTCCGCACCACCCTTCGGGTGACGCGGACCTGTCCCGTACAAGAAACACAGGAAACGCAAGAAAAACGGCACCGACCCGCCATGCTCGCCTCGCGGCAAGTGGTCGCTCGAAGCGACGAAGGTTGGGCCCGGGGGCTTGGATCGGGCCGATGCCACACCCAGGCTAACAAACGCCTCGGAAATGCGATTCCCGGACGCGGAGACGACATGGAGGCGGCCGTCGAGACGGCAGGGACACATCGAGAAGACCCGAGAAGACGTCAACCCGGCGACGAGTTGACTGCGGATCAGTCCGCGGCCGCCGGGGCCGGGGCGTCAGTCCCGCAGCAGATCCGGCACCCCGTTCCCGTCCGGCTCGTCCCGCTGCCCCGAGACCACTGTGAGCTGCTGCGTCGCCCGTGTCAGCGCCACGTACAGCACCCGCAGCCCGGCCGAGGACTCATCCGCGATCTCCGCCGGTGAGACGACCACCGTCGCGTCGTACTCCAGCCCCTTCGCCTCCAGCGAGCCGAGCGCGACCACCCGCTCGCCCAGCCCGGCGAGCCACCGTGCGGCCTCCTCCCTGCGCTGCATGGCGACGACGACGCCGACCGTGCCGTCCACCCGCTCCAGCAGCCGCAGCGCCTCCGCCCGCACGGCCTCCCCCAGCGCCTCGCCGTCCTGCGCCACGGTGAAGCGCGGCTCCACGCCGGTGGAGCGGACCGCTGCCGGGGACTTAGCGCCCGGCATGGCCAGCGCCAGCACCCTGGCGGCCAGCTCGGCGATCTCCGCCGGGTTGCGGTAGTTCACGGTGAGGCTGAAGCGCCGGCGCGGGCGGCTGCCCAGCGCCTCGTCGCGGGCCTCGGCGGCCTCGTCCGGCGACGACCAGGACGACTGCGCCGGGTCGCCCACGACCGTCCAGGTGGCGTGGCGGCCGCGGCGGCCGACCATGCGCCACTGCATGGGGGTGAGGTCCTGCGCCTCGTCGACGATGACATGCGCATACTCCGTGCGCTCCGCCGCCAGTCGATCGGCCCGCTCGCGCTGGGTCTCCTCCCGCTGCGGCATCAGCTCCTCCAGACCGGTGAGCTGCTCCAGCGGGTCGACCTCGCGCTTCCTGCGGGGCCGCGCCGGGGCCCCGAGGAGCGTCTGGAGCTCGTCCAGCAGCGCCACGTCGTGGACCGACAGCTCCTGGCGGCGCAGCGAGCGGGCCACCCTGCGCACCTCGCCGGGGTTGAGCACCCGGCGGGCCCAGCGCCCGAGCCGCCGCTCGTCGGACATGGCAAAGAGCACTCCCCGCGCGGTGAGCTCCGGCCACCAGGCGTTGAGGAAGTCCAGGAAGGAGTCCTCGGCGCTGACGTCCTCGTCGAAGGAGGACCGCAGCTCGGCGGCGAGTTCGGGGTCGGTGTGCCGGGCGGCTGCCCCGGACTTGGCGTAAAGGGCGTCGAGCAGCAGCCGGCGGGCGCGCGGGCGCAGCAGGTTGACGGGAGCGGTGCCGCCGAGGATGTTCTGGCGGATCCGCTTCAGCTCGTCCGCGTCCAGTTCGACGCGGCGGCCGAAGGCGACGACGCGCAGCCGATCAGGAGTCTCGCCCAGCTCCAGGGCCCCGCGGGCGGCCTTGCGGAGGATTCTCACCATCCGCGCCGAGCCCTTGACGCGGGCGACGGCGGGATCGTCGTACGCGTCGGCCTCCGCGCCGTCCACCAGGCTGCCCAGCGCCCGGATGGCGACCTGGCCCTCCTCGCCCAGCGAGGGCAGCACGCCCTCGGTGTAGGCGACGAGCAGCGGGGTCGGGGAGACGATCAGGATGCCGCCCGAGTACCGCCTGCGGTCCTGGTAGAGCAGATACGCGGCCCGGTGCAGGGCGACGGCCGTCTTGCCGGTGCCGGGGCCGCCCTCGACCTGGGTCACAGAGGCGGCGGGGGCGCGGATCACCAGGTCCTGTTCGGCCTGGATGGAGGAGACGATGTCCCTCATGGTGTGGCTGCGGGCCTGGCCGAGGGCAGCCATCAGCGCCCCGTCGCCGACGGCCGGGAGTTCGGCGCCGCCCAGGGTGGCGGTCAGCTCGGGGCGCATCAGGTCGTCCTCGACTCCGAGGACCTTGCGGCCCTTGGAACGGATGACCCGGCGGCGCACCACCCGGCCGGGGTCGACCGGGGTGGAGCGGTAGAAGGGCGCGGCGGCAGGGGCACGCCAGTCGATCACCAGCGGGGCGTATTCGGCGTCCAGGACGCCGATGCGGCCGATGTGCAGGGTCTCGCCGATCTCGGCGGCGCCGTCCGGCCCGATCGCGTCCTCGGCGGGCTCGACGGAGGTGTACGCGCCGTCGGGGCCCTTCTGGCCGTCCTTGCCGTACAGCAGGTCGATACGGCCGAAGAGGAAGTCCTCGAACTCGCTGTTCAGGCGG
This sequence comes from Streptomyces sp. MUM 178J, assembly GCF_022414575.1. GTDB lineage: Bacteria > Actinomycetota > Actinomycetes > Streptomycetales > Streptomycetaceae > Streptomyces > Streptomyces chengmaiensis. The sequence continues at coordinate 20,585 of NZ_JADWYQ010000039.1, read as the reverse complement.
TTGAGGTGGACACCCGCCCGGAAGACCTGGGCGTCCCGCTCGGCGAGCGCTCCGGGCGTGCCGACCTGTCCGCGCTTGGCGGCGTCGTCCATGAGGAACTCCGCCTCGTGGATCTTCTCCTCGAGGCGGCGGTACACCTTGTCCAGATGTTCCTGTTCGACCGCGATCTCACGGTCGCGGACCGAGTCGACGGCGGTATCGTGCGCGGCCACCGTGGGCCCCCTTCTGACGTGCGCTGGGCAGCCGTCAACCGTACGCCAAGGGGGCGGGTCTGTCAGGCGGTGTCCGTCAGGCTCCTGTCAGGCGTCCACCTCCACCAGGCGCTCGCCGTCGAAAGTGCGCACCTCGAAGTGATCGATGTCGTTCCGCTCCATGGCCGAGCCGCCCTGCACATACAGCGGGTCCTTGGCGCTCTTGTGCGTGCTGCCGGGGATGCCGTAGCCCCACTCCGGGACGGCCCAGGAGGTGACGACCTCCTCCTCGCCGGTCTTGGAGACGGCGACGAGGCTGCACCGCAGCGGGCCCTTGACGTTCTTCAGCTCGAGCACCGCCCGGGTGCCCCAGGCCTTGTCCTGCATGCCGACGACGGCGCTGACCTTGGTCGTCGGATCCGTGGCCCGGACCTGCTCGTCCATGCCCTCGAAGGCCGTCTTCCCGGTCGGCTCCCCCGCCGCGCTCCGGCTGCCGGCGCCCGCGTCGCCTGCGGTGACCACGACCGCGACGGTGGGACCGCCGATGACCAGCGCCGCGGCGGCGGCCACCAGATACAGACCGCGCTTGCGCCGCCGGTCGCGCTTGACGGCGACCTCGCCGAGGAGGCCGTCGAGCATCCTGGGGCTGGGCTCGTGGGGCACGGCGGGGCGACGTGCTGCCGAGCGGCCCCCGGAGCGGTTGCCGCTGGATCGGTTGCCGGACCTGCGTCCGCCGGCTCTCTGCCGGTACTCCGGAAGCCCCGGCACCGACGACATGTCACGCATGCCGGGCAGCGGCCCCATGCCCATACCGGACGCCGCCGGACCCGCGCTCTGCTCGGGTACGCCGGGCAGTCCGGAAGCATCCGGCTCCCGCTGCGGCGGGGCCGGCGCCTCTGCCAGCATCGCCAGCATCGGCTCGATCCCCGAGAACTCCTCCAGATGGGCCGCGCAGATGTCGCAACCCGCCAGATGCGCCTCGAAGGCGGTGGCCTCGGCGTCGTCCAGGATGCCCAGCACATACGCGCCGACGGTGTCGTGGATGGACTCCTGTTCCTGCCCGGGTTCCTGCCGTGGCTCATATGTGTTCATGCCGTGACCCCCCTCTCTTCCAGAGCGAGCTTCATGGAACGGAGCGCGTAGAAAACCCGGGACCGCACCGTCCCGCTGGGTATGCCGAGTGTCTCGGCCGCCTCATTGACCGTGCGCCCCTTGAAGTATGTCTCGACCAGAACTTCCCGGTGAGCGGGCGTCAAATCATCGAGCGCATCTGAGAGCGTCATCAGCCACAACGCCTTGTCGATCTCGTCCTCCGCGGGCATGACCTCCAGCGGCGCCGGATCGACCTCCTGCGGCCGGGCCTGCCGGCTGCGGTGACCGTCGATGACGATGCGTCGGGCGACCGTCACCAGCCAGGGTCTGACAGAGCCGGTGGCCCGATTGAGCTGACCGGCGTTCTTCCAGGCACGGATGAGCGTCTCCTGCACCACGTCCTCGGCACGCTGGCGGTCGCCTGCGACGAGACGCAGCACATAGGCGAGCAACGGCCCCGCGTGCTCGCGATAGAGCGCACGCATCAACTCCTCGTCGGGGACGGGGGTGACGGAGGAGTCGACACGTCGTTTCTCGCTGCGATGGCGGGCCCGTTGAGGACGGTCATCGGCCACGGCGGCATCCTTGCGCAACCTGAACCTCCCGGTCGAGACCCTGTTGACAGTCGGCTGGCGGTCTCTCCCCCATCCGTACGGAGGCGGCGCGTGGATCACTCAACGCGGCAGCGAGAAAATCAGGAAATCTTTTTCCGGGGGCCGCCGGGGTCTGCCGAAGCCCTGCGCGGACGTTCTGTACGGGGCTTCGGTCCGGGAGCCTGGCAGCCTGCTCGGGGAGCCTGCTCGGGAGACCTGCTCGGGGCCCCCGCTACAGATGGGCCGCGGCCGCCCGCCGCCGGTGCCGGGCCACGCGCTCGCGGTTGCCGCACAGTTCGCTGGAGCACCAGCGGCGGCGCTGCCCGCGGGAGGTGTCCAGGTACACCCGGCGGCAGTTGTCGCCCTCGCACTGCCGCAGCCGGGCCCGGGCCGCCGGGTCGGTCAGCAGCTCGACGGCGTCACGGGCGACGACCGCCAGCAGTTCCCGGCAGTCGGGCGCTGCCCACAGCGCCCGCACGAGCCCGCCGTCCGCACCGGTCACGGCGCGGACGGCGGGCGGCGGTGCGGCGGCGAACGCGTTCACCCGCTCCAGGGCGGCTTCGGCGCACCGCCCCTCGATCTGGGCGCGGACCAGCTGGCCCACACAGTCGCGGAGTTCGGCGAACCGGGCGACCCAGCGGGAGTCCACGCCGGGCAGCGCGGTCTCGGCCGGCACCAGCCCCGCGCCGACCAGCCAGCGGGCGAGCACCCCGGGCTCGGCCAGCGGTTCCCGGTCGGCGTGGGCCGCCTCCGAAGAGGCCACGAGGTCCAGGCAGATGCGCCCGGAGTCAAACCTCCACTCGTACGAGGACGAGGTCCGGGACCTTGCCGTCGCGCCTGCCATGCCGGCCGTGCGTGCCATGCGCCTGCCACCGCCTCGGGGTCACCGCCGGCCGCCGTCGCCGTCGGCCGTTCCCACCAGAGTGCCCCGCCGTGCCTGCCGCCGAAAGCCCTCCTCGCTTACCCCGGAGTGACGCCTTCGACTCATCGCAGGGTGGTGTTCGGCGCGATGTCCTCGTGCCGCGGCTCGGCGGTGCGCTTCGTGGCCGCGGGGGCGGCCTGCTCGCCGCAGAAGGCGGCCTCCAGGGTGCGTGCCATGGTGCCCAGCACCGGCCCGTTGTTGGAGGTGTTGGCCATCGCCGTCAGGCTGCGCTTTCCGTCCTTCGTGGTGAAGGAGTAGGTGTAGTAGCCCTGCATGGTGCCGGTGTGGCCGTAGACGGAGACCCCGCAGGACAGATCGCGGCGGCGGAGCCCGAGGCCGTACCCCTGTGTGCTGTTGACCGGCGTCCACTGCTGCATCTGCTTCAGCGACTCCGCGCTGAGCAGCCGCCCCTCGAACAGCCCGGAGAAGAAGGTGTTCAGATCATGTGTGCTGGAGATCATCGCGCCCGCGCTCTGCGCCCAGGAGGCGGTCTGGCGCGTGGCGTCGACGGTCGGCGCGGCCGGGTCGTCGTCCGGGAGGTAGCCCCTGGTGTGGCGGCCGGGGATGCGGGTGCCGGGGTGGACGTACACGGTGTCCCGCAGCCCCAGCGGCCGGATGATCCGGTCGCGGTACTCGACGGCGAGGGAACGGCCCGAGACCTTCTCGATGAGCATGCCGACGACGACGAAGTTGGTGTTGGAATAGCGGTACGGCCCGCCGGGCTCGCCGTTCAGCGGCCGCTCCAGCGAGAGGTCGACCAGCTCCTGGAGGGTGAAGACCTTGTTCCGTACGGCCTCGAAGCCGGGAACGGTCTGGGCGAACATGTCGTTGGTGTAGTCGTACAGGCCGCTGCGGTGGCTGAGCACATGACGGACCGTGATCCGGTCGTCGGGCAGCAGTCCGGGCAGATAGTCGTTGACGGAGGCGTCGAGGTCGACCCTCCCCTCGTCGACGAGCTGGAGGAGGGCGACGGCGGAGAAGGACTTGGTGACGCTGCCGACGCGGAAGCGGTCCTCGGTGCTCAGCGCCCGCCCCGCGGTCTTGTCGGCGACGCCCTTGGAGAGCCGGTAGACGGCGCCGTCATCGTCGATTCTGGCCATCGCGCCCGGGGCGTTCTGGTCCAGCGCGGTGCTCAGCACCCCGGACAGCGCGGTGAGGTCGGGGGGCGTGTCGGCGCTGCCTGCGGCATGCGCGGGAACGGTTGTGAAGGTCAGCAGGACGGCGCTGAGCGCCGCACCCGCCCCGAGTGCGCCCGCCTTGCGGGACGCGCTGGTGAGCATGCGTGGTTCTCCCCTGTGGTCATGGGCGCGCTGTCGGTACAGCGCGTCCCATGCCGTATACGCGCAACGTGTGTGGCAGGTTGCTCCTCACGGGGAGTCCACACGGAAATGGCGGAAATCATGCGCCACGGGACGCTACGGCGCCGGAGTGCCCGCGTATGGGCCGCCGGCGTTGGCGCCGCCCGTTTCTGCTCCGCCGCCGGCGTTGGTTCCGTCGGCGTTGGTTCCGTCGGCGTTCGCGCCGTCCGCGTATGTGCCGTCGGCGTACTTGCCGTCCGACACCGGGTCCAGGGCCAGCCGGTAGCCCCGCTTGACGACCGTCTGGATGAGCTTCGGAGCCCCCAGGGCCGTACGGAGCCGGGCCATCGCCGTCTCCACGGCGTGTTCGTCGCGCCCCGCGCCCGGCAGTGCGCGCAGCAGGTCGGCGCGGGAGACCACCCAGCCGGGCCGCCGGGCCAGCGCGCGCAGGAGCGCCATTCCGGCCGGCGGAACGGGGCGCAGCTCGTCGTCGACCAGAACGGCGTGGCCGCGGATCTCGACCCGGCGGCCGGCGATGGGCAGGACCCGGGCACGCGCGGGCAGTTCGGCGCCGATGAGCTGGACGAGCGGTCCGAGCCGGAAGCGCTCCGGCTGCACGGTGGCCACGCCGCGCGCCTGCAGCGGCAGGGCGGTGACCGGCCCCACACAGGCCGCGAGGACGTCGTGGTCCAGTGTGTCGAGCAGTTCGTGCAGCTGGCCGCGTTCGTCGGCGCGGGAGAGCAGGGAGGCGGCCGCCGGTGCGCTGGTGAAGGCGATGGCGTCCAGCGCCCCGGTGAGGGCGGCGTCCAGCAGCCGGTCCAGCGGTGCGAGGTCCTGTGGCGGCATCCACCGGTAGACGGGTACGAGGACGACGTCCGCGCCGCCGGCCCGCAGCGACTCCACGAAGCCGGGCAGCGGCTCGCCGTGCAGCTGAAGGGCGATCCGTCGACCCGAGACTCCTTCGGAGAGCAGCCGGTCGAGCACTTCGGCCATGGATTCGGAGGCCGGAGACCAGTGTTCGGTCAGTCCTGCGGCCCGTATCGCTCCTTTGACCTTCGGTCCGCGGGCCAAGAGCTCCACGGTGCGCAGCCGGTCGAGAAGCGCTTCGCCGTGGCCCCAGCCGTCCGCCGCCTCCACCCACCCGCGGAAGCCGATGGCGGTGGTGGCGACGACTACGTCCGGGGCGTGGTCGATCAGCTCTTTGGTGGCGGCGAGGAGTTCGGTGTCGTCGGCGAGCGGGACAATGCGCAGGGCGGGGGCGTGGACGACGGAGGCGCCGCGCCTGAGCAGCAGCGCGCCGAGTTCGTCGGCGCGCCGGGCGGCGGTGACTCCGACGGTGAACCCCGCCAGGGGGCCTGGTCGGCGGTCGTCTTGCATGGTGTTCGTCCCCACGTGTGCGGATGGGTCAACCGAGCCTGTCAAGCGTGCGTGACAGGCTCGGTTCACCCGTATTTCCCTGCGGTTACGGAGTGCTGCCGGTGGGCAGCGATCACACCCTGGCGTAGCTGAGCTGCGGCTCCGCCTCGGACGGGGCCTCGGATCCGGTCCCGGCGGGGGCCGGTGCGGCGGCCGGGCGGCGAAGGTATACCGCCCAGGTCACGACGGAGCACACCGCGTAGAAGGCCATGAAGGCGGCGAAGGCGGCGGTTCCGGTGCCGCCGGTGAGGAAGGACTGGCGGAAGGCGAGGTTGATGCCGAGCCCGCCGAGGGCGCCTGCCGCACCGATGAGGCCCATCGACGCCCCGGAGAGCCGGCGTCCGTGCGCCGCGGCCGCCTCCCCCGTCAGGCCCTTGGCCAGTGCCTTGGTCTGGAAGATGCCCGGGATCATCTTGTAGGTGGAGCCGTTGCCGATGCCGGTCAGCACGAAGAGCGCGATGAAGCCGGCGAGGAAGCCGGGCAGCGACTCGCTCACGGAGGCGGTGACGACGACGGCGGTGGCCGCGGCCATGGCGATGAAGTTCCACAGCGTGACGCGCGCGCCGCCGAGGCGGTCGGCGAGGAGTCCGCCGACGGGCCGGATCAGCGAGCCGAGGAGCGGACCGATGAAGGTGAGCGAGGCGGCCTGCAGCGGGGTGCGGCCGAACTGTGTGGTGAGGACGAGGCCGAAGGCGAAGCTGTAGCCGATGAACGAGCCGAAGGTGCCGATGTAGAGGAACGACATGATCCAGGTGTGCGCGTCGCGGGCGGCCTCCTTGGCGGCCCCGGTGTCGTTCTTGACCGGCGCGAGGTTGTCCATGAACAGCGCCGCGCAGACGGCGGAGAGGATGACCAGCGGGATGTAGATGCCGAGCACGATCCGCGGGTTGGCGGCGCCCGCCGTGCCGATGACCAGCAGGCCGATCAGCTGCACCACGGCGACGCCGATGTTGCCGCCGCCCGCGTTGACGCCGAGTGCCCAGCCCTTCTTGCGCAGCGGGAAGAAGGAGTTGATGTTGGTCATGGAGGAGGCGAAGTTTCCGCCTCCGACGCCGGTGAGGACCGCCACCGCCATGAACGTGCTGTATGAGGTGCCCGGCTCCATCACCGCGAAGGCGGCGAGCGTCGGCGCGAGCAGCATCAGCGCGCTGAAGACCGTCCAGTTGCGGCCGCCGAAGCGGGCGACGGCGAACGCGTACGGCACGCGGATCACCGCGCCGACGAGGGTGCCGACGGCGATCAGGAAGAACTTGCCGGCAGGGTCGATCCCGTACTCCGGCCCCATGAAGAGGACCATCACGGACCACAGGCTCCACACGCAGAACCCGATGTGCTCACTGACCACGGAGAAGATGAGATTGCGGCGGGCGATGCGCTCGCCCTTCTCCCGCCAGAAGGTCTCGTCCTCCGGGTCCCACTGCTGAATCCACCGGCCAGCCATCACATGCCTCCACGGGTGTCGGATCGTGGCAACGACGCTAGAAACGGCTCGTTTCAGCGCCGTGGCAGGAGGTGACCGGTCTGAAACCTTGCTCTCACCCGGCGGACATCCCGTCTGTGAGCCCGCGGCCGGGCGATGCGCCCATCATGTCCGCATCCTCCCCGGGAACCCAGTCCTCATCCCGTCTGACCAGCCAGTTCCCGGCGGCGGCCAGCTCGGCCGCGGCGGTGCGGAGCGCTTCAAGGCCAGGGTGACGCAGGCCACGCCGCCAGACGAGAGAGACGGGGGACAGCGGCACGGGGTCGGTGAGCGGCCGCAGCACCGTGCCCGGGATGGCCGAATAGCCGACCACCGCGAGCACCGGGTGGCCTGTTTTCGCCATCATCCGCCGAAACTCGTCGACGCCCACCGCGAGCGGCGCGGGCGGCGCCAGCCGGATGCCGCGGCCCGCGAAGAGCCGCCGGGCGAGGTCCGTCCACTCCAGCGTCCGGTCGTTGCCGGCCCCGGCGTACACGGTCTCGCCGGACAGCACGGACAGCGGGATGCGCTCCAGCCGGGCGAGCGGATGGCCGTGCGGCAGCAGCAGGGCCATCGGCTCGTACCGTACGGGCTGCTGCGCCAGCAGCTTCCGCACGGCGGGGTCGAGCCCGGCGAACCGCCCGAAGGACACATCCAGCCGTCCGGCGGCGATCTGCTCGGCCGCTCCGGTGAGCCCGCTTTCGAAGCGCGCCATCAGCTCGCAGTCCGAGGCGAGTTCACGGGCGCGTTTCAGCACCTCGGAGGAGGTCATGCCCTCGCTGTTGAGGTCGACGAGCAGCGGGCGGGCCGGATCGCCGGCGGCCGTGGCGAGTTCCTCGTACGCATCGAGGACGTTGCGGGCGTACGGCAGCAGCCGCCGCCCGTCGGCCGTCAGCGCCACCTGCCGGGTGCTGCGGACGAACAGCTCGACGCCGAGCTGCCGCTCCAGTCGCCGGATGTCGCGGCTCAGGGCCTGCTGGGCGACGAAGAGACGGGCGGCGGCGCGGGTGAAGTGCAGCTCGTCGGCGACGGCGGCGAAGCCGCGGAGCAGGCGGGGTTCGATGTCGGGGACCACGACCGCCATCTAACAACGTGAGTGCGTGAATCGTCCCCGATCAGGTGTTGGACGCCGTCTCCCGTGCGCCCCGAGGCTTGTCCGCATGCCGACTCCTTCCCGCCCCCTCCCGCGTCCGCCCCTTCTCGCCGTCACCCCGGAGACACTGGCGGCGGCCCCGCGTTTCACCCCGCCCCGTTCTGTGCCGCCCCGTCCTCCGGGCCCCTACGCGCGTCTCTTCGCCAGCCCCGGCGTCCGCGCCTTCACCGCCGGAAGTCTGCTGGCCCGCCTTCCGATGGGGATGTTCAGCGTCAGCGCGATCATCATGATCGCCGGGAGTCGGGGCTCATACGCGCTGGCCGGCGCGGTCACGGCGACGGGTCTGGCCGCCACGGCCGCGGCAGCGCCCTGGACGGCGCGGCTGGTGGACCGGCACGGCCAGGCCCGTATCGCCGTGCCGGCCACCGTGTGCGCGGTGCTCGGCTGGCTGGCGCTGCTGCTGTGCGTACGCTTCGACGCGCCGGACTGGACCCTCTTCGCCGCCTACGCCGCGACGGCGACCACCCCCAACACGGGCGGCATGTCCCGCGCCCGCTGGGCCCACCTCCACCGGGGCGACCCCGCGGCCCTGCACACGGCGAACTCCTTCGAACAGGCCGCGGACGAGCTCTGTTTCATGCTGGGTCCGGTGCTCGCGGCCGTGCTGTGCTCGTCCCTCTTCCCTGAAGCGGGCACACTGACCGCCGCCGTACTCCTCCTCACCGGCGTGCTGGTCTTCGCGTCCCAGCGCGCCACCGAACCCCCGGTCGCGCCGCCCCCGCCCCGGACACGCGCCCGCCTGCCGCTGGGCCTCTTCGCGGTCTTCCTGGCGCTGGGCGGGGTCTTCGGCGCGATGGAGGTCGTCACCCTCGCCTATGTCGACGCCCCCGCGGCGGGTGCGATCCTGGCCCTGGCGGCGGCGGGCTCCTGTGCTGCGGGCCTCGTCTACGGCCGCATCCGCCGCACGGTCGGGCTGCGGTCCTGCCTGGCGGCGCTGACGGTTCTGATGTTCCTGCCGCTGCTGTCCGCCCTGACCATCGGCGCCCTCCCGGCCCTCGCCCTGGCGCTCCTGCTCGCCGGAACGGCCACCGCCCCGACGATGATCACCGCCATGGCCCGGGTCCAGCGCCACACCCCCGCCTCCCGCCTCAACGAGGGCATGACCCTGGCGGTCACCGCCCTCCTCGCCGGCTTCGCCGCCGGCTCCGCGACGGGCGGCTGGACGGCGGACCACGCCCCTACGGCGGCATACGCCTACGCGATCCCGGTCATCGCCGCAGCGCTCGCGCTGGCGGCGGCAGCGGCTCCGCAAAAAGCCTCCGGCCCGCGAGCGGGCTCGCGGGCCGGGGGCCAATACATGGGATGAGTGGAGATGGCGGGAATCGAACCCGCGTCCAACGGTGCGGAACCAGGGCTTCTCCGTGTGCAGTCCGCTGCGATTTTCTCGGCCCCGGAGATCACGCGAACAAGTCTCCGACGGGCCCAGTCACTGTTTGATTTCCCTCTACGCCCCGTGACCGGGCTTAGAGGTTTAGTCCCCTAGCTGATGCCAGGATCCGGGTCGGGAACAGCCCCGGGCTGACACTTCGCAGGTCGCTACTTAGGCAGCGAGGGCGAAGGAATCGCGCTTGGTGTTGGCGATTATTGGTTGCGACATATGGTTTACGAGATCATTGCCGCTTCCTCGACACGCTTCCCCTGCTTCGACATCCGCTGTCGAAACCGATCATCCCCATGTGCATTTTTCAAGGTGTGCACCTGCCGTGAGGTGCAGGTGTCATCGTACGTGACCAACGCCTGCGGATGCCAGCGCATTCCCGCTGCCGACGACAGGCGCCAGGCCCGAGGCCCGCCGGCGGCGGCAGGCGTCAGGCCCGCTGGCGGCGGCGGGCCGCCGAGATCGCGCGTTCGGCCTCGCGGCGGTCCTGCTTCTCACGGAGCGTCTGGCGCTTGTCGTACTCCTTCTTGCCCTTCGCCAGGGCGATCTCGACCTTCGCCCGGCCGTCCTTGAAGTACAGGGCGAGCGGCACGATCGTGTGACCCGTCTCCTGTGACTTGGACTCCAGCTTGTCGATCTCGGCGCGGTGCATCAGCAGCTTCCGCTTGCGCCGTGCGCTGTGGTTGGTCCAGGTGCCCTGGCTGTACTCCGGCACGTGGACGTTGTGCAGCCATGCCTCGTGGCCGTCGATCTGGACGAACCCGTCCGCCAGCGAGGCCCGCCCCTGACGCAGCGACTTCACCTCGGTGCCCATCAGCACGAGACCGCACTCGTAGGTGTCGAGGATGTGGTAGTCGTGCCGCGCCTTCTTGTTCTGCGCGATCAGCTTGCGCCCTTTTTCCTTTGCCATAGTGCCGTCATTTTCGCACTACGAGCCGCCCCCGAGGCCACTCAATACTGCCCGGGCCCGATCCTCGGCCCGCTCGGTGACACTGAGGTCCGGGGTGATGCCCTGACCGTCGACGCTCTGGCCGGCCGGGGTGCGGTAGTGGCCGACGGTCAGCTCGGCGACCGAGCCGTCCGGCAGCTCGCTGGGCATCTGCACCGATCCCTTGCCGAAGGTCTGCGAGCCGACGGCGACGGCCCGGCCCCGGTCGCGAAGCGCACCGGTGAGGAGCTCGGCCGCGCTCATGGTGCCTCCGTCGATCAGGACGACCAGCGGCCGGTCGACGTCGCCGCCGGACTCTGCGTACAAGGACCGCTGCTCTCCGTGGACGTCGTATGTGGCGACCAGGCCGCCGTCGAGGAAGGCGGATGCCGCTATGACCGCCTCGGAGACCAGGCCGCCCTGGTTGCCCCGCAGGTCGAGCAGGATTCCGGCGTTCTCGGGGGCCTCGCGGACAGCCTCGCGGACCCGCTCGCCCGATCCCTTGGTGAAGGAGGAGACCTTGATCATGACGATGCCGTCCGCGTCCGGCGGCTGCTCGACGGTGACGGTCTGAGTGGTCAGCCGGGCGCGCCGTATGGTCTCGGTCCAGCTGCGGCCGTCCCGCTCAAGACCGAGGGCGACGGATGTGCGGTCGCCGCCGCGCAGCAGGGCCGTGACCTCGGTGACGGGCCGCTCGGCGACCGGGCGGCCGTCCACGGTGAGAAGCCGGTCGCCGGCTCTGACGCCTGCCTTGTCCGCGGGGCCGCCGGGCCGCACCTTGGCGATCTCGATGCCGCCGTCGCGGGTGCGTCTCGCCCAGAGCCCGACGCCCGTGTACTCGCCGTCGAGGGCCTTGGCGAACTCCTCGTACTCCCGCTTGTCGTATACCGCGCCCCAGCGGTCGCCGCTGCGGCTGACGACCTCCTCGGCGGCCTTCACGCCGGACTTGCCGTCGGCCATCGCCTCCGCGGCGGCGCGCGCCACCTCCTCGCGGTCGAGATGCCCGACGGCGTCCCGGGGGCCGGGGGCGGAGGGACGGGCGGCGGACGGACGGGACGGCGACGGACGGGACGGCGACGGATCTTCCTCGCGGGGCAGCGCGTTGGTGGCGGCCGCGGTGGCGAGGACTCCGGCGAACACCAACGACAAGACAGCCCCGCGGCCGATGCGGCGGGGCCGAATGCTGAACTCCTGGCCCGGCATGGCGTTGAGTGTAGGACAAGCAAAAGGCGTCGTACGGCTGTTGGCCGTACGACGCCAGGGGTGCTTGTCACACCTTGAGGTACTTGCGCAATGCGATGGCAGCCGCAAGGGCGGGCATCAGCAGGCCGATGACCAGCACCAGCGGCAGCACCGCCAGCACCGCGTCCCAGCCGATGAAGTTCACCAGCTGCATCTTCTCGGAGAGCGCGAGACCGCCGTCGATCAGGAAGTACCTGCCGACCAGCAGCAGTACGGAGGCGACGACTCCGCCGAGCAGGCCCGCGAAGGCGGCCTCCATGATGAACGGCATCTGGATATAGAAGCTGGAGGCGCCGACCAGCCTCATGATGCCTGTTTCACGGCGACGGCTGAACGCCGAGACGCGCACGGTGTTGACGATCAGCATCAGGGCGATCACCAGCATCAGGCCCATCACGGAGAGCGCCGCGATGTTCATGCCCTTCATCAGGTTGAAGAGGTTCTCCAGGATGCCCCGCTGGTCGACGACCGACTGCACACCGTCCCGGCCGGCCACGGCCGTTGCCACGACCTTGTACTTCTCCGGGTCCTCGAGCTTGACCCGGAACGACTCCTGCATCTGGTCCGGGGTGATCGTCGAAGCGATGGGGGTGTCGCCGTACTGCTCCCGGTAGTGCTTGTACGCCTCCTCGGCCGACTCGTGGTGGACCGACTGGACGATGCTCATCTTCTTCAGATCGTCTTCGATCTGCTTCTTCTGCTCGGCGGTGACCGCGCCCTTGGAGCACTTGTCCGAAGTGGCCGCGTCGTTCTTGTTGCAGAGGAAGATGGAGACGTTGACCTTGTCGTACCAGTAGTCCTTCATCGTGCTGACCTGCTCGCGCATGAGCAGCGCACCGCCGAAGAGGGCGAGCGACAGGGCCACGGAGACGATGACGGCGAAGGTCATCGTAAGATTGCGGCGGAGACCGACGCCGATCTCCGACAGGACGAACTGGGCGCGCATGGCGTCCTTTCAGTGCTGGTAGCCGTAGACGCCGCGTGCCTGGTCGCGTACGAGACGGCCCTTTTCGAGCTCGATCACACGCTTGCGCATCTGGTCGACGATGTTCTGGTCGTGGGTCGCCATCACCACGGTGGTGCCGGTGCGGTTGATGCGGTCCAGCAGCTTCATGATGCCGACGGAGGTCTGCGGGTCCAGGTTGCCGGTCGGCTCGTCCGCGATCAGCAGCATGGGGCGGTTGACGAAGGCGCGGGCGATCGCCACACGCTGCTGCTCACCACCGGAGAGCTCGCCGGGCATCCGGTCCTCCTTGCCGCCGAGGCCGACGAGATCGAGCACCTGGGGCACGGCCTTGCGGATCTCGCCGCGGGGCTTGCCGATGACCTCCTGGGCGAAGGCCACGTTCTCCGCGACGGTCTTGTTGGGGAGAAGACGGAAGTCCTGGAAGACCGTGCCCAGCTGGCGGCGCATGTGCGGCACCTTCCAGTTGGACAGCCGGGCGAGGTCCTTGCCCAGCACATGGACCTGGCCGTGGCTGGCTCGCTCCTCACGGAGGATGAGGCGGAGGAAGGTCGACTTTCCGGAACCGGAAGAGCCCACGAGGAAGACGAACTCACCCTTCTCGATCTCGAGGGAGACTTCGCGCAGAGCGGGACGGTTCTGCTTGGGATAGCTCTTGGAGACGCTGTCGAATCGGATCACAGTGCACCACGCGGTCAGCCGGGAGGAAGTAGGTGAGCGTGAGATTACGCGACACGGACAGGCGTGCGCAGTCGGCGTCCCCGGTTGCGCCTTTTGTCTGGGTGTGAGAGTGGACCGACCCAGCGGGACGCGCCGAAAACCGCGCGAGCTGGCACAGTGGGAGTGGAACACCCGGGAACCGCCGCGTTTCCCCGGGCGTTGCCGGGAAGAAGTGTGCTTGAGGTCCGCGACTGCGGCCGGCCGGGCACGCGGGAGGAGGAAAGCGCATGACCTATGACCGATTGGTGTGCGCGAACTGTGCGGCTCCGGTTACCGAGGGTCGCTGCCCGGTCTGCCGGGCGAACCGCGAGCGGCTGCAGCAGAGCCCCTTCGGCGGACTGAGCCCGGCGGCGCTGCTCACGCTGCTGGCGCTGCTGATCGCGGCGGCGGGGCTGCTGGCCGCGCACCAGACCGCGTAATCACTCATGTGTACGCAAGGGCCCGGGGCTGTTTCCAGCCCCGGGCCCTTGTGCACTGTGCACCCGTAAGGCGCTGCGCACTGGATCAGGCAGCGGTACGGCCGCCGGCGACGAGGCGCGGCAGCATACGGAAGCCGACGCCACCGGCGATCATGGTCGCGGCGCCGACCAGCAGGAACGTGGTCTCGGCGGCGCCGGTCTCGGCCAGCTCCTCCTTGGCCTCACCCTGCTGCACCGGCTTCGAGCCGACGTTGTTCGTGCCCGGGGTGTTGCTGTCGGAGCACTCGGCGCCGTCAAGGTCGACGGTGCAGGTGGTGGCGCCACCGCCGTGGGTGTCCTCACCGTTGCCGCCGCCGCTGTTGGCGGTCTCGCTGCCGCCGTTGTCGCCGGCGCCGCCGCTGTTGGCGTTGCCGCCGCTGTTCGCGGTTTCGCTGCCGCCGTTGTCGCCGGCGCCGCCGCTGTTCGCGGTCTCGCTGCCGCCGTTGTTGCCCGCGCCGCCGCTGTTCGCGGTCTCGCTGCCGCCGTTGTTGCCGGAACCCTCAGAAGCGTTGCCTTCCGAGGCGTTGCCCTCAGAGGCGTTGCCCTCGGACGTGTTGCCTTCCGAGGCGTTCCCCTCGGAGGTGTTCCCCTCGGACGTGTTGCCCTCAGAGGTGTTCCCCTCCGCGGCGCCACCCTCAGAAGTGTTGCCCTCAGAGGTGTTCCCCTCGGACGTGTTGCCCTCAGAGGTGTTCCCCTCCGAGGTGCCGCCGCCGTCGACACCACCGGCCGGGTTCTCGTCGTCCGGGTTCGTCTCGGCGGCGACGGTGACCTCGGCGTTCAGGCCTCCCAGGCCCGGCTCGTCGTCCACGGCCTGGGCGACACCCGCGGCGGTGAGCGATGCACCGGCCGCGATCACCGCGCCTGCCGCGATACGCGCAACGCGGATCCGCGTCTTCTTCGTCATGTAACTGCTACCCCCAGTAGCTGTACTCGTCATAGGACAGCGTCCAGGGCAGCGGACACCGAAGGTCGTTCACTGCGCCCCCCGTGTCACACGCGCCCCGAGATACGCATGTCGCGCGTCAGCTTTCCCAGTTTTCGCACTAGCGTCAAGGTGGTTGCGCGTGCGATGTCCGAAATGGCATTGCTTGCCTGACCTGCGGGGATGCAACTGTGACGTAAAACTGAACTGCCGCCCCTCAGGCGGCAGTTACCTTGTCGACAAAGCGAGTTTTCATTTAACCAGGCGGTTGCGCCAGCGAATTCCGGCATACGGCAGCAGCCGGATTACTTCTCCTGCTGCTTGCGCCAGCGGATGCCGGCCTCAAGGAAGCCGTCGATGTCGCCGTCCAGGACGGACTGCGGGTTGCCGACCTCGAACTCCGTACGCAGGTCCTTGACCATCTGGTACGGGTGCAGGACGTAAGAGCGCATCTGGTTGCCCCAGGAGCTGCCGCCGTCGCCCTTGAGGGCGTCCATCTTGGCGCGCTCCTCCTGGCGCTGGCGCTCGAGGAGACGCGCCTGGAGGACGCGAAGGGCCGAGGCCTTGTTCTGGATCTGGGACTTCTCGTTCTGGCAGGAGACCACCACGCCCGTGGGGATGTGGGTGATGCGCACCGCGGAGTCGGTGGTGTTGACCGACTGGCCGCCGGGGCCGGAGGAGCGGTACACGTCGATGCGGAGATCGTTCTCCGGGATCTCGATGTGGTCGGTCTGCTCGACGACCGGCAGCACCTCGACGCCCGCGAAGGACGTCTGGCGGCGGCCCTGGTTGTCGAACGGCGAGATGCGGACCAGGCGGTGCGTGCCCTGCTCGACCGAGAGCGTGCCGTAGGCGTACGGGGCGTGCACGACGAAGGTGGTCGACTTGATGCCGGCCTCCTCCGCGTACGACGTCTCGTAGATCTCGGTCTTGTAGTCGTGGTTCTCGGCCCAGCGCAGATACATGCGCTGGAGGCGCTCGGCGAAGTCGGAGGCGTCGACGCCGCCGGCCTCCGCGCGGACGGTGACGAGGGCCTCGCGCTCGTCGTACTCGCCGGAGAGCAGGGTGCGGACCTCCAGTTCGTCCAGCGCCTTGCGCACATCGGCGAGCTCCGCCTCGGCCTCGGCCATGGTGTCCGGGTCGTCCTCGGCCTCGGCGAGCTCGAAGAGCACCTCGAGATCGTCGATCCGGGCGCGCAGCGCCTCGGTCCTGCGAACCTCGGACTGGAGGTGCGAAAGCCTGCTGGTGATCTTCTGTGCCGCTTCCGGGTCGTCCCACAGGGACGGTGCGGCCGCCTGCTCCTCGAGCACGGCGATGTCTGCCCTCAACTTCTCGAGGTCCAGAACGGCCTCGATCGACCGCATGGTCGAGGAGAGGGACTTCAGCTCTTCGGATACATCGACGACTGCCACGGGTCCAGCGTAACGGCTGCCTGCGACACTCCTGCCCCCTAGGGTTCGGCGGTCGCCGGGGGACGGGAGTCCTCGGGCTGCTGATCACCGTCGTCTCCGCTGGTGGCGAGCCAGCCGCCGACGCCTGCCGCCGCTGCCAGGACCAGTCCGGCGGCGCCGAGCACGAGGCGTCGCTTCCGCACCGCCTCCGCCTTGTGCCGGGCGGAGCCGGGGCGGTGCCGGCCGGGGACACGGGGCGCCCGAGCCGTGCCGCGCGCCCCGCCCGCGAGCTCGTCAGGGCCGGGCACACGCATGGAGGTGTGGGTGTCCCGGTTGGAGCCGGCGGGCGTCGCTCCGGGCACCAGCGGGACCGCGCCGCGCCGGCGGGGAGCGTCGGCGCCCTCCGGGGGCGTGCTCTGCTCGTACGGCTCCGAGGGCGGCTGGACCTCGGGGTCGTCCGGCTCGTCCACGTCCAGCGGAGCCATGCCCGCCACCAGCGGCAGCAGGTCGTGCAGCCGGGCGGCCAGCTCGGAGGCGCGCAGCCGGGAAGCGGGCGCCTTGGCCAGGCACTGCACGATGAGCTGCCACAGCTCGTCGGGGATGCCGGGCAGCGGCACCACGGTCTCGGTGACATGGCGGCGCAGCACCGCGCCGGGGTGGCCGCCGCCGAAGGGGGTGAAGCCCGCGAGGAGTTCGTACAGGACGGTCGCCAGGGCGTAGATGTCGACCGCGGCGCGCGGCGGCAGGCCCTCGACGATCTCGGGGGCGATGTAGTCGGGTGTGCCGATGATCCCCGAAGGGTTCGGGGAGTGCGGGCCCGTGGGGCGGGCCTTGATGCGCCGCGGGGTGTCGATCAGCTTGGCCACGCCGAAGTCGGTGAGCAGTGCGGGGTGCGCGCCGCCGGGGCCGAGCGGGCCCTCCATGTCGAGGAGGATGTTCTCCGGCTTGACGTCACGGTGGACGACCCCTGCCGAGTGGGCGGCGGCGAGCGCCTCGGCGACGTCCGCGGTGATCGCCACGGCCGCCGCGGGCGCGAGCCTGCGCTCCCGGTCGAGCCGGGTGCGCAGATCGGTGCCGCGGACGAGGTCCATGACGAGTGCGAGGTCCTCGCCGTCGACGACGAGGTCCCGCACGCCGACGATGCGTGGGTGGTCCAGCCCGAGCAGGGCCGTGCGCTCCTGGACGAAGCGGCCGACGAGCTCTTGGTCGCTGGCGAGGTCCTCGCGCAGCAGCTTGACGGCCACGGGCCCTTCCGGCCCCTCGCCGAGCCACACCGTGCCCGCGCTGCCCCGCCCCAGGATCTGCTGGGCCGTGTAACGGCTGCCGATATTCCGTGCCAAGACTGCTCCCTCAGCGCTGGCGATGCCCCACGCCCCCGTTCGCCCTGACGCCTAAACGTACGCGGGTGAGAAGGCTACTGTCCGGTTCCCGTGCCGGCGCCGGCGCCGGGATCGGAGCCGCCGAGCTCCGAGACCCAGTCGCTGACGGCCGTGACGGCGTCACCGATGGCGTCCCAGTAGCCCTTGCCCTGGGCGACCAAGCCCTGGAGCGGGGTCAGCTCCCAGATGAGCCAGCCCGCGACGACGAGCAGGACGATGGAGAAGAGACAACCCTTGAGGCAGCCGAGGCCCGGGATGCGCATGGGGTTGGCGCTGCGGCGGCGCGGCTCTCTGGGCTCCCTCGGGGGCCGGGGCTCGGGCTGCCGGCGCTGCTCGGGCGGCGGCTGCGGAGGCGCGTACTGCTGTTGCTGCGGCGGCGGGGCGTACTGCTGCGGCGGCGGTGGCGCCTGGCGCTGAGAACGGCGTCGCGCCGGCCGCTGAGGTTGCGGCTGAGGCTGCTGGTACGGCTGAGGAGCCTGTGGGGCCTGCTGATGTTGATACGGCTGAGCCTGCGGGGGCTGCTGTTGATACGGCTGAGCCTGCGGGGGCTGCTGTTGGTACGGCTGCTGAGCCTGCGGGGGCTGCTGCGGCTGGCGCGTGGGGCGGCGTCGCAGCGGGTCCTCGCTCGGGTCGAGGTACTGGATCTGCGTCTGCTCATTGCGGTCGCGCGCCGCCTGGAGTTGCGACTGCCAGGGGTGCGGGTCCTCGGGACGGCCGGAGTCGCCCGGGGCCCCGGGAGCGCCTTCGGGGCGCGGCGGCACGGGCGGCATGACGGCGGTCGGGTCGGCGCCGGGCAGATCCGCGCCGCCGGGCGCGCCGGTCTGCGGCAGCACGCTGGTCGCGGCCGCCGGGTCGTACGACGGCACGGACCCGCCGCCCGGCAGCACCTGTGTGGAGTCGGCGGCGCCGGGGGCGTCGGGGACCTGTGCGGGGGCGGGATCGGGCGCGAGCAGGGCGCCGACGCCCTCCGCCGCCTCGATCTGCGCCGCTGTGGAGTGGACGCCGATGCCCGCGGCGACGGTACGCAGGCCGCGGGCCAGGTTCTCGGCGCTCGGCCGCTCGGCCGGCTCCTTGCGCAGACAGCGTTCGATGACCGTCCACAGGGGGTCCGGGACGGTGGAGGGGCGGCGTGGCTCCTCGCTCAGATGGCGGTGGAGCACCTCGAGCGCGGTGCCGCCCGCGAACGGGGGCCGCCCGGTGACCAGCTCGTAGATCAGGATGCCCGCGCCGTAGATGTCGACGGCTGAGGTCTGCGGTCGGCCTTCGGCCGACTCGGGCGCGACGTAGGCGGGCGTGCCGACGAATTCGTGCGTACGGGTCAGCCCCGGGGAGTCCGCGAGGCGCGCGATGCCGAAGTCGGTGAGCATCGGGTGCATCTGGCCGTCGCGCTCGGCGAGCAGGACGTTCGCGGGCTTGAGATCCCGGTGGACCACGCCGTCGGCGTGGCTGGCGGCGAGCGCGTCGGCGACCTGCGCGGTGAGGAGACAGGCGGCGACGGGGGTGAAGGGCCCGTTCTCTCGCAGGTACCGGTGCAGGTCGGGGCCGTCGATCAGGTCCATGACGAGGGCGAGCAGATCGCCCTCGACGACGAGGTCGCGGGTGCGGACGATGTTGGGGTGGGTCAGCCGGAGCAGCACGGAGCGCTCCCGCAGGAACCGCATCACGACATCCGCGTCGTTGGCGAGCTCCTCCTTCAGGACCTTGATCGCGACGGTCTCGCCGGGCTGCCCCGGAACGGCCGCTTCAGTGCCCGCGGTCTCCCGCTGGCGGGCTCGCCAGACGGTGCCCGTGGCGCCGCGGCCGAGCGGCTCCTCGAGCAGGTACTTGCTGCCTACCGGCCGCACGTCATGCGCTCCCTGCTGATCGTGGTCCTTGCGTGGCCCGGATGCGTCCGGGTGTCCGACCCACTTTAAGGCCGTGTGGCGCATCGCCGGGGTGCCCGACCGTCGATGATCTTGCCGATGGCGGGGCGCCGGCGCGTCACCGGACTGCTCCGGAGGACTCAGGAGCTCTCCGGAGAGGCCCCGGAAATCCCGCCGAGCCCCGCCAAGGCGTTCGCCGGAAAGACGTGCAAATAGGGCCGAAGGTTGCCGGATCTCCTCGCGGCAGACGCCTGCCAGGCACTTTCGCGACGGGAGACGATCGTTCAAGATCACTTATGACCGGGGTGCGGGCAGGTTGTCGGAGGCAGGTGCGAGGATGCACTCAGCACGAAAGCGGTGAGGGAGGGAGCCTCGCGGCGCGTGCCGACCTGCCGGGTGGGGGATCACAGGGCGGCTCCCCTGCCGGGCACCCCGCGCAGAAGGGATTGCTCAGGGCGATGCAGATCCGGCTGACCGTCTTCGCGCCGCGCAGCGGGCAGTCCGCGGCGACCGCAGCGCCCGCGGCCCCCTTGGTTCCCCCGGGCCCCTCGCACTCCCCGGCCCCCGCGTCGGCGTCCGCCGCCGGACTCACGGGACAGACCTGCGACGTGCTGGTCACCGCGCCCGCCGGCACCCCCCTGGCGGCGGTGGCGTCCGGGCTGGCGTCGGCGGTCTGCGGCCCCGACGCGCCCAGCTCGGTCGTGCTCTACGCGGGCGGGGAGAGGCTGGACGCCCAGCGCCGGGTGCTGGGGGAGCCGCCGCTGATCGACGGAGCGGTGCTGAGGCTCCAGTCCCCGGGGGAGGACGAGGAGGTGTCCGCCGACGCCTCGGCGCGGTTCCAGCAGCTGCATGTGGTCGCAGGGCCGGACGCGGGCGGCGTGCATCTGCTGCACGGCGGCCGGATCGCCATCGGCCGTTCGGCGGACGCGGACGTCGCGCTGGACGACCCCGACGTGTCCCGGCTGCACTGCGCCGTCACGGTCGACGGGGACGGCCGGGTCACGGTGGAGGACCTCGGTTCGACGAACGGCACGACGCTGGACGGCGCCCCAGTGGGCCGCGTCCCCGTGCGCCTCCCGGCGGGCTCCCTCCTCCGGGCCGGCGAGTCCACGCTGCGGCTCGCCGCGCCGCCCGGCACGCCCCCGCTGGCGACGGCCTCCGACGGCGAGGGCCGACTGCGGGTGCGGAGCGGCCTCGCGGCCGACCCGGGCACGGAC
>NZ_JADWYQ010000038.1 GCF_022414575.1 Streptomyces sp. MUM 178J | reverse complement strand
GTCAGAGGCACTTTTCGCTTACCTGACCGCCTGTCGGACAGCCTGCTTCATGAAAGCGCGAGGCTAGTGGCCAAGGTGACCGAGCGGCAACGTCAGTTCGGCGCAGCACTGCGGGAAGTGATGCGGCTGGAAGCCGTCGCTGCAGGAGAGACCGGGCGGGCTGAATCGCTCGCACTCGGCACCGTGGTGTGGCGTGACCCGCAGTTCCGCAGTGACTCGCAATACTCGGATGCCCTGGTCAAGCTCAAGGCCATTGGGGTTCCCGACGAAGCATTGTGGGAGCGGATTCCGGGTGTCACCCCGGACGAAATCGCCCGGTGGAAGTCCATGCGCGACGACCAGGCAAGCGCGGTTCTCGGCGGGAACGTTGCCGCGCTGTACGGGACGAAGCCACACGAGGGCGACCAGGGCGAGGACGAGCCCGCTAACGAGCTGCCGGACGCCGCGTAATGGCGGACGTGGGCGCGCTGGCGCAAGCCCGGTACGCGGAGGTACAGAGCATCACGCGGGGCGTGGTGGAAGCCGTGCAAGCGCTGTGGCGGGACGTGACTCCGGACCGGATTCTGTCGGCCATGTCCGGCGAGACCGGGCGGCAAATCCTCGCCGCGGTGACCACCGGACAGCTCACGGCCGTACAGGGGGCACAGGCTTTCGTCACAGCATCCATGCTCGCGCAGGGTGCGGCAGCCGGCCCGGTCGCCATGCTGAATCCCGGCGCGCTGGTGGGGGTTGCTGCGGATGCCCGTCCGCTCGCAACGCTGCTGTACCTTCCGGCGATCCGTACGGCGCAAGCCCTCGCGGTGGGGCAGTCCGCGGAAGCGGCATCCCTTGCCGGGCTGAACCAAATGGCAACGCTGGTGTCCACCACGCTTGCCGACACCGCGAGGGCGGCAACGTCCGTTGCCATGGCTGCCGAGCCGCGCTGTATCTTGTATGTGCGCGTGGTGCGGCTTCTCGCGTGCGCCCGGTGCATCATCCTCGCCGGTCGCCAGTACAGCTATTCCACGGGCTTCAAGCGGCACCCTCGGTGCGATTGCGGGATGCAGCCCATGACGGATGCCGAGTGG
Organism: Streptomyces sp. MUM 178J; assembly: GCF_022414575.1. Taxonomy (GTDB): domain Bacteria; phylum Actinomycetota; class Actinomycetes; order Streptomycetales; family Streptomycetaceae; genus Streptomyces; species Streptomyces chengmaiensis. Next base: position 60,129 of record NZ_JADWYQ010000038.1, on the reverse strand, counting down.
CGTGCATCCGACAGTCCCGAGGATCTGTTCCGCCGGATGAGCCCGGAGGAACGGCGGAAGCGGCTCGGTCCCGCGGGGGTCAAAGCCCTGGAAGCCGGGGCCGACTTGGGGCAGGTGGCCAACGCCCGCCGCGGAATGGCCACGGCTGTAACCGGTCGGGGGCCGCTCAAGGTCACGACCGAGGGAACGACGAAACGCGGAATCGGTGGCACTGCGCTCCGGTCCGGTTTCGAGAAGCGCCCCGGTAAGCGCTACGAGCGCGCCAAAGAGGCACGGCTTATGCCGGAACCATTTTCAAACTTTCCGGGAACGACCGCGAGCACCAAATAGCGATGCTCCGGAAACACGGATACATCACGTAAGAGGGGGACCACATGCCCAACGATCCGAACCCGAACCCCAACCCGAACGGCCCGGAGCCGAAGCCGGGCGAGGGTGGCGACCAGGGCGACCAGGGCGCGAAGCCGGGCGGCAACGGGCCGCAGGGAGACCAGGGCAGCAAGCCGGGCGAGGGCGGCAACGATCCGTCCGCCGAGCTGTCCGCCGAGCGCACCGCCCGAGCTGCCGCAGAGAAGCGCGCCACCGACGCCGAAGCCGAAGCCGCGAGGCTCCGCCGGTCGAACGCCGCACAGAAGCCGGGCGACCTTGACGCGCTCCGCGGGGAGATCCGGCAGGAGTTCACGGGGCAGCTCGTCCGAGCGGAGATTCGAGCGGCTGCCGCTGGTCGGCTCCGTGACCCTGCGGACGCGCTCGCCCTGGTGGACGTTGCCGAACTGGTCGGCGAGGGCGGAGACGTGGACATGGCAGCAATCACGGCAGCCGTGGACCAGCTCATCAAGGACAAGCCGTATCTTGCCGCGGACTCCGCGGCGAGCCCGGCCCCGTGGGGTGACGTGGGTTCGGGGCAGCGCGGCAGCACGGACCCCAAGGACGAGCCGAGCACGCCGTTTGACCGGCTTCGGGACGCGTACGGCACGGCCGGCTAACGATGTCGAAATCGTGGTGTCGTAGGGGCCGATGTCTTGCCTCTCTCCTCCAGTCGCGATTCACATGAGGGCGTCGTAACATCTAATGAGGTAGCAGTCAAAGGAGACAGACATGTCATATGCGCTGCCGGACCCCGGAAAGTTCTACGAAATCTCCAGCAAAAGCGATCCGAATCTCGTATGGGATGTCAAGGAAGCGTCGCAGAGTGATGGCGCCCAAGTTATTCTTTGGCCTCGGCACTCTACGTTCAACCAGCAGTGGCGTTTCGAGGAAGTTGGTGGAGCCGGAGCCCAACGACGCTACAAGATTACCGCGCGCCACTCTGGGAAAAGCCTGGACGTCTTTGAAGGCAAGGCGGAAAACGGAGCCCAGGTGATCCAATTTGAGTTTCGTGGAGGCCCCAATCAGAAGTGGGACTTGTACTGGGACAATATCGGAGAGCATTTCTCCCTCAGGGTCGTGCACAGCGGTAAATTCCTAGACGCGTTCGAAGGAGCTGGTCGCGGGACTCGCTTGATTCAATTTCAACCGAATGGGCAGCCGAATCAGTATTGGCGCCTCAGTTCGGTGGACTGATTTAGCCTGCGGAATTTCCTCTGCCGACTCGTGGCAGTTCTTGTTCCGCTACCCCGGAGGCGCTGGAATGCAGTCCGCGCCAAGCGGAGGTTTGAGGGGTGTGCTATTAGCCCCGCTTTCGCTCGCGTACGGCCTTTGCAGCATCGCTCAAAACGCCGCCGGATGAGCGGCGTCGACGTCACCTAATTAATTCCTGTAACCGCCCACCACGCCGAACCCGAGGGACACACAAACCGTGTGCCCCTTTTTTCATGCCCAAATGTAGGGGGTAACACATGGCGCTTTCGCTGGCAGAGTCCGCGAATCTCAGCACGACCAATCTTCAGCGCGGAGTCATTGAGACTTTCGTTCAGGAGTCGTCCATTCTGGACCGTATTCCGCTGCTGCCCATCGAGGGCAACGCGTACGCCTACAACGAGGAAGCCACCCTGCCCGGTGTCGCTTTCCGTGGCGTGAACGAGGGATACACCGAGAGCACGGGCGCCGTAAACCAGAAGTCGGAATCTCTGGTGATTCTCGGCGGTGACGCGGACGTGGACCGTTTCATTGTTCAGACCCGCGGCAACATCAACGATCAGCGAGCCATTCAGACCCGCATGAAGGTCAAGGCCGCTGCGTACAAGTTTCAGGACACGTTTTTCAACGGCGACGTTTCCACGGACGCCAAGTCCTTTGACGGTCTGCGTAAGCGACTGACGGGCGCGCAGGTCATTTCGGCGGGTGCCAACGGTGCCCCGATCGTCGGGGACGGCAACGCGGAGGCGCACGCGTTCTTTGATCTGCTGGACGGTCTCGTTGGCTCCGTACCGGGCCTGAACAGCACCAACGGCGCTCTCTACGCCAACCGGCAGGTAATTGCGAAGATCAAGAGCGCGGCAGCGGCATGACTCAGGTGGTCACGCACGGGCCCGTGGGCGGAAGCCAAGCAACGGACCGGAGTGCAGGGGCGAGACGGTGCACTCCGGGCCAAGCCCATGGACCGGTATGGCGTGAGTGCTGAGTCCATGCGGGTCCGCCACGGTGATCAGGCACGGGGTGTCTACCTTGCCAACCGCATGCCTGACCAGGGCCCGCCCCGAGGGTCTGTGATTCGTGCCCCCTGTACGTCGCGCGCCCCGACTCCGGGCAGCGTGACCAAAGCCCCGCCATGCCTGCCAACTCGGGGGGTGTGGCGGGGCTTTCGTCGTTTGGCGTGCACCGCCAAGCCCCACCATGCCAGGAACGATGGGGCTGACGTGAACGTGTGCGGCTCGAATCGTCAGGCGTTGTCGAACTCTCCGCCCTTGACGCTCGCCACGAAGGAAGCGAACGAGTCGGCAGGGAAGTCCAGCACGGGACCAGCCGGGTTCTTGGAGTCACGGACGGGGACCACGCCGCAGGAGGCGGCAAGGTTCGTGGCGACCTGGATGCACTGGCCGCCGTTGCCGCTGTAGGAGGACGTGACCCAACGGGGGGATTCGGTCGTCACGGGGTGCCCTTTCGAAGCTGTTCGATCATGGCCACGGACGCCGCTTGCGACAGCGCTTCGGCCTGTAGTTGATGGTAGGCCGCCACCATCGGAAGTACGAACGTGCTTTCCCGTTCGAGGTGGCCCCGATGGGCGGACTCGGCGTAGGACACCAACGAGCGGTCCGGCATCGTGAGCACGGTAACGGGCAGGCTGAACGGTCTGCGTGCTCCCATAGAGAACGGTGCAACCTGCAACACGGTGTTTGGCTGCTCGGCGAACTCAAGTAAGCGTGCAAGCTGAGCGTCCATGGCCGAGGGGGCTCCCATCGGACGACGGATACACCCTTCATCGAGTACAGCGGTGATCAGGGGGGACGGCGACCGCACAAGACTTTTTTGCCGCTTCACCAGGAGTTCAACCCGTTCGTCCGCCTGCTCAGAGGTGATCGCTTCCCGCCGTACCGCGTCCGCTTCCAACGTCGCTGCGTACTCGGGCGTCTGTAAAAGACCGGGGATGACGCCCACTTCATACAGCCGGATCTCTGCTGCCCGTTCCTCAAGTGCAACGTACTCCGGGAACCCTTCGATGAGCGCAGTGTGACGGGCGGCCCGGCTCTGACGTTCGAACATGTCTCCGGTGCCAAACGCTCTGTCAAGACTTGCCGCAAATCGCTGAGTTGGAGGGCGGCGACCAGTTTCTACGGCGGAAACGTGCGCGCCGGAGCACCCGACACGCGAAGCTAGCTCATCCTGTGTCCACCCCCGTTCATCCCGCAACGTGCGTAGTAGCTGCCCAAACTTCGCGCTCGGTGATGCTTCGGGATCTAGCTCTTTCCGGTTCAACGGTCACCGCCCAACTCAACAAGCAACTTCCGTAAGTTGAAGACACTCCGACTCTAGGTCACGCTGAATCGCCTTGGTAGTGGAAGCACTACGGAGAGGAGTGGTCGTGTCCGGCAAGAACGTTCCCACGGAGCGGCAGGAACCCCCACACGTCCCGGCCCCCGGCACGCTGATGGTGGATGCACAGGATCGGGTCGGAGAGTTCCGAGGCGAGTCGTGCGGGCTTTGGTCCCTCCGCCCCGTCACTGGCGGGACCCCATGGACCGTCGCCCCGGAGGACGTACAGCCGGCGAGCCTCGAACAGCGTTTGCACGCCGAGACCGCCCGCGCGAACGCACGTAGCCGCGGTGAGCGGCTGTGACCACCTCGACCCGCCGCACGTTCCGGTTTGTCGACTGGACGTTACGTCCCGATCAGGACGACGACGCACCGCCTCTGACGTACGCGTTCCGGTGCCTCACGCTCACCGAGGACGACACCGAGTGTGCCGCGAAATCACCCATGAGCGAGGACCCGACCGAGCCGCAGACATGGGCGTTCGACCACATGCGCGAGCACCCCGAGCACACCAGCTATGCCGAAGTGATCGAACGCCCGTGGGTCATGTGGCGGGGGTGCCCATCATGAACGGCGGACCGGAGCCAGCGGGCTACTGGGCAGAGGTGCGCGCGGAAGGACCGGTGTACGGCACGGGCGAGATCGTGCCGTATGTCTTGAGCACAACAGCGAGCATTTCCTCCGCGTTGGTGCTCCGATGGCTCCGCGGCGAGGCACTGCGTATCGCGGACCGACTCGACCCCGACCCGCAAGGTTCGGCATGGGTACAGCCGACCATGCGTGCGGCAACCGTGCCTGTACGGGACTGCCCCGCCGAACTCCGTGTGTGGGCTACGGACCCGGACGAGCAACGCGAGGCACGTGAGCGCATTAAGGGCGGGCACCCGCTGTTCATCACGGTCCCGGATGCGGACTGCACGTACACCCTGTCCGTCTGGCCGGTCCGGCTCCCCTCCGATGAGCCCGACCCGTCGTCGCCCGAGCTGATAGCTCACCGCATCGGCGGACTGTCACACCCTCTGTACGTCCTCGCTGCGGACCCGTGGACGTAGCGCGCTGATACTCCCGCCCTCGCCACATAGGACCCGGACCAGGGCAGCACGGGTCCGTGACTCGCTCTGTGGCAGGGGGCGGGGCTCAACCCCGGTCGGCTGTCGTGCGTGACGGTCTGGCCGCCGACCGGCCCGGCAAGTTCCGAACACCCGTCAAACGGAGGGAAGTTGCACCGTGACCACCGTCCTTGAACCGCCCGCCGCATCCCCGCTCGCCGGTATCCGCTCTCTTGAGCTGGAGATCACCGGTAAGTGTCAGCTCACGTGCACGCACTGTCTGTCTGAGTCCAGCCCGCAAGCGAGCCACGGCACGATGACGCCCGCGGACTGGCGCGCGGTCATCACGGACGCTGCCGCGCTCGGCATCCGCACCGTTCAGCTCATCGGGGGTGAGCCGACCGTTCACCCGTACTGGCGTGAGTTCACGGAACTGGGGCTCTCCCTCGGGCTGCACATCGAGATCTACAGCAACCTGTTTCACGTCGCCCCCGACTGGTGGGACGTGTTCACCCGCGAGGGCGTGACCCTCGGGACGAGCTACTACAGCGACGACCCCGCCGAACACGACAAGATCACCCGGCGGAAGGGCAGCTACGTCCGCACTCGGTGCCACATCCGCGAGGCAGTCAACCGCGGGGTCACGGTCCGGGCTGGAATCGTGGACATCCTGCCGGGGCAGCGCGTTGCCGGAGCGCGCGCCGAGCTGGAATCCATGGGTGTGAAGCACATCAACACGGACCGGGTGCGTGCGGTCGGGCGTGCCGCTCTGCCGGGGCAGTCACCGACGCTGGACGAGATGTGCGGGCGGTGCACCCGCGGACGCGCTGCCATCCTCCCGAACGGAGACCTCGCCGGCTGCGTGCTCTCGCGCAACTTCCCGGCGGGCAACGTCCGGGAAACCTCACTCGCCGAGCTGTTCGGCGGGAAGGCATGGGCGGAACTCTCGGCGAGCGTTCCCGCTCCGCGCGCCGCGTGCACCCCGAACGACTCGGGCGACTGCGACCCCGCGAACACGGAAGCCTGTGACCCCGCGTACTGACCTGAAAGGCTCGCCATCATGGATTGGGAGAGCAAGGCAAGCACCCTCGCGGACCAGGTGACCGACCCGGATTCACGGTGGCTCGCCCCTGTGGCGCGCGTCGCCCGTCACGAGCTGGTGCCCCGCTGGTGGGACGTGGACGACTCGGGCCGATGGGTGCTGCACGATGGACTGAGCGACCCGGAAGCGTGGGCGGAAGCCGCGTACGCGGACCGGTCGCTGATCACCAGGGTTGGCGCGCTGCACGCCGACCACGCCGAACCCGGAGACCAGCCCGAGGGACTGCCCACGTCATCCGCGACCATGCCGAGTCTGGTGGTGCGGATGCTGCGACACGGGCGACTCGGGGACGGGCTGTCCCTACTGGACTTGGGGACCGGAGCCGGCGGGCTCAATGCGTACGCCTGTTACCGGCTCGGGGACGAGCACGTGACCAGTCTGGACGTGGACCCGTACCTAGTCAGTGCAGCACGGGACCGGCTCGCAGACATGGGGTACCGCCCGAAGATGATCACGGCGGACGCCACCGAGACCGTGCCGGGCTCGTATGACCGCATCGTGTGCACGGTCGCCCTCGCCCCCGGTCCGGGACTCCGCGCGGTGCTCTCCGCACTGGAACCCGGCGGACGCATCGCAACGACGCTCGCGCGCACGTCCCTGATCATCACCGGGTGGAAGCACCGGAACGGGGACGTGGTGGGGCAGGTGGAACGGGACATGGCGGGTTTCATGCTCACCCGGTCCGGCGACGACTACCCGCCCGCTCTCGCCGAGCTGTTCACCCTCGCTCGCGAGGCAGGCGGGGACGAGACCAGCACGGGCCGTTATCCCGTGGTGGACGTGGCGAACGCGTGGGAACTCCGGTCCATGCTGGAAGTCGCCACACCGGGCGTAGAACTCGGATATGAGACCAGCGGGCGGACGCGAACCGCCTACCTGGTGCACCCCGACGGGTCATGGGCGCGTGCATCCGCCGAGTGGACCGACGCGCCCAACGTGCACCAGGGTGGCCCGCAACGTCTGTGGACTGCCTTGGAGCGCATCCGGAACCGACTCAACACCGAGGGGGCACTACCGCTACTCGGTGCGCGCGTCCGCATCACGCCCGATGGGGTGTGCCACCTGTCCCGTGGCCGGTGGCGCGCATCCATGGGAGCGCAATAGCCCCCGGTACCGCGGACCCTCCCTGACAGTCCGCGTGCCGGTCCCTGGCACCCGATCCGACACCGCTACCCCCGAAGCGGTGAGGGTGCCACCCCGGCCCCGTCCGTGTGCTGCCCCCGTGCCGCATGGGCGGGGCTTCCCTGCCTCTTACTCGTCCTGGTGCTCGTCCTCGCCCCGCTCGGCGGGACCGGCAACGAACGTCCCCTTGCCCCACTCGGTGACGACGAGCCCGCGTTCCCGGAGCACACGAACCGCTCGGCGGGCTGTCTCGCGGGCAACCTTGTGCCGCTCGCATAGCTCGGCTTCGGACGGGATGCGCTCACCCGGAGCGAACTTGCCCGCCCGAATATCCGCGGTCAACGCGTCCAGCACCCGCATATACGGGGCTCGGGGAGTGTGCGGGTCCGGGGAGCGCTCAGGCATGGGGAGAGCGTAGACAAACGGCCAACCTTGGGCGACTTAGACAGGCAGTTCAGTTAGACAGGTGGACGAGTTAGACGTGTTGGCTTAGCGTGATTCACCGAACACAACAGAACGCCCCGACAGACCGATTAGGCCCGGTCCATCGGGGCTAGCCGACTCAGCTAGTAGGAGCTGGAACGACCATGCGCGATGTTATCGCCCGCGCCCTTTGCTGGGTGCTCTCCGTCCTCGCCCCTCGCCGACCCGGACGCCACAGCGCGGCATTCCTCGCCGCACAGACCCCCGAACCCGCCCCCGTGTCGCCCTGGTCCCGGCCGTGGACCGCCCCAAGTGCGCGGGAAGTGCGAGCCATCTTCCGCAATGAACACACACGAGAGCTGCCCGACCTACAGCGCGAACGGGTGTGGGCTGCCGAGTTTGCCGCGCTCGGCGTGGACTACGACTATCCGACGTTGCCGCTCGGCAGTCTCGTGACGCGAGAGCGGGTGGCAGCGTGACCGCCGTTCCGACCAACGAGCGGTGCGGAGCCCGCCGCCCCGGATGGGAGAGCGGCCCCCCGGTCGGTATCAACCGCATCCCGTGCGTCCGCGAAACCGAGCACGACGGAGACCACTGGAACGCATGGATGCAGCGTTGGCCCAACCGCGAACTGCGCACCGCAACGGGGGTGACGGCATGACCGCCGAGGAACTGTTCCCGACCGTCCTCGCCGGACACGTGGCGCTGTGTATCAAGTGCCACACCCTCACGAACGCCCCCGTGGCGATCCGCTGGATTCAAAGCAACAGCGGCCCCGGAACAACCCTCTACGCGTGCCCGGACCACGCCGCGGAACTTGCCCCCGGTCCCCTCCCCGGAGAGCTGGAGCGGGGCATGTAGCCCCTCGCAGACAGCAAAACGCCCCGTTCGGCCAAGTGCCGGGCGGGGCTCGGTCGTTGGGGGGTGACGTGCGCGTATGCTCAGAACTGGTAGTCAGACGTGTTGGGGTCGGCCATCACGATCCAGCCCCTGCCGTCCGGCAGGGTGCGGTCCGCGAGCTGCCGGGCGCCCAGTTTCAGGGCACGCTCGACCTCCTCGGCCCGGGTGCGGCCGGTCGGCTGCAGGTCGAAGTGGAGACGGTTCTTTGCCGCCTTGCCCTCCTCCACCTTCACGAACAGCAGTCCGGGGCCACCGGACGGGTCCTCGACCAGCGCCTCCGGATCACCCGGCGCGTCCTCGTCGGACATCGGGCGGTCGAGCAACGCGCTCCAGAAGCTGGCGAGTTCGTACGGGTCGTCGGTGCAGTCGAAAGTGATGTGCCGGATGGTGGGGTTCAACGGCCTTCTCCCTGGGCTCCGTTCATGGTCGCTCCGCAGGATCGCCGACGCGACGGGTGTTGTCGAACGGATTCCCGGATCAGGGCGTCAGGCCCTGCTCCAGTGTGTCCAGCGTCTGGTCGAGCAGAGCGGCCGGATCGTCGCGGCAGCCGCGCTCCGCCCAGTAGACGGCGGTCTCCTGGAGCGCCGACAGCACCGCCGAGGTGAAGACCCGTACCCGAAGGTCTTCCGGGTCGCGCCCGGTGCGCTCCGCGATCACCATGGCGAGCCGCCGGGCCGCCTGGGACGCCGACTCCGTCATCCGGGCCCGTACCGCGGGGACTTCGGCCAGCAGCCGTGATCGCTGCGCCATCTCCTCTGGGGCCTCGGCGGACATCGCGCTCAGCGCCTGGTGCAGCAGGGCCCGCAGGGACTCGATGGGCGGCTCGTCCGCGGGCCGGGCGCGCAGCGCCGCCTCCGGCAGCGGGTCGGCCTCGTCCGTCAGGACGATGTCCTCCTTGCTGGGGAAGTAGCGGAAGACCGTGGAGGGCGAGACCTCGGCCGCCTGTGCGATCTGCTCGATGGTCGTCGCCTCGTAGCCCCGCTCTGCGATCAGTCGGTAGGTGGCCCGCCGGATCGCCAGCCGCGTCTTGATCTTCTTGCGTTCCCGCAGGCCGGGGGCGGCGCGGGCGGCGGAGTGGGGATGCGCGGTGGCGGCCATGGACGTCATTGTCATGCATGGCCCCGGCATCCCGGGCCGGGTTGTGCAGATCGCCGTATACGGGTGGTCCCGCGCCGATCGCCGTATACGGGTGGCCCCGGGCCCGGCGCCCGGTCGCGCAGATCACGCATATGGGTGGGTGCGGGGGTCGAACCGCTCAGGCGGCTGCTTCATGGCGGAGCCGAGCGCCTTGGGCGTACCGCCGGCCGGGACGTACGTGGCCGCCGGCTGCCGCTTGCCGCCGGTCGCATTCGACCGGGGCAGCGCGTGCATCGCACCGTCCGCCCGCGGGCCGAACGGGGCGCGGCGTGAAGATGGGCAGCGGTCCCGTTGGGCGCTGAGCCGACGCGCTGGGGCCTGCCCGGCTTGCTGGGAAGACCGGGGGCGTTGCCCGGCTCGATCCAGCGGGTCGCCGTCGGGGGCCGGGCGGGCCGGAGCGCCGGGCGCGTCCTGGCTCGCCGACGACGGAGAACGTCTGGACCGCACCCGCGTCGGCGACGTCGCCCAGATCCTCACCGGGGATGCCCACGGCGAGCATCAGGTCGTACACGCCCGGCGGTCTGCCCTGGCCGCCGGGCGTGGCGTGGGGTCGGTCAGGGCACCTGGTAGGCGACCAGCGAGATGCCCACGTAGTGCACGACGAACGCCGCGAGCGTGAAGGAGTGGAAGACCTCGTGGAAGCCGAACCACCGAGGTGAGGGGTTCGGGCGCTTGATCCCGTAGATCACTCCGCCGGCGCTGTAGAGCACGCCGCCGACGATGACGAGCACCAGCACCGCGATCCCGCCGGCGCGCATGAATTCGGGAAGAAAGAAGACGGCCGCCCAGCCCATCGCGATGTAGCAGGGTGTGTACAGCCAGCGCGGCGCGCCCACCCAGAAGACGCGGAAGGCGATGCCCGCCACCGCGGCCACCCATACCGCCCACAGCAGCGTCCGGCCGGTGGAATCGGGGAGGAGCAGCACCGTCAGCGGGGTATATGTGCCCGCGATGATCAGAAAGATATTGGCGTGGTCCAGGCGGCGGAGCACGGCCTCGGCACGCGGTCCCCAGTTTCCCCGGTGGTAGAGCGCGCTCACCCCGAACAGCAGGCAGGCGGTGAGCACATAGATCGCACAGGCGATCCGGGCGCGGGTGGTGTCCGCGAGTGCCGTGAGCACCAGCCCGGCGACCACGACGGCAGGGAACATCCCGGCGTGCAGCCAGCCGCGCAGTCGTGGCTTCAGCAGGTGGTGCCGGTCCGCGGATATCTCGTTCTCGGCTGTCGTCGTTGCTGTCTCGGTCGCTTCGGGCGCGGCGGCGGCAGTCATGACGGGATGGTACCTACGGAGCCGTAGGCGCAGGAGTCCGTCTTCGTCACACCGTGCCGTCTCCTCCAGGAGAAGCGCGCGCCGCACTCCGGCGAATCAGGAGTGACGCATGAGTGGCCATGCTCACGTGAGAGGCCCTCTGGACATATGGGCAGCTGGCATCGATGATCAGATGAGTGCGGTCGGCACCGGATGAGCGCCAAGGAGATCTTTACCGTGAAGCATCCGGGTCGCGGCCCCCAAGGGGCAAAAAACAACAAAACCCCTCATTTAGGAGCAATCGTGGCGCGCGACATCGCGGCTCCCGACACCGTCCCCACCACCCACCAGGAGCTCATCGCCTGGGTAGACGAGATCGCAGCAATCACGCAGCCGGACAGCGTCGTCTGGTGTGACGGTTCCGAGGCTGAGTACGAGCGCCTGTGCGAGGAGCTCGTCGCCAAGGGCACCTTCCGGAAGCTCGATCCGATCAAGCGCCCCAACTCCTACTACGCGGCGTCCGACCCGACCGACGTCGCCCGGGTCGAGGACCGCACCTTCATCTGCTCCGAGAAGGAGGAGGACGCGGGCCCCACCAACCACTGGAAGTCCCCCGCCGAGATGAAGGAGATCTTCACCGGCGAGAAAGGCGTCTTCCGGGGCTCGATGCGCGGCCGCACGATGTACGTGGTGCCGTTCTGCATGGGCCCGCTCGGCTCGCCGCTCTCCGCCATCGGCGTCGAGATCACCGACTCCGCCTATGTCGCGGTCTCCATGCGCACCATGACCCGGATGGGCCGCCCCGTCCTCGACGAACTGGGCTCCGACGGCTTCTTCGTCAAGGCCGTCCACACACTGGGCGCCCCGCTGGAGCCCGGGCAGGCCGACGTTCCGTGGCCGTGCAACTCCACCAAGTACATCTCGCACTTCCCCGAGACGCGTGAGATCTGGTCGTACGGCTCCGGCTACGGCGGCAACGCGCTCCTCGGCAAGAAGTGCTACGCGCTGCGCATCGCCTCCGTCATGGCGCGTGACGAGGGCTGGCTCGCCGAGCACATGCTGATCCTCAAACTCACCCCTCCGTCCTCTGCCTCCGGCCCGGTCGAGCCCCGCTATGTCGCCGCGGCCTTCCCCTCCGCCTGCGGCAAGACCAACCTCGCCATGCTGGAGCCCACGATCTCCGGCTGGACGGTGGAGACCATCGGCGACGACATCGCCTGGATGCGTTTCGGCGAGGACGGCCGGCTGCACGCGATCAACCCGGAGGCGGGTTTCTTCGGCGTCGCGCCCGGCACTGGCGAGCACACCAACGCCAACGCCATGAAGACCCTGTGGGGCAACGCGGTCTTCACCAATGTCGCCCTCACCGACGACGGCGACGTGTGGTGGGAGGGCATGACCGAGGACGCGCCCGCGCACCTGACGGACTGGAAGGGCCGTGACTGGACGCCGGACTCCGACGAGCCCGCCGCGCACCCGAACGCCCGGTTCACCGTCCCCGCCTCGCAGTGCCCGATCATCGCGCCCGAGTGGGAGGACCCCAAGGGCGTGCCGATCTCCGCGATCCTGTTCGGCGGGCGTCGCGCCTCGGCGGTCCCGCTGGTGACCGAGTCCTTCGACTGGAACCACGGCGTCTTCCTCGGCGCGAACGTCGCCTCCGAGAAGACCGCCGCCGCCGAGGGCAAGGTCGGTGAGCTGCGCCGCGACCCGTTCGCCATGCTGCCGTTCTGCGGCTACAACATGGGCGACTACATGGCCCACTGGATCAAGGTCGGCGCCTCCGCGGACCAGTCCAAGCTGCCCAAGATCTACTACGTGAACTGGTTCCGCAAGAACGACGCCGGCAAGTTCGTCTGGCCCGGGTTCGGCGAGAACAGCCGCGTTCTGAAGTGGATCGTCGGGCGTCTGGAGGGTGTCGCCGAGGGCGTCGAGACCCCCATCGGCATTCTGCCGACCAGGGAGTCCCTGGACACCGAGGGCCTGGAGCTGGCCGAGGAGGACCTCGACTTCCTGCTCAAGGTCGACACGGAAGTCTGGCGCGAGGAGGCGGCGCTGGTCCCCGAGCACCTCAACACCTTCGGCGACCACACTCCGAAGGAGCTGTGGGACGAGTACCGCGCGCTGGTGGCCCGCCTGGGCTGACCCCTCCGGGCCGACCGCCCCGAATGCCGCGGCGGGCTCCCGGCATCCGCCCTGACCTGTGGGTCGTCCCGGCCCGCCGCACACCACGGCCCCCGAAGCTCCCTCAGGGCTTCGGGGGCCGTCCGGGTGTCTGCGAGCGCTCGTCAGCCGCCGTCCACATAGGCGCGGGCCGCGACCATCACATCTCTGAAGCGGCCGTCGGAGATGACCGTCAGCGGGGCTTCGTCCTCCAGCTGCGGATTCATCCCGATCAGCCAGGCCCGTGCGGTGTAGAGACTCTCCGCGTCCTGGATCAGCTGGAAGACCTGCAGGGCGGCGCGCAGCCGCTCCTCCGCGTCCTGGCGGGGGGCGGACTCGCCCGACGCCCACTTGCCGACCTGGCGCGGATCGCTGATGTTGGTGATCCGCGCAGTCAGCCGTTGGCCGAGATTGTCCTGAAGGAAGCGCGCGATGTCCGCGACGGACATGCGGACGGTCGCGACATGGGCGCGTTCGGCGCTGGCCACACTCTTGGGTAAGGCTTTGACGCCGACGGTGGGGCTCGGGGCGGTGGTGGGCATGAACAGCTCCCCCCTGCTCCCCCTTGCGCGTCGGATGCGCGCCGTGCTGGTTCTCTCGGTCTGCGGGAGCAGTTGATCGTCTTGGTTGTAGGTCCTGCGAAGCCGGCCGGTCCAATAAAGCTACCCGTAAACCACGTCCAACTCCACCACCTATGCATAGAGTTCACCGTTCCTGAGCCAGCGTCAAGTGGTTTACCGGCGCCCGGCATTACCGTCTGAGCTGCGGACTTACCGGCTGTTCCGAGGTCGGGGCGGGGCGGCGGACATGGCGGATTTCAGCCGTGTGGGCGAGTGGGGTACGCGGTGGTCTTCCGGTGGGTCAGCGGATGGTGAGCCCGTACTCCTCGGCCACCGTGCGCAGCCCTTCCGTCTCCGGCCAGATGGGCTGGGACTCGATCTCTTCGAGCTCCACATCGCTGAAGACCGCCCAGCACTGCCGCAGTCCGAAGCGGGAGCGGTAGGCGATCCCGTGGATCAGCCGGCCCTGCTGCTGGGTGCGCTGCGCTATCGCCCAGGCGGAGATCAGCCGGGTCACCCTGCGGTCGGGGCCCTGGGTGCACTCCTGCGTCAGGGAGTCGACGCCCAGCCGTTCCAACTGCTCCTTGAGCTCCGCGGAGAGCGTGAGCAGCGTCTGCTCGTCGTCGACGTCCAGGAACCGCGCCTCCTCGTCCGGCCGCAGCCGTACCAGCGTGTGCCGGGTGCGCCAGTCCCGCGGCAGATGGCCCGGCGGCATATAGGCCTGCTGCTGCCAGTCGTCGCCGATGACCGCGCGCAGTTCGGGAGCGACCCGGAAGGGGGCCAGCGCCTCGGCGAAGCAGCCGTCCAGCTCGGAGGCGCAGTACAGCGTGCCGTAGCTGACCAGGCTCCAGCGGCTGCCACCCGAACGGCTGTCGTCCTCCGGGCTGATGTAGGTGTACTTGCAGGGGTCCTTCGCCTTCCCCAGCCGCCACACCCCGCGCTCCGGCGCCCGGATGAGGCTCGCTCCTAACACTGTCCCCTCGCTCATGCACCGCTCCTCACCCGGTGATCGGTCCTGTTCGTCACCTGCCTGTTCCTGAACGATCATCTTCCGACGCCGGACACGCCCGAGGTGTGGACTTGGCGATTCCAGCAGGGGCGCACAAAGGACTTCAGGGGGCGCATGGCCCGAACTCCGGGGGGCGCAGACCGGTCGGCCGGGAGGAGGCGCTCCCCCCGGCCCGGTGCCGCGACAGGGCAGAGCCCGCCGAGTGGGGCGCTAGCCGGGCAGGTCCAGACGGTCGAGCGCGGGCAGGCCTAGGCAGTCGGGCGCGGGCAGGGCCAAGTCACCGTCGAGGTCCCCGTCCAGCTCCAGGAGAGCGACGCCGGCGTCGCCCGCGATCGCCAGGGCCGGGCCCTGCGCCGAGAGCGCACGGACCCGGCTGCCCGCGGCCAGCAGCAGGACGCAGCGCGACGTCGCCGCGTCCCAGAAGCGGATCGTGCCGTCCCGGGCGGCGCTCGCCACGAACGCGCGACATGCGCCCGACGATGTGACCGCCGTCCAGGCGGCGACGGCCTCCACGGCCTCGGTGTGCCCGCGCAGCACCGCGCCCAGCGGCGCGTACGCGGTGAGGTCCCACAGCCGTACGGTGCCGTCGTCGCCGCCGCTCACGAGGAACGGCGGCAGCGGGCCGCCCGGATCGGCCCCGAAGGCGACCGCGTTGACGAAACCCTGACGGCAGGTGAGCACCCGGCCCGGGCCGCCGGCCGCCGGCTCCACCACGTGCACCGTCCCGTCCGTGCTGCCGGAGGCGACCCAGTCCCGGCCGTGCCCGTCGGACGCCGCCGCCACGGCGCGCACCCGGAAGGCGTGCCGCCAGTGCAGCAGCGGCTGCCCGGTCGTCAGATCCCACAGCCGTACGGTGCAGTCGTCACCGCCGCTGACGGCGACGGGCCGCCCGTCAAAGAGCACGGCCGACGCGAGGGACCGCACCGGCAGCGAGTGCCCCCTGAGCGGAGGGAACGGCACGGCGGCGCGGCCGGGGTCCTGGGGTGCGGGATCCCAGGCGCGTACGGTGCAGTCGGCCGCCGCCCACAGCAGCCGACCGGGGCCGTGGGGAGTTGCGGGCGTCCAGGCCAGAGCGGAGACCGGGTGCCGCGGGGCCGTGCCGAAACCGGCGTCGGGCTCCCCGGTGCCCGCGTCCCACAGCTGCACCCGCGCCGAGGCGTAGCCGACCGCCAGCCGCGGCGCCGAGCCGAGGCGTCCGGCGAGCGTCGCCGTGACGGCCGAAGGGGCCGGGTCGACGCCGTCCACGGCACGGCGCAGGTCCTGACCGTCCCACAGCCGCACCGTGTTGTCCCGCGCCACCGAGGCAAGCCGGGCGGGCCCGTCCGCCGGGAGAGCGCACAGCGCGGTCACGGCGTCGCCGTGCCCGGTGAGCCGTCCCGTCCACTGGCGGGAGCCGACGTCCCACAGGTCGACGGCGGTTCCCGGGCCGGCCGCGGCGAGCAGATCCCTTCCGTCCCCGGTCCGGAGGGCCGTCAGGGCGGTGACGGGCTCCCCCTCGCCGGGCAGCGCCGCCTGCGCACCGCCGGCGAGGTCCCACAGCGTGAGGGAGCCGTCCGCGTGCCCGGTGGCCACCCCGCCGGGGACGCCCGTACCGGCACAGGACCGCACCGGAACGTCGACCGGGTGCTGGTACATCAGGCGCGGGGCGGCGTCCCCGGCGTCCGACACGTCCCACACGCGCAGGGAGCGCCCCGCCCCCACCAGCAGGCGCCGGCCGTCGGCCCCGGTGGCGAGCGAGAGCGCGAAGGCAGCCCGGTCCAGCGGGTGGGCCGCCAGGTCCGGGAGCCGGCGCTCGCCCGAGCCCTCCCGCCAGAGCGTGACCGAGCCGTCCCCGCCGGCCGCCGCCACATGCAGCCGGCCGTCGGCGTCGCGGTAGCCCGCGACCGCCGCGATCCACGCCGAGCGGCGGAGCGCCATATGGTGCACCAGCGTGCCCCGGCCGGTGTCCCAGACGCGTACGACGCCGTCCGCGCTGCCCGACACGAGGTCGCCCGCGCCCGTGGCGCGGGGCACGAAGTCCAGGCACCGCACGGCCCCGTCGTGGGCCGGAATCCGGTCTCCGACGCCCGTGCCCGTCGTCGCGTCGACGAGTTCGATGCCGCCCGCCTCGTTGCCGACGGCGAGCAGGGGCGTCCCGCCGGGGCCGGCCGCCGCCGAGAGGGACAGGCCGCGTCGGCCCAGCGTCGTCAGGACGTTGGCCGGCGGCGCCCAGCGCGACCACAGCACCCGCAGCCGTGAGCCGTCAAAGTCCGCGACGTCCTGCGGCAGCCGCGCGTACGGGACGCCGGGGTGTCGCAGCGCGGTATGCGCGAGATGGAGGCTGGAGCGGCGTGACGCGACGTCGGCGTCGCGCAGATACGGCTCGATCGCCGCCCACGCGGCGAGCCACGACTGCTGCGCGCGGCCGGCGCGGGGCAGACCGAGGAGCCCTCGTACGCCGTCGCCGGACAGCCACGGCAGCAGCGCCGGAGGAACGTGTGTGTCGTCGAGCACCCCGCCGAGCGCGGCGTGCCCCGCCAGATGCCGCCGCAGATACGGATGCGGCGCCCCGGCCCCGCCGCCTCCCGCCAACTCCGCGAGCGCGGCGGCGATCCGCGCGTGGGCCGTGCGTTCGGCGTGGCCGGGCGGGTCGGGGTCCGCCGGGTCGTCGTCGTAGCCTGCGTCGCCTGCCTTCGCCAACTGTGGGAGTGCGGCCGGGTTCGGCGTGTGGGCTGTGTGTTCGGCGTGGCCGGGTGGGATGGACCCCCCGGTCCGGGCGCCGTTGCCCCCGGCCGGCGCGGCAGTGAGGGGTGCGTACGCCGCGTGTGGGGCGTCACCGGGTGGTTCGGTGGCCGTCGAGCTGCCGCCGGGTGCGGAGGCGCCGGTTTCGCCGTCGCCGTCGCCGTCGTCCGGCAGCCCCGTGAGCGCCGCCGGTTCGGCGTCGCCTGGCGCGGGCCCCCCGGTCGCGCCCGCAGCCGGTGAGACGCGCGACGGCGGCGCGGCCTCCTTGTTCGGTTCCGGTGCGTCCTGCGTCATATGTCCGTTCCCCCCGCCTTGTGCCGCGCCTCGTGCCCCAACCCGTACCGCGGCCAGCGGCGCAGCATCGCCGCCAGTCGTTCGTGCGCCGGGCGGTACACCACGCGGTCGTCCTCGCTGTCATGCGTGAGATACCCGGCCAGCCGGCCTTCCAGCAGTCGGCGGATCTTTTCGTCCGCGTGCTCGATGGGCGCCCCCAGCAGGGCCTCGGCCGCCGCGGGCCACACCTGCGCCCAGGGGATGCCCCGGCCGAGTCCGAAAGCCGTGGCCCGCAGCAGCGCCGTCGCCTCGACGGCGTTCAGGCCCTCGTCCGCGACCCTGCGGAGGTCTTCCTCGAACAGGCCCGCCGTGCCCCGGTCGAGCCGGTCGAGCCACCGCACGTCGCCGAGCAGCGCGGACGCGTCGCCGCGGCGGAGCTGTTCGGCGGCCAGCCTGGCGTCGAGGAACGACCGGCCCACGCGGGCTGCGACCATCCGCGCGGCCCGCTCGGCCAGTGCCCAATCGGCGCTCCACGGCTCACCGCACAGCAGGGCGGTCACATATGCGGCGACGTCGTCCCGCACGCCGTCGCCGTCCGTGCGCACGACCTGGGCGGCCGGGAAGGCGGCCAGCAGTTCCCCGAGCAGACCTCCGGGGCTCGCGGCGGCCGCGTCCGGAGCGCCGGGGACGCTGCTGCGCACCCCCAGCAGCAGCCGCAGCCCCCGCCGTGCCGGAAGCGGCGGCGGCAGCGGAGCGGGCCCGTCCGCCTGGCCCGGCGCCTGCGCCGGAACCGGGGCCGCGCCCGTGCCGCACGGCCCGCCGGCGTAGGCGGCGAGGGGGGCCAGCACATCGCGTACGCAGGCGAGGGGCGCGGGTGACTCGTCGAGGCCGTCGACCACGACGGTCACCGCGTCGTCCGCCGTACGGCTCTTGGTGAACACATCACGCAGCCGCTGCTGCCACTGCCGCAGCGCGTCCGCCGCGGGGCGGGACGGGTCCGGCTCACAGCCGAGCCGCACCCCGATGGCCTCTATCAGGCTCAGCGGCCCCCGGTTGCGGGCCGACACGGCGACCTGCACGGAGCCCTCGGGGGGCACGCCGTCCACGGGCGCCCTGCGCACTGCGTCCGCGTACCGCGGCGACGCCCGGAACGCCGGATCGCTGAGCGTCACGGCGCGGGCCAGCACCGCGGACTTCCCGCTGGCGGCCGCGCCCGTGACGATGAGCACGCCTGCCGGGCCCCCGACGAAGCGCGTCAGCCGCCGGTTGAGCTCCCGGCGGCCGGAGAAGTACCAGCCGGGGTCGTCGGCGTCCGCACGGCCGCTGGCCCGGTCCAGCCAGTACTCCAGTTCGTCGTGCGTCGCCGCGACTTCCGCGCGCTCGGGCGGGACGGCGGCGCGTCGCGGCCGGTATCCGGGGTTGGGCAGCGTGGGCGTGCGCACACCCAGCCTGGACGGGAGCACCGGGCGGGGGCCCGGCAGCGACAGCGCCCGCTCCTCGTTGAGCCGGTCCGTGGCCCGCTCCAGGGCCTGGAGGAACTCGGACAGCGACAGATGGGGACGGGTGATGCCCGCAGCGTCCTTCAGCCAGTCGTGGGCGGTCCGCAGGATCAGTGCGAACTCCCGGCCCATCACCGGGGTGCGCGCGGCCGTCGTCGCCAGCACGTTCAGGGTGCCCCCGGCTGTCCGCTCCCGGGCGAGATCCGCCACCAGCGCGGCCAGTTCGGCGCCGATGCCTCCCGCCTCACAGGCGTTCACGATCACCAGCACATGGCGGGCCGGTGAGTCGAGCGCGGCGATGACGACCTCGTTCGTCGGCATGCCGGTGGCCAGCAACCGGTCCGGGTCGGTGCCGGGCAGCAGCAGGAAGTGCCTGTTGGACGCGCCGATCGCGCCATGGGAGGTGACGTAGACGACGAGCGCCTCGTCCTCCGCGGTCTCCCGGATGCCCGACGTGTGCAGAAACCGCTCCACGTCGTGGCGCTCCTCGGGAGACCTGAGCAGCGTCTGCACGAATCCCTCTGCCGGCGTCGCGCCCGTTGTCCACCACTCGGTGACGATCGCGAGCTGCTCGTCGACGGCCTTGGCGAACTCCGGCTCGCCGTCGTCGTCCACCGCGACGATGACCAGCGAGCCGCGCCCTGCGGAGCCGCCGGCACCCGACCCCGCAGTCTCATCCGGCCCGGTTGTCCTGGGCGGCCCCGCCGTCCCGGGCGACCCTGTCGCCTCGTATGGCCCCGCCGTCCCGGGCGATTCCGCCGCGTCATGCAACCCGGCTGCCTTGTGCGGCCAGGTTGTCCTGGGCGGCCCCGCCGCAGCGGGCAGCCCCGTGGCCTCCTGCAGCCCCGCCGTCCCGGGCAGCCCCGCCGTCCCGGGCGACCCCGCCGCGCCGGGCGGCCCCTGCGCCGGTCTGCCGGTCGCGGTGCCGCCCGTCGACCCGGCCGGCCGGCCGACTGCCGGCTCCGGTCTCCCGGCTAACGCAGTCTCTCCACGGGCCCCGTTCTGCCCACTCTCTCCGTATCCCCCGCATTCCCCGTACATGTTCCCTATTGTTCACAGCCATGAATGAGCACAGGCCGGTTCTGACCGAAGACCGCACCCAGGACGCCGTCGTCATCGTGCCCGGCATCATGGGCAGCGAGCTGTACGACACGGTCACACAGCGGACCGTGTGGGGCTTATCCGGTGTGAGCTGGCTGATCCGGGCGTGGACCCGGCCCCAGGGGCTCGAACCGCTCCGGCTGACCCCGGGGGAACGGTCCGGCGAAGTCGGCCGGATCAAGGCCGTCCGGCTGATGCGGCACTCGTCCTGGACACCGTATCTGCAGGGGCTGGAGCCCTACACCGAACTGGCCGAGACGGTCCGTCAGTGTGTCGCGCACCCCGCGGCCGTACTGGAGTTCCCTTATGACTGGCGACTGCCGGCAGCCTTCAACGGCAAGCTCCTCGCGGAGGCCGCGCGCAGCCACCTCAGCGCATGGCGGGCGCACCCCGCGCATGACGAAGCCCGCCGCAACCGCGTCGACGAACGCCCGGCGCGGCTGGTCTTCGTCGCCCACTCCATGGGCGGGCTGGTCACTCGCGCGGCGCTCGACCCCGGCCACGACGGGGAGCTGGCCGCCGACACCCGCGCCGTCCTCACCCTCGGCACGCCGTTCCACGGCGCCGTGAAGGCGACGGCGATCCTCAACACCGGGCGCGGCG
Organism: Streptomyces sp. MUM 178J; assembly: GCF_022414575.1. Classification (GTDB taxonomy): domain Bacteria; phylum Actinomycetota; class Actinomycetes; order Streptomycetales; family Streptomycetaceae; genus Streptomyces; species Streptomyces chengmaiensis. The sequence continues at coordinate 39,308 of NZ_JADWYQ010000038.1, read as the reverse complement.
CCCCCGTACCCCTGCCGCACCGGCAGTTGCAGTCGGTCGCCGCGGGCATGCCGGGACTGCACGATCTGCTGCCGCACTACGCGTGCCTGATCGACGGCGACACCGTCCGCACGCTCGCACCAGAGGACGTCGCCGCCCTGGGAGGCGACGCCGAACTCGCCCGCGCCGCCGCCGAGTCCCACCGCAGGCTCACAGGGGTCGCCCTGCCCGGCCACCGCGCGGTGGCCGGCACCCAGCAGACGACCCTGCAGAGCCTCGCCCTCCGCGACGGCGTCGCCGAACTGCACTGCCACGGCGTACGCCAGCACAGCAGCGGCGACTTCATTCGGGACGCGCGCGGCCGGCTGAGGTTCTTCGACGTGAAGGGCGACGGAACGGTCTACAAGGAGTCTGCGGCCGTCGGACCCGCCGTCACCCCGCTGCCTCTCCAGCACGGGGCCGTCGCCTCGGACCGGGTCGCGCTCAAGGCCGTCGCGGAGATGCTGCGCGACGACCAGCACCTCGGTCCTCCGCAGGGCGCGCCGGGGTGCGGCCTGGAGGTCCCGGACCTCGTCGAGGCGCGGGCCCCCTGGCCCGTCGTGCTCAGCGGGGTCGACTCGCTGTCCGGAGTCCGCTGCACCGTCGCCCCCGCAAACGCCCCGGACACCGCCGGCGGGGGCGCCCAGCAGCTCAGACTGGGCTGGGGTGACGGCCGGGTGCGCGCCACCGCCACCCTGCCCGCTCCCGGTCTCTACCGGGTCGCCGTCCGTACCCTCGACGGCCATACGGTCACCCAGCTCGTGCTCGCCGAGGGTCTCGACGGGGCGAGGGACTGAGCGTGCGCGCCGAGGGTCTCGACGGGGCGAGGGACTGAGCGTCCGCCTCACCGCGGTCCACGGAGTGCCGCTCCCGTCCGCGGCGCCGGGGCGGTTACGCGGATGGCACCCGGTCCACGGGCCTTCGCGGCTCGTGGACCGGGTGGTCAGCGGGCGCCGATCAGCCGGAGCTCGTCCAGCGCGGCGGTGTGCGCGTCCATCCGCTCGGCGGTGAGGATCGCGGCGGCGGTGTCGGCGCGGGAGGCGGCGACCACCAGGGCACGACTCGCCAGCGTGTGGGCGCGCCGGTGCAGGGCGGCGTGGTCGGCGCCGGACAGGGCGGCATGGCGGGCGGGCGGTGCGCCGCGCAGCCGGGCCACCTGGGCCGCGACGCGGTCGCCGGCCTCCGGGAGCCCCAGCTCGTCGGTGACGGCGAGGAGCGCGGCCAGATGGCCGGCGAGCTGGATGTCCAGCTCCTCCTCGCGGCTGCGATGCGGGAAGTCTGCGTCGTCGGCCATCGCGTGGACGGACTTGGTGCGGATCGGCTCGTACATGAGATGGCCTCCTGCCCTCTGACAGAGACCATCCTACATTGGATTCAGTCTAAAGTTGACCCTGATCGCCAGGCGATCAGGGAGGCGCTTCAGTGCTGGCCGTACCCGTCCAGGAAGTTCCCGATCCGGGTCACCGCGTCGGCCAGGTCCTTGGCGTTGGGGAGGGTCACGATCCGGAAGTGATCGGGTTCGTGCCAGTTGAACCCGGTGCCGTGCACGACCATGATCTTCTCGGAGCGCAGCAGGTCGAGAACCATCTGCCGATCGTCCTTGATCTTGTAGACGGCAGGATCCAGCCGGGGGAAGAGATACAGCGCCCCCTTGGGCTTCACGCAGGACACACCCGGGATCTGGGTCAGCAGCTCATATGCCGTGTCCCGCTGCTCCAGCAGCCGCCCGCCCGGCAGCACCAGATCCTCGATCGACTGCCTGCCCTGCAGCGCAGCGGCGACCGCGTGCTGCGCCGGCATGTTCGCGCACAGCCGCATATTGGCCAGAATCGTGAGCCCCTCGATATACGAGGAGGCGTGCCCCTTGGGCCCGCACACGGCCAGCCAGCCGCTGCGGAAGCCGGCGACGCGGTAGTTCTTGCTCATCCCGTTGAAGGTGAGGACCAGCAGGTCGGGGGCGATCGCGGCGGTCGGCGTATGGGTGACGCCGTCATAGAGGATCTTGTCGTAGATCTCGTCGGAGCAGACGGTCAGATTGTGCCGGCGGGCGATCTCGGTCAGCCCCCGCAGCGTCTCGTCGTCGTACACCGCGCCGGTCGGGTTGTTCGGATTGATGATCACCAGCGCCTTGGTGCGGTCGGTGATCTTGCGCTCGATGTCGACGAGGTCGGGCGTCCAGTCGGCCTGCTCGTCACAGCGGTAGTGCACGGCGGTCCCGCCGGCCAGCGACACGGCGGCGGTCCACAGCGGATAGTCCGGCGCCGGGACCAGCACCTCGTCGCCGTCGTCCAGCAGCGCCTGCATGGACATCTGGATCAGCTCGGAGACGCCGTTGCCGAGGTAGATGTCCTCGACGGAGAGCGGGATGCCCTTGGTCTCGTAGTGGCTCATCACCGCGCGGCGCGCGCTGAGCAGGCCCTTCGCATCCCCGTACCCATGTGCGTCCCCGAGGTTGCGCAGCACGTCTTCGAGGATCGCCGGCGGGCACTCGAAACCGAAGGCGGCGGGGTTGCCGGTGTTGAGCTTGAGGATGCGATGACCGGCAGCCTCAAGCCGCATCGCCTCCTCGAGGACCGGCCCCCGGATCTCGTAACAGACGTTGGCGAGCTTCGTCGACTGGATCACCTGCATGTCCGCGAGCTTACGGCGGCGTGACGCAGAGCGCTCCGTGTTTTCGGACACGTGGGGGAGTCCCCGGGGGCTCTCGGGGCGAGTCGGGCCCGCCCCGAGAGCCGGGGTCACCTGCGGGTCCTCGCCTCATGGGCGAGTGAACCGACCACTCCTCGGGAGGGCCGGGCCGCAGCGAGAGCGGCTCAGGCGGGGCACTCCTTCCAGGCGAGGTGGTAGACCGTGTTGAGCTCGCCGTCGGTCGAGTCCATCGTCATAAAGCTGGTGGTCGTCGCGGGGTCGGAGCTCCCCGCGTACACCCGCAGCTCGGTGTTGATGTTGAAGTTGCGCTGGACCCCGCAGGGCGCCCAGACGAGCTGCGCCCAGTCCGTCTCGTCGGTCGCCTGCCAGTTGTTGTCGTGCGGGCCGTAGAACACGTGGTTCCGGGCGGCGGTGTCGGGCGAGCCCTGGAAGTAGTACGAGGCCTTCTGGGTGGCGTACGCCCCGTCCTCCAGGCTGGCGTAGCCGCGGTAGTCGGCGCTGGCGATCGCGTAGGTGAAGCCCTGCGGTACATGTACGACCAGGCTGAGCTGGCAGTTCTTGCGGAAATCGGTGGGGCTTGAGCCGAGGCCCACCATGGCGAGGTAGTCACTGTAGGTGACGGTGAAGGCGGTGTTGTCCTCGGACACGGCCACCGCCGCGGTGCCCTGGCGACAGCCCGAGCCGTTCACCGTCGCGATCTCGATCGTCATCTTGTCCGGGTCGGCCGGAGGGCCGCCGGCCGCCGCGGAGGCCGGCTGGGCGCCGAGGAGCGAGGCGAGGAAGACCGCCGTCGCGCCGCCTGCTAACAGTGCGCGGGTCATGGGTTTCTCCCGTCGGAGGGATGTGAGGGGTTCCCGGGAATGAGTGCCCCTCCCGGCAAACACTGCCGGTCGCGGCGCTGGATATTGTTTCGTCGTGCACCTGTCAACGCTTCAATGAACTCCCGGGTGGTCATGAAGGTCGGATGGCGCTTGGCATCGTAGTGCGGGGGCAGTGGCTGCCAAGGGGTGTTCTCGGCCTACTCGCGGCCGAGAAGAAGCCGGCGAGGGGCTGACGGGGTCGGCGGAAGAGGGCGGCAGACGGGGGCGGCAGACGGGGGTGCAAACAGGGGCGGCCCCGGAGAGCGGGATCGCTCTCCGGGGCCGCGGGGCGCGGTTGCCGCGCCCGGATGCCGTGCCGGCGTCGGACGCCGGTGCGTCAGCCGTTGACGCAGGCGCTGCCGAAGGCCGGGTTCAGCAGCCCGATGACGTTCACGGAGTTGCCGCAGACGCCCAGGGGAACGTGCACGGGAACCTGGACCAGATTGCCCGACAGCACACCCGGGGAGCCCACAGCGGCGCCCGTGGTGCCCGCGTCGGCCATGGCGGGGGCGGCGGTGCCCAGGGCCATGATGACGCCCGCGGCGACGGCTGCAACCTTCTTGTGCTTCATTTCGATCCTTTCAGCATCGGTGTCATGCGCCGACGCGACCTTCGCGCCGCGCAGCCAGTTTCCTGGTCGTGCACACCGCTGCGGTATCCGTAACGATTGAATTCCCTAAAGGGAACCCGTAAGTGACAGCCAGTTCGACAAGTCACTCTTTTGCCCTGTCATATGAGTGCGTCTCCAGGCAGACAGCTCTATGAACTTCGGACGCACTCACGCAGTGCTGAGGACTATGCGGACTAGGCGTTGTCCGTGCCGTTGCCCGAGAGGATCGGGATGTTGCTGAGGACGTGCGAGAGCGGCTCGTCGCCCTTGGCCTGGGTCGAGTTCTCGGTGCACTGCTGCTGCTGCGGGGAGGCCAGGACATTGATGTCCTGGACCGCGACCGGGACGAGACCGGCGACCGAACCGACGTTGCCCTTGAGCGGCAGACCGACGCACGGCTTGTTGAGCGAGCCCTGGATCAGCCCGATCTGCGGGCTCATGTTGCCGTACGTGGAGGAGTTGCCGTAGTTCTGATGGGCGTCGTTGCCGCTGAGCGACATGGTCCCGCCGTCGTTTCCGACGGCCATGGCCTGCGGAGCCATCGTGGCCCCGGTGCCCACCACGGAAGCGGTGACGGCCGCGGTGGCCAGAATCTTCTTGATCACTTTTTGTCCCAACTTGCTGTGAACGTCTGGTGTGAACGAACGACCGTGGAGACGACCGTGGAACGCGGACTGATCAACTGCCCTCGCCAGGTTTGGTTCCGTACCTTCACTCGAATGCCACAGCGGGAATATCGACGGCTTGAATGGTCATCGGCGGAGAGCTGTCACGCCCTCCGCCGATGCGCAGATGGCCGCGCCGGATGCGCCATGCCGAGACAGCGGCACGGCTGCCCCGCGGTGCTGCGCACCGCCGGCTGGAGGCCCGCGCCCGAAACGGATCCCATGCGCGGTCTGCGTGGCCATTCCACCACGCTCCCACGCTCCGCCCCGGAGTTTTTCACCCGTCTGCCGAATGAACTCCGTGTGGTATTCGGCGCATTGGATTGCGGCACAATAAGCGCCCCTGAAATCGACCGGAACGGTGAGACGATATGACGACGACGGCGGTGACCGGGCGAGGCGCACCACCTCGGACACAGCCCCGGCCGCACTCTGAGGACACGGCTGCCGGCGGCGGTCGGGCGTTCGCGTGGATGTTGATCGTCACGGGTGCGGCGGGTCTGCTGGCCGCCTGGGTGATCACGATCGACAAGTTCAAGCTGCTGGAGGATCCGGATTTCACGCCGGGGTGCAGTCTGAATCCGATTGTGTCCTGCGGGAACATCATGGAGAGCGAGCAGGCGTCGGCGTTCGGGTTCCCCAATCCGATGCTGGGGCTGGCCGCGTACGCGGTGGCAGTCGCGATCGGCGTGGGGCTGCTGGCGGGGGCGCGGTACCGGCGCTGGTTCTGGCTGGGGCTGAACGCGGGGACGCTGTTCGGGGTGGGGTTCTGCACATGGCTGCAGTACCAGTCGCTGTATGTGATCGGTTCGCTGTGTCTGTGGTGCTGTCTGGCGTGGGTCGCGACGATCGTGATGTTCTGCTACGTGACGGTGCACAACGTCCGGCGCCGGGTTGTGAAGGCGCCTGAGGGGTTGCGGCGGGGGCTGCTGGAGTTCCACTGGGTGCCGCCGGTGCTGTGGATCGGGATCATCGGGATGCTGATCCTGACCCGCTGGTGGGACTTCTGGACCAGCTGAACCGCGGGCGGCGCACGGCATGCCGAAGCCCCCGGCGCTGGCTGCGCCGGGGGCTTCGCAGTGCCGCCTGCGGGAGGCCGGGGCCGGGCTGAACGGGCAGACGGCGGCGGACCTCAGCCGTTGCCGACGCCGTTGCCCGAGAGCACCGGGATGTTGCTGAGGATGTGCGAGAGCGGCTCGTCGCCCTTGGCCTGGGTCGAGTTCTCGGAGCACTGCTGGTTCTGCGGCGTGGAAAGGACGTTGACGTCCTGGACGGCGACGGGGATGGCGCCGACGACCGAGCCCGCGTTGAGCTTCGCCGGGAGGCCGACGCAGGGCTTGTTGAGCGAGCCCTGGACGAGGCCGAGCTGCGGGCTCATGTCGCCTGCGGTCGTCGAGTTGCCGTAGTGCTGCGACGCGCTGTTGCCGCTGAACGAGGTCGTGCCGGTGTCGTTGCCGACGGCCATGGCCTGCGGTGCCATGGTCGCGCCCGCGGCCGCCACGGAGGCCGTGACCGCCGCAGTCGCCATAACCTTCTTGAGCATGTTCCGTCCTTCTGTCGCGTGGATGCCCGCTGATGGAGCTCCCTGGTCAACTGGAAGTAGTGGGATTGGTTGCGTCAGTTCACTCAATCGGCCGCTGCTGAAAAGAGCGCAAATCTGCTCAGCAGACACCTGCTTGATAGGGAAAAGGAGCTGAACAGGGGGAAGCGTCACTGGCGGCCGTGTCATGACGCGCGGGAATGCGTTTCTCTCGGTGTGAGTCCCGTTGTTGGGCAGAACATCGAGCAGAAGGTGCTATTTCCATGAAGACTGCCAAGAAGGCCGCAGTGGTGCTGGCTGCCGCCGGCATCGCCGCCGGCGCTGCCGCCGGCAATGCGTTCGCCGACTCGGGCGCCCTGGGTTCCGCCGCCGACTCGCCGGGCGTCGGCTCCGGCAACGTGGGCCAGATGCCCGTGCATGTGCCGACCATCGTCTGCGGCGACACCGCCCAGCTGATCGGTGCGCTGAACCCGACCTTCGGCAACATCTGCGTCAACGAATGACCTGACGGGCCGGTTCGAGGCAGGCCGTTCGCCATGACGCAGCAGGGTGGCGCCCCACGGGGCGCCACCCTGCTGCCGTCTTCTCTCCGCCTACGGTTCCCGCGGCTCTTCCCGCGGACCCGGAACACAACGAGGGAGGGTGCGGCCGGCAGCCGGCCGCACCCTCCCTCGTTGTGGCGGGGGAGCGGGCGGGTTCAGCCGCCCAGCCCGACGCCGCCCAGCAGCGGGGGAAGCTGGCCGGTGGTTGGCAGGACCTTGCCGGGGACGTCGCCCTTCACGTTGTTCAGATCGGAGGCGGTGTCGACGACCTGCTTGACCGGCGGGCCATCCTGCGTCAGATCCAGCGAGGGCAGCGAGTTGAGGGCCCCCGCGGCCTGGGCCGCGCCGCCGTTGAGGCTCATCGGGGGCATCGGAGCCGACTCCGCGGCCACGGCGGGAGAAGCGGCGCCCAGCGCCGCGACGGAGCCTGCAACGATCGCGGCAACCCTCGTGTACTTCATCTTTTCCAACCCCTTCCTCCGGCGACGTTTGCCGCCGTCGTCATGGGTAACGAGACCGCGCCGCGCGGGAAACCCCTCGTCACAAGCTTTTCTGTATGTCACAGCGAGTGCAGTGAACCCCTGAAATCGCCGGTGCCGGGCCGCTCAGGTGACCGTCCGACGCCTTGGCTTCTGTCGTCTCACAGCCTTCACGGCGCGCAGGCTGACCACGGGCCTCAGGGAACGGCTGCGCAGCCGGACGCTCCCCCTCCGCCTGCCACGCCCGCCCGCGTCACACAGAGCTGATTCCGCAAAGGGGTGACGCAGGCCGTCCGCGATCGTTAGGCCCCTCAAGTGGGGTGCGGCTCCACCAGCCAGCCCTTGCGGGGAGACGGGGGGCCCGCGTGCCCACCGGAGCCGGCGGACGCGTGCGTGAACGGATAGCGCGACAGGCGTGTCCACTCCGTGTCCGGCCGCCCCGGCAGCGTGCGGCCCGCGGCCGCCCACTCCCGGGCGAGCTGCTCGTAGATAGGGCTGGGCTTGCCGTCCCCCGCAGGCTCGGCGGACGGCGGCTTGCTCGGGGGCGGCACCGTGTGAACACGCTGCCACCGGGTTTGCGCGGAACTGCTTCCCATAAGACGGCCAACGCACGCGTGCGGGGGGAAGTCACGCCTCCCCTCGCATGCCCGCACGGAAGGCCCCGCCGTCACCACGGGCGGGCTGACCACCCGTTCCACCGCACCGTCGGCGGCCACACCCGTAGCCGGCAACTCCAGGCGCATGGCTCTCGCACGCCCGGCGGGACTTTGCCGGTCCTGTTCGTCCGTACAGGTGAACAGCGATCTGCACGCCGGGTGTCAGCACCTAGGGTGCCGACCCATGACCACAGCTCAGTCCGGCATGCAGACCGGCAACAGCACCTTCCAGCGCGGCCACTTGGGCACCATGTCCCTGCTGGCCTGGACCGGCGACCCGGAGCAGGGCCACGACATGCCCTATCTGATCGTCTACTCCCTCGGCGACGGCCCCGAAGGCCCCGAAGCGACGCACCAGGCACTGCTGGCGGTGATCGCAGACGCGGGACTCGCGGTGGACGGACAGCTCGCCGACGTCACCCGCAGCACCGGCTCGCCCGTCAAACTGCTCGTCGAAGCGGGCCAGGCCGTCCTGAGCATGCCGCATCTGAACGCCCAGTGCCCGGCGCCGCCGGAGTGGCTGACCGCGGTCGAGCAGCGCGGCCACGCCCACTTCCTGTTCGCGACGCGCCCCTGGCCCGAGGCCGTGCCCGGCGAGCCCGTCACCGAGGAGATGCTGCAGAGCTACCTCGGCGACGAGTCCACCCTGACCACCGCCGCGCATGCGCTGCTCCCCGTCAGCAGGCTGCGCGGCTGACCCCGGCCCCCGGCACGCGGCACGGCGCCCGGCAGGCCGCGCGGCTCGGTTCGACACCCGGCAGGGCCGTGACGCTGCCGACCTGCCGGGCGCGGCTCTGGGCGCGCCGCCGTCCTCGCCCTGACCCGACATGCTCGGCCTGACCGCCGTCAAGCTGCCGGACGCGGGCCTCGTCGCGCCTGCACTGCGCAGCACCCCGGTTGCGAACCTGCTGGTGCGCTAACCCGCCCTCGCATAAAGGGCTAATCAGAGAACTCTTTGGCCACCGTCTCGTTGTCCTCATTGTCAACTCCGAAACACACGGCGGAATTGCACGCCGGGTGCCGGTTGATCACACGACGAGCAGATCACGAGACGGAGGCGGTCGGCATGCGCTGTATATCCGGAACGGCCACGCGCCGCACGCTGTTGCGCGCGGCCTTCACAGCCGGTGTGCTCGCGGGCACCGCGGGCGCGTTGGCCCCGGTGCTCCTGCGGCAGCACCGCCAGGACCGGTGGGGCCGCCGGGAGCAGCACGTCCGGCGGTCGGCCGAGCCGGCGGAGGGGGCCGAGCCGGCGGAGGGGGCGATCGAGGAGTTCGCTCAGACCTACCGGGGCCGCCGCATCCAGGGCAGCGCGACGCTGCTGGCTCCGGCGGCCGGAGCGGCCCCGGTGCGGCAGTCGGCCGCGCGGAGGCCCGCCGCCACCGTCGAAGTCCGCACCGTCGAAGTCCGCATAGACGGCCGGCCGCTGCCCGTCATGAGGCGCGCCGACGGCAGCTATCTGAGCGCGGTCAACCACTACGAGTCCTTCCCCACGCTGCTCGCGCTGGCCCGTGCCGCAGTCGACGCGTTGGGCGGCGCACGGCTCGCCCCGGACATCGCGCACAGCCACTGACGGACCGGGACCGGGAGGGACGGCATGTACACCCGCAAGAACCAGCGCGATCTGACGGCGTCTGAGAAGCGGCGACTGGTCAACGCGCTGCTGGAGCTCAAGCGCTCAGGCCGGTACGACGCGTTCGTCAGGATGCACGGCGAGTATGTGGTCTCCGACGCCGAGGACGAGGTGCGGGCGGCCCATATGACGCCGTCGTTCTTCCCCTGGCACCGCCGCTTTCTGCTGGACTTCGAGAAGGCCCTGCAGCAGGTCGACTCCGGTGTGTCGATCCCTTACTGGGACTGGACGCGGGACCGTTCGACGAAGTCCTCGCTGTGGGCGGACGACCTCCTGGGCGGCAACGGCAGGTTCGGCGACGACCAGGTCATGACCGGGCCGTTCGCCCACTCGAACGGCAACTGGCCCATCCGGGTCGACATAACCGAGGGCGTCTACCTCACCCGCGACCTCGGCCGCCGCAGCAACCCGCTGGAACTGCCGACGAGGGCGGACGTCGACGCGGCGCTGGGCGATCCGGTCTATGACGCCGCGCCCTGGGACTCCACCGTGGCCACCGGCTTCCGCAACACCCTCGAGGGCTGGAGCGTCGGCGGGGAGCGCTGGCGCAACCACAACCGGGTGCACCGCTGGGTGGGCGGGCTGATGCTGCGCGCGGCCTCGCCCAACGATCCCGTGTTCTGGCTGCACCACGCGTACTGCGATCTGCTGTGGGACCGCTGGCAGCGCGCCCACCGCGGCTCCGGTTACCTTCCGGTGGAGCCGCTGCCCGCGTCCGACCCGCAGCACGGCCGGGTGTTCAGCTTGGACGAGCCGATGCCGCCGTGGGACGTGCGGCCCTCGGAGCTGCTGGACCACCGGCGCTGGTACCGCTACGCGTAGGCGTGCCCGGCGGAAACAGGCCCGGCGGAAACAGTCCGTCCCACACAACACTTCGGCCCTTCCCCGCATCGCCGGACAGCGCGGGGAAGGGCCGAGCAGTGCGACCGCGGGCGGTGCGACCGCGGTGGGTGCGTCAGGCTCAGTGGCCGTACGCGCCGGCGTCCCCGCCGTTGTTCACGCAGCTGTTGCCGAAGGCCGGGTTGAGCAGCGCGATGACGTTGGCCGTGTTGCCGCAGACGTTGACCGGGACGTTCACCGGCAGCTGGACGGCGTTGCCCGAGAGAACGCCCGGGGAGTGGCTGGCGGCGCCGGTGGCCCCGGCGTCGGCGGCGGCCATGCCCGCGCCACCGGCGAGGATGGCGCCCGTGCCGGCGATGACGGCGGCGGCCTTCGCGATACGCGACATCAGTTCTCCTTGCAGATTGCAGATGAGAGGCGGCCGCAGAGCCTGCGGCCTCACGCTCCTTCAACGCCCGAGCCCTGGGGCCGGTAACGGAGCAACGACAAAAACATCGCCATTTGTGTGACAGACGGGAATCCGTACTTCCGCCGGGGCCGGTGGGACGTCAGCGGGTGCGCCGTACCGAGCGGCCCGCGAGCACGTGAGTGCGTCGGCCGTCCCGGATCACGAACCGGCCGTCGATCAGCACATGGGGAATGCCTGAGGGCAGCACGCGAGGCTCGTCGAAGCGGGCCCCGTCCGCCACCGTGTCCGGGTCGAACAGCACCAGATCGGCGCGGCAACCCTCGCGGACCAGCCCCCGGTCGGGCAGCCGCAGCCGGGCCGCGGGGCGGGAGGTGAGATGGGCGACCGCCTCCTCCAGGGACAGGATGCCCAGCTCCCGCACGTACCGGCCGAGATAGCGGGGGAAGGTGCCGTACGCCCGCGGGTGCGGCTTGTCGCCCTGGAGGATGCCGTCGCTGCCGCCGGTGTGGACGCGGTGACGCATGATCGCCCTGACGTTCTCCTCGTGCCCGACGTGCTGGAGGATCGTGGAGCCGAGCCGGTCCTCGATCAGCAGTCCGCGGGCCGCCTCCCAGGGGTCCTCGCCGCGCCGCCCCGCCGTGTCGGCGACGGTGCGGCCCACCCAGGAGGAGAGCGCCGGATCGCCGACGCCGGAGATCTCGACGGTGTCCCACTCCACGGGCACGCCGTGGCAGCCGTCGGAACCCGGTTCCCGGAGGCAGTGGCCGATGCGTGCGGCCGTCGTCTCGTCCTTGAGGCGGGCGAGGACGGCCTCGGGGCCTCCCTCGTGCGCCCAGCCGGGCAGCAGGGCGACCAGTGTGGTGCACCCGGGGGTGTACGGATAGGTGTCGAGGGTGATGTCCGCGCCCGTTGCCAGGGCGTCGTCGAGCAGGGCCAGCAGCTCGGGCGCACGGCCCTCGTTCACACCGAAGTTCATGACGGCGTGGGCCAGGTGGAGGGCGCAGCCCGTGTCCCGGGCGAGGTTGATCATCTCCTGGTACGCCTGGAGCGCGCCCGCTCCGTAGGAGCGGTGGTGGGGGCAGTAGTAGCCGCCGTGGCGGGCCACGACCCGGCACAGCGCGGCGAGTTCCGCGAGGTCCGCGTACATGCCCGGCGGGTAGGTCAGGCCGGACGACATGCCGACCGCGCCCTGCTGAAGCCCCTCGGCGACGAGCTGCCGCATACGGGTCAGCTCGGCCTCGGTCGCGGGGCGGTCGTCCCAGCCGACGGCGAGCATGCGGACGCTGCCCTGGGGGACGAGATACGCCGCGTTGACGGCGATGCCGCGGTCGAGGCGGTCCAGGTACTCGCCGACCGTGCGCCAGTCGAAGCCGACGCCGTCGTCGCGGCGGGCGCCGCCGGGCGCGCCGCCGTTCCAGCCGGCGATGGCGGAGCGGACCTCGGCGAGGGTGCGGTCGTCGACCGGAGCGTACGACAGGCCGTCCTGGCCGAGGACTTCCAGGGTGACGCCCTGGGCGGCCTTGGCCGAGTGGTCGGGGTCGCGCAGCAGCGCGAGGTCGCTGTGCGCGTGCATGTCGATGAAACCGGGGGAGAGGGCCAGTCCGTGGGCCTGAAGGGCACGGGCGGCCGACGGGCGGGGGCCGGATGCAGTCTCGGGGTGTATCGCGGCGATGCGTCCGCCGTCGAGGGCGACGTCGGCCCGGTAGGAGGGCCCTCCCGTGCCGTCGATGACCCTTGCGTCGCGGATGACGAGATCCATGGCCTGACCTCTCGGCATTTCTCGAGCGTTCGGGGCGGGTGCGTGCGGAAGGTCGGGTGCGTGCGGAAGGGCGGATGCGTGCGGAAGGTCGGGTGCGTGCGGAAGGGCGAGTGTCTTCGAAAGGCGAGCGTCTTCAGAAGAAGGTGCGGACGAAGTCGACGACCGTGCCGTCCGCCTCCACCAGCGGGATGAGCTGCCACTTGTCGAAGCTGGTGCAGGGGTGGGACAGCCCGAGGCCCACCCAGTCGCCGACCTCCAGATCGGCCTCCGGGCCGGTGTGCAGCCAGGCATGCTGGTCGGACAGCTTGGTGACCTCGACGGCGTCGGCGGGGCGGATCCCGCCGGTGCGGGCGTCGCGTACGACCTGGGCCTGCGGCAGATCGAGGTCGTACGCCGCGTCCCGCTTGCCCGCGTTGAGGAAGGCCTGCTCGGAGGAGGGGCGGGAGACGACCTGGGCCCAAAGCCGGAAGGCGGGCTGGAGCGCGCCCTCCTGGGCGATGCGGTTGAACGGCGTCAGCCGGCTGTAGTGGCCGTCGTCGTGTGAGACGTACGCGCCGGAGCGCAGCAGTTTCAGGACTGGGAGGGAGAGCGGCGGCAACTGGGCGAAGACGTCCGCCACCGTGTCGAACCAGGCGCTGCCGCCCGCGCTGACCACGATCTCGTCCAGCCCGGTCCCGGAGAACCGGCCCGTCTTGTCGAAGTCGGCGGCGAGTGCGGCAAGCCGCTCCAGCCAGGCGCGCACCCGCTCGGGGTCCGCCCGGGGGACCTCGCCCTCGTATCCGGCGACGCCGACGAGGCGCAGCGTCGCGGTGCGGGCGACGGCGTCGGCGACCGCGGCGCAGTCGGCCTCCGTACGGGCCCCGGTGCGTGCCCCGTCGCCCGCGCCCAGCTCGACGACGACGTCCAGCGCCCGGCCGCCGGCCCGGCCGCGCAGGGCCTCGTCCATCAGCTCGACGCCGCGGACCGAGTCGACGTAGCAGATCAGGCGGAAGTCCGGGTCGGCGTCCAGCTCCCGGGCGATCCAGCGCAGCGCGACCGGGTCGACGACCTCGTTGGCCAGGAAGATGCGCTGCACGCCGTAGGCCCGGTAGACGCGGACCTGGTGTGGGACGGCGGCGGTGATGCCCCACGCCCCGTACTGCAGCTGGCGTGCGAAGAGCTGCGGGGCCATCGACGTCTTGCCGTGCGGGGCGAAGGCCAGGCCATGGCGCTCGGAGTAGCTCTCCAGCAGGGCGAGGTTGTGCTCGACCGACTCGGCGGAGAGCGCCAGGACGGGGGTGGTGAAGCCGCCGGTGAAGAGGGAGCGCCGCTCGGCGGCGAGCTGCCCGACGGTGAGGCCCGCGGCTTCGGCGTCCGGCGGAAGTGACTTGAAGCGACTGTCGGCGGGCTCGTCGGCGAGTGCGGCGAGTGCGGCGAGCGCATCGCCGGGCAGTGGGCGGTTCGGGGTTGCGGCGGCCATGGGGCCTCCTCTTCGGTCGCCTGAGGACGTGCGTACCGCACATTCTGCCCGTTGCGCCATACGCAACAGTCATTGCGTATGGCGCTCTACGCCGGCCAGTGTCGCGACCGGCGGTGTTTGCCGGTCGGGGAGCGTCGTCCGGCGCCGGACGACGCTCCCTGAGGAGGGGCGGACACCGCCGGTCGCGGCACTAGTCCGCGCAGTACTGCTGCTCCTTGCCGATCGACCGGTACATGCAGTCGGAGTTCTCCAGCAACTGCAGCACCGCGTCGCGGTTGCGGCTGGTCTCCCGCTCGATCACCTCGTCCGGCGGGTAGAAGCCGCCGCTCCAGGCCGACCGCGGATACATCTCGAAGGTGTAGCCAAAGATCCGCTGGTCGCCCCAGAGCCAGTCGTCGATCGAGCCGTCGGTGATGTAGAGGTCGCTCGACTGCTCGGGCGTGTAGCCGTTGCTCGCCGCCATCTTCCGGCCCACCGCGGCGAAGGCGTCCCGGTCGTCCTGGGTCATGCCCGGCGCCGTGTCGGAGTAGGTGTAGCCGAAGGGCCACAGCACCAGCTCGCTGTAGGTGTGGAAGTCGATCGCCGTGGTGATCTGCTGCTCGCCGCCGACGATCCGGCCGCGGACGAAGTCGGCGACGACCTTCGCCTCGGGTGCGGACTCGGGGGAGGAGCCCCGGTAGGTGGCGGAGCCGTACGAGCCGGAGGAGCCGCCGCAGCAGCCCCACTTGTAGTCCCAGTTGCGGTTGAGGTCGGTGCCTACGTACGAGGAGCCGGGGTTGGGCTGGCGGTTCTTGCGCCAGCTGCGGTACCGGCCGGTGGCGATGTCGTACTCGCCGCCGTCGGGGTTGAGGTCGGGGATGATCCAGATCTCGCGGCCGTTCACGGCGTCGGTGATCCGGGGGTCGCTGCCGTAGTCCTCGCCGAACTCCCGCAGCAGATACAGGGCCATCTCGACCGTCAGATGCTCGCGTGCGTGCTGGTGATGGGTGAAGAGGACCTCGGGCTCGTCCTCGTCCGCCGCCACATTGTCGCTGATCTTGATGGCGACGATCTCCCGGCCCTGGTGGCTCCGGCCGATGACCCGCTTGCTCATGATGGACGGGTACTGGGCGATCCGCTGGTCGATCTCGGCGCTCATCTCCGCGTAGTTGTGGTAGCGGGAGTCGGCGGGCGGGAAGTCGAGCGGCTCGGCCGCGCGGCCGCCCGACCTGTCCGGGGGTGCGGGCAGCGGCTGAAGGCGGTGGCCGAGTGCGCGCAGCCGTGCCGCCTGGGCGGCGTTCGCGCTGACGACGACGGAGTGGTCGTCGGCCTCGTCGATCGACACGCCGACGGCGGCGACGGCGGCCCGAGCGGCGGGTGTGGCCGGGCCGTGGATCTCGTACTGCGTGATCTCCTCCTGCAGCTCCGGCCGTGGGCGGGGTTCGGGGGCGTCCGCGGAAGGGGACGCGCTGGCGGTGAGAGGTGCGGCCAGGGCGAGGGCCAGCAGCGCGGCGAGGGCCGCGGCTCTGGGTCCGCCGCCGCGAGTGCCGCTGCGGCGGGGGTCCCTGCCGCGAATGCGAAGTCGCATGGTGTCTCCTGGGTGTGGGGGGTGGTGCGACGCGTGGCGTCGAGGTTCGCATATCGGTCGCGCATATCGGTCGCATTATCGTCGCGTCCATGACATGACCCGGTCAATACAATCTTCAGTCACTCAGGCCCTCTTGCGCGCGGCTCCGCCTGCCGATTACTTGACTGCAGTTGCCCAGGGGGCGAGGCGCAGACAAGGCGCATACGGGGAAGGCGGCGGCAGACCATGGCAGAGACGACACGGGACGCGGCGGACGAGTCCACCGGCCGGCCGCGGAAGGCGAGCTGGAAGTACATCGGACCGGGCATCGTCGTCGCCGCGACCGGCGTCGGCGCGGGCGATCTCGTCGCCACTCTCATCGCGGGCAGCCGCTTCGGCTACACCCTGCTGTGGGCCGCGGTCATCGGATGCCTCGTCAAGATCTCCCTAGCGGAGGCGGCGGGCCGCTGGCATCTGGCCACCGGCCGCACCCTGTTCGAAGGCTGGCGCACCCTTGGCCGCTGGACCACGGTCTACTTCGCCGTCTACGTCGTCGTGTGGGGCTTCGTCTACGGCGCGACCGCCATGTCCTCCAGCGCCCTGCCGATCGTGGCGCTCTTCCCGGACGGTCCCGGCCTCAAGACCTGGGCGGTCATCACCGGTCTGACCGGGCTGGTCTTCGTCTGGTTCAACCGCTACGCAGTCTTCGAGAAGGTCATGACCGTACTCGTCGGCGTGATGTTCCTGATCGTCGTGTATCTCGCGATCCGTGTCTCGCCGGACCTCGGGGCGACGCTGGCCGGACTGGTGCCCGTGCTCCCGGACGGCTCCCTGCTCTACACGCTCGGGCTGATCGGCGGCGTCGGCGGCACCATCACCATGGCCGCGTACGGCTACTGGGTGAACGCCAAGGGCTGGCATGACGCCGGATGGATGAAGGCGATGCGGCTCGACAACCGCGTCGCCTATCTCACCACCGGCATCTTCGTCGTCGCCATGCTGGTCGTCGGCGCCGAGCTGCTGCACTCCTCGCAGATCGCCCTCACCAAGGGCGACCGGGGGCTGATCGACCTCGGCGCGGTGCTGGAGGACCGGTTCGGCGCGGCGACGGCGAAACTCTTCCTGATCGGGTTCTTCGCCGCGTCGTTCTCCTCGCTGATCGGCGTCTGGCACGGGGTGAGCCTGCTGTTCGCCGACTTCGTGCGGCGGCTGCGCGGCGGCGGCGAGGGCGGTGCGGCGGCCGTCGGCGCGGAACGCTCGCTGCCCTTCCGCGCGTATCTGCTGTGGCTGACCTTCCCGCCGATCGCGCTGCTCTTCCTGGACAAGCCGTTCGGCCTGGTCGTGGCGTACGGGGTGCTGGGCGCGGCCTTTATGCCCTTCCTGGCGCTCACCCTGATCTGGCTGCTCAACACCTCCCGCACGCCCGCCGAGTGGCGCAACGGCATCCTCAGCAATGTGATGCTGTCGGCGGCCGGGCTGCTGTTCGTGGTGCTGTGCGTGCAGCAGGTGCGCCAACTGCCCTGGTGACGAAGGCCCCCCCACGGGAAACGGCAGCGCCGCCGCAGGAGGGGAGGGCGGCGGCGCTGCCGGGCTCAGCGGCCGGGGGCGGCGGGCCTACGGAAGGTTGTGCACATGGGGTCCGACCGCGCTGGACCAGGCGCGCCCGGCCGTCGCGTCCCAGTTCGTCGACCAGGTCATCGCGCCGCGCAGCGAGGGATAGGTCCTGGACGGCTTGAACGAACCGCAGTTGACGCCGCGGGTCAGACAGTCCAGCGCGTTCTTCACGACGGACGGGTCGACATAGCCGCTGCCCGCGCCGCGCGGCGAGGCGGGCACGCCCAGGCCGACCTGCGACGGGTCGAGGCCGTTCTCCAACTGGATGCAGGCGAGCGCGGTGAGGAAGTCCACCGAGCCCTGTGAGTAGACCTTGCCGTCGCAGCCGAGCATCGAACCGCTGTTGTAGTACTGCATATTGACGACGGTGAGGATGTCCTTCACCGCGAGCGCCGTCTTGAAGTACTCGGTGCCGGTGTTCTGCATGTCGATGGTCTGCGGGGCCATCGTCAGCACCAGCGAGGAGCCGGCCTGCTGCGACAGCCGGCGCAGCGCCTTGGTGAGATAGGTCGAGTTGATGCCGTGTTCGAGGTCGATGTCGACGCCGTTGAAGCCGTACTCCCGCATCAGCGCATAGGCGCTGTCGGCGAAGGCGGTCGCGGAGGCGTCGCTGTTGATCGTGACATTGCCCTTCTCGCCGCCCACCGAGAGGATCACGTTCTTGCCGTCGGCCTGCTTGGCGGCGATGTCCTGCTTGAACTCCGCCGTCGACCCGTAGCCGACCGCCGCGTCGAGATTGAAGGTGATCTGGCCGGGCGTGGCGGTCGAGTCGGCGAACGACACGGCGATGATGTCGTACTGCGCCGAGACGTCCCGGATCTTCTGCACGGCGGCGCCGTTGTCGAAGTTCTGCCAGTAGCCGGTCACCGCGTGGCGGGGCACGGACGGGCCGGGTCCGGGGTCCCCGCCCCCGGCGGTGGTGCCGGTGACGGCGGCGGACCTGGCCGATTCGCCCGCCGAGTTGGCCGCGCTGACCTGGAAGGAGTACGAGGTGTTCGCGGCCAGCCCGGTCACGGTAGCCGAGGTCCCTGTGACCGACTGGACCTCGGTCCCGTCGCGGTAGACGTGATAGCCGGTGGCGCCGGAGACGGCGTTCCAGCTCAGCGACACCGACGAGGAGGTCGTCGAGGAGACGGCGAGACCCGCGGGCGTCGCCGGGACCTCCGGCTCCGGGTCTCCGCCGCCGCCTCCGTCCGGCCCAAACGCGGACACGTCGTCGACGAGGTAGGGGGCCTGCCCGTACCAGCCGTGGGTGTAGACGGTGACCTGAGTGGTGTTCGCGCCGGTGGTGAAGACGGTGGACAGCTGCTTCCAGCTGCCGCTGTCGGGCGTCCAGGTGGAGACGTCCGTCGTGCCGGTGCCGCTCACCCCGAGATAGGTGTAGCCGCCCTGCACCCAGGCGCTGAGGGTGTACGTCGAGCCGGGCTTGACCGCCACGGTCTGGGTGCACTTGGCGTTGTCCTGCCCGGAGGGCGTCGCCCTGAGCGCGCCCGCGCCCGCGTGCACCGGGGATGAGACGGCCGCGCCGCTGCCGGCGGAGCAGCTCCAGTCGGCCAGTCCGTTCTCGAAGCCCGCGTTCCTGACGTTGTTCACATCGGCGGCCTGCGCGGTCCCCGCCGTACCCATGAGGCCGGCTCCGGCTCCCAGCGCGAGCGCGACGGAGAGGCCGAGCCATCTCCGTGCGGCGCTCCGCGAGTGTGTCGTGCGGTCCACTTGCTGCCTCCAGTGGGGGAGTTGGGGGGTGGAGGTGGTGCGGAACGGTGGCCACCGCTGGCCGTCCAAGCTGGTCCAGACCAATAGTGTTGTCAAGACCTCTGGCGTCGATTCGCATACAGCCGCCGGCCCAGGCGCCTGTTCGGCGACGGCCGTCGTGGGAGTCTGTTCACCACACTGAAACAGGAGTTAACTCCTGACGGGTTCAGCCGGATTTCGGAGATGCGCAGCGTGCGCGGATTGGCGCTCTCGGTTCTGAAAGCTGTTCTCTGGCCTCCGCCTCGTGGATAAAGTGCTCGTGCAGGAGCACGGGGACGCCGGATCTCCGGCGGCCGTAGCGAACGGGGAACCAGCGTGCCGACCGCGATAGCCGTCACCAGCGCCGATCTGGTGCTGCCGCCGAACGACCGCCAGACGCCCCCCGCTGCGCTGCTGCGGGCCCCTGACGACCAGTCCCTGGACGACGCCCTCGCGGAGACGACCGTCCTGCTGGAGCAGCACGGCCATGTGGTCGTGCTCTGCCCCTCCTCGCTGCCGGCGGCCCACCGGATGCGGCTGCATACGATCCGGGCCGTCCTGGAGAGCAATCGCATCGCGCTGCTCGGAACGGACCTGCCGCCGCTCGGCCTGGCGGTCCTCGTCCGCCAGCTGAGGCAGCTGTCGATCTGCGACTTCGGCGCGGGTGTGATCGCCTCCGCGGCCCGGCTGCTGGCCCACTATGTGTACGCGGGCGCCCTGCTCGGCACCGTGGCCCGGCTGGACCGGGTGCCCGTGAGCCTGAAATCCCACGCCAAGTCCTGGCTGCCCGGCGCCCAGTTCGCCGTACTGGCCAACCCGCGGCCCCAGCTGCTGCGGATCGGCACCGGCGACGGACGCATCCAGGGCCCGGATTTCGTCACCCAGCTCGCCGTGGCCAACGGGCAGCTCCACTCGGAGTGGGTGACCGGCACGCTGGCCCACCAGTGGCAGGTGCGCGGTGTGCAGGAGACCCTGCTGCCCGCGGACTCACCCGGCTGGTGGGGCACCCCCAAGCTGATCGAGTTCGCGGCCTTCCTCCCGGACGTCTCCGTCCTCTACCAGCTGGTCGCGTCCGTACGGCGAGAGGTGTGCACCTGGTGCGGCATCCAACTGATCGGTGACCGCTGCGGCTTCTGCTCGGCGACGCTCGCCAGGCACGCCGTCCGGGAGCCCGCCGCCGCCCTGCCCGCGGGCCCGCACGGCACATGAGCCCGCCCTCGAACCGCGCCTGCGGCCGTGCACCCGGCGGTGTGCGCGCCCGCTCCGGGTACGCGTCCTCGTGTCCGTACCTGTACCCGTATCCCTATCCGTATCCCTATCCGTGTCCGTGTCTGGGTCCGTGTCTAGGTCCGTGCCCGTGTCCGTGCTCGCACCGTCCGCACCCCGCCCCCGAACGAGGTCGTCCCGTCCATGAATTCACGGCAGCGCCGCGGCATCGTCCTTCTGCTCCTCTCGGGCCTGTGCGCCCTCGGCGCGTTCGCCGGCGTGATCTCAGTGATCAGCGATGTGAATTCCAAGGTCGGCCCGGAGACCGTCGCCTATCGCGTCAAGGCGGACATCGCCCCGTACACGCCGCTGAGAGCCGCCCAGTTCGAGAAGATCACGATGCCTGAGCGCTGGCTGTCGCCCAGTGCCGTCACCGACCTGGACGCCGTCGACGGCAAGATCGCCGTCACCACGCTCCGCAAGGGATCGCTCCTCCAGACCGACATGGTGGTCGCACGGCCCCGGCTGGAGGAAGGAGAGCAGGAGATCGCCATCATGATCGACGCATCGACCGGCGTGGCCGGCAAGATCCGCCCGGGCAATCTCGTCAACATCTTCGCCACCTTCGCCGCCCAGAACGACGACGAGGTCGACCAGTCCCGGCTCATCGTGCCGAACGCCAGGGTCATCGACGTCGGCGAGCTCACCGCCCTCGAGCCCGGGAAGGGCGACCGCTCCAGCGGCCTGACCGAGGCGGTGCCCATCACCTTCGCCCTGACCACGCAGGACGCCCAGCGCGTGGCCTACGCCGAGTCCTTCGCCGAACACGTACGGCTCGCCCTCCTCCCTGGCGACGGGCCCGCGGCCGTCCGGCCCGGAGAGGGCCGTTACGACCTGTCAGAAGACAAGAACAGGTGAGGGCCGGATGACCACTCGCATCCTCCCGGCCGTCGGCGACCCCGACGCCGCCCGCTCCATCGCCGGCCTGCTCGGCCAGCTCCCGGACGCCGAGCCGGCCACCGCCGTCGGCGACTCGACCTCGCTGCTCGACCTGTTGTCCCGGCTCGCCGGGGAGTCCCTCGACGAACTGCCCGAAGTGGTGCTCGTCCACGAGCGGATCGGGCCCGTCCCCGCGCTGGAACTCATCCGCGAGGTGGCACTGCGCTTCCCGGCCGTCGGCGTCGTGCTGGTCACCTCCGACGCCAGCCCCGGGCTGTACTCCGCCGCCATGGACTCCGGCGCCCGCGGACTGGTCGGGCTGCCGCTGTCGTACGAGGTACTCGCCCAGCGCGTCCAGGCCGCGGCCGGCTGGTCGGCCGGCGTACGCCGCCACCTCGGCCACGGCCCCGACACGCTGACCGGGCCGGGCGGCACCGTCGTCACCGTCACCGGCGCCAAGGGCGGCGTCGGCGCCACCGTCACGGCCGTGCAACTCGCGCTCGCCGCCGTCGCCTCCGGCCACCGCACGGCCCTCGTCGACCTCGACCTGCAGAGCGGAGACATCGCCTCCTATCTGGATGTGCAGTTCCGCCGCTCGATCGTCGACCTCGCCGCCATCCGGGACATCACGCCCCGCATCCTCCAGGACGCCCTGTTCAGCCATGAGTCGGGGCTGGCGCTGCTGCTCGCACCCGCCGAAGGAGAGCGCGGCGAGGACGTCGACGACCGGGTGGTGCGCATGGTCGTCAGCGCGCTGCGCCAGCGGTACGAGATCGTCGTCGTCGACTGCGGCACCCAGATGACCACGGCCAACGCCGCCGCCATCGAGACGGCGGACAGCACACTGCTGGTGACCACCCCCGACGTGGTGACGGTGCGGGCGGCGAAGCGGATGGTCAGGCTCTGGGATCGGCTCCAGATCCGCAAGGCGGAGGAGACGGTGACCGTCGTCAACCGCCATACGCGCAGTACGGAGATCCAGCCCTCGCTGATCGAGAAGATAACGGCTACGCGGATGGCCAAGGTGTCGGTGCCCGCCAACTTCAAGGAGCTTCAGCCGGTCGTCGACGCGGGCCGGATGCACGACCTGGAGGCCAGGTCGGCGGTGAAGCAGGCGCTGTGGGGGCTGGCGGGCGAGCTGGGGCTGGTGAAGGACGCGGCGACGGGAGGGGCGCACAGGGCCGAGGGCAGGCACAGCCGGTTCCGGCAGGACCGGGGGTCGTTCGGCATCGGCATGATCGGTCTGCGCCCGGGGAGGGACCGGTGATGGCCGAGTCGGTGACGGAGGGGGTCGTGACGGCGGGGCATGTGGCGACCGAGTCGGTGACGGCGGGGGTCGTGACGGCTGGGCATGTGGCGACCGACCCCCTGACCGCGGGGGTCGTGACGGCGGGGCTTGCGCGGGACGACCGGGGCCAGTCGGTCATCGAGTTCACGGGCATGGTCCCGATCATCCTGGTCACGCTCGCCGTGCTCTGGCAGTCGGCGCTCGTCGGCTACACGCTCGTCCTCGCCGGGAACGCCGCGGACCAGGCCGTCAGGGCCGGCACCGTCGCCGAGGGCGGCGCGCATGCCGCCTGTGAGCGGGCCGGCGGGGAGCACATCCCGGGGGCGTGGTCGTACGACATCGACTGCGGACGGCAGGGAGACGTCTTCACCGCCCGCGCCGACCTGCGCGTCCCGCTGCTGTTCCCCGGGGCGTTCAACCTTCCGGTCACCGTCCCGGGGAGGGCGGCCGCCGCGACGGAGAGGAGGGACCAGCCGTGATACCTGCATCCGGACCCGCGCACGGCTCGGCAGTCCGCCCGGGAGTCCGTCCGGCAGTCCGCTCGGCAGTCCGCCCGGGTACCCCGCCCGCTGCCGTGCCCGGCGCGGGAGCCGCACCCGCCTGCGCATGCGCACCCGGGGCGGACTACTCCCGACCGGAGCCCGGACCCGTGCGCCGCCGGAGCCGGGACCGGAGCCGGGACCGGAGCCGGAACTGCGGCCGGGCCCCCGGCCGCGACCCGCAGCCGCGCCGGGCCCACCGCCCGGACGGCGGCGACCGCGGCCAGGCCGTCATCGAGTACGGCGGCTGGCTGGTGCTCCTGCTGTTCGTCGCCATGGCCGCCGTCCAGGTCGGCCTCGCCGTGTACGCGGCTCAGCAGGCGGGCACCGCGGCCCGCGCCGCCGCCCGCGTCGCCTCCCAGAACGAGGCGGACACCGGCTACGAGACGGCGGGCCGTGCGGCCATGAGTTCCTGGCTGGACGCCGGGTTCGCGCTGTCCGGCGGCGCCGACGAGGTGACCGTCCGGGCGACCGTCACCGTGCCCTCCGTCGTACCCGGCCTCTTCAGCCTCCGGACGAGCAAGAGCGCCACCATGCCGCGCGACTGAGGCCGCGCGGGTACCGAAGCGAAGGAGGGGAGTCGGACCTTGAGCCTGCGGGCGCGCATCAACAACCCCGAGCCGGTGAAGGGCCTCAGCGAGGAGAGCCGGCTTGTCGGGGTCTACCGGGCCAAGCTGCTGGAGGAGATCGACCTCGCCGAGATGTCGGCCCTTGCCGCCGCCGAGCGGCGCGTCCGGCTGGAGCGGGTCCTCGGACACATCATCAGCCGCGAAGGCCCCGTTCTTTCCACCGTGGAGCGTTCGCAGCTCATCCGCAGGGTCGTCGACGAGGCGCTCGGCCTCGGCATCCTGGAGCCGCTCCTCGAAGACGCCTCCATCAGCGAGATCATGGTGAACGGACCCGAGCAGGTCTTCGTCGAGCGCGGCGGACGCCTGGAGCTGCTGCCGATGCGCTTCTCCTCCGCCGAACAGCTGATGCAGACCATCGAGCGGATCGTCTCCACCGTCAACCGCCGGGTGGACGAGGCCAATCCGATGGTCGACGCCCGCCTCCCCAGCGGTGAGCGCGTCAACGTCATCATCCCGCCGCTTTCCCTCTCCGGCCCCATCCTCACCATCCGCCGCTTCCCTCGCGCCTTCACCCTCCAGGAGATGATCGGCCTCGGCTCCCTCGACGAACACATCCTGATGCTGCTGGCCGGACTGGTCCGCGCCCGCTTCAACGTGATCGTCTCCGGTGCCACCGGCACCGGCAAGACCACTCTCCTCAACGCCCTCTCCGGTCTCATCCCGGGTCATGAACGCATCGTCACCATCGAGGACTCGGCGGAGCTCCAGCTCCAGCAGTCCCACGTCATCACCCTGGAGAGCCGGCCCGCCAACGTCGAGGGCAAGGGCCGGATCACCATCCGCGACCTGGTACGCAACTCCCTGCGCATGCGCCCCGACCGCATCATCGTCGGCGAGGTGCGAGGCGGGGAGACGCTCGACATGCTCCAGGCGATGTCCACCGGCCACGACGGCTCGCTGGCCACCGTCCACGCCAACAGCGCCGAGGACGCGCTGATGCGACTGCAGACCCTCAGCTCGATGTCCGAGGTGGAGATACCGTTCGCCGCGATCCACGACCAGATCAACAGCGCCGTCGACATCATCGTGCAGCTCTCCCGACATGTCGACGGCAGCCGCAGGATCACCGAGATCGCCATCGTCGACTCGTACGGACGCCAGGACTACCGCATCGTCACCGTCTGCCGCTTCGAGGCCGAGCCGCTGACCGGCGACGGGGTCGTACGCGGACGGTTCGCGTACTTCCCGCTGCCCCGGCGGCTCGCCCAGCGCCTGTACATGGCGGGTGAGGCACTCCCGCCGGCGTTCGGCGTGGCCCACACGGAGGAGCAGCTCGCGATACGCACGACGACCGCGTGACGCCTCGCTCGACGACGCGCCCGCCGTACGCCCCGCCCTGCCCCTGCCATCCGGTACCCGCCCCCTGATACCCGACCCCGGTACCCGCCCCCTGATACCCGACCCCGACCAGCCCCCCGACACCAGCCCCCCGACACCAGCCCCCCGACACCAGCCCCCCGACCACCTGGGAGAACCGCCCGCCATGACCAGCCTCCCCCTGCTGACCACCGGCGTCACTCTGCTCTCCGGCGCGCTCGCCATCGCCGGCGTGCAGCTCTACGCCAAGGGCCACGCCCAGAAGCAGGACCTGATGGAGCGGATGGCACAGACGGGACCCCTCGCGATCGAGAGCGGGCGTCGCCGCCGCTTCAGCGGCCTCGACCGCCGGCTGCGCCGGACCAGGCTCGGCAAACGCATCGAACAGCGGCTCTCGGCGACCGGCCTCGACCTCACCCCCGGCGAGTACACCGCGTACGCCGCAGGCGCCCTGCTCGCGCTCTACCTGCTCGTCGCCACCGTCTTCGCGCCCTTCTTCGGCCTGCTCGCCGCCGTCATCGGCCTGTGGGGAGCGCACGGCTTCCTCAACTGGCAGCGCCTCAAACGCACGGAGGCGTTCATCAACCAACTCCCCGAGCTCACCCGCGTACTGGCCAACGCCACTCAGGCCGGACTCGCACTGCGCACGGCGATCGGCCTGGCCGTGGAGGAACTGGACGACCCGGCGCGTGAGGAACTGCGCCGCGTCGCCGACCAGCTCGCCCTCGGCCGCTCGCTCGACGACGCGCTGGGCGACCTCGTCGAACGGCTCCCGTCACGCGAACTCAACGTGCTCGTCTCGACGCTCATCCTGTCCAACCGGGCCGGCGGCGCCATCGTCACCTCGCTGCGCAACCTCACCGAGACGTTGGAAGAGCGCAAGGAGACCCGGCGTGAGGTCGCCACCCTGCTCTCCCAGGTCAAGGTGACCGCCGTGGCCGTACCCGTCCTGGGCCTCGGCTTCCTGCTGATGATCAACAGCATGCGGGACGGCGCCCTGGACGATATGACCGGCTCGGTCGGCGGCAGGCTGGCGGTGCTGGCCGCCGCCGGGCTCTACGCTGCCGGATTCGTCCTGATCAACCGTCTCACACGCGTCCGGATCTGACCCGTCGCCGCCGGGCCCCGTCCCACCTCCGCCCACGGCCTGCCCCCTCCAACGGGGCCACCCGCCACCGCCGCCGACCACCACCCCCGACCACGCGGACCACTTCGACCTTCTCGACCACCTCGACCTTCTCGACCTTCTCGACCACCGCCCCGAAGGGAGGCAGCCCGATGGCCCTGATTCTCGCGGCCGTCATGGGACTCGCCGTCTACGGCATGTTCCACGGCATCCGCATGTACCGCGCGGAGGCCCGCCTCCCCGGCGACCTCGCCGTCGCCCTGGAAGTCGGCGCCACCCGCACCACCGCCACCTCCTCCGCCATCGACCGCCTCGGCATGCGCCACGCCCCGCAGGTACTGCGCCTCATGGGCCCCAAGCGCGTAGAGGCCCTACGTCGGAAACTGGACATGGCGGGCAACCCGGGCGGCCTCACCGTCGACCGCTACGCCGCCCGCCGCGCCGTCTACGGCGGCCTCGGCGGACTGGTCTCCGTCGGCATGCTGCTCAACGGGCATCTGTTCTTCTCGGTCTTCTTCCTCCTCTACGGCCTGTTCTGGACCGACGTCCTCCTCCGCGCCGCCATCAGCCGCCGCAAGGACGACATCGAACGCACCCTCCCCGACTTCCTCGACGTCCTCGCGGTGGTCGTCTCCGCAGGACTCGGCTTCCGCCAGGCCCTGGAACGGGTCGCGGAGAAGTACGAGGGCCCCTGGGCCGACGAACTGAGCATCACCCTGCGCCAGATGGACATGGGCGTGGGACGCCGCGAAGCCTTCGAGCAGCTGCGCAAACGCAATGAGTCCGACCAGGTGTCGATGTTCGTCTCCGCGCTGCAGCAGGGAGAGGAGCTGGGCGCGCCGATCGTCGACACGCTGATCCAGATCGCCAACGACATGCGCAGGACAGACGCCCAGAACGCCCGCCGCAAGGCCGCCAAGGCGGTGCCCAAGGCGACGCTCATCGTCACCGGGTTCATGCTCCCGGGGACGATGATCCTCATCGTGGCGGGCTTCTACTACGCGTCGCAGGTCGACCTCAGCGACATCTTCGGAGGCTGATGTGACGGTGTCTCCGGAGACCGCCCCGGCGCCCGAGGACGCGCAGGCTCCGCCCGAACCCCCGCCCCCCGTCCCCATCCAGATCAACGCGCTCCAGGCCATGTGCCGCCAGCTCTTCGGCTTCCGCCTCGCCATGACCGCGCTCGCCGCCCCATTCGCGCTGTCGGGCGTGGGTCTCGGCCTGGGAGCCTGGCTGGTCGGCTCGGCGGCGCTGGTCACGGTCATGGGCTCATACGTCCTGCTGCGCGACTGGGAGCGCTTTGGCCCGATACTACTGCGCCACCCCTCGCTGCTCGCCGTCGACATGCTGTTCGGCGCACTGCTGCTCTTCTCCGCCTCGCCAGGCTCGACGCTCACCTACGTCACCCTGTGCACCCCGCTGCTGGCCGGCCTCGTCTACGGCTGGCGCGGCGCGACGATCTTCGCCCCGCTGCAGGCCCTGCTGCTCACCGCCGCCTACGCGGTCGACCCGGACGCAGAGGCGGACGCGTCCGCCCTGCTCATGGCGGGGCTGTGCGTGCTCGCCGGCGCGGCCGGCAGCTCCCTGCGCGGCCTGCTGCTGCGCTTCGGCGCGGCGTCGCAGGCGCTCACCGAGGCGCGAGCACGCCTCGCCGTGCGGGACGCGGTGGAGGAGGAACGGGCCCGGCTCGCCCGCGAGATGCACGACTCCGTGGCCAAGACCCTGTACGGGCTCTCCCTCGCCGCGGAGGGCCTGGCGCGCAGCGCCGACCGGCTGGACCCGGCCGCTGTCAGACGACGGGCCGAGGCGGTGGGGCTCGCGGCCCGCCGGGCGGCGGCGGAGTCCCGGAGCCTGCTGACGGACCTGCGCGCCCCGGCCGCGGCAGGCGACCTGTTCACCGAACTCGCCGCCAGGGCGGAGCGCTGCGAACGGGTCCACGGCGTGCGCACGACCTTCCACGGGCCGCCCGGTCCGGATGCGGACGCCGCCGCACGGATCCCGCCCGCGGTGTCCCGGCAGGCGCTCGCCATCGTCGAGGAGGCGCTGGAGAACGCCTGCCGGCACGCCGGCCCCACGGCAGTGGAGCTGACGGTCGGCGCCGACGGGGACGTCCTGCGGATCAGCGTCTACGACGACGGCCCCGGCCTGCCGCCCGGCACCTGCCTGGAAACCCTTCGGCGGAACGGCCACTTCGGCATGCTGGGAATGGTGGAGCGGGCGGCGTCCATCGGCGCGCGTATCCGCATCGGCAGGGGCCGGGCGCAACGGGGCACGGAGGTGCGGCTGGAACTGCCGTTGCCGGCGTCCTTGACACGTGTACCGGCGGGGTCGACCTCGCTGAGAGCCCGGGCGGTCCCGACCGCTCTCTGACAACCTCCTCCGCTCCCACCCCCTCACCCCCTCACCGCCTCTTCCTCACCCCCTCCTTCTCACCCCCTCATCCCCTCTTCCTCACCTCCTCCCCCTCCACTCCCACTGCAAGGAGGCAGCACCCATGCCGGACGGGAAGCTGCGCATCGTGGTCGCCGACGACAACCCGGTCGTACGGGCCGGACTCACGGCACTGCTCCACGAGCGCGACGGCCTCCGTGTCGTCGCCGAGACAGCGGACGGCCGCCAGGCCCACGCCGCCGCGCTCCGGCTGCGCCCGGACGCCATCCTGCTGGACGTCCGCATGCCGGGCGTCGACGGCATGGCGGCCCTGCCATACCTGGCCCGACTGGCGCCGGTGCTGATGCTCACGTACAGCAGGGAGCAGAAGGCCGTCCAGGAGGCCATGCGCCGCGGGGCGAGCGGCTATCTCGTCTACGGCGAGTTCACCGCGGACGACCTCATCTCGGCGGTACGGGACATCAGCGCGGGCCGCCCCCGCTTCACCCCCTCCGCAGCCGAAGCCCTGCTGCCCGGAGGACGGCCGTCAACCTCTTCAGCCCCCTCCATCCCCTGCACGACTGGAAACAGAACATCTGCGACCGCATACGGAGCGAATTTCATACAGCCGTCGCATGGGCATGATCTGCCCGTCACCCCAACGGGCAAGGCGGCTCCGGAGGTTCACTCTGCAATTCGACGCGGCCAATCCGTGCAACCGGCTTCGCTTGCTCAAGCGAATGTGGCACATTCTTCACAGGGGTCCGGCGCGGTCGGGAGACCGCGTGCTGAGAACACCGCGCTGAGCCGCCGGGAGGTGGAGGTCATGGAACTGATCGCAGCGGGCATGACCAACCAGCAGATCGCCGCCTCCTGCTTCATCAGCCAGAAGACCGTGAAGAACCACATCAACCGTATTTTCGCCAAGCTCGGCGCAGGCAGCCGCGGCGAGGCGATCGCGATCTGGCACGGCGACGCAGGGAGAGGGGGCCCCGCGCAGCATGGCTGACCGACGTAAATTCGGCCGACTCCGGTGCCATGCAGGGGTGCTCTCGCGGAGTTGGGCCCACAGACCCATGTCGAGGACGACGGCGACGGCGTACTTTGCCCGTGTCGAAGCCACAGGGGTCGAAGGGGAAGGCCATGACGGACACCGGTACGGACACCGGACTGAGGGCCGTGACCGCCGCCAAGGTCCACTTGTCGCACTGGCGGGACGCGGTCCTGGAGGGCGTCGGCCGACGCCGGGAGGCGGGGCAGGGGGCGATCGAGTATGTGGGGATCACCATCCTGGTGGTGGCGATCGTGATCCTGTTGCTCAACACCAACATCGGCTCCGAGATCGCCAACACCTTCACGGCGAAGATCCGTTCCGTCCTGAACAGCGGCGGCGGAGGCGGCTGAGCCGACGGCGGCCTTACGGCACATACCGGGACAGAGGGCAGGCCACACCGCTGTACATGGCAGCGGTCGTCGGCCTGCTCTTCGTTGCGCTCGTCTATCTCGCCCTGGGCCAGGCGGACACCAAACGCAGCGGCACGCAGACCGCAGCCGACGCCGCCGCCCTGGCGGCGGCCCAGGAGTCCAGGGACGAGCTGGACCTCGCCGACTTCCTCGACGACCTGGAAGACCTCTTCGACGGAGAGCTGAGCGGAACCGCCGACGGCTGCGCCGAGGCGGCGCGCTTCGCGGCCAGAAACGACGCCACGGCCTCCTGCGCCCGACTGACGGACGGCCGCTGGGGATTCACCGTCACCGCCACATCCCGTGAACCGATGGGCGACAACATCGTCAGCGGCACGGCGGGTGAACATGCCAAGGCGACTGCCACCGCGATCGTCGAACCCGGTTGCACGTTCACACCTGCGGAGCGGGAGGCACCCCCGGAGGATGCGCAGGATTCACCCGAAGGCGAAGACGACGGCCAGACAGACGATGGGGCCGAGGCCGAGGAGCAGCCGTCTCCAGGCACGCTCGCCTGTGACGGCGAGGACTGGATTGTCGATCCTCAACATCTAGACCTGCTGCCCGACATGGCAGACCTCTTCACCGTACGGCTGGCCGAGGACTGAACTCCATTGAGCGCAAAGGAACGGGACCGATGAGCAAGCGGCACATGAGGACCATGCGCCGGGCAGGGGCGGTGACGGCGCTGTCGGCTGCCCTGGCCCTGACCCTGACAGCCTGCGGCGGCGATGGGGAAGGTGACGGCGGCAAGGACGAAGGCAAGCAGCCGGTCGCCGCCTCCCCCGCGCAGGGTGGCGGCGAAGGCGCCCCGAAGGGGGTGGGAGCGGGGGCCGAGGCCACTTCCCCCACGAGCGGAGACCCCATCGCCAACATCAAGGGCGACGGCGGCCTCGAACTGCTCATCCACTCGGCCAAGCGGGACGACGGCGGCTTCCTCACGGTGGACGGCCAGTTCAAGAACACCGGGTCAGAGGGGTTTTCGGTGCCCGTCAGCTGGAACGGCCTGGAGCAGGCGGTCGCCGCGACGGGGCAGTCCTTCGCCGGCATGACCCTGGTGGACTCCAAGGGCAAGAAGCGCTACTACGTCCTGCGCGACACTGAGAACCGCCCACTGACCACGTACGGCTACAACGGCTACATCCAGCCGGGGAAGACCCTGACCTTCTTCGCTCAGTTCCCGGCTCCGCCGCCCTCCACGGCGAAGGTCGACCTCCAGTTCCCCGGCTTCCCCAGCACGACGATCGAGATCTCCTGATGAACGCCGCGAACACCGCGAACGCCGCTGGCACGCGTATCGGCATCCGCACAGCAGCGACCGTGCTCGCCGGAGCGGCCCTCTCCCTGGGGCTCGGGAGGGCGGGGGAAGCCCGCGCGGACGAGAACCCCTACCCCGCACCCTCGGCATCGGCCCCGGTCCAGGTCAACGCGTCCGACCCTGACCTGAAGCTCCCCGAAGGAGCCACCCTCGCCCCGCCCAAGGTCCTCGACATCAAGTCGGTCATAGAGGACCTCGGCGGCGAGGAGCGCCGCGAGGAGACCAACGCGGACATCACACTCGCCCTCCAGTCGGAGGTCCTGTTCGGCAAGGACAGCTCGAAGCTCTCGCCCGAGGCCACCTCCCGAATCTCCACCATCGTCGCCGAGATCAAGAAGCACAACGCCACCAGGGTCCGCATCTTCGGCTTCACCGACGACCTTGGCTCGGCGGACCACGGCGACCAGCTCTCCAAGAAGCGCGCGGACGCCGTGCACAGCGTGCTCTCGCAGCAACTGAGCGGCCAGGGCATCACCTACGAGATCCGCGGCTATGGCGAGGACTACCCGATCGCCGACAACTCGACCGAGGAGGGCCGCAGGAAGAACCGTCGCGTCGAGGTCTCGTTCCCTTCGGGCGGACGAAGCTGAACATCCCCGGTGTTACCAGTTGGTAGCAGTGGCTTGCTGTCGAACCACCCGTCAGGTCCAGTCGTTAGAGTGGCCTTTGATGTCGGGCTGTACCACGGGGAGACGGGATCATGGTTAACGCAGCGGGCGGCGGCGGTGGGGGCGGCGGTACGCCGTTTGAGGGCATGTCGCATGAGCAGATGTTGGCGTGGCTGGATCAGGCGTCGAGTTTTCATGTGCGGGATGCGGGGGATCGGCTGGCTCGGGCTGCGGGTGAGATCCGGAATATTGCGTTGCAGTTGAAGTTTCGTCCTGAGCGGGTGGAGTGGCAGGGCGAGGGCTTTGAGGCGTTTGTGGAGTGGGGCGCGAGTCTGTCGGGTGCGACGTATCGGCTGGCGGATTACAGCGATGAGGCGTCGAAGTGGTTGAAGGAGGCTGCGACGTCGATTGCGGCGGCGCAGTCGGGGATTCCTCGGTATACGTCGAAGGGGTCGGCGCAGGAGAGTCTTGATGCGGCGAAGGCGTATCGGAACGATCCTGATTCGAGGTTGGTGCAGGAGAAGGCTGAGGCGGCGTTGGCGGCGTCGCAGGAGAGTCAGCGTCTTGAGGCGGCTGCGGAGATGCGGAAGTTGTCGCAGTCGTATCAGCAGTCGTCGTCGCAGATGGCGAAGCAGGAGGTGCCGACGTTCCAGCCACCGCCGGAACAGTTCGTGCCCAGGGACGACGGCATTGGTGGTGCGCAGGGTACTGATGTTGCCCGCAGCACTGCGGGGGGCAGTGGTTCTGAGGCCAGTTACGGCAGTCCGGTGCCGTCTTCCGGAGCGCCGAGCAATCAGGCGTCCGCCGTGCGTGGTGACGTGGTGCCTCCTGGTGGCTATGTGCGCCCTGAGGGGGCGAGTGTTGCGCCGTCGTCGCCGGTGTCATTGGGGATTGACAGTGTGGCTGCGCCGGCGCAGTCGGCTCCGTCTGCTCCTACTGTGTCGCCGACTCCTCCCTCTTCGGGGCGGTCTGATGTGACTGCGCTGCCGCCGGTGACGGGTGCGCCGCCGGTTATGGGTGGTGGGTCTGTTAAGTCGCAGGGTGGTGGGCCTGGTGGTCTGCGTCCTGGTATCGGTGGTGGTCGTGGCCCTGTTGCGCCTGTGACCGGTCAGCAGGTGGGCGGCACTGGTCCGGTTGGTCCTGCTGGTCGGGTGTCGCGTGAGGGTGTGGTGGGTGGCCGTCCGGTGCCGCCTGCGCAGTCCGGTCGTGCGGCGACGGGGCTGCCGCGGGGGATGGTGGTCGGTACGGAGTCGGGTGTGCACGGCCGCCCTCCGATGGCGCACGGCGCTGGTGGCCCTACTGGCGGCGGTGTGGGCGCGGGGCAGAGTGGCGTGGTCGGCGGTCGCCGTCTTGCCGGTGAGCCCGGCGGGATCGTGGGCGGGCGTCCGGCGCAGCCGGGTGTAGCGGCGGGTCGTCCGTTCACGCCTGGTGGTTCGGGTCTGGTGCGCGGCCGCGGTGCTAGTGGTGTGTCGGGTGGCGGGGCTGGTCAGTCGGCGGGAGTGCGTGGTGGCATGATGCCTCCGGCTTCGTCCTCGCGGGCTGGTTCGCGGCGTGATGATGCCGATCGGCAGCGGCCGGACTATCTGACTGAGGATGAGGAGACCTGGCAGCAGAACCAGCGCCGGGTCGCGCCTCCGGTCATCGACTGAGTCCCCAAGAGACGCGAGCGAAGAGGATGCGTATGCCTGTCAGCACTCAGCAGGCCCGTGGTCGGGCTTTGGTTTCTGCAGTCCTGGGGCTGGTGTTGGCAGGCGTCGCGATCACGCCTGCGCACGCGGAGTCGATCCGTTCCCGGCAGTGGCATTTGGATGCGATGGGGGCGGAGGAGATCTGGAAGATCAGCACCGGCAAGGGCGTGACCGTCGCCGTTATCGACAGCGGCGTCGATGCCGCCAATGGGGACCTGCGCGGCCAGGTGCTTGAGGGGCTGGACTTGGCTCCCAAGTCAGATGGCGACGAGCACACGGACTACGACGGCCATGGCACAGGCATGGCGGGGCTGATCGCCGGAACAGGAGAAAGCGGAGGAGGGGACGGTGCTTATGGCCTAGCCCCAGATGCGAAGATTCTCCCCATCAGGACTCCAGACTCCGGTTGGGACGCTAATCGGGATTCTCGGATCAGGGAATTCAATCAGGTCGTCCCTGAAGGCATTCGGTTCGCAGCTGATGAGGGCGCCAAGGTCATCAATATTTCGATGAAGGTGCTGAAGGGGTCCCCCGAGCTGACCAAGGCTGTCAAGTATGCGATTGACAAAGGGTCTCTGGTTTTCGCCGGTGTCGGCAACGACGGCAACACGGCCCTCGGCTACCCGGCCGCTACACCTGGTGTCGTCGGCGTCGGGGCTCTCGACCAGAACCTTAAGAAGACCGAGGAGTCGCAGTACGGCCCCCAGGTGGATATATCCGCCCCTGGCTGGGACATGGTCCACGCTTGCGGCGGCAAGACAGGCATCTGCAAGTCGAGTGGCACCAGTGACGCCACGGCCATCGCGTCCGCCACCGCCGCGCTCATCTGGTCCAAGCACCCGGAGTGGACGAACAACCAGGTCCTCCGGGTGATCCTCAATACCGTGAGCGGGCCTACCAGCGGCAGCGAGCGCAACGATCACATCGGCTACGGGGCTGTACGTCCCCTCCGTGCGCTCCAGGAGCCTGGCGACCCGGGGCCCGCCGATGAGTATCCGCTGCCGGACCTTGCTGCGGCTCAGTCGCCGTCGCCGGCTCCGGATGCCTCCAAGCCGGCGGCAGGCTCACAGCCCGATGACAGCGAGACGGAGGCGGCAGCCCCGAGTGCTGACGGGGGTGACGACTCCAACACGGGACTGTGGATCGGACTCGGCGTTGGCGCGGCCGCCCTTATCGGTGCTGCCGTTGCCTTCCCCGTCATCCGCTCCCGTCGCCGGGCCCAGGCGGTCCCGGTTGTGGCACACAACCCGTACCAGCAGTACCCGACGCACGGCCAGTAGTCGGGTCAGTAGACCAGGGGGAACGATGTCCTTCGACCAAGAATGGGCGGAGGCGCGCGCCGCGGTCGTGGCGAGCAGCGGAACGCGCCTCAACAGTGCTGACTCCGGTCAGGCCGACGCTGACCTGAGCGTGAGCCAGGACAAGCTCGGGAAGATCGGTTCCGCCGCCTATCAGCTTCACTCCCGCCTGCAGACCGATGGCAGTCATGCCCGTACGAGCAGCTCAGAGGCGGCCACCATGATGGCGGCCAACGGGTTCCAGACAGGTTCTGCACTTCGTACGGTCTGCGAGACATGGGCCTCGCAGCACAAGACGCTCCTTGCAGCCTGCGCGCAGATTTCCAACCACCTGGACTACAGCGCCGCCTCGCACGCGAAGGAGGAGGCGGATATCGAGGCGTCGTTCTCCGTCTCCAAGCTGAACAAATACCTGAAGTAGCAACGGGGGCCGCAGTGCTGAGCTTCGACGATGTGTACCACGCGCCTCTGGGCAAGTTGAAAGAGTCAGCAGACGACTGGTCGGAGATGACGACCAAGCTGGAGAGACTCGCGGAAGACGCCCGTACGACCATGGCCGCGAAGGCCAAGGACGAATACTGGCGGGGTGTGAACGCCGAGGTCACCAAGCCGTTCGTAGCCAAGACGGCCAAGGAGTTCGACGACGCGGCGAAGGCGGCCAAGGGGATCAGGCAGATCCTTCGAGAGGGCTACAAGGCCTTCAAAAAGGCGCAGGACGAACTCAAGAAGATCGTCGACACGGACGCTCCGGCGCAAGGGCTCGTCGTCCGCTCGAGCGGCAAGGTTGAGGCCCGCCACTCGATGGCGCACGATCGGACTGCGCAGCGAGATCCGGACTACACGCGAGCGCTGCATAAGCAGCAGGGGCAGATCGAGGCGTTGCAGAAGCGGATCGACGTGATCGTCGAGATCTGCGACGACGCGGACGCGGCTACGTCGCGCGCGCTCAAGGCGAACGTCACCGCAGACAAACACAACTTCAGCGCACCGAAGTACAAGAGCCTGGACGCAGCGGAGGCCGGGCGAGCGGTTGGCCTGGCGAAGAAGGGCCGGGATCTGACCCACGCCGAGCTTCAACAGCTCAACGAGCTGTTGAAGGACAACCACTCTTCTCGCGAGTTCGCGCGCGCCTTCTACGACGGCCTGGGTCCCAGGGGCGCGCTTGAGTTCTTCGGCAAGCTCTCGACCGACACCTACGACTACTCGGAGCTGGACAAGCAGCGCCTCGCTGACGTCCAGGCACTTCAGCGCAACCTGGGCCTCAACCTGGCCACAGCCACGAACCCAGCCGGTGCGACCGACGCATGGACCCAGAAGTGGTCCGACGAGATGCGCAAGCTCGGCACCGAACGCCTTCCGCTGACGAAGTACGACTACAACGGCCCGTTCGGCTATCAGCTGCTCGGCGGCATCATGCGGTACGGGAACTACGACCCCAAGTTCCTTAACCCCATCGCCGAACACGTGGTCCAGCTACACGCTGAGAACCCCCACAGGTTCTCTGAAAACAAGCCGATCGGCGGCTGGGAGAAAAACGTTTTCAACCCTTCCGGTACCAACGGAGCCGGCTACGACCCGGTCCTCAGCATGCTGGAGGCGCTGGGCCACAGCCCGGAGGCAGCAAAGCAGTTCTTCTCAGCCGAGCCGACTGCCTACAACGAAGACGGCACCGTCAAGGAGGGTGCAGCCGATCTCGGAAAGATCGACGGGGATCGAGCCAGTGACTACCTCACCTTCTTTACAAGCAAGGAGTACGACTCCTTCCCGGACACTGGAAGGCTCGGTCCTAATGTCGCCGAGCAGTCGGCTGCCTACATGCCAGATGCGCTGGGACACGCACTTGAAGCAGCGACGCTGGGTCACGCCTGGGACGACCCGAGTCCAGAGCTTCGTCGTGATCAGGCTTCTGTCGATCTCATGGAGAGAGTTGTAGAGACGTACGCCGAAGGCGCTGAGCTGCTCAAGAAGCATCACTCGTCGATGGCGGACAGCCTGGGCAATATGGCTGCTGGCTATATCGACGACGTCAACTGGGCGAGCGATCGGAATCGCGACAGGAGTGTGTTCGCCCCAGTTGGAGACCCGGCCGCACATGCGAGATTCGGTCAGGACAATGTGCGTGGATTCTTGAGCACCTTGGGGCAGCACCCTGATGCATATGCAGCAGTCTCAGCAGCTGAGCGGATCTACAGCACAAGCGCGCTCGAGGCTCAAGTCAGCCCCGACGGTCAAATTGATCAGGGCAAGGCTAGAGCTGCTGCCCGCCTCGGTGCGGAAGTTCAGGGAATATTGGACCAGTCGCGAGCGGACCAGATTGAGGCGGACGGCGCACATAGACACGAAGAGTACGAGAAGGCTCATGCAAATCGGTCAGCGTGGATTGAGTTCGGGGTGACTGCTGGGGTCGCCGCTGGTGTGGCCTTCCTTCCGGCAACAGCTGCTGCGGCGGGCGCGGCGGCGGTCCTCGTGCCGCTTGCCGTGGATACGGGAAGCGGTGCCTTGGAGCAAGTTGCCGGGCAGGTGATCGGCGAATGGTCAGACCAGAAGCTAGAAGATCACCAGGATGCCACGGATGATGCCGTCCATCAAGACAGAAAGAAGTACTTCAGGGCTGGCGAGCACAGCGCTCAGACGCCCGTCGAGGCGTTCATCGATAAGCATTTGGCGAGAATCGATTCAGACTTCGAGGAAGATCTTCGGGATGCGGTGATCACCGGCTATGGGAACGGCAATCTCAAGGAAGACCAGCAGGGGAATTCTCCCGAGGCTGACTAGGTTCGAAGCGAGTTCAGAACTCCAGGCGACGGCTCGAAGTCCGAAGTCCCTCGCTTTGGTGCTGGCTTTGTGTGCGAGTCTCGCCGGGTGTAGCAGTGGTAGTGATCAAGGTGAGATTGTCTCTGCGGAAGAGTTGTGCGATGGTGCCTTTCTTCCTGAGGCGATCAAGGAGATCGAGTCGCTTACTGGTAGTACTCAGTTCAATCGTCCCAGCGCGGGTCTGTGGGGGGAAGCTCTGGGCGGGCTGAGGCAAGACTATGGCGAAGGGCTGGAGTGGTCCCGGAGTAAGAGGTTGTGCTTCGTTCAGTCGGCGGGGGCCAGCCGGATTGGAACTGCCGACATTAAGCTGGCTCTCTACCGTAAGTCAGATCTTACTCTCCCGGATGGCGGCCGCATATCAGGCATGGACCCTTACGTGATGGGTCGCGAGGCGTGGACAGGTGCCAAGAAGGCGTATGTGTATTTTGAGTGCGTGAGCCCTGAGTTGAATGGGTCTGAGGAGCGGCCCGCGCGCATCTTGAGCATTCTTCGGCACTCCACCCCAAAGGTGCCAGCCGACTCTTCGACAGTGCGAAAGGCCAATCTCGCGATCCTGCACTCTGCTGCACTCAAGGTCGCCAAGGAGCTTAAGTGCGAAGAGAACGGGGGCCTTCCTGACAAGCCAACCCTGACACCTGCATCATAGACGGATGTGCGATCAAGGGTGCTCGTTTCAGGCGGTGCTAGGGCGTGTATCAAAAGTGGATCTTGAGGTGAGATGATCTTGCTTCGTGGCACGTGGAGATCTGACGGATGCGCAGTGGGCCCGCCTGGAGCCGCTGCTGCCCCGGGGCAGGAAGCCGGGCCGTCCGCCGATATGGACCAGGCGGCAGCTGATCGACGGCATACGGTTTCGCACCCGTACCGGCGTCCCGTGGCGGGACGTCCCGGAGCGGTACGGTCCCTGGGCCCGGTCGTACGATCTGTTCCGCCGCTGGCAGCGGGACGGCACCTGGCAGCGGATCTTCGCCGAACTGCAGGCCCAGGCCGACGCGATGGAGCTGATCACCTGGGACCTCAACATCGACTCGACCGTGTGCCGGGCCCACCAGCACGCCGCCGGAGCGCGGAAAAGGGGGACCTGCAGGTCGAGCCGCCAGGCGGCGTCACCGCCGAACCGGACGACCACGGACTCGGACGCTCGCGCGGCGGCCTGACCACCAAGCTGCACCTGGCCGTTGAACAGGGGCAGAAGCCCATGTCCATCGTGATCACCGCCGGGCAACACGGCGACTCCCCGCAGTTCGAGCCCGTCCTGAAGAAAGTCCGCGTCGCCCGCCGGGGCGCCGGCCGACCACGGACCCGGCCCGACCGGGTCCGTGCCGACAAGGCGTACGCCTCTCGCAAGAACCGTGCCTACCTGCGGCGACGGGGCATCCGCTGCACCATCCCGGACAAGGTCGGCCAGGCCCGCAACCGCAAGAAGCTCGGCTCGCGCGGCGGGCGACCGCCGAAGTTCGACGCCAAGGACTACAAGGCTCGGCATGCGGTCGAGTGCAGCATCAATCGCCTCAAACGCCACAGAGCCGTGGCCACGAGATACGACAAGCTCGCGGTCCGCTACGAGGCGACCGTCCTCGTGGCGGCCATCAACGAGTGGCTGTGACCAGCACATTCGATACACGCCCTAGTGTCCTGAGTCGTTAGTTCTTTGGCGGTTGTAGGGTGGGGTGATGCCGGGTCCGAAGCCGTTG
>NZ_JADWYQ010000037.1 GCF_022414575.1 Streptomyces sp. MUM 178J | reverse complement strand
CCGTTCGGCCTGGCGGGGGACGGCGGCGACGGCGCCGAGGCGGAGACCTCGCTGGGGCCCATCGCAGCGCCTTCGGGTCCGGGCTGTGTGGCCGAGGAGTGCGAGGGCAAGGCGCCGCTGCCGATGCGGTGCGGCGCGCCCGGGAAGCGGGAGAACCTCGCCACGGGCCGCGGGAGGGACGGACAGCGGATCGAGCTCCGCTTCGCTTGGGACTGCCGCACGGTGTGGGTGCGCGCCACCTGGCTGGAGGTGGGGGACCGGGTCCTGCTGACCGTGCCGGGCGCAGAACCCAAGGAGGTACGCGCCAGGGACGAGCGGGACGCGGCACGCTATCTCGTGACCCCGATGACGGCCGTGGAAGACCCCGAGGGAGCGCGGGCCTGCCTGGAGCCGGCAGACGGCGGAGAGCGGGTGTGCATCCCGGATCCGCCCAAGTAACCCGTTGATTCGACGGGTTGCCATGTGTCTATGGTGATTGCCGTGC
Source organism: Streptomyces sp. MUM 178J (assembly GCF_022414575.1). Taxonomy (GTDB): domain Bacteria; phylum Actinomycetota; class Actinomycetes; order Streptomycetales; family Streptomycetaceae; genus Streptomyces; species Streptomyces chengmaiensis. The sequence goes on along the minus strand of NZ_JADWYQ010000037.1, from coordinate 69,378 downwards.
GTGTGGTGGAGCAAGGGAGGTCACCCAGTACTTCAGCAAGTGGGACCTCATCCAGCAGACCGTCGTCTACAAGGTTCTGAAGGCGGTCCTGGTCCAGGACTTCGTCGACTGCTGGCACGGCAGCGCCAGCGGCTGCGCCTGGGCCGCGTCCAACTTCATCCCGGGCAAGGCGTTCGGCAAGGTCGCCGAGGCGATCCGCGCACTGGACGCGGCGCTGCACACCGGGGTCGGAGTCGCGGACGCGTTCAAGGCGCTGAAGGCCCTGGACATCGACCCGGCGAGCCTCGCCAAGCTCCAGGGCACGGTCAACGCGTACGAGGACGTGGTCACCGCCTGCAAGGTCAACAGCTTCCCGGGCAGTACCCGGGTGCTGATGGCGGACGGCTCGCACAAGGCGATCCGCGATGTGCGGACGGGCGACCTGCTGCTCGCCGCGGACCCGGAGACCGGGCGGTCGACGGCGCAGCCGGTGACGGACACCTTCCGGCACCCGACCCGGCGGCTGGCGGACATTACCCTGGCGGACGGCTCCCTGACGAGCACGGTCGGCCACCGCTTCTTCGTGGCAGGCCGCGGCTGGACCCAGGTCGCCGATCTGCGCGTGGGCGACCGGCTCCGTACTCCGGACGGCTCTCTTCACGCCGTGACGGGCTTGCGGGACCGGGACGGGCTGACGCCGCGTGAGGTGTTCGACCTGACGGTCGACGAGCTGCACACGTTCTACGTCAGCACCGCAGGCGAGCGTCCGCAGGACGTCCTCGTCCACAACTGCACCAACATCGTCGCCGACGAGGGCATCAGCGGAGCACACACCCTGACGGATCACGTTCGGAAGTCCGACCGGCAGATGGCGGAGAAGGCGGAGACGGCGAAGAACGGCATTGCGACCAGGTGGACGGACCAGGCGACCGCCGCGCGCGCCGTCGACGAGGCCATGAAGCAGTGGATTAAGCAGCCTGGTAACGCGGCCAAGCTGGATAAATGGCGGATCGATGAGGCTCAGAGAATCGGGAAGGGGATCGGCTTCGTCCCTGACAAGCACCTGCGGACCATCCGTTGGACCCTCTCGGACGAAACGTCCCTCGGCCAGAAGTGGGTGAGGAACGGTCCGCAGAAGGTGGCGGCAGGCAACACCGTGATCATCAAGCTGAAGTACGTGGGTAAGTCTCACAAACCCAGCAAGTACGTCGTCTATACCGCCTACCTGGAGAGGTAACTGTGACAGGGGATATCGGACTCTCCTGGGTCGCCGCACAGTGTGACGATCTTGAGGATCTGCCGCCTGAGGATCTTGACTGCCTGGTCGAACGAGGCCCGGTCGCGGCGATGCTTCGGGTCACAGAGAGGGCAGTGGCCCAGTTGGACAGCTCGGCGGCTCTCCAACTCGGGCTGGATGTACAAAGCCTGCTGCGCTCTCCGCTCCCGGACGGGACGATTCGCACGGTGTGGCTCGGTGCCACCGACCATGTCTTCGATCCGGCTAAGGACGATATGGACGCGCGCACATGGCTGCGGAAGACGGAAGCAGCTTGGCTATCTGCGATGCGCCGTACCGACCCCACGTTTGCTCCGCAGGTCGCGGCCGATCCTGGCGCGGAAGAGGAACTGCAGCGCGCCGTTCTCGCGGCGATCGGCTCAGTCGCTGGTCTGCTGACGAACGCGGCCGAGCGGCAGATCTATCCGTTGCCGCTGAGGGGCTTGGTGCCCGCGCTGGAGCAGGTTGTCACCCAGGTCTGCGCCGACCTCGGCTACCGGCTGTTCCTGCGTGCGATGAAGGCGTACTTCGTCGAGATCGACAAGAAGAGCCACGATGCGTTCATCGCGCTCGGGGAGCGGTTCGGCTATCCGAAGTACCTAGTAGGAGACGGTCTGAACTACCGCGAGTGATGTGGAGCGCCCGTCTCCCGGCCCGCGCCGTGTCCCTCACGGCGCGGGCCGCCGTCGTTGCGCGGGAACGCCCCCGCACGACCCCGCAGCCTGCTCGGGGCGCACAAGGGGCGCGCGTATTGACCCGTACGCTCCTGTTCACCCGCATGTCCGGAACTGCCACCCTGAAACCGGGCATCCCACCCGGTAGTGCGGTGACACGCTCCCGGGCATCCGCCCGGGCGACAAGGGGGAGCGCATGCCTCGTTGGAGGGAGCTGCCGGGGGATCTCGACCCGCAGGTCCGGGAGTTCGTCGGCCAGCTGCGCAGGCTGGTCGACCGCAGCGGGCTGAGCGTCGCCGCCGTCGCGGATCGCACCGGATACAGCAGGACGTCCTGGGAGAAGTATCTGGACGGGCGGCAGCTCGCGCCCCGCGGCGCGGCCCTCGCGCTGGCGGAGGCGACCGGCGCGGAGCCGGCGCATCTGGTCACCATGTGGGAGTTCGCCGAGCGGGCGTGGAGCCGCGCGGAGATGCGCCACGACATGACGATGGAGCAGATGCGCATCGCGCAGGCGCGGGCGGCGCTCGGCGAGTTCGGGCCGCCCACGAACCCTCCGCCGGGCCCGCAGCCGGGTCGCCGCCGAGCCGCCCGGCCGGCCGGGGGAGGCGCGCGGCCGCGCAGCCCGTACGACTCCGGGCCGCGCGACGACCGCGGTTCCGCCCCAGGGGCCGGCGGCAGCACCTACGGCGCGCACGGCGGCAGACGAAAGGTCGGTCTGTTCCTCGCCGGTACGGTCGGCGCGCTGCTGGCCACCGCCGGCGCGGTCCTCCTCGTCGACCTCGGCGGCTACGGGGGCGACTCCGGCAAGGGCGCGTCCGTCTCCCCGTCTCCCGGCGGCTCCGCCGGCCCCACGCTCCCGCCGGGCGTCAAGTGCGGCGGCGCGGACTGCACGGGCCAGGACCCGGAGGCGATGGGCTGCGGCGGCCGGTTCGCCAGGACCGTCGCCCGTACGACGCTGGGCACGGCGACCCTCGTCGAACTCCGCTACAGCACCGCGTGCGAAGCGGCCTGGGCCCGCATCTCGGGCGCGGCGCCCGGCGACACCGTCCGGATCGCGATCGACGGCGAGGCGGCCCAGAGCAGCCGGGTCGCGGCGGACGACCCGGCGGCCCCCGGACAGGCCCCCGACACCGACACGTACACCCTGATGACGGCTGCGGGCGACCCCGCCGCGGCGCGCGCCTGCGCCACGCTGGCGAGCGGCACGTCCGGCTGCACGCCGCGCGTTTCCCCGCCGCTCTCGCCGCCCGCCTCCCCCTCTGCCGACCCCTCCCAGTGAGCCGCGCCACAAGGGTCGACCGATTGGGGCGGGCCCGGGTCGGATAGCCTGACCGCTGGATATCTCTTCACGTCAAGAATTCGGGCGTGGGCGCGCGGCGGCTCACAAGGCGGCGGGCGGACGTCTGGACCGGGGGCGGAAGGGGTGTTCAGCACGAGGGGCACCCGACCCCCACCGCCAGCTGTCTTACGGAGATCGCCATGACCCGCACCCCCGTCAACGTCACCGTGACCGGCGCGGCCGGCCAGATCGGCTACGCGCTGCTCTTCCGCATCGCCTCCGGCCACCTGCTCGGCCCGGACGTGCCGGTCAGCCTCCGCCTGCTGGAGATCACCCCGGCGCTCAAGGCCGCCGAGGGCACCGCCATGGAGCTCGACGACTGCGCGTTCCCGCTGCTCCGCGGCATCGAGATCACCGACGACCCGAACGTCGCCTTCGACGGCACGAACGTCGGCCTGCTCGTCGGCGCCCGCCCGCGCACCAAGGGCATGGAGCGCGGCGACCTGCTGGAGGCCAACGGCGGCATCTTCAAGCCGCAGGGCAAGGCCATCAACGACCACGCCGCGGACGACGTGAGGGTCCTGGTCGTCGGCAACCCGGCCAACACCAACGCCCTGATCGCCCAGGCCGCCGCCCCGGACGTGCCGGCCGAGCGCTTCACCGCGATGACCCGCCTGGACCACAACCGCGCGATCTCGCAGCTCGCCGCCAAGACCGGCGCGGCCGTCTCCGACATCAGGAAGCTGACGATCTGGGGCAACCACTCGGCGACCCAGTACCCCGACATCTTCCACGCGGAGATCGCCGGCAAGAACGCCGCCGAGGTCGTGAACGACGAGGCATGGCTCGCCGACACCTTCATCCCGACCGTCGCCAAGCGCGGCGCGGCGATCATCGAGGCCCGCGGCGCGTCCTCCGCCGCCTCCGCCGCGAACGCCGCGATCGACCACATCCACACCTGGGTGAACGGCACCGCCGAGGGCGACTGGACCTCCATGGGCATCCCCTCGGACGGCTCCTACGGCGTCCCCGAGGGCCTGATCTCCTCCTTCCCGGTCACCTGCAAGGACGGCAAGTACGAGATCGTCCAGGGCCTGGACGTCAACGACTTCTCCCGCGCCCGCATCGACGCGTCGGTGAAGGAGCTGGAGGAGGAGCGCGAGGCGGTCCGCGGTCTCGGCCTGATCTGAGCCTGAACCCGGGCCTGACCCAGGCCGCACGGCTTCGGGCATCTGTGGGGCGCTGCGCCGAGCAGCGCCCCACAGCGCTGTTCAGGGCAGGGCTGCCCAGACCTCCTGGCGGGCCATGGCCGTCCTCACCCTGCCCCTCCCGGCCTGGCGGCGGGTGCGCCGGCGGGCGGCGGCCGGGCGCTGTCGGACGGCCCGAGCCCGAGGTGCGCCGCAACAACCTCTGACGCTGCTGTTGCCCGGGGCGTCGCGCCGCGCTCGTCGGGTCCGCTGTGCCGATCCTCAGGTGGCGCTACGCGGTCAGAACTCGCCGTCTCCCCCGGCGAAGTGCACCGGGCTGACGAGGGCGATGCGGATGATGCCGGGCTCGGGCGGCGGGGCGTCGTAGACGTAGGTGACGGTGAGGGCCGGCCGCTCGGCGTTTCCTTCGAGGCGGGTGGTGTACAGCTTCATCCGCCCTGCCGCGCTTGTGGCGCGGCGCCCGAGTTCGGGGTTCTTCTCCAATTCGGCGCGGAGGGCCTCGACTGCCTCGAGTGCTCTGCCGCCGACGGCGACACAGCGGCTCCGGGCCTCGCTGGTGATCTCGGCGAGTACGTGGGGGTGCTCGGAGCTCAACGTGTGGCCTCCCGCGCCGCTTCGATCTCGGCGACAGCGGTGGCGACGGCGGAGTCGAACCCGGGGTCCTGGCGCGCCGTGATCCGGCCGCGGAACTCCTCGACAAGGCGCACGATGCCGGAGAGGTCGGCCGGGTCCGCATGGTTGAGGGCGCGGGCCAACTCGGCCTCGAAGTCGTCAGCGTCGCCGGGGAATCCGTAGCCCATCGTGAGGGCGGCGCGGAGTTCTCCGATGGTGCGCATGGGTGGAAGCTGCGGAGGGCCGGAGTCGGCGGGGTCCGTGGTCATGGCGGTCAGGTTTCCCTTTCGTCGTCTGTCTCAAGGTACCCGGGCACGGTCCACCGTGCCGGGTATCCGGGAGTGGGCAGCTGCTCACAGGGTCCGCAGCGGGTGTCGGAGTACCAGGCTGGGGGCAGAGCGTCCCCGGCCTGGCGGCGGGCGCGCCGACGAGCGGCCGCCGGGCGCTGTCGGACGGCCCGAACCTGACGGTGCACCCTACGAGCTCTGAGGGTCTTGTCACTGTGGGGCACTACGCTGTGTAGTGCCCCACAGTGCTCTGTACGGAGGGAGCGGTGACTCGATGTCCGTAGAGGCGGTCTTCCACTACACGTTGCCCGATACGCCGTATGCGATGTGGGTGCGGGACGAACTGCACGCGTACCTGCGTCTGCCGGAGGACGGCACGCGGGTCGAAGTCGTCGGGGGGGAGATCATCGTGTCGCCGGGACCCACGTTTGATCACAACGCCATCGTGGCCGACATTCAGGAAGGCCTGATTCTCGCCAAGGCGGGCGACTCCGCCTTCCCCTGGCGGGCGGTCCAGACCACGGACCTGAATCTGGTCGAGATCGGCGACGGCTACATCCCTGACCTCATCGTCATGGACGCGGACATAGTGGCCGAGGCACGCGCGGCGAAGTCGAAGCATCTGTTCTCGCACCAGCTCGACCTTGTCGTGGAGGTCACCTCTCCGACCAACGCGGCGTTCGACCGTGAGTCCGTCTTCGGCCGGGACCGCCCGAAGAAGACGAAGTGGACGGGGTATGCACAGTGCGTCATCCCCTATTACCTGCTGATCGACCGCGACCCGAAGAACCCCGGTGTGACGCTCTACGCCAATCCGGACCGACGCGCCGGCCGCTATGAGGCCGTGGAGGAGTGGAAGCTCGGGGGCACGGTTGCGTTGCCGGAGCCGTTCGGCTTCTCGTTCGACACCAGTGCGTGGGAGCCGTGGGCCTGAGCCGCCGTCAGCAGCCCCGCGTGGCTCCGATCGGGTGGGACCGGCTCGGCACTCGTCCCAAGCGCGAGCGGCTGCATGACGAGAGCGAGCCACTCTCCGACGGCCTGCTCCTGGCGCTCTTCCTTGTGCTGTTCTGGCAGAAGCAGGCACAGGACGCGTCCCGGCGCGCCAACAGCTGACAGCCGCGCCGCCCAACTTGGAACAGGCCGCAGGCGATCAGGCACGCTCAGGCGACGGGGCCCGTACCAGCCCGAGGGCCGGCGGCGCAGCAGCCCGGAGGCCTCCAGCGGAAGGCGAATCCCGTCGCCGGGTTCCCGCCCCTGGAAAAGCCTGGGGGTCCTCGGGCCAATGTCTATGGAGTCCGTAGGCGCGCCCCGGTGCCGTGGTGGGCTCCCGGGCGGCGGCGCGTGGGCGGTGGACCTGCCCGCTGAAGGCCTGGGGTGCGCACCGCCACCCGTGGTCACCCGGTTGTTCTCAGCGCCCGACGTCGAGTGGCGGCGGGCCTACCTGGTGGCCCTCCGGCGTGGGAACAACCCCGACGATGACGACGCGACGGGCGGCACGAACGCCAAGTTCTATCCCAAGTCGGGAGCCGAGCTGATCAACGACATCATCGTGCCCTGATCCAGCATGCGGCCCTACGCCGCTTCCTGAGTGGCTGTCACTGTGGGGCACTGCACAGCACAGTGCCCCACTTCACGTTGTCCGACACGCTGAGCGGCCGTGAACCGTGCACTCGGCGCCCTGGGCTCAGCCGCGGTGCCTCGAGCTGTAGCGGGCGGAGGCCCAGCCACCCGCACATGCGGCGAGGCCGAAGACCACCCAGCCCGAGTCGTCGCCCGTGGCGGAGTAATCGCGGCCTGCCACGACGACCGCGACTACGGTCAGCACTGCGTACGTCACCAGGGTCACACCGCTGGCGACGGCGACCTCTTTCCACCAGCTCCAGGCGGTACGTCGGTTCATGCGACCATCATGGCGTATGAACCGGCTTGGGGTTCACGCCGGGTTCAGGCGCGGGCTACATAGGCGACGAAGGCCGCCCAGGGGGTGGGGGCGACGTCGAGGACGGGGCCGGTGGCGGGGCTGTGCTTGGAGTCGCGTATGTGGATGACGGTGGGGTGGGCGGCGACCTCGACGCAGTCTTCGCCGCCGCCACCGCTATAGCTTGACTTGCGCCAGCCGTAGGCGACTTCGAGGCAGTCCTGGCCGCCCGCACCGCTGTAGCTGGACTTGAACCATGTCAGGTCGTTCATCTCTCTCCCGTCGCCAACTGCTCGATGAACTCTGCCGATTCCTCGGGGGAAAGGGCCTGGCCCTGGAGGATTCCATACCGCCTGGCGTGCTGACTCACGACCCGGCGGTTGGTGATCAGACGGCCAGTGCCTTGGACTTCGTGATAGACGCACATGTTCTGGTCCTTCGTCTCGACCAGAGTGAACGGTCCGTCTAGCCCTGCATGATTGGCGCGTGCTGTCGGCATCACCTGAATCTCGACATGACGCATCCGACTCACGTCCAACAGGTGCTGCAACTGCTCGCACATGGCCTGGTGGCCGCCGAGCGGTCGACGCAGGGTGACCTCTTCGAGGACGAAGCTGAGGTGTGCGGCCGGAGTACGAGTAAGCAGGTTCTGTCGGGCCAGGCGCGCGGCCAGGCGACGTTCGATCTCCTCGTCGTCCAGGGCTGGGCGGTAGGCAACGTAAGCGGCACGGGCGTACTCCTCTGTCTGGAGCAGCCCGTTGATCAGCATGTTGCCGTACACGGACAACGCCACCGCCTCCGCTTCCGCCTGTGCGAACGGCTGGAACCATGACGGATGCGGCTCCTTCAGCTGCTCCTCCACCACCGAGCTGAACACCTTCGGGATCTTGAACACCTTCTCCAGCTGCACCGCAAGGTCCATCTTCAGCGGTCGACGGCCCTGCTCCACGCTCCCGATCTGGGACTCGGAGAAGCCCGCCGCGTCCGCCAGGCCCCGCTGCGTGAGCTCGGCTTCTTCGCGGAGCGCGCGCACCTGGGTGCTCAGAATGCGCATGCTTACCGGCACGTTGTCGTCGTATTCGGTGCTGTCGTGGTCGGTCACGTCGACGCTCCCTCGCAGGGTCGTACCAAGGCGGTGACGACCCGTACACCAGGTCCGTACACCGCGTGACTCTGGCGAGGCTAGCCACAGGCAGGCCACATTCGAGGTGTGATCCCACAAACCTCATACGAACGAAGCGCCTTACCCAGAACGGAGATTCTGGACACCGCCCGCCGCGCCCTGGACGACGATGCCCTGTCCCCGGACGAGGCCCGCGAGCTGGTGCGGCTGCTGCGGGTGCACGTGGGGCTGCTCGCGCCGCAGGTCGAAGAGCTCGCGCGCAGTCTGCCCGTGGGGGAGCAGGGGCGGAGTCTGGCTCTCGCGTCCGTCGAGGAGGCGCAGCGCAAGCTGCGGGCCGGGCCGACCGCGGGGATCGGGCCCGAGCGGCGGGCGCAGCAACTGGCGAGGATATGCCGGGCATTGGTCTTTCATGAGGAGGAGTTGCGGCGGGCCCGGACGCGCACACTCAGTACATGAACGACTACAGTGAGGCACTGCCCGCCTATCGGACGATCAGGATGATCCGCCAGCCGGGACCGATCGCGGCGTTCGCGGAGGAGGAGGCGTGGCGGGCGCGGAAGGACTATCCGCGGCTCATGGGGTCCGGACTGCCCACGTACTTCTATACGCGGGAACGGGACATGGGCGGCTGGGAGATCCTCGGGGTGGGCGGCGAGACGCCGCAGGGCGCGCGGGACTCGCTCGCCGCGCGTTTCCGGCAGACCGCCGCGATGGACGGCAAGACCTCGCTCCAGCGGAAGAAGCTGACCGCCGCGGCGGAGAAGCTCGACTGGGTGCGGCTCGACGAGATGAAGGTGCTGGGGCGGCGCTACCGGGTGGTGCGGGCGGAGCCGTTCATCCGGATGGGTCCGGACGGGCCGGAGCCGCCGCGTCCTTCGGACCCGGACCCGGCGGACACGGGCGATGCGGAGCGACGGCCCGATCCGGTCACGGGCTTCGTCATCGACCCGTACACGGGGACGGGGGTGTCGGAGGGGCTGCTGAGGTTTGATCTGTCGCAGTTTGTGACCAAGGCGGGCGGGCCGGTGCCCAAGGAGATGTGCGAGGACTCCAAACGGGCGCGGTACACGCACCCCGGCGCGGTGCTGCTGCCCGTCGCCTTCGGGGTCGCCGAGAAGGTCGACGGGCGGTGGCGGCCCCACAGCGGTCCCAGCGGCACGCCGCAGGACGCGCGCGAGACGCTGGCGATGTACTTCAGGGTTTTCGGGCCCGTACAGGAGGAGTGGAGCGAGGAGGTGCGGGAGGTCTACCGGGAGGCGGCGGAACGGCTCGACGCCAAGCGGGGCATGGGCGTCGTCGCGGCCGGGCGGCGCTTCCGCGTCGTACGCATCGAGCGCATGATCCGCATCGGCCCGGACGGCCCCGAACCGCCCCGCCCCTCCGACTGGGACCCCGACCCGCCGATCGGGCCCCACGTCCAGCAGCTCAAGGAGGCCGGCGAGTGGCGTGAGGAGGACGAGATGGAGCCGCCGAGCGAGGAGGCGCTGGAGATGCACGAGCTGCTGAAGGAGGAACTGGCCCGCCGCGAGTCGCTCCAGCAGCAGCGCAGAGCGCGCGCGGAGGAGGCGAGACGAGCGCGTCCGGCTCCGCCCGAATGACCGCGCGGCGAGTGACGGGTGCGGCGGACTGTCACCTGTCCGCCGCACCGAAGAGGCGATCAACGCGGTGTGTGTGTCGGCTGGAGGGCGTGCCCCATCCCACGGCCGGAATCAGAGGCCGCGTGTGTACGGTTCAGCAGTGACGCGACGATGAGGAACTGCACGGACATGCTCAGGTGGTGCGCTGAGATGTGAGAGCAGCTGGCGGCTGCGGCCCGCTGGTCAACCGTCCTGTTCGGGCGTCGGCAGTCGGTAGCCGCCCATGACGTCGCTGAAGACATGCTTGTGCCGCTGCCACTCGGCCTTCGGGGCGGACAGGTAGATCACATGCTCCTTGCCGCCCGAGCGGCCGAACGCGAGGGCGGAGGCGCGCCACTCGCGGGCCGAGCCCTGCCAGGTGAACTCCCAGATCGCGGCAGGCAGTTCCCGGAAGCTCGTGCTCTGCATCCGCAGCTTCCGGTAGTCGGGCAGCTTGCCCTCCTGCACGGATGCGGCCTCGTCGTCCTTCCAGTGCTGGAGGGGGTCGGGGCCGGCGAAGTCGCGGACGGAGATCCGTATGCCCACCAGTCCGCTGGGGGAGACGTAGGCGACCTCGTTCCGCTCCTCGGCGCCGGACGGCAGCGTACGGGTCCAGCCGTCCGGCACGGGGAAGGAGACACCGAGCTCCTTCTCCTCCACGAGGTGGTAGCCGTCGGGGAGCGGCGGCGGGGCGGGGCTCGCCAACGCCGACGCGGAAGCTGCCGGCTTTCCGGCCGCCGACCGCTCCGAGCCGCCTGCGTCGCCATTGCCGCGCAGGGCCGTCGCGCCGGCGACGGCGGCGCCTGCGAGGACTGCCAGGGCGGCCGCCCATACGGTCACCCGGCGCGCGCGGCCGGGGCGCGTGCGGCGCTGGCCGCCGTCGTCCTGGGGAGCGGCCTCGGCGGGCAGCACGGCGGTGGCGACGCGGGGCCGGGTGGGGGCATCACTCGTATCCCCGGCGGGGGCGTCCCCCGTCCTGCCTCCCGTCGCCGCCTCGGCCGTCGCCACCGTGTCCGACTGCCGCAGCGAACGCTCCGCGGCCTCCGCCGACGGCCGCTGCTCCGGGTCCTTCACCAGCAGCGCGTCTATCAGCGGGGTGAGCGCCCCGGCCCGCCGCGGCGGCGTCAGCTCGTCGGCGGCTATCGCGTACGCCGTCTCCAGCGCGGTGGCCCTGCGGAACGGCGGGCTGCCCTCCACGGCCTGGTAGAGCGTCGCGCCCAGCGACCACAGGTCGGACGCGGGCCCCGGCTTCCCGCCCCTGACCCGTTCCGGGGCCACATAGTCGATGGACCCGACCATCTCGCCGGTCTTGGTCAGGGTGGATGCGCCGGTGGCCACGGCGATGCCGAAGTCCGTCAGCACCACCCGGCCGTCGTCGCCGAGCAGCACATTTCCCGGTTTGACGTCGCGGTGCAGCACCCCGGCCGCATGCGCTGCCCGCAGTGCCGCCACCATGCCCCGGCCGATGCGCGCCGCCTCCTGGGGCGTCACCGGCCCCTGCTCCTTGATCACGTCGCCGAGCGTGCGCGAGGGCACATACTCCATGACGACGCATGGGCGTCCGCCGTCGTCCACGACGTCGTGGACCACGACGACATTGGGGTGGCTGATGCGGGCGGCGCTGCGTGCCTCGCGGCGGGTGCGCTCATACAGGGTGGCCAGCTCGTCGTCGGCCAGATGCGGCGAGGCGTGCAGCCGTTTCACGGCTACCTGCCGGCCGAGCAGTTCGTCCTCGGCGCGCCAGACGGTGCCCATGCCGCCACGGCCTATGCGCTCCAGCAGCCGGTACCTCCCGGCGACCAGCTGCCCCTCTTCCGCCGACACAACGCGCCCCTCCACCGCCCTTAGGTCATCGAGGCGACACGATAACCGGCGGCGGTTCGCCCGCTGCGGCCGCGTCTGCACCGTTGCCCTCCCCCGGGAAACGGGCGGCCGACGGCGACGACCCGGTCACTGCGGCCGCCCGGACGATGTACGCGGTGTGCCCGAGCGGCTTCGGCAGGGGCAGGACGCCGTCGGCGGGTGGTGGCTGGACGGGCGGCGGTTCCTCGCTGTGGTGCTTGTGGGGTGTTCGCCGCACGCTCTGCGTGCGGAATGCCACTGTCCGCGACATTAGGTCACCCGTAGGCATCGAATAAGTGACGCCGAACACTTTCGAACGCGAATCGCGCATGCTTTCAGGTCCGCCGGGCAGGCGGGCCAGTCGCTGGGCTTGTCCCTGCGCGGTACAAATCGGAATTGGAAGGCAAAACGCGACGTGTCAGCACAAAAGACCATCCACGTGGCCGGAGAGTGGCGCGAAGCCGCCTCCGGCGCCACGCGCGAGATCCTCGATCCCGCTGACGCGACCGTCTTCGCCGTCGTGGCGGAAGGCGGGCGAGAGGATGCCGACGCCGCCGTGGCCGCCGCACGGTCCGCGTTCGACGCGGGCGAGTGGCCGCGGACACCCGTCGCCGAGCGGGCGGCGCTGCTGCGCCGGGTCGCCGAGCTGCTGCAGCGCGACCGCGAGAAGATCGGGCTGCTGGAGAGCCGTGACGCGGGCAAGACCCTCGAAGAGGGCCGTGTCGACGTCGACTGCGTGACCGACGCCTTCCGCTACTTCGCCGACCTCGTGATGAACGAGAGCGGCGGCCGCGTGGTCGACGCCGGGTCCGACGACATCCACAGCGTCGTCGTGCACGAGCCCGTCGGCGTCTGCGGCATGATCACCCCCTGGAACTACCCGCTGCTCCAGGCCAGCTGGAAGATCGCCCCGGCGCTGGCCGCGGGCAACACCTTCGTGATCAAGCCCAGCGAGATCACCCCGCTGAGCACCGTCGCGCTCATCGAACTGCTCGCCGAGGCCGGACTGCCCGCGGGCGTCGCCAACATCGTCACCGGCGCGGGCGACCCCGTCGGCGCGCGCCTCGCCGACCACCCCGACGTCGACCTGATCTCCTTCACCGGCGGGCTGGCCAGCGGCCAGAAGGTGATGCACGCCGCCGTCGACGGCGTCAAGAAGGTCGCCCTCGAACTCGGCGGCAAGAACCCCAACGTGGTCTTCGCCGACGCCTGCGAGACCGACGAGGGCTTCGACACCGCCGTCGACCAGGCGCTGAACGCCGCCTTCATCCACAGCGGCCAGGTCTGCTCCGCCGGCTCCCGCCTCATCGTCGAGGAGTCGCTGCGGGAGCGCTTCGTCGCCGAGGTCGCCCGCCGCGCCGAGAAGATCCGCCTCGGCCGCGGCACGGACGAGGGCGTGGAGTGCGGCCCGCTGGTCTCCGCCCAGCAGCTCGCCAAGACCGAGGACCACGTGGCCTCCGCCCTCGCCGAGGGCGCGGTCCTGCGGGCCGGCGGCGAGCGCCCCAAGGGCGAGGAGTACGCGGACGGCTACTTCTACCGGCCCACCGTCCTCGACCAGTGCCACCGCACCATGCGCGTCATCCGCGAGGAGATCTTCGGCCCGGTGCTGACCGTCGAGACCTTCCGCACGGAGGACGAGGCCGTCGCCCTCGCCAACGACACCGAGTACGGCCTGGCCGGCGCGGTGTGGACCGCCGACGCCGGACGCGCCCGGCGCGTCGCCGGCCGGCTGCGCCACGGCACCGTGTGGATCAACGACTTCCACCCCTACCTCCCGCAGGCGGAGTGGGGCGGCTTCGGCAAGTCGGGCATCGGACGCGAGCTCGGGCCCTCCGGACTCGACGAGTACCGCGAGACGAAGCACGTCTACCAGAACCTCGCGCCGCGCCCCGTGCGCTGGTTCTCCGGCTGACCCCGTCAGCCGGCCGGGCCCGCACCGCGCAAGCGACCCCTCAGACTTCGAGCACCACCAGGAGCACCACATGCCCATGTACGACTACGTCATCGTCGGCGGCGGCACCGCCGGCTCGGTGATCGCCTCCCGACTCACCGAGGACCCCGACGTCACCGTCGCCGTCATCGAGGGCGGCCCGAGCGACGTCGACCGTGACGACGTGCTGACCCTGCGCCGCTGGATGGGGCTGCTCGGCGGCGAACTCGACTACGACTACCCGACCACCGAGCAGCCGCGCGGCAACTCCCACATCCGGCACAGCCGCGCCCGCGTCCTGGGCGGGTGCTCCTCGCACAACACGCTCATCGCCTTCCAGCCGCTGCCGTCCGACTGGGACGAGTGGGCCGAGGCCGGGGCGGACGGCTGGGACGCCGCGTCGATGGCCCCGTACTTCGGCAAGCTGCGCAACAACGTCGTCGCGGTCGACGAGGCCGACCGGAACGCCATCGCCCGCGACTTCGTCGACGCCGCGCAGTCCGCGCTCGACGTGCCGCGCGTCGAGGGCTTCAACAAGAAGCCGTTCCACGAGGGCGTCGGCTTCTTCGACCTCGCCTACCACCCGGAGAACAACAAGCGCTCCTCCGCCTCGGTGGCGTATCTGCACCCCTTCCTGGACCGCCCGAACCTGCACATCGCGCTGGAGACCTGGGCGTTCAAGCTGGAGCTCGACGGCACGCGCGCAAAGGGCGTGCACATCCGCACCAAGGACGGCGAGGAGCAGCTCGTCGAGGCCCGCCGCGAGGTCCTCGTCTGCGCCGGCGCGGTGGACACCCCGCGGCTGCTGATGCACTCCGGCATCGGCCCGCGCGAGGACCTTCAGAAGCTCGGCATCCCCGTGCTGCACGACCTGAAGGGCGTCGGCGAGAACCTGCTCGACCACCCCGAATCGGTGATCGTGTGGGAGACGAACGGCCCGATCCCCGAGAACTCGGCGATGGACAGCGACGCCGGTCTGTTCGTGCGCCGCGACCCCGAATCCCGGGGCCCGGACCTGATGTTCCACTTCTACCAGATCCCGTTCACCGACAACCCCGAGCGCCTGGGCTACGAGCGGCCCGAGCACGGGGTGTCGATGACGCCGAACATCCCCAAGCCGCGCAGCCGCGGCCGCCTCTACCTGACCAGCGCCGACCCCGAGGTCAAGCCGGCCCTGGACTTCCGCTACTTCACGGACGAGGAGGACTACGACGGCCGCACCCTGGTCGACGGCATCCGCATCGCCCGTGAGATCGCCAAGACCGAGCCGCTGGCCGGCTGGCTCAAGCGCGAGGTCTGCCCCGGCCCGGACGTCGTCGGCGACGAGGAGCTGAGCGAGTACGCGCGCAAGGTGGCGCACACCGTGTACCACCCGGCGGGCACCTGCAAGATGGGCGCTTCGGACGACGAACTCGCCGTAGTCGACCCGGAGCTGAAGATCCGGGGCCTGAACGGCATCCGCATCGCCGACGCGTCCGTGTTCCCGACCATGACCGCCGTCAACCCGATGATCGGCGTGCTGATGGTCGGCGAGAAGTGCGCGGAGCTGCTCACCGAAGCCCATGCCGCCGACACGAGGGGCGAGACCCGATGACCCAGAACTCCCAGACCACCGCCGACGCCGTCAGTACCCTCGCCAAGGGGGAGGCCGCCAAGGGCGAGGCGGAGAGCGCGCCCGCCGTGTTCTCCGTGCGCAACCTGTGGAAGGTCTTCGGACCCAAGGCCGACCGGGTGCCCGGCGACACCTCCCTGGGCGCGCTGAGCCCGGCCGAGCTGCGCGAGCGCACCGGCTGCACCGCCGCCGTGCGGGACGTCTCCTTCGACGTCCGCAAGGGCGAGGTCTTCGTCGTCATGGGCCTGTCCGGCTCCGGCAAGTCCACGCTCGTGCGCTGTCTGACCCGGCTGATCGAGCCGACCTCCGGCGAGCTGTCCATCGACGGCGAGGACGTGCTGTCCATGGACGCCGCCCGGCTGCGCGAACTGCGCCGCCACCGCGCCTCCATGGTCTTCCAGCACTTCGGCCTGCTGCCGCACCGCACGGTGATCGACAACGTCGCCTACGGCCTGGAGATCCAGGGCATGGGCAAGGCCGAGCGCCGCGCCCGTGCCGCCGAGGTCATCGCCAAGGTCGGCCTGGAGGGGCTGGAGCAGCGCCGCCCCGGCCAGCTCTCCGGCGGTCAGCAGCAGCGCGTCGGCCTGGCCCGCGCGCTCGCCGTCGACCCCGAGGTGCTCCTCTTCGACGAGCCGTTCAGCGCCCTCGACCCGCTGATCCGCCGCGACATGCAGGAGGAGGTCGTACGGCTGCACCGAGAGGAGGGCCGCACGATGGTCTTCATCACCCACGACCTGAGCGAGGCGCTCAAACTGGGCGACCGCATCGCGCTGATGCGCGACGGGCAGATCGTGCAGCTCGGCACCCCCGAGGAGATCGTGGGCTCGCCCGCCGACGACTATGTACGCGACTTCGTCCGCGATGTGCCGCGCGAGCAGGTCATGAAGGTACGCCGGGCGGTGCGCCCCGCCCGCGGCGACGAGGCGGACAAGGGCGTCGAGGTCTCCGCCGACGCCAAGGTGTGCGAGGCCGTGGAGATCGTCGCCCGCACCGGCGCGCCCGCGCGGGTCGTGGACAACGGGCGGCTGCTCGGCGTCGTCGACCAGACCGCGCTGCTCGCCGTGGTCGCCGGAGTCGACCTGCCGGAGTTCCCCGACCAGCCCACCCCCCGGGAAGACGTGGTACCGGCATGACGGACACGGTTGTCAAGGACAAGGGGGCTGTCGACAAGGGGGCCGGCAACGTTGCGGACAAGGTCGCGGACGCGCGGTCCGGCGGGGCGGCGGGCCTGTTCGGCGCCCTGGGCGGCGGCCGGTCGTCCGTCACCTGGCTGACGCTGCTCGGCCTGGCGGTCGTGCTGCCGGTCAGCGCGCTGATCTGGGGCGGCGGCTGGCACGACGGCTGGACCGTCGACCTCGTCGCACCGCTCGACTCGTTCGCGGACTGGGTGATCGCCAACCGCGACTCCCACCCGCTGTTCCTCTACTTCCTGCTGCATATCTCCAACTTCGCCACCGACTCGGTGGACGCGGTCTCCTCGCTGCTGACCTCGCTCGGCTGGGTCGGCGTGCTGGCCCTCGCCACGGTGGGCGCCTGGTACGCCGCCGGGGCCGGCCGCCGGGGCCTGCGCGTCGCCGGCGTCACCGTGGGCTCGCTCGGCGCGATCGGGCTGATGGGCCTGTGGGACCCGGCGATGGAGACGCTCGCGCTGATGATCGTGGCCGTAGCCGCGTCCGCACTGCTCGGCGTGGTACTCGGCCTCGCGGCCGGGCTCAGCGACCGGGTGCAGTCGGCGCTGCGGCCGGTGCTGGACACCATGCAGGTGCTGCCCGCGTTCGCGTATCTGCTGCCTTTCGTGCTGATCTTCGGCACCGGCACGCCGTCCGCGCTGCTCACCACCGTGATCTACGCGGCCCCGCCGATGGTGCGGCTCACCTCCCTGGGCCTGCGCGGAGCGGACCCGACGGTCATGGAGGCCGTCACCTCGCTGGGCGCGAGCAAGTTCCAGCGGCTGCGCACCGCGCGGCTGCCGCTGGCCCGCAAGGAGATGCTGCTCGGCCTCAACCAGACGATCATGATGGCGCTGTCCATGGTGGTCATCGCCTCCGTCGTCGGCGCGGGCGGTCTGGGTGAGAACGTCTTCACGGCCCTGTCCCGGAAGAACTTCGGCATGGGCCTGGCCGCGGGCGTCGCGATCGTGCTGATCGCCGTGTGGCTCGACCGGGTGACGGCGGCCGCCGGCGTCAGGTCCGAGGCGCAGCCCGGCCGGAAGGCGCCGGCCCCCGGAGACGGGCGGAAGACCGCACTCATCGCGGGCGGCGGCGCCGTCGCCGCGATCGTCGCCGGGCAGCTTGTCCAGCGCGAGTGGCCCGAGGCGTGGACGTTTGACTTCGCCGAGCCGCTGAACCGCTTCATGGACTGGGTCGTCGGCGCGTTCTACACCGATGTGCCCGTCCTCGGCGGCACCAGCGAATGGGCCGGCAACTTCACCACCTGGGTGCTCAACCCGGTGCGCGAGGGCATGCTCGCCGTGCCGTGGTGGGCCATGGTGCTGCTGGCCGCAGCTGCCGCGCTGCTGGTCGGCACCTGGCGCGGAGCGGTCACCGCCGCTGTGTCGCTGGGCGCCGTCGGCGTGCTCGGCGTCTGGGACAAGTCGATGCACACCCTGTCGCAGGTCGTGGTGGCGCTGGCGATCACCCTGCTGCTGGGCTTCGCGATCGGCATCCTGGCCGCGCGTGTCCCGGTCGTGGAGCGGCTGCTGCGGCCGGTGCTGGACACCATGCAGACGATGCCGCAGTTCATCTATCTGATCCCGGTGGTCCAGCTGTTCAACGCCGGCCGGGCCGCGGCCATCGCGGCGGCGGCGATCTACGCGCTGCCCGCCGTCGTCCGCATCACCGCGCAGGGCCTGAAGACAGCCTCCCCGGCGACGCTGGAGGCCTCCCGCTCGCTCGGCGCCCGCTCCTGGCAGCAGATCGTCCAGGTCCAGTGGCCGCTGGCGCGCCCCGCGCTGTTGGTCGCGGTCAACCAGGGCGTGGTGCTGGTGCTCGCGGTGGTCGTCATCGGCGGCCTCGTGGGCGGCGGCGGCCTCGGTTTCGACGTCGTCGAAGGACTGAAGGGCAGCGAACTGGGCAGCGGCCTGATCGCGGGTGTCGCGATCGTCTGCCTCGGACTGATGCTCGACAAGCTGACCCAGCCGACGTCCCGCGCCGCGGCATCCCCCGCGTCCGGAGCGTCCGGCAAGTAGCCACAACCCCTAGCCCCCCGTAACGCCACCCCCCGTTACACCCCGTAAGAAAAAGGATCCCCCTCATGAACAAGCGCATCATTCGCCGTTCCGCGATCGCCGCCACAGGCGTGCTCTCCCTCGTCGCCCTGAGCGCGTGCAGCGCCGCCGAGACCGGCGGCAGCAAGGGCGGGGACAAGACCGTCAGACTCCATACGCCGTCCTGGGTCGGCGCGGAGGTCAACACGGCCGTGGCCAAGGAGCTGCTGGAGAGCGAACTCGGCTACAAGGTCGAGACCAAGCAGATGGACGAGACCCCGGCCTGGGACGCGATGAGCCAGGGCAAGATCGACGCCATCCTGGAGGACTGGGGCCACCCGGAGGAGGTCAAGCGGTACGTCGACGGCAACAAGACCGTCGTCGCCGCGGGCGACCTCGGCGTGGTCGGCCACATCGGCTGGTTCGTGCCCAAGTACGTGGTCGACGAGAACCCGGATATCACCGACTACAAGAACCTGAACAAGTACGCCGACCTGTTCAAGACCCCGGAGAGCGGCGACAAGGGCCAGTTCATCAAGGGTGACCCGTCGTATGTCTCCAACGACAATGCCCTGATCAAGAACCTGAAGCTGAACTACCAGCCGATCGAGGCGGGCGCGGAGGCCACGCACCTGGCGCAGCTGGAGCAGCTGTACAAGGCGAAGAAGCCGTTCCTGACCTACTGGTGGACCCCGCAGTGGATGAACGCCACCATCGACCTCGTCGAGGTCAAGCTGCCCGAGTACAAGGAGGGCTGCGACGCCGACGAGAACAAGGTCGCGTGCGCCTACCCCGAGGTGCCGCTGAAGAAGTGGATGAACGCGGACTTCGCCAAGGAGGACAGCGACGCCGCCAAGTTCCTGAAGAACTTCAACTGGTCCACCGAGGACCAGAACCTGGTCGCCAAGTACGTCGCCCAGGACAAGATGTCCAGCGAGGACGCCGCGAAGAAGTGGATCGCGGACAACGAGGACAAGTGGAAGGCCTGGCTGCCGAAGTAAGGCGCGGCGGACGACGCCAGGTGTGACACCTGGTGTGACCTCCCGGGGCGGGCCGGGGCTCATCGCGAGCCCCGGCCCGCCCCGCCGCGTCGGCGGCGCCGAGTCACGCCGGACCCGTTGACGCTCGCCGAGTCCATCGCTTCGGGCGCGTACGACCGCCGTGTACGGGGGATGCGACTGCGCAGCGCCACCCCCTCGGACAACGCCCGGCCCGGTGCGCTGGAGGCGCTGTGCAGAGCTCTGGCGCCTGGCCCTAGTCTGTGCGGCGTTCCGAAAACTTGAACGTGCGCAGCGGACGAAGCGTGTGCGCAGAAGAACGGGGGCGGACGCGGATGGGTGTACGACGGCGGTTGAGGTCGAGCACGGTGGTGCTCGGCGGGATGGGGGTGCTCGCGGCGACGATCACCTCCTGCGGCTCCGAGCCGGACAAACGGTGTGTCGACCCGCTGACGCGGGAGAAGCTGCCCGACTACCGGTGCGAGAGCAGCGGCAGCAGCGGCAGCAGCAGCGGATCGAGCGGTTCCGGAGGCGGCTCGTACTACTACGGCGGATCGGTCCGGGACGGCAAGGTCGAGGGCGGCAGCTTCAGCAAGTCCGCGGTCGACCGCGGCGGCTTCGGCTGCTCCCGCACCGGCGGCGGCTGAGGGGCCGGCGATGCGACGCCATACGATCACCCCGCGCCCCGGCTGGCAGGAGACCGTCGAGGAACAGGGATGCGTCTACCCCCTCACCCGCCACCCGGACGGTTCGCTCCGCCCGTACTGGGACGAGAGCGCCTACTACTCCTTCACCCTGCCCGAGGTCGAGGCGCTGGAGGAGGCCGTCGAGGAACTCCACGCCATGTGCCTTGCCGCGGCAGCGCACATCGTGGAGCGCGAGCGCTTCGCCGAACTGGGCGTCACCGATCCCCGGCTCGCCGCGCTGATCGCCGAGTCCTGGCGGCGGCGCGCCGAACTTCCCTCGGTGTACGGGCGGTTCGACCTGCGGTACGACGGCGCCGGGCCCGCCAAGATGCTGGAGTACAACGCCGACACCCCGACCTCCCTGGTGGAGGCGGCCAGCCCGCAGTGGTTCTGGATGGAGGAACGCTTCCCCGGCGCCGACCAGTGGAACTCCCTCCACGAACGGCTCGTCGCCGCCTGGAAGCGCCAGTCGGCGCTGCTGCCGCCCGGCCCCGTCCACTTCGTCCACACCGAAGGGGACGAGACCGGCGAGGACCTGATGACCGTCGCCTATCTGCGGGAGACGGCCCAGCAGGCTGGCCTGGAGACGGAGGCCCTGTCCGTCGAGCAGATCGGCTGGGACCGGCTGTCGGGCCGCTTCGTCGACGACCGGCTCCGCTTCATCCGCAGCTGCTTCAAGCTGTACCCCTGGGAGTGGCTGGTCGCCGACGACTTCGGCCCGCACGTCCTCGACACCCTCGACAACGGCGGCGGCACGGGCTCCACCTGCTGGATCGAACCCGCCTGGAAGATGCTGCTGTCCAACAAGGCGCTGCTGGCGATCCTCTGGGAGCTGTACCCGGGCCACCCCAACCTGCTGCCCGCCTACCTCGACGGCCCCCGCGAACTGGCCTCGGGCCCCGGCTATGTGGCCAAGCCGCTCCTGGGCCGCGAGGGCGAGGGCGTCACCGTCCATGAACCGGGCGTTCCGCCGGGTGTCGCACACGACTCGGCCCGCTGCTACCAGGAACTGGCCCCGCTGCCCGACTTCGACGGGAACCGGGTGGTGCTCGGCGCGTGGGTGGTGGAGGACGAGGCGGCGGGGCTGGGCATCCGGGAGTCGGCGGGGCTGGTGACGGACGGGTACGCGCGGTTCCTGCCGCATGTGATCCTCCCGGGGGAGGGCGGGTAGCGCCCGCGGTGGGCGTTGTTCCCCCACCCCACCCCGCCCCTTCCCGGAACCGGAGCCAAGCCCCCGGACGCCCGTACGGGTCTGGAGGCCGTGTCCGCAAACTCCCCCGGCTACCTCCCCCAGACTCCTCCCCCAGACTTCGTCCGGGGGTACCCCCACGGAGGTGCCCCCAGGGGTACCCCCACGCCCCCAGGGGCACCCCTACGGAGGCGCCCCCAACAGGCTGGAGACTCCAGCCCCGGCTGGGGGCGCCCGCCGGACGGAGTCCGGGGGAGACTGAGGCGCGGGGTCCGGGGGCAGAGCCCCCGGAAACAAGCCCCGGCCCGTCAGCCCCCCGCCAGCACCGCCCGCAGCTGGTCCAGCCCCCAGTCCAGGTCCTCCTTGCTGATCACCAGCGGCGGGGCGATGCGGATCGTCGAGCCGTGGGTGTCCTTCACCAGGACGCCGCGGTCCAGCAGCTTCTCGGAGATCTCCCGGCCCGTGCCATGCGAGGGCGAGATGTCGACGCCCGCCCACAGCCCGCGCCCGCGGACCGCCTCCACCGCGCCGCCGCCCGTCAGCAGGCCCAGCTCGTGGTGGAGGTGCTCGCCCAGTTCGGCGGCGCGCTGCTGGTACTCGCCGGTGCGGAGCATGGCGATCACCTCCAGAGCGACCGCGCACGCCAGCGGATTGCCTCCGAAGGTCGAGCCGTGCTCGCCCGGGCGGTGCACACCGAGCAACGCCGCGGAGGAGACCACCGCCGACACCGGAACCACACCGCCGCCCAGCGCCTTGCCCAGCAGATACACATCCGGCACGACGCCCTCGTGCTCACAGGCGAAGGTCCGTCCCGTGCGTCCGAGGCCGGACTGGATCTCGTCGGCGATGAACAGCACATCGCGCTCACGCGTCAGCTCCCGCACCCGCTGCAGATAGCCGGGCGGCGGCACCAGCACCCCCGCCTCGCCCTGGATGGGCTCCAGCAGCACCGCCACCGTGTTGTCGGTCAGCGCCGCCTCCATCGCCGCCGCGTCACCGTACGGGACGATCTCGAAGCCCGGCGTGTACGGACCGTAGTCGGCACGGGCCTCGGGGTCCGTGGAGAAGCTGATGATCGTCGTCGTGCGGCCGTGGAAGTTGTCCGCGGCGACCACGATCTTCGCCATGTTGTCCGGGACGCCCTTGACCCGGTACCCCCACTTCCGCGCGGTCTTCACTGCGGTCTCCACCGCCTCCGCGCCCGTGTTCATCGGCAGCACCATCTCCATGCCGCACAGCTCGGCCAGCCGCGCGCAGAACTCGCCGAACCGGTCGTGGTGGAAAGCACGCGAGGTGAGGGTGACTCTCTCCAACTGCGCCTTGGCCGCGTCGATCAGCCGGCGGTTCCCATGGCCGAAGTTGAGCGCCGAGTACCCGGCGAGCATGTCGAGATAGCGGCGTCCCTCGACATCGGTCATCCATGCGCCGTCCGCGGTGGCGACGACGACGGGCAGCGGATGGTAGTTGTGCGCGCTGTGCGCCTCGGCGGCAGCGATGGCACTCTGCGTTGTCTGCGTGGTCGACACACGGGCTCCGTTCGGTAGTGCAGCTGAGACAAGCCGTACGGCGAGAGGCGGGATCCGCCTCTGCTTCTATCGTCGCTCGCAGTGTGGACGAAGAAACCTTGCCTGTGGGGCGCCCGATAGGCTGTGGGGCGCGCGCGGCGACTGGCGTACGGGGAAACGACCCCGAGGAAACCGTGCGCGGAAGAACGAACGAGGTGCCGCCCCGCCTGGGCACCCCGGGACCGCGACCGAGCTTGTTCGAGCCCACGGACCGACCCGGAGGACACCGACGCCATGACCCTTCCCCTCGCGCACCCCGCCCTCGCCGCCGCGGACCCGGAGCTCGCGCGGCTCGTCGCCGCCGAGGAGCGGCTCCAGGCCGACACCCTCCGTCTGATCCCCAGCGAGAACTACGTCTCCCGGGCCGTGCTCGAAGCGTCCGGCACGGTGCTGCAGAACAAGTACAGCGAGGGCTACCCGGGCCGCCGCTACTACGAGGGCCAGCAGAACATCGACCAGGTCGAGCGGCTCGCCGCCGCCCGCGCCACGGCGCTCTTCGGCGTCGACCACGCCAACGTCCAGCCGTACTCCGGCTCCCCGGCCAACCTCGCCGTCTATCTCGCCTTCGCCGAGCCCGGCGACACCGTGATGGGCATGGCACTGCCGATGGGCGGCCACCTCACCCACGGGTGGGGCGTCTCCGCCACCGGAACGTGGTTCCGCGGCGTGCAGTACGGCGTACGTCAGGACACCGGGCTCATCGACCTCGACCAGGTGCGCGACCTCGCCCTCAAGGAACGTCCCAAGCTGATCTTCTGCGGCGGCACGGCGCTGCCCCGCACGATCGACTTCGGCGCCTTCGCCGAGATCGCCCGCGAGGCGGGCGCGGTGCTCGTCGCCGACATCGCACATATCGCGGGCCTGGTCGCGGGCGGTGCGCACCCCTCGCCCGCACCGCACGCCGACGTCGTCTCCACGACCACCCACAAGACCCTGCGCGGGCCGCGCGGCGCGATGCTGATGTGCCGCGAGGAGCACGCCAAGGCCGTGGACAAGGCCGTCTTCCCCGGCCTCCAGGGCGGCCCGCACAACCAGACCACCGCCGCCATCGCCGTCGCCCTCCACGAGGCGGCCCAGCCGTCCTTCCGCGACTACGCCCACGCCGTCGTCGCCAACGCCCGCGCGCTGGCCGAGCAACTCGCCGCCCGCGGCTTCGACCTGGTCTCCGGCGGCACCGACAACCATCTGATCCTGATCGACCTGAGCGGGAAGGACGTCCCCGGCAAGACGGCGGCCAAGGCGCTCGACCGCGCCGGGATCGTCGTCAACTACAACACCGTCCCGTACGACCCCCGCAAGCCCTTCGACCCCTCCGGCATCCGCATTGGCACGCCCTCGCTGACCTCCCGCGGCCTGGGCGTCTCGCACATGCCGGCGGTCGCCGACTGGATCGACCGCGGTGTGACGGCGGCGCGGGCGGGCGACGAGGCGGCGCTGACGGCGGTCCGGGCGGAGGTCGCGGAGCTGATGGCGGCGTTCCCCGCGCCGGGGCTGTAGCCGGGGCTCCGCCCCGGACCCCGCACCGGGGCTCCGGCCCGGACCCCGCGCCGGAGCTTCGTCCCGGACCTGGTGCGGGGGCTGTGACCGGGGCGTCGTCCCGGACCCCGTGCCGGGGCTGTAGCCGGGGCGTCGCCCCGGAACCCGCGCCGCAACCGCCCCCGGACTCCCCCCGGGGGAGGCCCCAGGCGGGGCTGGGTTTCCGGTCCGTCCGGGGGCTGGGTTTCCGGTCCGTCCGGGGCAGGGAGTTTCAGCGCCGTCCGGGGCAGGGAGTTCCAGCCCGTCCGGGGCAGGGAGTTCCAGCGCCGTCCGGGGCTGGGTTTCCGGTCCGTCCGGGGCAGGGAGTTCCAGCCCCACCCGGGGGCTGGGTTTCCAGCCCGTCCGGCGATTGAGGACAAGAAACGAGCCGCGCCGGCGTTCGAGGCGCGGGTCCGGGGCGGCGGCCCGGGGGTTGTCCACCGGCGTCCCGGGGCACCCCACGCACCTGAGAGAATGTGCGCATGGCCTCACCCCGACCCCGCGCGCTCTCCGGTATCCAGCCCACCGCAGGCTCGTTCCACCTCGGGAACTACCTCGGAGCGATCCGCCAGTACGTGGCGCTGCAAGAGACGCATGACGCCTTCTACATGGTCGTCGACCTGCATGCGATCACGGTGCCGCAGGACCCCGCCGAGCTGCGGGCGAACACCCGGCTGGCCGCAGCCCAGCTGCTGGCCGCCGGGCTCGACCCCGAGCGCTGCACCCTGTTCATCCAGAGCCATGTCCCCGAGCACGCCCAGCTTGGCTGGATCATGAACTGCCTCACCGGCTTCGGCGAGGCGTCCCGGATGACGCAGTTCAAGGACAAGTCCGCCAAGCAGGGCGCCGACCGTGCCACCGTCGGGCTGTTCACCTACCCGATCCTGCAGGTCGCGGACATCCTGCTGTACCAGGCCAACGCCGTCCCGGTCGGCGAGGACCAGCGCCAGCACATCGAGCTCACCCGTGATCTCGCCGAGCGCTTCAACACCCGCTTCGGCGAGACGTTCACCGTGCCCGAGCCGCATATCGTCCGCGAGGTCGCCAAGATCTACGACCTCCAGGACCCGACGATCAAGATGAGCAAGTCGGCCTCCACCCCCAAGGGCCTGATCAATCTGCTCGACGAGCCGAAGACCACGGCCAAGAAGGTCAAGAGCGCGGTCACCGACACCGACACCGTGATCCGCTTTGACGCCGAGGAGAAGCCGGGCGTCAGCAACCTCCTCACGATCTACTCCACGCTCACCGGCACGGCCGTCGCCGATCTGGAGAAGAAGTACGAGGGCAAGGGCTACGGCGCGCTGAAGACCGACCTCGCGGAGGTCATGGTGGAGTTCGTCACGCCGTTCCGGGCTCGTACGCAGGAGTATCTGGACGACCCGGAGACCCTGGACTCCGTCCTGGCCAAGGGCGCGGAGAAGGCCAGGGCCGTCGCCGCGGAGACGCTGGCCGCCGCCTACGACAAGGTGGGTTTCCTGCCGGCGAAGCACTGACGGGGGACTGCCGGGGGCCCTGACGAACCACTGCCCAAGGGCTGCACTGGCCACATCGGGCGTGCAGCAGCCACACTGGCGGCTGCACGCCAATCACGAGTGATGAGGAGATGGACGTGGGGACCGTAACGCTCGGCGTTTCGATCGCGGTCCCGGAGCCGTACGGCAGCCTGCTCCAGGAGCGGCGCGCGGCCTTCGGGGACTCCGCCGCGCACGGCATCCCCACGCATGTCACCCTCCTGCCGCCCACCGAGGTCGACTCCGCCGCACTGCCCGCGGTCGAGACGCATCTGGCGGCGGTCGCCGCGGCCGTCCGGCCCTTTCCCATGCGGCTGTCCGGCACGGGCACCTTCCGCCCCGTCTCTCCCGTGGTCTTCGTCCAGGTCGTCGAGGGCGGGGCGGCCTGCTCCTGGCTCCAGCAGCGGGTGCGGGACCCGGAGGGGCCGCTGGTGCGCGAGCTGCACTTCCCGTACCACCCGCATGTGACCGTCGCACACGGCATCTCCGAGGAGGCGATGGACCGGGCGTACGAGGAGCTGGCCGAGTACCGGGCGTCCTGGACGTGCGCCTCCTTCGCGCTGTACGAGCAGGGCCCGGACGCCGTGTGGCGCAAGCTCAACGCCTACGCCTTCGGCGGCGGGATCGCGACGGTTCCGGCGCAGGGCTCGCCGGTGGACGAGACCG
Source organism: Streptomyces sp. MUM 178J (assembly GCF_022414575.1). Lineage (GTDB taxonomy): Bacteria > Actinomycetota > Actinomycetes > Streptomycetales > Streptomycetaceae > Streptomyces > Streptomyces chengmaiensis. Next base: position 42,684 of record NZ_JADWYQ010000037.1, on the reverse strand, counting down.
CCACCACGCTCTGACACGCCCGCCGCAGACGTTCGACGCCGCGCCCGTCTGGTACGCGTACACCCATGGACTGGCTGACCAAGCTCCCCGTCATCGGCCCCTATGCCGCCCGGCTGATGCGCACGCACGCTTGGCGTTCGTACGAGACGCTCGACCGGGTGCACTGGACGCGCCTCGCAGGGGCGATCACCTTCCTGAGCTTTCTGGCCCTGTTCCCGCTGATCACGCTGGCCGCGGCCATCGGCGCGGGACTGCTCAGCGACGACCAGTTGACCAGGATGGAGAACGAGCTGGCCGACCAGGTGCCCGGCATCTCCGACCAGGTCGACATCGGCTCCCTCGTCGACAACGCGGCCACGGTCGGACTGGTCGCCGGCGCGCTGCTGCTGCTCACCGGCGTCAGCTGGGTCGGCGCGATGCGGGACTGCCTGCGGGCCGTGTGGGGGCGGGACGACGAGGACGAGGGCAACCTCTTCGTGCGGAAGGGGAAGGACGTCGGGGTCCTGGTGGGCCTCGGCGGTGCGGCGCTGGTCACGGTCGGCGTCTCCACGGTCGGCGTCACCGCCGTCTCCTGGACCGCGGACCGGCTCGGCATCGAACGGGCCGGAGCCGAGGGCGTACTGCTCCAGATCGCGGCGCTCGCCGTCGCCGTGCTCGCCGACTTCCTGATGCTGCTCTATCTGCTGACACTGCTGCCCGGGGTGCATCCGCCGCGCCGCCGTCTCCTCGTCGCCGCGCTGATCGGCGCTGTCGGCTTCGAGGCGCTCAAGCTGCTGCTCGGCGGCTATATGACGGAGGTCGCGGGCAAGAGCATGTACGGGGCTTTCGGCGTGCCGGTCGCCCTGCTGCTGTGGATCAACCTCAGCGCGAAGCTGCTGCTGTACTGCGCGGCGTGGACGGCGACGGACAGCGAGCCTCCGCAGGCGGCCATGGAGCCGGAGCCGAAGAAGCCGGAGCCGGAGACGGAATCAGAACCAGAGCCGGAGGGAGGTCCGGAGCCGGAGGGAGGTCCGGAGCGGGAATCAGGTCCGGAGCCGGAGGGGAGTCCGGAGCCGGAGCCGCGGTCGCAGACGGCGCCGCAACCCACCCGGCGCTGGGACCTCAGGGGCGAGGGTTCCGGCGGCGCACCAGGTCCGGCAGCGGCCAGCGGCGATTGACCAGGAAGACCCCGGCGGCCACCGTCACCAGCGCCCCGCCGGTGACGGCGAGCGCGATGCCGATGCCGCTGGACTCCCCGGCCCCCGCCGCGCCGGCCTGCGCGGGCGCGCTGGCCTGGCCGTCCCCGCCGCCGTCCCGGCCCGCGCCGACGGGCTCCGTGCTGGGGCCCGTGTCCGCGGACTTCGGCGGCACCAGTTCGCCGACCGGGGTCACCTTCCCGGCCGCGGCGAAGCCCCAGTCGAACAGCCTGGCGGCCTCCTTGTAGACCGCGGAGCCCTCCCCGGAGTCCGGGTTCATCACGGTGACCAGCAGCACCTTGCCGTTCCGCTCGGCCACCCCGGTGAAGGTCGAGCCCGCGTGCGTGGTGCTGCCGTTCTTGACGCCCGCGATGCCCTTGTAGGGCGTGACGCCGTACGCCCCCGTCATCAGCCGGTTGGTGTTCTGGATCTCGAACGTCTCCCGCTCCTTGCCCTTCTCCTGCTTGCCGGGGAACTTCGCGGTGGTGGTGGAGCAGTACTCGCGGAAGTCCTTCTTCTGCAGACCGCTGCGGGCGATGAGCGTGAGATCGTACGCGGACGAGACCTGGCCCTCGGCGTCGTATCCGTCGGGGGACACCACGCGGGTGTCCAGCGCCTGGAGCTCCTCGGCGTGCTGCTGCATGTCCTTGACGCTCTTGTCGACGCCGCCGTTCATCGCGGACAGCACATGCACCGCGTCGTTGCCGGAGCGCAGGAACACCCCCAGCCACAGGTCGTGCACGGAGTACGTGTGCTCCTCCTTGACCCCGACCAGGCTGCTGCCCTCGCCGACGTCCTTGAGGTCGTCGGGTGTGACCTTGTGCACGGTGTCCTTCGACAGCCGGGGCAGCAGTGTGTCCGCGAACAGCATCTTCAGCGTGGAAGCCGGAGGGAGCCGCCAGTGGGCGTTGTGCGAGGCGAGCACATCGCCGCTCTCCGCGTCCGCCACGATCCACGACCGCCCGCTGAGCTCCTTGGGCAGCACCGGCGCGCCGGGGCCGAGGTTCACCTGGGTGCCGGGTTTGCCGAGCAGCGCACCGCCGACGGTGGACATCGAGACGGGCGGCTTGGGCTGCTGCTTGTCGTCTGCCTTGCCGTCGTTCCCGTCCGCGGCCGCCGGGCCGGCGACCAGAAGCGAAACCAATGCGGCGGCGGTGACCGTCAAGGCGGTCTTCTTCAAAGCAGACACGGTCGAGAACGTACATGGCTGCGAAACGCGTATGGACATCGGCATGCGGGCGCGCCCTATCCGCCGCCGGGACAGACCACCCCGGAGAACCCGGTCGGAGGACGCCCGCGATACTGACCTCATGAAGCTCAGCCGTCCCGTGTCCTGGTTCCTGCTCGCGTTCGGGGTGTGGAGCTGGCTCATCTGGATCACCTTCGTCAAAAACCTGTGGCAGGACGCCAGCGGTCTGGCCTTCGATGACGCAGGCGACCCGACGGGCTACTTCTGGGTCCATCTGGCGCTCGCCGTGACGTCCTTTGCCTTGGGGACGGCGATCGGTGTGCTCGGGTTGCGCGGCATCAGGGCACTGCGGCGAACGCCGCCCAGTGAGTCAGTGAGTCAATGAGTCAGTGAGTCAGTGAGTCAATGAGTCAGCAGGGCATCGAGTCAGCAAGGGGGAACGGTTCGTGGTCGTGGTCGCCGTGCTCGTGGCAGTGACGGTCGTCGCCCTGCTGGCCGGGGTGCACTGGTACGTCTGGCGACGCCTGGTCCGCGATACGACCCGCCCCCGCGGGCTCGCCCGCCGTGCGGGCACGGTCGCGGTCTGCGTGCTTCCCCTGCTGTCGGTCGGCGCCCTGGTCTCCGGCCGCGCCGGCGCCCCCTTCTGGCTTGAACAGATCCTCGCCTGGCCTGGCTACCTCTGGCTCGCGGTCCTCCTCTACCTGACCCTGGCCCTCCTGCTCGGCGAGGCGATACGCCCCCTCCTGCATCGCGTCCTGCGCGCCCGTGAGGCACGCGGGGCGGCCGATTCGGGCGGTCCCGCCGGAGCGGACCGGACCGCCGCCCCAGCACCGGGAGATGTGCGGGACACCGTCCGCCAGCCCTCCTTCGCAGGAGGCGGGACGCCCGCCGCAGACTGCCCGCCTCCGGCCGGGCCCGCGGGTTCCGCCGCCGGTGAGGCGCACGGCGGCGCGCCGGACGCGAGCGGGACGCCTGGCTCGGAGGCGGCCGGCGCGGCGGCGGGGAGCGGCGCGCAGCCCGTGCCGGAGAGCCGGTCCCGCGCGGGAGGCGGCGAGTCCGTGGCTGCGACCGCTGGTTCTGCCGCTGTGGCGGCAGTCCCCGGCGGGGCGGGTGCGAAGGCCACGTCCTGCACGGCCGGGGACAGCGGCGAGCAGCCCGCGGCCGAGGCGTCCGCCGGCGACGGGGCGTCCGCCGGCGACGGGGCGTCCGCCGGAGGCGGGGTGCCCGCCGGGGGCGAGGAGCCCGCTCCCGGACCTGCCGACCGCGTCATCGGCGGGGTGTCCCGACGAGTCTTTGTATCGCGGATCATCGGCGGCGGCGCGGTCGCCGCCTCGCTCGGAACCGTGGGATACGGGACGTACGGCGTGCTGCGCGGCCCGCGCGTCAAGCGGGTGACCGTGCCGCTGGGCAAGCTCCCGCGCTCCGCCCATGGATTGCGCATCGCCGTCGTCAGCGACATCCACCTGGGCCCCATCCTCGGCCGCGCCCACACCCAGCGCATCGTCGAAGCAGTCAACGCGGTCTCACCCGATCTGATCGCGATCGTCGGCGATCTCGTCGACGGATCCGTAGCGGACCTCGGCCCCGCGGCCGAGCCGCTGGCGCGGCTCGAGTCGCGGCATGGAGCGTTCTTCGTCACCGGCAACCACGAGTACTTCTCCGGCGCCGACCAGTGGGTCGACCATGTCCGCGAACTCGGCATTCGGCCGCTGCAGAACGAGCGCGCCGAGATCGCCGGATTTGACCTCGCGGGCGTCAACGACATCGCGGGGGAGAGCGAGGGCGAGGGCCCGGACTTCGCCAAGGCGCTCGGCGACCGCGACCCCGCCCGCGCCTCCGTGCTCCTCGCCCATCAGCCCGTCGTCATCCATGACGCCGTCGAGCATGGAGTGGACCTCCAGCTCTCCGGCCACACCCACGGCGGCCAGCTGTGGCCGGGCAACTACCTCGCGGAGCTCGCCAACCCCACCCTCGCGGGGCTCGAACGCTACGGCGACACCCAGTTGTATGTGACCCGCGGCGCGGGTGCGTGGGGGCCGCCGGTGCGGGTGGGGGCGTCCTCCGACATCACCGTCGTCAGCCTCGCCGCACGGCAGGCGTGACCACGCGGCACGACCGGGTCGCCCGGCGGGCGCGTTCCCCCGCCCCGCCCCTTCCCGTGCCCGGGCTCCGACCCGGACCCCGCTCCTCGAACTCCCCCAGCTACCTCCCCCAGACTTCGTCCGGGGGTACCCCCACGGAGGTGCCCCCAGGCGAGGCTTGACTTCGGAGCCCTGGCCCCGTGCGCGTACGGCCCCTCCGACCGTGTCGCGGAAGGCGGCGGTCCGGCCCGGGAGTTGCCCCGGGTGCGCGGGGCCGGTGAAGTCCGGCGAGGTTCGACAGCGCGTTGAAGGGGCGCGGGGCCGTGTCGATGTGCCGCTCCGCCGCGCGGGCGCGGCCGGCCGCGATGTGCCCGCATACGCTCGACGGCCGATCGCGGCACTTCCCGCGAAGCGCCTGGTGCTCCCTCCGCCCCGGGGGCATGCGACACACGACGGGGCGAGGCCCGTCGGGAGGGGCGATATGACTAGGAGGCCCCGGGGGAGGCCCTGTGGGAGGCCCCGTTCGGGGAGGAGGGCGACGGCGTCGACGACGGCCGCCGGGGTTTGCCGGACGCGGCCATGCCGGCCGCCGTCGGCATGAAGTCCTGGAGCAGGTCGTGCGTCTCCTTGACCAGGGGGCGCAGCACCCGGAACCGGGAGAGGGAGATGGCGCGCGCGGTGACCGGGGCCAGTCGCTCGACCAGCCGGCGGCTGTTGGCGCACCCCTCGGAGCGGTCGTACACCCAGAACAGCACCAGCCCCATCTGCTGGAGCCACAGCAGCTGGGGCAGTGCCTCGGACAGTTCGGCGGCGACCTTCACTTCCGCACCGGCGAGTACGCGGCGGTGCACGTCGATCGCCGACTGCCGGGGCCCTTCCGACTCGGGGGAGAAGGGGCTCAGCGGACTGTCGGGGTCGGCCGCGTTCTTGAAGAACTGGGCGGCGAACTCGTGGTAGGGCTCGGCGATGTCGAGCCAGGCGAGCAGGACCCCGCGGATCCGGGCCGTGAGGTCCTTCTCGCGGCCGTCGAGGATTCCGGCGACGGCGGCCTGGTGCTCCTGGGCGATGCGGTCGTAGAACCCCTGGACGAGGTGTTCCTTGGACGAGAAGTAGTAGTACGCGTTGCCGACGGAGACGCCCGCCTCCTGGGCGATGGCCCGCATCGTCGTCTTGTCGTAACCGCGCTCCTGGAAGAGCCGGAGCGCGGTTTCGAGGATGAGCGTGCGGGTCTGCTCGCTCTTGGGGGCCTTGGCGGGCGGCTTGTCGTGCGTCACGGCAACCGAGCCTAACCGGGCGGCGCGGGAGGCCCGCATCGCCCTTCACACGACGGAGCCGTGATCTCGCGGTACTTGGCGGCCGCGAGCACGGCGGCCCGTGCGAAGGGCGCGCCGGCCGGGGTGGCCAGCCAGTGCGCCCGGGGGCGGTGTTCCGCCAGCGCCCACAGGCAGACGACCCAGGCGGCGGCGCCCCGGTAGACCTGGCCGGCGTCCCCGACCACGGTGATCTCGTCCAGAGTGGCGCGGTGGTCGAGCCGCGGGAAGCGCCGCACGGCCTCCCGCGACGCGGCGGGCACCAGATCGAGGGGGACGAGCTGCCGCTGGCGCAGCAGCCAGTGCCGCAGATGCACGCAGAGGGGGCACTGCGCGTCGTACAGCACGGTGAGCCGGCGGACGGCGGTTGTGCCCGCACCGGTTGTGCCCGCACCGGTTGTGCCCGCACCGGTTGTGCCCACGGCGTTCGTGCCCTCGCCGGTCATCCGGCTCAGGCCTTCACGGCGGGCGGGGTCCAGCCCTGCGGCGGCACCGGCGGCGTCTGCTCGCGCTCCATGACCCCGCGGCGGCGGATCCTGTTCAGCACGTACACATTGCCGAGGTGCATCACGCCGAGCACGAGCAGGACGACGCCGATCTTCACCGACAGCGCCTCGAACAGCCCCCGCGCATCGCCCACGCCGTCCGCGGACTTCAGATAGAGGGCGACGAAGCCCAGGTTCACCAGGTAGAAGCCGACCACCAGAAGGTGGTTGACGGCGTCGGCGAGCTTCTCGTTCCCGTGCAGCACATCCGACAGGAATATCTTCCCGTTCCCACTGAGCGTACGGGCCACCCAGACGGTGAGTGCCACGCTGATCAGCAGGTAGACGACGTATGCGACAACAGTGAGGTCCATTCCCCCACACTCCTTTGAACGTGTTCAAAAGCTGTTGTCATGGACTGTAGACCTCTTTTTGAACATGTTCAAGCCAGGGTTTCGGGGAAATGAAAAAGCGTCACCCGGCGGCTCGAGGCCGCCGGGTGACGCTTGAGGCGCCGCCTGTCGAGGCTCACATGGCGCTGAGCGAGCGCGCGTAGTTGAGCTGGCCCATCACCCAGGGGAACGTCTGCGGGCCCTGGGCCGGGATCATCGTCGAGTGGTGCCTGCCGCCGCTGGTGACCGTGATCTGGATGAAGCCGATGGTCTGCTTCTCCTTCATCAGCAGGAACAGCAGCCCCAGGAAGCAGAAGACAAAGAAGACGACGGCCAGCACGATCGCATGCGTCGGGATCTTCTCCTCCGTGCGGGACATGTCCGTGGCGTTCCACACCGCGCCCTTGAGGGGCAGCGTCCCCGCGGGGGTGACGATCGAGTCGCCCACCACCGTGATGTCCCCGAGCGCGAGGAGCGGCGCGCCCGGGCCGCCGACGGGGGCGGGATAGCCGCCCGCCTGCGGGGGGTAGCCGTAGCCGGGCGTGGCGTCGGCCGGATAGCCGTAGCCGTAGGGCGTGGCGCCGGGCGGCTCGGCCGGCCCCCACTGGTAGTCGCCCTGGCCGCCGCCCGCGTACGGATTCGGCTCACTCATGCTTCCCCGTCCTTCTCACCATGGCCAAAGGCCCGCTTCCGTACGGCTGAGCGTACAGAAGCGGGCCCCGGTGCGACCGCCGAAAGCCGCGGCCGACGGAAGGTCAGTAGCGGCGGGTGATCAGCGCGCGCTTGACCTCCTGGATCGCCTTGGTGACCTCGATGCCGCGCGGGCAGGCGTCCGTGCAGTTGAAGGTCGTGCGGCAACGCCACACGCCGTCCTTGTCGTTGAGGATCTCCAGCCGCTGCTCCCCGGCCTCGTCACGCGAGTCGAAGATAAAGCGGTGCGCGTTGACGATCGCCGCCGGGCCAAAGTACTGGCCGTCGTTCCAGAACACCGGGCACGAGGAGGTGCACGCGGCGCACAGGATGCACTTGGTGGTGTCGTCGAAGCGCTCGCGGTCCTCGGCGGACTGCAGCCGCTCGCGCGTCGGCTCGTTGCCGGACGTCACCAGGAACGGCATCACGTCGCGGTACGCCTGGAAGAACGGCTCCATGTCCACGACCAGGTCCTTGAGGACCGTCAGCCCCTTTATGGGCTCGACCGTGATGGGCTTCTCCGGGTTGATGTCCTTGATCAGCGTCTTGCAGGCGAGCCTGTTCTTGCCGTTGATCCGCATCGCGTCGGAGCCGCAGATGCCGTGCGCGCAGGAGCGCCGGAAGGTCAGTGAGCCGTCCTGGTCCCACTTGATCTTGTGGAGCGCGTCGAGCACCCGCTCCTTCGGGTCGATCTCGACCTTGAAGTCCTCCCAGACCGCGTGCTCGCCCACTTCGGGGTTGAAGCGGCGGATCCGGAAGGTGGCCGTGATGTACGGGGAGGCGGTGCTGGTCGCCTCCGCCTTCTCCAGAGTCGGGGTAGCCATCAGTACTTACGCTCCATCGGCTGGTAGCGGGTCTGGACGACCGGCTTGTAGTCGAGACGGACGGTCTCGGCGCCGTCGTCGCCGACCTCGCGGTACGCCATGGTGTGGCGCATGAAGTTGACGTCGTCGCGGTTCGGGTAGTCCTCGCGGTAGTGGCCGCCGCGCGACTCCTTGCGGGCCAGCGCGGAGACGGCCATCACCTCGGCCAGGTCGAGCAGGTTGCCCAGCTCGACGGCCTCCAGCAGGTCCGTGTTGAACCGCTTGCCCTTGTCCTGGATGCCGACGTTCTTGTAGCGCGCGCGCAGCTCGCCGATCTTCTCGACCGCGGTCTTGATCGTCTGCTCGGTGCGGAACACCATGACGTTCGCGTCCATGGTCTCCTGCAGCTCGCGGCGGATGTCCGCGACCCGCTCGTTGCCGGTGGAGGTGCGCAGCCGCTCGACCTGCTCGGCGACGAGCGCCTCCGGGTCCTCCGGCAGCTCGACGTAGTCGCTCTTCGCCGCGTACTCGGCGGCGGCGATGCCCGCCCGGCGGCCGAAGACGTTGATGTCGAGCAGCGAGTTGGTGCCCAGGCGGTTGGCGCCGTGCACCGACACGCAGGCGACCTCGCCGGCGGCGTACAGGCCCGGCACGACGGTGGTGTTGTCGGCCAGCACCTCGCCCTCGACGTTGGTCGGGATGCCGCCCATCGCGTAGTGCGCGGTCGGCTGGATCGGGATCGGGTCCGTGTACGGCTCGATGCCCAGGTAGGTGCGGGCGAACTCCGTGATGTCCGGGAGCTTGGCGTCCAGCTGCTCCGGCGGCAGATGGGTGAGGTCCAGGAAGACGTGGTCGCCCTCGGGGCCGCAGCCGCGTCCCTCGCGGATCTCGGTGTAGATGGAGCGGGAGACGACGTCGCGCGAGGCGAGGTCCTTCATGACGGGCGCGTACTTCTCCATGAAGCGCTCGCCGTCCTTGTTGCGCAGGATGCCGCCTTCGCCGCGGGCGCCCTCGGTGAGCAGGATGCCCATGCGCCAGATGCCTGTCGGGTGGAACTGGAAGAACTCCATGTCCTCCAGCGGCAGGCCGCGCCGGTAGCAGGCGGCCTGGCCGTCACCGGTCAGGGTGTGGGCGTTGGACGTCACCTTGAAGAACTTGCCGGTGCCGCCGGAGGCGTAGACGACCGCCTTGGCCTGGAAGATATGGAGCTCGCCGGTGGCCAGCTCGTACGCCACGACGCCGGCCGACTTCCTGACGCCGTCGACCTCGGTGATCAGCTGGTCCAGGACGTAGAACTCATTGAAGAACTCCACGCCCTCCTTGACGCAGTTCTGGTACAGCGTCTGGAGGATCATATGGCCGGTGCGGTCCGCGGCGTAGCAGGACCGGCGCACCGGGGCCTCGCCGTGGTTGCGGCTGTGGCCGCCGAAGCGGCGCTGGTCGATGGTGCCGTTCGGGGTCCGGTTGAACGGCAGGCCCATCTTCTCCAGGTCGAGGACGGCGTCGATGGCCTCCTTCGCCAGGATCTCGGCGGCGTCCTGGTCGACCAGGTAGTCACCGCCCTTGACCGTGTCGAAGGTGTGCCACTCCCAGTTGTCCTCCTCCACATTGGCCAGCGCGGCGGCCATGCCGCCCTGCGCGGCGCCCGTGTGGGAGCGGGTGGGGTAGAGCTTGGTCAGCACGGCGGTGCGGCTGCGCTTCGTCGACTCGATCGCGGCGCGCATCCCGGCGCCGCCCGCGCCGACGATGACGGTGTCGTACTTGTGGATCTTCATGACGTGGATACCTCAGCCCCGTGCCTAGCGGATGTTCGGGTCGAAGGTGAAGATCACCAGCGTGCCCAGAAGGATGGTGAACACCGTGGCGGTGTACAGCAGGCCCTTGAGCCACAGGCGGGTGTTCGGCCGCTCCGCGTAGTCGTTGATGACCGTGCGGAGGCCGTTCGCGCCGTGCAGCATCGCCAGCCAGAGCATCAGCAGGTCCCAGACCTGCCAGAACGGGGACGCCCAGCGGCCGGCCACAAAGGCGAAGCCGATCTTGCTCACGCCGCCGTCCAGTACCAGCTGGATCACCAGGTGGCCGATGACGAGGACCACCAGCACGATGCCGGACAGCCGCATGAACAGCCAGGCGGCCATCTCGAAGTTGCCGCGCGCGGAGCGCGGCGTCTTGGCGGTGCGCTTGCGCGGCGCCTCGATGACGGGCGCGGGGTTGTCCACGTCGTACAGGGTCACTTCAGGGGTGTCAGCAGACATGTGCGGCCTCAGCTCCCGAATACTTCACGTGCGGCGTGGCCGAGGACGGGATACAGGGCGCCCGCCATCAGGACGAGCCAGATGCCCATCACGGTCCACAGCATCTGCTTCTGGTAGCGCGGGCCCTTGGACCAGAAGTCCACGGCGATGACTCGCAGGCCGTTCAGCGCGTGGAAGAGAATCGCGGCCACCAGGCCGTATTCGAGCAGTGCGACGATCGGCGTCTTGTACGTGGCGACGACCCGGTCGTAGGCCTCGGGGGAGACGCGGACGAGAGCGGTGTCGAGCACATGGACGAACAGGAAGAAGAAAATGAGGACGCCGGTGACTCGGTGAGCCACCCAGGACCACATTCCTTCCCGGCCGCGGTACAGCGTTCCAGCCGGCACGGATGAACCCTCCGGGAGCGGGATTGGGGCCTGCCGGCTTCGGATGTCGGTCGGGCCCGGCCGGGTACGGTCCACCGGCCCTGGCCATCGTAGCGACGACTTGTCGGTTCGCTCGCTCGGGGTCCGTAGGTGTGATCAAACAGGCAATCAAACTGCCACGGACGGGCTATCGGCGGGCGCGGTCGGCTCCGGGTGCGTCAGCTCGTACGCCAGCCGGCAGCGGGCGAGCCCGCGCAGCTCCTCGGCGGCCTCGGCGCGCTCCGCGTCCGGGTCGTTGGCCAGCCGCTGGCGGATGCCTGTGAGCAGCAGGTTCAGATGCTCGTCGGGGGCATGCCCGTCCAGGCAGATCACGAAGGCGTGGCCAAATCGGCTCTCGTACGCGGCGTGGGCGGCGGCCAGCGCGGTGTGGGCGGCGGGCGGCGCGCCCGGGTGCAGCCCGGCGGAGGACTCGCAGGCCAGGGCATCGGCCACGTCGGCGGGTGACAGGTCATAGCTCGCCTCGTCGGCGGCGGCGAGCAGGGCGTCCAGATCGGGGTAGGGCCGGTGCGCCGCCACGCGCCGCGCCCAGCGCAGGCTTCCGCAGCAGTAGAGGAGCAACTCCTCGGTCTCCTCGGCGGCGGCGGCGTTGAAAAGCCGCAGGCCGGCCTCTGCGCAGCGCCGGCCCGGTATGGTCGGCGGTCGCTTCGGGGGGCCTTCGTGGGCTTCGCTGTACAGCGGGGGCTCCTCGAAGAAAGGGAGGGGCGGCGGGTCGACAGGGAAGAGGGAGGCGGCGGGGGAGCGGTTCGCAACGTTATCCAGGCGTAACGCGAGCTGTCCGACGGATGCACGATTTTCACCCGGATGGGAGAGTTTCGTGTTGTGTCGTGGACGATGGAGGGGGGCTTCATCGGTTTGGCGGATTTGGGCAGGTTGTGGAGGTACGTCGAGTGATATGGCACTTGTGGCGGTCGCGGGACGCGCTGGGTGCGCGGGATGCGCTCGGTTCGCAGGTTGAGCGGTCCCCGGGCTCCTCGGGCACACGGGACGCCGAGGGCTCCCGGGCTCTGCCCGCTCCGCGGACGGCGCGGCACGCGCGGCGCGGGGCCCGTGCGGCGGGTGCGGCCGCTGCGGCGGTCACCGCCGGCGCGCTGGTGCTGACCGGCTGTTCCGGGCAGGGCGCGGACGGCGACGGCGCGGCGGTCGGAGCCGCCGGCCGGGCCGGCGACGACGGCAAGGCCCGCCCCGCGGCGCCGGACAGCCCCGCAGCCTCTCCGTCCCCTGCCGCCGACTCGTCCTCGTACCCCCTGTCCTCCGCCCCCGACGTCATACCCGCGGTGCGCGAGCACGAGCCCGCCCGCGGCCCCGGCTGGAGCCGGACCGCGGACAGCGCCGTCGTCGTCGCCCCGGGCAGTGAGGCGGCGCTCGGCGACGAGGCACGGCTGATAGCCGGCGAACTCAAGATCGCTTACCGGGGCGCCGCGGCCGCCGGGCCCGGCGATGTGCAGCTGGCGCTCGCCTCCGGCGCGGACAAGGGAGCGGGCCCGGAGTCGTACACCCTGGTGAGCCGCGACGGGAAGGTCACCGTCACCGGCCAGGACGAGGCCGGCGTCTTCTACGGCACCCGCACGCTGAAGCAGGCCGTGCGCAGCGGCGGCGTCATGCCGGAGGGCACCGTGCGGGACCGGCCCGACCGGCCCCAGCGCGGACTGATGGTCGACATCGCCCGCAAGCACTTCACCGCAGGCTGGATCGAGGACCGGCTGCGCGAGATGGCCGATCTCAAGCTCAACCAGCTCGGACTGCACTTCTCCGACGACCAGGGCTTCCGCATCGCCTCCGACTCCCACCCGGAGGTCGTCTCCGCACAGCATCTGACCAAGGACGAGGTCCGCCGCATCCTGGCGCTGGCCGAGTCCCTGCACATAACCGTCATCCCGGAGATCGACTCCCCCGGCCACCTGGGCGCCGTCCTCAGGGCGCACCCCTCGCTCCAACTGCGCAGCGCGGCCGGCACGCCGCGGCAGGGGGCGATCGACATCTCGAAGCCGGAGTCGGCGCGGATCGTGGACGACCTGCTGCGCGAGTACGCGGAGTTGTTCCCGGGCCGGTACTTCCACATCGGCGCGGACGAGTACCAGGCGCTGACGGTCGGCAACCCCCAGGCGTCCTACCCGCAGCTCGCACGGGCCGCCCAGCAGCGGTACGGCTCCGGCGCAAAGGTGAAGGACCTGGCGACCGGCTGGCTGAACGACCGCGCCGCCGTCGTCCGCGAGGCCGGCAAGCAGCCCAAGGCGTGGAACGACGGCTTCTTCCGCAATGGCGCGGTCACCGGCGACAAGGGCGTCGAGGTCGAGTACTGGACGGGCAAGGAGTACGGCGCGCGCCAGCCGGTGGAGTACCTCCGCGAGGGCCGCAAGGTGGTCAACGTCAACGACGAGTACCTCTACTACGTGCTGGGCGAGCCCAACGACTTCACCTATCCGACCGGCAAGCGGATCTACGAGGAGTGGAACCCGCTGGTCCTGCGCGGCTCGGAGGCGGTGCCGAAGGAGTACTCGGACCAGATACTGGGCGGCCGGTTCGCGATCTGGTGCGATCTGTCGAACTCCCAGACCCAGGACCAGATCGCCCGCGCCATCGGGCTGCCCCTGGCGGCCACGGCCCAGAAGGTCTGGGATCCCCGCACCCCGGAGCGGGACTGGAACGAATTCCGCGCACTCGCGCAGAAGCTGGCGGGGTAGCGGCTGAGCTGCGGATTCGTTATCAGAACTGGATGGACGATCACTGTCGTGTCCACGTAGAGTCCGCGGGTCTTCACCAAATCTCCACCTGGGGGTCTGTCCGGCATGCCCTGCCCCGAATGCCAGTCGAATACAGCCAGTGCCGCCGGTGCGACTGATGCGGCGACGAAGGAGGGCGGACGCTGCGCCGCATGCGCGCCCGCCGCTCCCGTATCGCCGCCGCAGCCGCCCGCGCCGACGTGGGCGGGGCTGCGCTCGCCGATCGGGCTGTCGCGTGCGGCGGCAGCGCTGCTGTGGACCGTCGTCGCCGCGGACGTCTGCGCGCTGGTGGCCTCCGTCAACATGTGGCGGCTCACTCGGGCCATGGCGGAGGGGGACGTCACCGCCTTCGGCGAGCAGGACGCCGCACTGGCGGACGGGATGATGCTGGGCGCCTCCGTCTTCCAGAGGCTGGCCTTCCTGGCGACCGCGGTGCTGTTCATCATCTGGTTCTTCAGGGTGCGCAAGAACGCGGGCGTCTTCGCGCCCGACCTGATGACCCGGGGCCCGGGCTGGGCGATCGGCGCGTGGTTCATCCCCATCGCCAATCTCTGGATTCCGCGGGGCGTCGCCGCCGAGGTCTGGACGGCGAGCCGGCCCGACGCCTATGCCCCCGATCGCTCTCAGCCGCGTACTCCGCTGAACCTCTGGTGGACGGTGTGGGTCGTCACGCTTGTCTTCGGGCGGTACGCAAGCCGCATCTACGACCGGGCCGAGACCGCGGAGGAGATCCGGCACGCGGCGGGGCTGGCCGCGGTGAGCTGTCTGCTCGACATCGTCGCCGCCGTGCTCGCCGTCCTCTTCGTCCGCAGGCTCACCGCCATGCAGCACGCCAAGGCGCTCCGCGGCCCCCACTCGGCGAATGATCCGGCCACGGTGTGAGCCCACCGGGGGAGTGTGGGCTCACACCGGCTCTGCGGCCGCGAGCCTCAACCGGGCGCTGAGCGGGCCGAGTTCGCGCGAGCAGAATGTAACAGAAGTGTGGCGAAAGTATGTGCGTGTGACGTAATCAAGCCACTCGGCGCAGTAAGGCCCAGGAAGAGGAACAACCGCGTCCGCGATGGAAGGCGTCCCCATGGCCTCGAAGAGCCTGACGGAACTGATCGCACAGGCGGATGAGCGAGGGTTGGCGGCAAGCGGGCTCGCCTGCCTCGACCGCTGTCTGCCGCTGCTCGCGCTCGACGACGAGGGCGGTGAGCCGCTGCGTCCGCTGTGGGCGGGTGTCGCGGAGGGCGAGGAGACGTGGGGCGCACGCCTCGCCGAGGTCCGTGCGGCGCTTGACGGCGTCGACGCCCGGGACGACGAGGCGGTGAGCGTACGGCGGATGCTGGGCGCCGCGCCCGCCGTCTGGGCGGGCGAGCCGCTGCGGGAGTGGGCGGACGGCTGTTCGGCCGCCGCGCTCCGGATCCACCGCGGACTCGACGGCGTCGACCCGGCCGCGGACGCCGACTGGCTCGCCGGCTGCCGCACCTCGGCGGAGGGAGCCGGGGCGGACGGTCTCGGCCCGCTCGTTCTGGGTGAACTCCGCCGACAGCAGCAGATTCTGGAGACTCTTGAGCGCACCCCTGGCACAGGCGCCCTGCGCCGGGTCCTGGACCTGTCCGCCGAAGGCCGGCGCGTCCTCACCGCCGCGGCGTCCCGCAGGGCCCGGGTCCGGGACTGAGGCACACTCCGCGGGTCGGTGCACAACGGCTGTGCGTCCCGCTTCAACACGGTCGAGTCCGCGGCCGTGCCCGGCACGGGCGACTCCATCGCGCCTGCAAGGGCGTCTGACGCCGCCAGCCCGGCGTGGGCGTCCGAAGCGCCGGCACGTATCCTGCCGACGCCCGAGAGGGAGGCGAAGGACGACCGGGGCCGCCACCCCCCACAGGAGAGGCCCCGGCCGTCTTTCGGCGGGGCCGCAGTGCCGCCCCGCATCTCTCTCAGCGCCGGGAGTGCGTTTTGTGTCACACCCGGGCTCAGGTCAGCCAGTTGTTGCGATTTGTACAAGGCATGGACGTGACCGCCAGACAGGACGTAGCGTGCTGAACCGCGCAGACGGCGCAGCAGCACGGCAGTGGTGACCAGCTGTAGGTTTCAGGACAGGTAGAGGTAGTGCTGGGGGACGACGCGGAGCTGACCGCCGCTGTGCTCGCCGCACAGGACGGCGACGAGACCGCCTTCCGTACGGTGTACCGGGCCGTGCATCCGCGGCTGCTGGGGTACGTCCGCACACTGGTCGGCGAGGCCGACGCGGAGGACGTGGCGTCCGAGGCGTGGCTGCAGATCGCCCGTGACCTCGACCGCTTCAGCGGTGACGCCGACCGCTTCCGCGGCTGGGCGGCCCGTATCGCCCGCAACCGCGCCCTCGACCACATCCGGATGCGCGGACGGCGGCCCGCGGTCGGCGGTGACGAGGCCGAGCTGACCGGCAAGCCCGCCGAGTCGGACACCGCGGACGAGGCCATGGAGGCGCTCGCCACCGGCAGCACCCTGGCACTGATCGCCCAGCTGCCGCAGGACCAGGCGGAGGCCGTCGTCCTCCGTGTCGTGGTCGGCCTCGATGCGAAGAGCGCCGCCCAGACGCTGGGCAAGCGGCCCGGGGCCGTGCGCACCGCGGCGCACCGCGGCCTCAAACGGCTCGCCGAACTGATCGGCGCCGACCAGGTAAGCACGGGCGCGGGCTCCGCCCACCACCACGGCGCGGATCTCGACGCCGTACCGCCGCAGCGCGTGCCCCGACCGGGCGCGGCGGCACCCGCCGGTGTGACGCAATCACGCCTGCGGACGCAGAGGGACATGTGATGGCCGACGAGCGGTACGAGTGGCTTGACAAGAGCGCGGCGGAGCGCCTGCTGCGCGGCGAACCGGTCGAGGCCCCCGGTGAACACGCCCGTGACCAGGCTGCCCGTCTGACAACGTTGCTGCACGGCATCGCCCGCTGCGACCTGCACGAAGACGATGACGAACTGCCGGGTGAGGCGGCCGCGCTGGCGGCTTTCCGCAAGGCGCGGGCCGAGGCCGCGGACCCCTCCGCGCAACTCTCGCCCGCCTCGCCCGCCTCGCCCGCGTCGGACGCCTCCGGCGTCCCGGGCCGCTTCGGCCGGGGCAGCCTCGATGCCGTACGGATGGGGCGCGGTACCCGGGGGGCCCGGTCGTCCAGGACGCCGTCCTCCGGGGCGGACCGGCCCCGGCGCGGTTCCGTCTTCCGGCGCCCGGTGCGCCTCGCCGTGGCCGCGGCCGTCGCCGGCTGTGCGCTGGGCGGGGTGGCCGTGGCGGCCGGGGCGGGCGTGCTGCCCACCCCCTTCCACAACGGCGACCCCATGCCCCCGGCCGTTTCCTCGCCGACCTCCGGACCGCAGCCGCTCGGCACCCAGTCGCCGTCGTCGCCCGGCGGCACGGACGGGCCGTCCCCGAACCCCCTGCTGCCCACCGCTCCGCCGGGGCTGCCGGCCGCGACCTCGGGCACGGGCCGCAGCCCGGACGCCGAGGACGGCGGCACGGGCGGCGGCACGGACGGGGGCGGCGAGCCGGAGCCCGGAGGGACCGCCGCTCCCGGCTCGCCGGAGCAGCGGAAGGACGGCGAAGGCACGAGCGAGTGGCGTCGGAAGTCCCTCGCGGCCTGCAAGGACTTCCGCCAGGGCACACTCGCCCCCGAGGCCCGGCGGCGGCTGGAGTCCGATGCCAGGGGGCCGGAGCGGGTGAAGCGGTTCTGCGACCGGCTGCTGAACGGCGATGGCGACGACGGAGGCGAAAGCAACGCCGACGCCGACGCCGACGGCAACGCCGACAGCGACCGGGACGGCGACGGCAACGGCCGTCCGAGCGACGGCGAACGGCAGGACGGGAAGGGCGATGCGAGCGGCTCCTCGTTCACCACGTGGGGCGCGGCCCCGGCGGACGGGGACACCTCGCGCATCCAGTGGTCAGCCGAACTGCAGACCACTGCGAACCCCTCCTGACCTGCACTTTCAAAAAAGTCCGCTGATGGTGTGACGTTTTTTGGCCCCCTGGCGCAGTTAAGAGTGAGCCGACTGGTCATCGGCGGCGCATGAGCCGGGGTTCCCCCCGTACCTACGGCTCAGCGCACTGGCGCGGGCGGGACACGTTCCCCCGGTCCCGCCCGCGCCCCTTTCCCAGCCGTCGCAGCTGTCGCCGCGCTCGGCCGCTCACCATCACCAGTAGATGACGACCTTGTCGCCGTTGCGCACCTGGTCGAAGAGCGCGGCGATCTTCCCCTTGTCCCGGACGTTGACGCAGCCGTGGGACGCGCCGTTGTAGCCGCGGGCAGCGAAGTCCGCCGAGTAGTGCACGGCCTGGCCGCCGCTGAAGAACATCGCGTACGGCATGGGGGTGTCGTAGAGCGTCGACACATGGTCGCGGGACTTCCAGTACACATCGAACACGCCCTCTCGGGTCGGGGTGTACTGGGAGCCGAAGCGGACGTCCATCGTCGACAGCACCTTGCCGTCGTTCATCCAGGAGAGCGTGCGGGTGGTCTTGCTGATGCACAGCACCCGCCCCTTCATACAGCGCGGGTCCGGCTTCCCGGCCGGCTTGCGCACCGCCCTGCCGAGCAGTTCGTCCCGCGTGGGCTTCGTCGTCATCCCCAGCAGCCGCTGCCAGGTCACGGCGTCGGTCGCGCCGGTGGCCGGAAGGCCGCGCTTGGTCTGGAAGCCCTTGACGGCAGTGGCCGTCACCGGTCCGTAGAAGCCCGTCGGCGTGTCGTCGAACCAGCCGATCTGCGCCAGCCGCGCCTGGAGCTCCCGCACCCGGTCCCCTTTGGCGCCCTGCCGCATCAGGATCTCCGGCGCGGGCGAGGCGCTCGACTTCTGCGGGACGGGGCTCTCGGACGGGCTCTTGCCGGGCTCCCCCGAAGGCGAAGGCGAAGCCGAGGGCGATCGAGTCGCGGAGGCGGAGGGCGAGGGCGGGCCCGTCTCCGGCTCTGCGGCGACGGGGCTCGTGGACAACCCGCCGGGTGAGACGTCCCCCGGCTTCCCGGCCCCCGGCCCCCGGTCCACCGCCTGAGCCGTACAGCCCGCGGTCACCGCGAGCGCGACGGCAGCGGCGGCCGCTCCCCGAATGGATCTTGTGCATATGGCGGACGGTGAACGAAGCATGGCTTCCCCCCAGAATCTCCTGTGCTTCAAGAGACCGTTTCCCGGTCTGCCCGGTTGCGCAATCCCGCGCATGATGAGGACAAGGCGCACTCGGACGTCGGACCGCGAGCGGGAGGCGTGAACATGGCCATCGAGTCCGAATCGGGACTGCCCATCGAACCGGTGTACGGCCCCGGGGCGCTGCGGGACTGGGACCCGGCGCGGCAGTTGGGCGAGCCCGGCGCGTACCCCTTCACCCGTGGCGTCTATCCGACCATGTACACCGGGCGGCCGTGGACCATGCGCCAGTACGCGGGCTTCGGCACCGCCGTCGAGTCCAACGCCCGCTACCGGGATCTGATCGCCCACGGCACCGCGGGACTGTCCGTCGCCTTCGACCTGCCCACCCAGATGGGCCATGACTCGGATGCGCCGATCGCGCACGGCGAGGTGGGCAAGGTCGGCGTGGCCGTCGACTCGGTCGAGGACATGCGGGTGCTGTTCGACGGCATCCCGCTGGACCGGGTCTCCACCTCGATGACCATCAACGCCCCGGCCGCGGTGCTGCTCCTGCTGTACCAGCTGGTCGCGGAGGAACAGGGCGTGCCGGCGGGCAGGCTGACGGGCACCGTCCAGAACGACGTGCTCAAGGAGTACATCGCCCGCGGCACCTACATCTTCCCGCCCAAGCCGTCCCTGCGGCTGGTCGCCGACACCTTCCGCTACTGCCGGGCCGAGCTCCCCCGCTGGAACACCATCTCGATCTCCGGCTACCACATGGCCGAGGCCGGGGCGTCGCCCGCGCAGGAGATCGCGTTCACGCTCGCGGACGGCGTCGAGTACGTCCGCACCGCCCTCGCCGCGGGCATGGACGTCGACGACTTCGCGCCCCGGCTCTCCTTCTTCTTCGTGGCGCGCACCACGCTGCTGGAAGAGGTCGCCAAGTTCCGCGCGGCACGGCGCATCTGGGCCCGGCTGATGCGCCAGGAGTTCGGGGCGCGCGACCCCAAGTCGCTGATGCTGCGCTTCCACACCCAGACCGCCGGGGTGCAGCTGACCGCCCAGCAGCCCGAGGTGAACCTGGTCCGGGTGGCGGTCCAGGCCCTCGCCGCGGTGCTCGGCGGCACCCAGTCGCTGCACACCAACTCCTTCGACGAGGCCATCGCCCTCCCGACGGACAAGTCCGCCCGTCTCGCCCTGCGCACCCAGCAGGTCCTGGCGCACGAGACGGATGTCACCGCGACCGTGGACCCCTTCGCCGGTTCGTACGCGGTCGAGAGCCTGACGGACGACCTGGAGCGGGCGGCGCTGGAGCTGATGGAGAAGGTCGAGGAGCTGGGCGGCGCGGTGGCCGCGATCGAGCACGGCTTCCAGAAGGGCGAGATCGAGCGGAACGCCTACCGCATCGCCCAGGAGACGGACGGCGGCCGGCGTGTCGTCGTGGGCGTCAACCGCTTCGCCCTCGCCGAGGAGGAGCCGTACGAACCCCTGCGTGTGGACCCCGCGATCGAGGCCCAGCAGTCCGCCCGCCTCGCGCGCCTCCGCGCCGCCCGCGACCAGGAGGCCGTCGACGCGGCCCTCGCGGCCCTGCGCACGGCGGCCCGCGGCGACGCCAACGTCCTCTACCCGATGAAGCAGGCCCTGGCCGCGCGCGCCACGGTGGGGGAGGTGTGCGGGGCGCTGCGGGAGGTGTGGGGCGCATATGAGCCGAGCGAGGTGTTCTGACGGTCGCCCGGCCGCCTTCAGATCCGCATGACACGGGTCAGAAAGGCGTCCAGACCTGCGGGGTCGTCGCCCGCCCAGCCGATGTAGCCGTCCGGGCGGATGAGGAAGAGGCCTTCTCCGTACGCCTCCGACTCCGGCGCCCGGTGGGCGTGGACGCTCCCCGGCAGGTCCGGCCCGGGCGGGATGGCCCTGCCTGCCGCCAGCAGGGTGAAGTGCGGGCCGCGGAAGAGGTCGAAGAGGCGGCGGCCGCCGGGCGCGCGGCCGTCCGGGGCGCGGTCGCCCGCCCGCAGCGCGCCCGCCGCGCCCGAGGACAGCGGACCGCCGCGGTAGCCGAGGCCGAGCTGTCGGGTGGCCCGGCCGCGGCGCTGCTCCCCGCGGTGGACGCGTGTGGACAGGTCCAGCATCTGCGCGGCGACGGGCCGCCGTTCCTGTTCATAGGTGTCCAGCAGGGCTTTTGGTGCGCCGTGCCGCAGTACCTGGCCCAGCTTCCAGCCCAGGTTGTACGCGTCCTGGACGCTGGTGTTGAGGCCCTGCCCGCCCGCCGGGGAGTGGATGTGCGCGGCGTCCCCCGCGAGGAAGACCCGGCCGTCGCGGAACCGGTCCGCCAGGGCCGCGCGCGGCCGGAAGTCCGAGGCCCAGCGCACCTCGGCGAGCTGGTCCGGCGAGAGGTGCGTGCGGGCCGCGAGCACGGCGCGCACCCCGTCCGGCGAGGTGTCCGGGGCGTCCTGTGTGGTGTCGTATCGGGCGACGAGCTGGAACTCGTCCGTGCCGGGCAGCGGGCACAGCGCGAGCGACGGGAACAGATGCCAGTGGTCGCGTCCAAGCGAGGGGATGCGGACGTCCGCGACGAGCATCGGCTCGGGGGCGACGCTCTCGCCGGTCATCCCGACGCCGAGCAGCCCGCGGACGGTCGAGCGTCCGCCGTCCGCGGCGACCGCGTACCGCGCCGTCGCCGTGCGTCCGTCGGACAGCTCGGCCCGTATCCCGTCCGCGTCCTGGGCGAGGCCGGTCAGCGCGGCGCCGAAGACGACACGGCCGCCGAGCCGTTCCAGCCGGGCGTGGAGTATCTCCTGGGTGCGCCACTGCGGCAGCAGCCACGGTCCGGCGTAGGGCTCCGCCTCCGAGGGCGGCGCGGACGCGTCGAAGATGGCGTGCTCGTGGTGCGGCCGCCCGTCCTGCCAGACCATGCCGGTGGGGGCGGGGCCGCCGTGCTCCCGTACGGCGTCGATGATCCCGAGGTCGTCGAAGACCTCCATCGTCCGCGGCTGGACGCCCTTGCCCCGGGAGCCGGGGAAGAGCCCGTCCGCCTGTTCGACGACCGTCGTCGGCACACCACGGCGCGCAAGGTCGCAGGCGAGGGCGAGCCCGGTGGGCCCGGCGCCGACGATGAGCACGTCCGCTTCCTTAACGTTGTTAAGTCCCATGTTCCCGAGGGTGTGCTTAACGCTGTTAAATTGTCAAGGTGCCCAGACAACGAACCGAACGCCTCGACCGCGCCAGGGTCGCCGACACCGCGCTCCGCCTGCTCAACGACGTCGGCCTCGACGGGCTGACCCTGCGCGCCATCGCCAAGGAGCTCGACGTCAAGGCCCCCGCGCTGTACTGGCACTTCAAGGACAAGCAGGCGCTCCTCGACGAGATGGCCACCGAGATGCTGCGCCGTATGACGGCCGAGGCGGCCGTCGGCCCCGCGGCGGCGGACTGGCCAGAACACCTGGCGCGGGCGATGCGGCTGCTCCGCGCCCATCTGCTGCGCTACCGGGACGGCGCGAAGGTCTACAGCGGCACCCACTTCACGGACCTGAGCTACGCGCCGCCGATGGAGGCCCATCTCCGCGTTCTGGCAGACGCGGGCTTCACCCCGGCGGGGGCGGCCCGCGCCTGGCTCACCGCGTACAGCTACACGATCGGTCATGTGATCGAGGAACAGGCCACGGGGGAGGGGCCCGACCTTGCGGCCCGGGCGGAACGCCTGGCGGACCATCCGCTCGCCGCGGCGGCCGGGGAGGAGCTCTTCCGAGCCCACGACAGGGGCTTCGAGACGGGTCTCGACGCGGTGCTCACCGGTATCGCCCACACCATGGCCCCCCGCTAGCGGCTCCTTTCCTTGGGGGGCCGGTCCCGTGGTTCCCCGCGCCCCCATGGGCCGCCGCGCCCGTTTCGGCCCGTGTGCCGCCATACCGGCTAGCGGGCCGGGCCACATCGGGTGACGGAGCGGCGACACGACCGGCGGCCCCGCCGACGCGGCTGACGGCAGGGCGATCGTCCCCTCATGCGCAGACTCTCTCTGTCCGTGGTCGTAGCGGCACTGCTGTTGGCGGGCGCCACCCCCGCCTCCCCGCTCGCTCCCTCTCCCGCCTCCGCCCACTCCGGCTGTGCCGCCACCGACCGGGACGGCCGTGGCGAACGGCTGGTGGGCCTCGCCAGGGAGGTCAAGCGGGAGCTCGGCCTCAACTCCGTGCTGTTCCGCGTCACCATCCGCGGCAAGGAGGTCGTGACCGCGGCCCTGGGGCACTCGATGACGGGCGTTCCGGCGGACACCCGGATGCACTTCCGCAACGGCGGCGTGGCCATCTCCTATCTGACGCACACACTGCTCCAGCTGGTCCAGGAGGGACGGGTCGGGCTGGACGACCCGATTGCCCGCTGGTTCCCCAAGCTGCCGCACGGCGACAAGATCACGCTGCGGATGCTGGGCAGCACCACATCGGGCCTCGCGGACTACGCCACCGACCCCGCCTTCCTCGAAGCCCTGCACGACGACCCGTTCCGCCAGTGGACGCGCCGGGAACTGGTCGCGATCTCCACCGCCGAGCCGCTCTGGTACGAGCCGGGCGCCAACTGGAGCTACTCACACGCCAACTTCCAGCTGCTCGGCCGGGCACTGGAGAAGATCACCGGAACCGATCTCGCCACCCTGCTGCGCAAGCGCGTGCTCAGGCCCTTCGGACTGCGCGAGACGCGGAGCGACACCACGCCCGCCATCCCCGGGCCGGTACTCCACGCCTTCACCAGCGAGCGCGGCCCCTACGAGGAGTCGACGTACTGGAACCCGTCCTGGAGCATCGCCCGCGGGGCCGTGATGACCACCGACATCTGTGACCTGGCGCGGTCGGCCGAGGCGATCGGCTCCGGGGAACTGCTGTCGCCAGCCTCGTACCGGACGATGCTCGACCCCGGCACCGTGGGCCTCGGCGGGCCGACCGACCGCTGCCCGGAGACCGTCTGCCGGGCGCAGACGGAGGAACGGCACTACGGGCTGGGCAACGTGATCCTGAACTCCTGGGTCGTGCAGAATCCCTTGTTCAACGGCTTCGCGGCGCAGCAGTCGTATCTGCCGTCGCGGGGCATCGCCATCGCCGTCGCCACGACCGTCGGTCCGGACTCCCCGACGGGGAACACGGCGTCGACCGTCGCCCGGCGACTGGCCGAGGTGCTCGCCCCGGACCAACCTCTGGGCTAGTGCCGGGAGGGGCACTAGGTCGGCGCGCGCCCCGGGGCCGGCGGATCTCAGCGCAGCGCCCTGCGCTTCAGGCGGCGGGCCTGGCGGGCCACCCGGCGCAGGGCCGCGTGGCGGGGCACCGGGAGACCTCCCGGGAGCCCCAGCACCGTCAGCCGGCGGCGCTTGAAGTACCGCTGCGTCGAGACGTTCAGGCTGCCCGCCAGATATGTCTCCGCCGGGCCCCGCAGATCCGGCCGGATCTGCGGCTGCATCGCGTAGCCCACCGCGCTCACCAGCCCCGTCACCGCTTCGTCCGCCTCCTTCACAGGGCCTGTCTCGCCCGCCTCCAGATCCGGCGCCAGCGCGTCGACCAGCGTCAGCGGCACCCGGTTGCTGTTCTGATACGGCGTCAGCCGGTCCAGCAGCGGCGCAGTGCCCACCCGTGCGACGGGAATCCCGAAGAACGTGCTCGCCGTCAGCAGCCCCGTCGAGAAGCAGCCCACCACCAGCGACGGCTTGAGCCGCCGGTACAGCACCTCCGCCAGCAGCGGACGGTCGTCGACCGTCAGGTCCGCGTCCAGTCGCCGGGCCTCGCGCTCCAGCGACCGCGTCCAGGACGCCGGCGCCGTCGGGTGCGGCTTAAACACGATCCGCCGATGTCCCAGCGCCACCGCGCCCCGCACCATCCGCAGGTGCAGGGCCTCTTCCTCCTCGGGAGTGAGGATGCCCAGCGCCGCCAGGTACTGGCCGAGCAGCAGTGCCGGTCCCTCGCCCTCCTCCGCGGCCGTCGGCGCCCCGTCCGACAGCTCTGCGATCGTCTTCACGAACGCCTCCGTCGGCACCAGCCGCGGCTCCGCACCGAACTCCGCCAGCAGCAGCGGCCGCAGCCCCGGCACCAGATCGAGGTGGAAGAGCCTGCGCACCCGTTCGCCCACCAGCGGGTCGATCTTGTTCCGGGTGGGGCCGTAGCTCATCAGCCCGTCCGCGTACACATCCAGCTTGGCGTCCGGGAAGAGCTGCGCGACGGCGAGCGCCGGGACCACCTGGATGGATTCCACCGCCAGTTCGACGCTGTCGTCCCCCAGGTCCCAGAGCATCCGCAGATACCGCTCCCACATCGGGATGTCGTCCTGGCGCGGCGACCAGCTCGCCGGGTGGAACGGCGCGATCGCCTCATTCCAGGACCGCACGTCGTCGAAGCGGCTGCGCAGCCGCTCGAAGCCGTCCATCCGGTCCAGTGGCGGCGCGGTCTCCGGAGTCGTCGCGTTGTTTGCGACCAGCAGCATCCGCCGGTCCGCCGGCGCGAAGCACCCGCTGTCGATCGCGGCGGCCAGCGTCGCCGCGCCGTACAGCGACGAGGCGAAGAAGATCTGGGTGGTCCGCACTGTCGTGGTCCGGGCTGCTGTGGTCCGGGGTGCCGTGGTCCGGGCTGTCGTGGTCCGGGCTGCTGTGGTCCGGGGTGTGGTGGGCATCAGGCCGCCGCCTCCGCAGACAGGCCGGCCGGCCGACGCCGTACGCGGCGCAGCCGCGTCGCGCGATCCAGGTCCATGGAGTCCAGCGCTTCCTTCAGCACGTCCTGCGGCATGCGCCGCAGCGCCGCCGCGCTCATCGCACGCAATTTCCGCGCCACGGGCGCCTCGAACCTCTCAATCGAACCCAGGTGATGGGAGATGACCGCACAATACGTGCGTACCGCCTTAGGCAGCAGTCGGTCCGCTTCCGGATCTTTGGCCGTCTCTTCGATCACCTGGTCGAATGCCCGGATGAAATCGAGCTGTCGGATATCGCCGATCTGGGTGAGTGAAGACGCGACCCCGCGCCGGTAGAAGATTCCCAGATGGCTGATGACGGCGAACGACTCCGCCTCGCGGTGCAGCCGCCAGATCCACGGGCGGTCCTCCGCGGTGCGCAGCCCGTGTGTGAAGTGCAGCAGCCCGCGGTCCGCCAGCCGCCGGTGGTACATCCCCGCCCAGGCGTACGGATAGTCGACGCCCGTCGACCGGTCGGCCGGAAGGATCACGTCCCGCGGGCGCAGCACCTCCCCGCGCCGCCCGACCGGGGCCCGGTTGACCGTGCGCTTCCGGCCTGTGCACTGCACATGGTCGGTGCGCACGAAGTCGCAGCCCAGCTCCTCCATGGCGGACAGCAGCCGGGTGAAGTGGCCGGGGGCCAGCCAGTCGTCGCCGTCCAGGAAGGTCAGGTACTCACCGCTCGCCGCGTCCAGGCCGGTGTTGCGCGCGGTGGCCAGCCCGCCGTTCTGCTCGTGTCTGATCAGCCGAGCCCCCTGAACCTCGCGCTCCGCCCGCTTGAGCATCTCCGGTGTGCCATCCGTCGAACAGTCGTCGACCAGCAGGAACTCGAAGTCCTCGCGAGCGTTCGCCTGGAGGCTCTTGAGGGTGTCAGGAGCAAATGTCTGCACGTTGTAGAACGGCACGATGACCGAGAGCTTAACCACCTGCGCGAGGTTAGATCCCACTCCGGCATTCGCCTTGACCCCGGAGCGGATATCAGGTGAACGAAGAACGTCGGAACGGTTAACCTGCTTACTTCTCGGGCGTTTTCTTTATTCGTAGGCATCCTGTTAACCCGTTGTTGCGGTCGAGTTGGGCCGTCAAACCAAATGCCTTCCTAACGTCCTCGACGTGCCAACAAGTACCAGCGAGGGCCTGCGGGTCGCCGTGCTCGCCGACTCCGACACCCGGTGGAAATGGGGCGCCCTGACGGCGCGCCGCATCGCCCCGCACGACGCGGACGCCGAGACCGCGGCGGATGCCCGCGCGGAAGCCGAGGGCGCTCGCGGACGGCGCGACTCCGCCCCACAGCTCGACGGCTTCCTGCTGCGCGGCCGGGCCACCCCCACCCCCCGCCAGCTCGCCGAGGTCAAAGTGGACGCGGACGCGCTCCGCGAGGTCACCGGGAACGAGTTCCTACGCGCGGTCGAGCACGCCGCGGACACCGACCGGCGGTACGACGTCATCGTCCTCGCGCTGGTCGGCGGCGCCGTCCAGGCCGTGCTGCACGGACTTGCGGCACTGCGGCTCGCCCGCCGGCCCGTCGTCGTCACCGGCTACGTCGGCGTCGTCTACGAGAAGCTCGCCGACGGACTGCTGCTGCGCCACGGCGCGGATGTCGTCCTGGCCAACTCCCGCCACGACGCCGAGCGGTTCCGTGCCGTGTACGAGGGAGTCGGCGCCGACGCCTCCTCGGTCACCGAGGCCGCGCTGCCCTTCCTCGGCGGCGCGCCCTACGAGCGGAGCGAAGGCCGCGACACCCTCGTCTTCGCCGCCCAGCCCTCCGTGCCCGCGACCCGCGCCGACCGCACCTATCTGCTGCGCCGCCTCGTCGAACACGCCCGCCTCCACCCCGAGCGCGAGGTTCTGCTCAAGCTGCGTTCCAAGCCCGGCGAGCACACCACCCACATCGAGGAGCTTCCGTACCAGCGGCTCGCCGGGAAGCTGCCGGGCGGGCTGCCGGCCAACTTCCGGCTCGTGTACGGGCACATGGGCGAGGTCCTGGACCGCACCGATCTGCTGGTGACCGTCTCCTCGACCGCCGCTCTGGAATCCCTCCACCGCAACATCCCCACCGCGGTCCTCACCGACCTCGGCGTCCGCGAGGCCCTCGGCAACCACCACTTCCTCGGCTCCGGGCTGCTCGCCTCCTTCGACCGGCTCGACGCCGGGCACCGGCCCGACCCGGACCCCGAATGGCTGGCCCGCCAGGGCGTCGCCGCGGACGGCTCGTACGACACGGCCTTCGACGCCGCCCGCGAGCGTGTCGCCGAACTCCTCCAGCGGCCCGAACTCCCGCCGCTCGCCCCGTATTACACCCCGGCCACCGCCCCCGGCTATCTCCCCGGACTGCTGGCCCGCCACCACCTGGCCCCCGACGGCGCACCGCTGGCCGGAGCGGCCCCCAAGGCCGAGGCGAGCGGCGTACGGAAGGCCGTGCGCGACGCCGTACGGGCAGCGGCCCGCGGCGCATACCGGCACGGGGTGCAGCGCGTCGCGCCCGTCATCCGCCGGATGGGCGAGCTGTGATGCGCCCTCCGCGCCCCCTTGAAGCCACACCGACCGGACCACTGGAGTCCCGATGACCGTACTCGCCGTGATCCCCGCCCGCGGTGGCTCCAAGGGCGTGCCGGCGAAGAACCTCGCGCCCGTCGCGGGTGTGCCGCTCGTGGCGCGCGCCGTGCGCGCCTGCCTCGCCGCGCCCCTCGTCACCGACGTCGTCGTCTCCACCGACGACGAAGCCATCGCGGCCGCCGCGCGCGCCGCGGGGGCCGAGGTGGTCCTGCGGCCCGCCGAGATCGCCGGGGACACCGCGACCAGCGAGTCCGCCGTGCTGCACGCCATGGACGCGCACCAGGCGATGCACGACGGCACACCGGCGGACGTCGTCCTCCTCGTGCAGTGCACCAGCCCGTTCCTCACCCGCGACGACGTCCAGGGCGTCGCCGCCGCGGTCCTGGAGGACGGCGCGGACAGCGCGGTGACCGTGGCCCCCTTCCACGGCTTCGTCTGGCGCGACGAGACCGAGGGATCCGGCGTCGGCGTGAACCACGACGCCGCCTGCCGGCCGCGGAGGCAGGACCGGCCCCAGGACCTCCTGGAGACCGGCGCCGCCTACGCCATGAAAGGCGTGGGGTTCCGTGAGGCAGGGCACCGCTTCTTCGGCCGCACCGCCCTCGTACGCACCGACCCCGCACGGGTGCTGGAGGTCGACGACCCGCACGACCTCGCCCGCGCCCGGGCGCTCGCCCCGCTGCTGGACGCGCCGGCGCTGCCCACGCGCGACGACGTGGACGCCGTCGTCCTCGACTTCGACGGCACCCAGACCGACGACCGGGTGCTCATCGACGCCGAGGGACGCGAGTTCGTCGCCGTCCATCGCGGTGACGGCCTGGGCGTCGCCCATCTGCGCGACGCCGGACTCGAACTGCTGATCCTGTCCACCGAGCAGAACCCCGTCGTCGCCGCCCGCGCCCGCAAGCTCCGCATTCCCGTGCTGCACGGCGTGGACCGCAAGGACATCGCCCTCAAGCAGTGGTGCGACCAGACCGGCATCGCGCCCGAGCGGGTGCTGTACGCCGGCAACGACGTCAACGACCTCCCGTGCTTCAACCTCGTCGGCTGGCCCGTGGCCGTCGCCAGCGCGCACGCATCCGTACGGGCCGCGGCGCGCGCCGTCACCGCCACACCCGGCGGCGAGGGCGCGATCCGCGAGATCGCCTCCTGGCTCCTCGGCCCGACCCTCAACACCCCTGACACCCCTCACACCCCTCACACCCCCGACACCCCTGGCGCCTCTGGCTCCCCTGGCACACCCACTGCCGACACCCGTAAGTCCCCTGCCACTTCCGAGAAGTAAGGAACAACCCCCCGATGAGCACGTCGCGACTGCGCACCCTCGGCGCCAAGACCGCCGGCCCCGGCCACCCCGTGTACGTCACCGGTGAGATCGGCATCAACCACAACGGCGACCTCGACAACGCCTTCAAGCTGATCGACGCGGCCGCCGAGGCCGGCTGCGACGCGGTCAAGTTCCAGAAGCGCACCCCCGAGATCTGCACCCCGCGCGACCAGTGGGACATCGAGCGCGACACCCCCTGGGGCCGGATGACGTACATCGACTACCGCCACCGCGTCGAGTTCGGCGAGGACGACTACCGCCGGATCGACGAGCACTGCAGGAAGCGGGGCATCGACTGGTTCGCCTCCCCGTGGGACACCGAGGCCGTCGCGTTCCTGGAGAAGTTCGACGTCCCCGCCCACAAGGTGGCCTCCGCGTCGCTGACCGACGACGAGCTGCTGCGCGAACTGCGCGCCACCGGCAAGACGGTCATCCTGTCCACCGGCATGTCGACGCCCAAGCAGATCCGCCACGCCGTCGAGGTGCTCGGCAGCGACAACATCCTGCTCTGCCACGCCACCTCCACGTACCCGGCCAAGGCCGAGGAACTCAACCTGCGCGTGATCAACACGCTGATGCAGGAGTACCCGAACGTGCCGATCGGCTACTCCGGCCATGAGACCGGTCTGCAGACCAGCCTCGCCGCCGTCGCGCTGGGCGCCGCGTTCGTCGAGCGCCACATCACCCTCGACCGTGCGATGTGGGGCTCCGACCAGGCTGCCTCCGTCGAGCCGCAGGGTCTGTCGCGGCTCGTGCGCGACATCCGCACCATCGAGAGCGCGCTCGGCGACGGCGTGAAGAAGGTCTACGAGAGCGAGCTCGCGCCGATGAAGAAGCTCCGCCGCGTCGCGGGCGTCGTCGCCGAGGCGGAGGCCGAGACCACGCCGGCGACGGCCTGAGCCCGGCCCGTCGCCCGGTCCGTCCGATGTCGTCGGCCGTGTGCCGGGAGTGCGCGGGTCGGTGGCTGGTGGGTCTGGTTCCGGCCGTCCGGTTCGCGTGGGTCCGTCGCCTGGTCCGTCCGATGTCGTCGGCCGTGTGCCGGACGTGTGTAGTCCGGCAGCCGGCCGCCGGTCCGGGCGCCGCAGGTGGAACGCGGGACCCGGCGGGCGCGCCCCGCTGGCCGACCGCAGCGGGGCGGCGTCGCCCCGCCCGCCGGTGGGCGCCGGCGCACCGGGATGCCGACCAGGACGGTCGGTATCCCGGTGCAGAGCCACCGCCGCGGCAGCCCGCCCCGCCGGACGCCGCGCCCTGTTCCGGCAGTCCGCAGCAGCAGCCGCCCCGCCGGACGGCGACGGCGGTATGCGGCCGCCGTGCGCAGGCCCGGCCGACGGCCCGTCACGCGGGCGTCGTGCCGGGCGGCCGGTGGGCCCTCAGCCGGGGAAGCCGTCCCCCGGGGCACAGCCAGGCGCGTCGCCGACGCCCCTGGTCGGCGAGGCCCGTCTCGCGGACATGCTCGCCCGCAGCAGACCCCGTGTCCGTCAGGCACGCGGCTGACCCCGTGTCCGTCAGGCCCGCGGCTGACCCCGTGTCCGTCAGGCACGCGGCTGACCCCGTGTCCGTCAGGCACACCGTCGCCGGACAAGGGCACACCAGCGCAGCGCCCTCCCGGGGGACCACCCCGGATCCGGACCCCGCAGGCCCCGTCCGCCGTGCCAGACCCGGTCTCCGCGGCGGGGCCGACGGTCCGGCCCGACCAGCAACCCGAGGTGAATGCCGGTGAACCTCGCCTTCGTCGAGAGCCCCGTCCAACTGCTGAACGTCCTGGAGTGGGCCCACGCCGCCCCTGAGGAGCCGCTGCCGGGCGTACCCGCCCAGCCCGCGGTCCGTACCGGCCCGAGCCGGGCCGCCGAGCTGACGGTGGTCGTGCTGTCGCCCACCGACCCCATGTCGCGGGGGCAACTGCGCCGGATGGCGGAGCTGGCCCGCGATGAGGGGATTGCGGTCCGCTGGCAGGAGGCGCGCGGCGGCGTCGGCGCGCTGCTGCGGACGGTGCGCGAGCTGGTGCCGCTGCTGCGGCGCGGCGAGCGTGTCGTCATCGGGGACCCGTTCTCCCGCTATGTGCAGACGCTGCTGACGCTGGTCGGCCGCAAGGACCTGACCGTCGTGGACGACGGCACGGCGACGATGGAGTTCGTCGCCCAGGTCGCACGGGGAGAGCGGCTGGTGCGCTGGCACCGGCGCGGCGGCCGCCGGGGGCCGCGTGAGCTGGTGCTCGCGCCGGTGACCTTCCTGGCCCGCCGCCGGCTCAGCCCCGCCCCGAACCGCTCGATCGAGGTCTTCACCTCGATGCCCGTGGAACCTCGGCCCGGACTGACGGTCACGCCCAACGACTTCGCCTGGACCCGGTTCCGGTACGGCCCGCCGAGGCTCACCCGCGGCGCGGACATCGTCGGCACGTCGCTGGTGGAGACCGGAGTGGTGGACCTGGAGCAGTATCTGGAGGCCGTACGGGCGCTGGCCCGCGCCCACGGGGCCACCCGCTACTTCGCCCACCGCCGCGAGAGCTCAGACAAGCTGCACCGGCTTGCCACGGAGACGGGTCTGGAGGTCGTACGCCCCGATCTCCCGCTGGAGCTGATCGCCCGGCGCGGCCCGATCGGCGGCACCGTCCTCAGCTTCCCCTCGACGGTGGTGCACACACTGCCGCTGGCCCTCGCGGGCACCGGCATCAAGGTGGCGGTCTGCGACATCGCGCCGGAGTGGCTCAAGGAGAACGCGAGCCCGCGGGCGCAAGGTTTTCTGGCCGGTGTGACGGGGACTGCGCGCGATGTGCAGCACCTGCCCTCACCGGTCGCGTGAGTTTACCCACTCCAATCCTTGAGCATGCCTGCTAGGGGCGTTTTTCTTTCCCCTATGAGGCTGAAGTTTTGTTGATCGTACGTTAGTTGGCCCCTCGAAGGGCCTACGCTTCACTGGGTGAACCAGTTGATGTCCCTCGAGTCCCAAGAAGCCGGGCTGCCGCCCGGACAAGCCGCCCTCCCCGGCACGCTGCCCGAGTCCCTGCGCGTCGAACTGATCGCGTTCCGCCGGGACTTGCATATGCACCCGGAACTCGGCAACCAGGAGTTCCGCACCACCGCCGCGATCAAGGCACGCCTGGAGCAGGCGGGCCTGAAGCCGCGTGTGCTCCCGGCGGGGACCGGACTCATCTGCGACATCGGCGACCCCGACCCCGCGGGCCCGCCCATGCTGGCGATCCGCGCCGACATCGACGCGTTGCCGATCCCCGACACCAAGGCCGGCGTCCCCTACCGCTCCACCGTGCCCGACCGGGCCCACGCCTGCGGCCACGACGTGCACACCACGGTGGCCCTGGGCGCCGGGCTCGTCCTCGCCGACCTCAACCGGCAGGGGCTGCTGCCACAGCCGGTGCGGCTGCTGTTCCAGCCGGCCGAAGAGGTGCTGCCGGGCGGCGCGGCCGACGCCGTGGCTGCCGGGGCGCTGGACGGCGTCGGCCGGATCGTCGCGGTGCACTGCGACCCCAAGGTCGACGCCGGAACGATCGGTCTGCGCACCGGGCCCATCACCTCCGCCTGCGACCGCCTGGAGGTCTCACTCGACGGACCCGGCGGCCACACCGCCCGCCCGCATCTGACCACCGACCTGGTCACCGCCGCGGCCAAGATCGTCACGGAGGTCCCCGCGCTGCTCTCCCGCCGTGTCGACACCCGCTCCGGCCTCGCCCTGACCTGGGGCCGCATCGAGGCGGGGCACGCCCCCAACGTGATCCCGCAGCACGCCGAGCTCTCCGGCACCGTCCGCTGCCTCGACCTGGCGGGCTGGCGCTCCGCGCCGGACCTCGTCCACTCGGCGATCGACGAGATCGCCGCGCTGCACCGCGCCAAGTCGCAGATCAACTACGTCCGGGGGGTGCCGCCGGTGATCAACGACGCGGCGATCACCGAACTGCTGCGCGACGCCCAGACCGCCCGCCGCGGGGTGTACGCGGTCGAGGACACCGAACAGAGCCTCGGGGGTGAGGACTTCTCCTGGTACCTGGAGCACGTCCCGGGCGCCATGGCCCGCCTCGGGGTCCGCACCCCGGGCGACCCGGTGGGGCGCGATCTTCACCGTGGGGACTTCGACGTCGACGAGAAGGCCATCGAGGTCGGCGTCGAACTCTTCACGGCGACGGCGCTGCTCCCCACGCCCCCTGCCTGAGCGCTCCGCGGGGAGTGCGGTGGTCGGCGCGTCGAGCGTGTGCGGGTCCGCCGTGGGGCCGTCGCGCCCGCGCGCCGGAAGCCGCACATCGATACAGCCCCGCGTCCCCCTTCGGGGCGCTGCCGGACCGCGCCGGAAACGGCCGAAGGCCGTACGGCGGGTCTGGGCGAAGCCCCGCTACGGAAGGCGAAGCTTCCGCTGAGGAAGGCGGAGGCCGTGCCGCTGGGCGTAGGTGAGGGAGCGGGCGCCGCCCCTGCGGATCTTGGGCCCCGGCAAACCACATCCAAGGCAGTAACCTGGCTGAAAAGGAATGCTCGGCAGGCCCTTCCCGGCCTGGCCGGGACCGCCGTTTCTATACATACAGCAGTACGACGGCTACGCTACGCGCGCCTCGACGCCGCTTCGCGACGATCCGATAACGACTGATGAACGCGACTTTAACCGGCATCTACGCGCGTTACGATCGCCGCAAAACCAGCGCCGGAAGAGGCGCTTTCGGTCAGGTTGAAGGAGCCTCCCAGTGCGCCGGATCACCAGGTTCGCCACCGTGGGCATCGCGTCCGCGGCCCTCGCACTCTCCGCCACCGCGTGTGGCAAGACCTCGTCGGACGCCGCCTCCGACTCGGGTGAGATCAAAGCGGCTATCGCCTATGACATCGGCGGCCGCGGCGACCAGTCGTTCAACGACGCCGCCTACGCCGGCCTGTCGAAGGCCGAGAAGGAACTCGACGTCAAGGGCACGGAGGCCGAGCCCTCCGACGGTGAGGCAGACGCCGACAAGGTGCAGCGCCTCACCTCGCTGGCCCGCGCCGGGAACAACCCGGTGATCGGCGTCGGCTTCGCCTACGCGCCGGCCATCGAGAAGGTCGCGCCGAAGTTCCCGGACACCACGTTCGGCCTCATCGACGACTCCTCCGTCCAGGGCGACAACATCGCCAACCTCGTGTTCAACGAGGAGGAGGGCTCGTACCTCGCCGGCGTCGCCGCCGCCAAGGTCTCCAAGTCCAAGACCGTCGGCTTCATCGGCGGCGTCGAGACCCCGCTGATCAAGAAGTTCCAGGCGGGCTTCGAGCAGGGCGTCAAGGACACCGACTCGTCCGTCAAGGTCCTCTCGCAGTACCTGACCCAGCCGCCGAACTTCGACGGCTTCGTCAAGCCGGACCTCGGCAAGGCCGCCGCCCAGGGGCAGCTCGACAAGGGCGCCGACGTGATCTACGCGGCCGCCGGTCTGGCCGGCTCCGGTGCGATCGAGGCAGCCTCCAAGGCCGACAAGTGGGCCATCGGCGTCGACTCGGACCAGTACAACCAGAAGGGTCTGGCCGCCTACAAGGACAACATCCTGACCTCGGTCACCAAGGATGTCTCCGGCGCGGTCTTCAACCTGATCAAGTCGGTCAAGGACGGCGACCCGCAGTCCAGCGAGATCCGCTACGGCCTGGACAAGAGCGGCGTCGGCCTGGCCGAGTCCAACCCGGCGTACACCAAGATGACCGAGGTCACCGAGGCTGTCGCCGCGGCGAAGCAGAACATCATCGACGGCAAGATCGTCGTCAAGACCACCCCGTAACCCCGGGCGGGTCACCCCGCCGGTGCACGCCATCCGCGCCGGCAGCGCATCGGACCCGTGGCGGCGACGACTTCCGTCGCCGCCACGGGCGTGGGGCCCGGCACAGGAAAAGTCGGCTACCCTCCCTGCGGCGGCACCTCGAAACCCTCGCCTCGTTCATCTCGACAGAGGCGCAGGGCAGTTGGGGCGTCCGCTTGATTTTTCGGCAGTGCTACGCGTGTAGACAGCCCTCCGGCGCGATAACTTCACCCCCGCCCTGCCCCCTTTGCCCCCGCTCCTTCCGGCCAAGGAGAGTGCGTCATCAACGCGTCCAGCAGTCCCCCTGCCGTAGAACTCCACGGCATCACCAAGCGATTCCCCGGCGTCGTCGCCAACCACGACATCGACATCACGGTGCACCGCGGCACCGTCCACGCCCTGGTGGGCGAGAACGGCGCGGGCAAGTCCACCCTGATGAAGATCCTCTACGGCATGCAGAAGCCGGACGAGGGCACCATCACCGTGGACGGCGCCCGGGTCTCCTTCAACAGCCCCGGCGACGCCATCGACCGCGGCATCGGCATGGTGCACCAGCACTTCATGCTCGCCGACAACCTCACCGTCCTGGAGAACGTTGTTCTCGGCAGTGAGAAGCTCCACGGCATCGGCTCTGCGGCCCGCAGGAAGATCCGCCAGATCTCGCAGCAGTACGGCCTCGGCATCCGCCCCGACGCTCTCGTCGAGGAGCTCGGCGTCGCCGACCGCCAGCGAGTGGAGATCCTCAAGGTCCTCTACCGCGGCGCACGCATCCTCATCCTCGACGAGCCCACCGCCGTGCTGGTGCCGCAGGAGGTCGACGCCCTCTTCGCCAACCTCCGCGAGCTGAAGGCCGAGGGTCTGACCGTCATCTTCATCTCCCACAAGCTGGGCGAGGTGCTGTCGGTCGCCGACGAGATCACCGTTATCCGCCGCGGCACGACGGTCGGCACCGCCGACCCGGCGAGCACCACGCCCCGCCAGCTCGCCGAGCTGATGGTGGGCGCCGAGCTGCCCACGCCGGAGACGCGTGAGTCGACCGTCACGGACGTCCCGATGCTCCAGGTCCAGGGCCTGTCCCTGGCCGAGAGCCGCCAGGTCACGGTGCCGGAGACCTCCGAGCCGCAGCTGCCGACCAGCGACACCCTGGAGGAGCCGGGCGTGCCGGTGGGCCGGATGCTGCTGGACGGGATCTCCATCACCATCCACAAGGGCGAGATCCTCGGCATCGCGGGCGTCGAGGGCAACGGGCAGACCGAGCTGATCGAGACCCTGATGGGCATGCGCAACCCCGACACGGGCGCGATCACGCTCGACGGAGTGGACATCACCCACGCCCACACCCGCAAGCGCCGTGAGGACGGCATCGGCTACATCCCGGAGGACCGGCACCGGCACGGCCTGCTGCTGGAGTCCCCGCTGTGGGAGAACCGCATCCTCGGCCATGTCACCGAGCCGCCCAACAGCCGCCGCGGTCTCCTCGACCCCAAGGCCGCACGCAGGGACACGCTGCGGATCGTGCGCGAGTACGACGTGCGCACCCCCGGCATCGACGTCACCGCGGCCTCCCTCTCCGGCGGCAACCAGCAGAAGCTGATCGTCGGCCGCGAGATGAGCCACCACCCCAAGCTGCTCATCGCCGCCCACCCCACCCGCGGCGTGGACGTCGGAGCACAGGCCCAGATCTGGGACCAGATCCGCGAGGCCCGCCGCGAGGGGCTCGCGGTCCTGCTGATCTCGGCTGACCTGGACGAGCTGATCGGGCTCTCCGACACCCTGCGCGTCATGTACCGCGGACGGCTCGTCGCCGACGCCGACCCCGCGACCATCACTCCCGAGGAACTGGGCTCGGCCATGACCGGCGCCGCCACCGGTCACCTCGAGCACCCCCAGCACCCCGAAGACGGTGAGGCCCGATGAGGAAATTCGACAAGGACCGGCTGCTCCTCGGGCTGGCCGGCCCGGTGCTGGCGCTGGCCGTCGCCTTTGTGCTCACCTCGGTGGTGCTGCTGGCGTCGGACCGCGATCCCATCGAGCCGTTCCGGCTGATGTTCGATGCGGCGTCGTTCTCCGACGTCCAGGTGCTGATCATCAATCAGACCGGCACGTACTATCTGGCGGCCCTCGCCGTCGCCGTCGGCTTCCGGATGAACCTCTTCAACATCGGCGTCGACGGCCAGTACCGGCTCGCGGCGATGGTGGCGGCGCTCATCGGCGCGGCCGTGGAGCTCCCCGGGCCGCTGCACATCGCCCTGATCGTGATCGTCGCCATGCTCGTCGGCGCGTTCTGGGCAGGCATCGCGGGCATCCTGAAGACCACCCGCGGAGTGAGCGAGGTCGTCTCCACGATCATGCTCAACGCCATCGCGACCAGCCTGATCGCCTGGCTGATCCTGCCGTCCAACTTCGGCGAGCAGCCCCCCGGCTCCAATGACCTGACGACCGGAGATATCCCCGAGTCCGGCTGGTTCCCGGCCCTGGAGGTCACCGGCGGCGAGATCTACGGCTTCACCTTCGTGGCCTTCGCGCTGGGCTTCGTCTACTGGTTCGTCCTCAACCGCACCCGCTTCGGCTTCGACCTGCGCGCCACCGGCGCCAGCTCGACCGCGGCCCAGGCCTCCGGCGTGGACGCCAAGAAGATGGTCCTGACCGCGATGCTGATCTCGGGCGCGGTCGCCGGACTCGCCGGCATGCCCACCCTGCTGGGCGACACGCACACCTACAGCTTCAACTTCCCCGTCGGAGTCGGCTTCACCGGCATCACCATCGCCCTGCTCGGCCGCAACAGCCCGGTCGGGATCTTCTTCGCCGCCCTGCTGGTCTCCTTCCTGGACAAGACGTCCGCGGATCTCGACCAGCACGGCTACGAGAAGGAGATCGCCACGATCATGCAGGGTCTGATCGTGATCGCGGTCGTCGTGTCCTACGAACTCGTCCGCCAGTACGGGCTGCGCCGCCAGCAGCGGAAGGTGGGCGAAGAGCTCGCCGCCGGGCACGCCCTCAAGACCGCGAAGGAGGCCGCCAAGTGAGCACGAGCAACGCCTCGGCCGCGAGCGCCGCGCCCAAGGCCCCCAGGAACGGCGGCCGCCGACCCAAGCTGACCCTGCCCGTCATCCTGCTGATCATCGCGGGCGGACTGGCCCTGTTCTCGCTGGTCCGCGTGATCAGCGGGGCCAATGACCTGACCTCCGTCGGACAGGTCTCCGGCGCCCTCCAGCTCGCCGTGCCGATCGGCCTCGCCGGCCTCGGCGGTCTGTGGGCGGAGCGCGCGGGTGTGATCAACATCGGTCTCGAGGGCATGATGATCCTCGGCACCTGGTTCGGCGCCTGGGCCGGCTTCCAGTGGGGTCCCTGGGTCGGCGTGCTGATGGGCATCGCCGGCGGCGCGCTCGGCGGACTGCTGCACGCGGTCATCACCATCACGTTCAACGTCAACCACATCGTCTCCGGTGTGGCGGTCAACATCCTCGCCCTCGGCGCCACCCGCTACCTCTCGAACTTCACCTTCGCCGAGGAGCCGGGCGGCTCGTCCAAGCAGTCGCCGCGCATCGACGCGATCGACCGGATCACCATCCCGGGGTTGTCGGACTGGCTGGCGGACCTCCAGGACAAACACTGGTTCTTCGTCTCGGACCTCGCGGGCGTGCTCGGCGGACTGGTCACCAATCTGTCGCTGCTCACCGTCGTCGCCCTGCTGCTGATCCCGGTCACCTACTGGGCCCTGTGGCACACCGGCTTCGGTCTGCGGCTGCGCTCCTGCGGTGAGAACCCCGTCGCCGCCGAGTCCCTCGGCGTCAACGTCTACAAGTACAAGTACATCGCCGTGATCATCTCCGGCGGCCTGGCCGGCCTCGGCGGCGCGTTCCTCGCGATCGTCTCCACCGGGATCTACCAGGAGGGCCAGACCGGCGGCCGCGGTTACATCGGTCTCGCTGCGATGATCTTCGGCAACTGGATGCCGGGCGGCATGGCGCTCGGCGCGGGCCTCTTCGGCTTCACCGACAGCCTCAAGCTGCGCGGCGGCGCGGAGAACGTCCACGCCATGCTGCTGCTCATCGCCATCCTGCTGGTGGTCGCGGCCGCATGGTAGCTGTACAAGAAGAAGTACCTGCCCGCGATGATCTCCGCCGCGGCGGCGGGCGGTCTGTTCACCTGGTACGCGCTGACCGACGAGGTGCCGAGCCAGTTCGTGGACGCCGCGCCGTACGTCACCACGCTGCTGGTGCTCGCCCTGTCCGCGCAGCGGCTGCGGATGCCCAAGGCGAACGGCATGCTCTACCGGAAGGGCCAGGGCAAGTGACGAAGGATGTCGACTGGGGGGTCCTGCGGGGGCAGGCGCGTGAGGCGATGTCCCGTGCGTACGCGCCCTACTCGGGCTTCCGGGTCGGCGTGGCCGCGCTCGTCGACGACGGCCGGACGGTGACCGGCTGCAATGTCGAGAACGCCTCGTACGGGCTGAGCCTGTGCGCCGAATGCGGCCTCGTCTCCCAGCTCCAGGCCACCGGCGGCGGCCGGCTCACCCACTTCACCTGTGTGGACGGCACCGGCGGTCTGCTGGTGCCGTGCGGCCGGTGCCGGCAGCTGCTGTACGAGTTCGGGGGTCCCGAACTGCTGGTGGACACCCCGGCGGGGGTGCTGCCGCTCAAGGAGATGCTGCCGCAGGCGTTCGGCCCGGCTCATCTCGCCTGACGACGCGGGAGTCACGGCATGGCCGTGACTCCCGCGACTCTTCTTTCTCTATGCGCGTAGAGTCATCTCTGCCCGCCACCACCGCAGTTGGAAGGAAGCCAGCCATGGCCATGGACGCCATCTCCGTCATCCGCACAAAGCGGGACAAGGGCGAGCTGAGTCCCGAGCAGATTGACTGGGTCATCGACGCCTACACGCGCGGCGAGGTCGCCGACGAGCAGATGTCCGCGCTGGCCATGGCCATCCTGCTGAACGGCATGAACCGCACGGAGATCGCCCGCTGGACCGCGGCGATGATCGCCTCCGGCGAGCGGATGAACTTCGACTCGCTGTCCCGCCCCACCGCGGACAAGCACTCCACCGGCGGCGTCGGCGACAAGATCACCCTGCCGCTCGCGCCGCTGGTCGCCGCGTGCGGGGCGGCCGTGCCGCAGCTCAGCGGCCGGGGCCTCGGCCACACCGGCGGCACCCTCGACAAGCTGGAGTCCATCCCCGGCTGGCGGGCGCTGCTGTCCAACGAGGAGATGCTCTCCGTCCTGGACTCCACCGGAGCGGTGATCTGCGCGGCTGGAGACGGGCTCGCCCCCGCGGACAAGAAGCTGTA
The DNA here is from genome assembly GCF_022414575.1 of Streptomyces sp. MUM 178J. Taxonomy (GTDB): domain Bacteria; phylum Actinomycetota; class Actinomycetes; order Streptomycetales; family Streptomycetaceae; genus Streptomyces; species Streptomyces chengmaiensis. The sequence continues at coordinate 2,463 of NZ_JADWYQ010000037.1, read as the reverse complement.
CGCCCTGCGGGACGTCACCGCCACGGTCGAGGCGATCCCGCTGATCGCCTCCTCCATCATGTCGAAGAAGATCGCCGAGGGGACGGGCTCGCTCGTCCTCGACGTCAAGGTCGGCACCGGCGCGTTCATGAAGACGGTTCAGGACGCCCGGGAACTGGCCTCCACCATGGTGGCGCTGGGCACCGACAGCGGGGTCCGCACCGTAGCGCTGCTCACCGACATGTCCACGCCGCTCGGGCTGACCGCGGGCAACGCGCTCGAGGTCCGCGAGTCGGTGGAGGTCCTCGCGGGCGGCGGCCCCGCGGACGTCGTCGAGCTGACCCTGGCGCTGGCCCGCGAGATGCTCGACGCGGCCGGGCTCAAGGACGCCGACCCGGCGAAGGCCCTGGCCGACGGCTCCGCCATGGACGTCTGGCGCCGCATGATCGCGGCCCAGGGCGGCGACCCGGACGCGGCGCTCCCCGTCGCCCGCGAGCAGCACGTGGTGACGGCTCCCTCCTCCGGCGTCCTCACCCGCCTCGACGCCTACGACGTCGGCCTCGCCGCCTGGCGCCTGGGCGCGGGCCGCGCCCGCAAGGAGGACCCGGTCCAGGCGGGCGCGGGCGTCGAACTCCACGCCAAGCCGGGCGACACGGTGACGGCGGGTCAGCCGCTGCTGACGCTGCACACGGACACGCCGGAGAAGTTCGACTACGCGCGTGAGGCGCTGGCGTCGGCGTACGACATCGCCCCCGCGGGCACGGAGTTCCACCCCACGCCGGTGGTCCTCGACCGCATCGCCTGACGGCCCCGGCCCCGGGGCCGCCACCCCGGGGCCCGGGCCTTCGCCCCACATCCCGGGCGGGAGCAAGGGCTTGACCGGTCGCGTCGGACCGATCTAGCCTGTCCGGCTCCGGTGACGGGAGCCGTCGACGCGCCCGGCCGGGGCCGAGGAACGGCAGTCCGCCGGAACGCGCCCACCAGGCCCCGGCGGCCCACCTCTCACACGGCCACCCCGGTGTCACCTCGCCGTGGCGACTGCTCCGTGTCCTCGACGACTGAGAAGCGGCATGGAGACAGGAGAACGATGAGAGACGAAAGCCCGGCCACGGGGGACGACAGAAGCTCCGAGAAGTTCGCGCAGGATGTGCTGGCGGCGGCCCGAGCCCTGGGCTACAGCCCCGAGGCCATCGCCCGCCGCGTCCGCTTCGCGTGGTTCATGGTGCTCGTGGCCGTCTGCCTGACCGCATTCGCCGTCGGCGTGTTCATCTTCTAGCCGTGCACCCGGGGGCAGGCGGCGGCCGTCGCAGCTCTCAGCCGTCGGCGGCCTCTTCGCCGCGTGTGAAGGTGAAGGTGACGGCCGGTGGGTTGTGGTCCGACAGCGGCTTCCCCTTGGAGTCGAGGAACTCCGCGTACTCGTTGCCGTACCGGACCGCGTCGAGTGTCAGCCCCGGGCCGCTGCGGTAGAAGACCTTGTCGAGCAGCTCGCATTCGGCGGACTCCTTGCATGTGGGCGCGGACTCGTCGACTTCGGGCGTCGTGCCGCCCTTCACCAGCTGGACCCAGGCGTCGGTGAGTCCGTTGTCGTCCCGCAGCTCGCGGATGATGTCGCCTGGTCTGGTGTAGCGGCTGTTGGTGTCCCCGGTCACGATGACCGCCCGGTCGGCGGAGTGTTTCTTGATGTAGTCGGACAACTGGCGGACGTTGTCCCGGCGGACGCGCAGCTTCTTCTCGGTGCCCGAGCCGGCGTTCATATGGGCGTTGTAGAGATCGAGGGACGTTCCGCCGGGCAGTTCGAGTCGGAGGTAGGTGAAGCCCTTCGGGGTCAGACAGTCGTAGCCGGCGCACCGGTCCCACGTCACCCGGTCGAGCTTTCGCAGCTTGAAGTCGGAGAGGGTGTTGAGCCCGTCCGAGAAGGGCACGCCCGGCACCGGCACCCACTCGGGGACGGACGGCGGTGTCCGGTACGGGTGCTCGTCATGCTTGATCAGGTCGGCGTGGTAGGCGAAGTCCTCCTGGACGTTCACGATGTCGTAGGAGTTGATCCGCTGGGAGATGACCTTGGTGTTCTTCGCGGGCTTGCTTCCCGAGAGCGGCTCGGGAAGCCCGGCGACGTTGTAGGTCAGCACGGTGAGGGAGCCGACCGCGGATCCGGTCGGGGAACCTGCCGCGTATGCGGCGGGGGGCACGGCCGCGGTCGCGGCGACCACCGACAGGCTCACGGCGAGGATGCCGAGCCTGGTCCTCTCACCGGCTGCGGACATATGGCGGCCCTTCTCTCGTGGAGGCTGGGGAACACACAGGCGTACGACGCCGTCGAGCTGACGGTTTGTCATGGACGCATCCTCGCTGTCGCTGGCGGCCGGCACAACCGTGCCGTCGCAAGACGACGGCACGGTCGCGGTCGCCCCGCCGCGCCCCCGCCGCGCTCGCGTCGTGCCCCCGGCGCGCCCCACGCCGAACTCCCGCCGCGCCCGCCCGCGC